>JBPOIW010000357.1:0-23507 GCA_052034165.1 Planctomycetota bacterium | reverse complement strand
ATGAGAAAGGGGTCGCCCGCTGCGAGAAAGTCGCACGGCGGTCAATATGGGGAAGCAACCCCATCGCGACAACGGGGAGGAGGTGGCTGAGTGACTCAGCCTCCTCCTTACCCACTCAGTGAGGGATTGAGCTGTAGCGTTTTACCAGTGTTTCCGTAAATCCCTCGCTGACGCGTCGGGTTATGACAATCCCAAGTATTTTCGCCCTGTTGATCTCCCCGATTGTCGAATAGCGCAACTTCAAAACTGGCGCTTCGGGCATGTATTCTCAATCGTTTTCTTGAACAAGGCGATGTCCAGTTAGCAGCAGTCCCGAAACGGCCTCAGGATTGAATCAGGTGGCGGGTCAAACGGGGGAGAGAAGTTGGCTGAGTCGCACTGATCTGGACAGACACATCAGCATTGCCAGTTGTCTGATGGCCCAATCGTCCCCGGTGTTACATCAGTTGCGGGTGTCGTTTCGAATCGAATGCGACTCTGGCCATCCAGGCGTGAATGCGGCGGCGATGAGGCAGTTGCTCGGTGCGAAGAATTGGAGTCAGCAAGCGGATCTGATCCGTAGAAAACTCTCAGAAACAAAATCCGGGCTGATCGCTTGGCGAAGTCTGATTCTGTGCTACGATCCCCGCCGTTGGGTTTTACCCCAACACGCGATTAGTGGGACGAAACACAGGATTCGGAGGACAGCCATGTTGGTGCTCAGACGTCGAAAAGGCGAACAGATTATCATCAACGAAGTGATTCGCATCTACGTGGCGCAAGCGTCAGAGGGCAGTTGTACTCTATCGATCGAAGCACCGGATTCCTTTGTGATTCGCCGGGGGGAACTACCGCCGTTTGAGAGTCGCGTGCCTCGTGGTATTTCGTCGTCGATACAGGCCACCAAATGAAGACTCCTGTCGGACAATTGATCCGAGAAGCCCGCCTCGCACGCGGGATTTCTCTCCGCGCGTTGGCGGCGCAGGTGGGAATTCATTTCAGTCACTTGTCCAAGATTGAAAATGGCAAGGATCACATTGGCCGTGATTCACTACTGCGCGTGGCAGAGGAACTGGGAGTCGATCCTGACCTCCTGCTTGGTGAAGCCGGGCACCAGGCGGTTCCCTTTCGTGTCCTCGGAGCCATCGCGGCTGGTCAGCCAACCGAGGCGATCGAAGACGTCGAAACCTTTGACCTGACTCGACTCTTCGATCCGCATCAGCATTTTCTGTTGCGAGTGAAAGGTCACTCGATGATTCTTGATGGAATCAACGACGGAGATCTCGCCATCATCCGGCATGCCGGTACTGCAAAGAACGGTGACACTGTTGTTGCGATTGTGAACAACGGGGAAGCAACGCTCAAGCGATTCCGGCGGACGAACGATGTCATTGTTCTGACCCCGGCGAACGACCAGATGATCGCGACCACATGGCCTGCTGATCAGGTTGAAATCCGTGGCATCTATGTGGGACTCGTGCGAACTCACGGGTGACGAACTCGCAACTTCAAAACGCGTCCGCGAGGGATTGACATGGACAATTGTAAAACGCGACAACTCAACCCTTGCTTCACTGGACGGCGCCATGTTGAGGCGGATGTTCAGGGTTGGTGTGAAACTCCGTCTGCAATTCTATCTGTGAAATCTGCACTCTCTGTGGTTCAAAACAGAATCGCATTTTTGCCGCGGATACCGCGGATAATTCGAATGAATCACAGAGACCACAAGAACGTTATTCGTGGCTTGAAGGAATCGTTCTTTTCGTCGTTCTGCAGCATCCGGGATGGAGAAACCGAGACTCAAACTTGGCGCTATCAATTTACGTGTCGCAGTGGGAATTGGCGACATGAAAGCCTCGTGAAGTTGATTCGGGACCGTTCCTGAACTTTGCGACACGCTGTAGAGCCAACACGTCACGGGGTGATGGTTTCCACTGTGAAAGCCGTCGAGTACGACTCCGCTGTAAGCAGAAACCAGTCCGCAGCTTCTAATTGCGTTCTTGGGTTTCGACGGACGCAATTTGAGCATCGAACCAGTCGTGAGCCGATCGCCAGAGATGAGTTCCCAGGGAACCACGAGGCAGACCCAGAGCTGCATTGCCGCGTTCGCCGCAGCGAAATGCAGTCGCCTGATCGTCGGGCAGTTCCACGATCGCCGTGAAGCGATGTTCGGTCAGTCGCAATCGATCTTTGCTGCTGGAGGTTTCTCGTTCATCCATCTGCGAAACAGTCAACGCACCTCCATTGGTTGCTGCTAAAGCCGGATGAGGAATCGATCGACTGGCTCGCGGGTTGACTCGCACCAGCCTGGCCTTTACGGCTTCATGAGTCCCAATCCGAACTTTCACAGACTGACCGACGAGGCTCATCGCTGCTGCCAGATCTCGTTGACCGACAGACAATCGTAACTCTTTGTCTTCCTCCACGCCGATCGTCATCAGTTCCATCCCTGCGCTGGCGAATGTGCCTGACAGATTGTGCAACTCTCGGCTGATAACCTGCCCCGAACGTCCGGCTCGAATTTCAAGACCGTCCGCTTGTTTTCGACATTCATGAAGTTGACGCAGCAGAGATTCGCGCGTCCCCTGAAAGACATTCAACGCGCCGGAGTTGTGTTCGCCGGATGCGGTCTGAACTCGCAAATCCTGCTGAGCCAGTTGCTTCTGCAGATCCAGCAATTTTGTCGAAACGTCTTCGTTTCTCAGTGTCAGCAGCAGGTCTCCGGACTGGACATACTGACCGTTGTTGACATGGATTGACTGAATGAAACCAGGCGTCTCCGCGCGAACGACTTCGCCATCCGTAAAATCGACGACACCCGGAGCCGTCGTCATCACCGGCGATGGCAGGCCGAACAATGCGGCCACAAGAGCACCGACCAATCCACTGCAGACAATTGACGCGCGGAATAAGCGTTCAGGATGCTGGACTCGCAGATGATTGAGAGTTATCAGAAATCCCCACACGGGACGGCCAAACCAGAGACAAACGCCGGCTGCAGCCAGTGCGAGTCCCGCGCCGTGGAACAGAACCGACGCCATGATCAGCAAAGAAAACGTAACCAGAAGTCTCCAGACCATTGCGGCCACACCGTAGGCGAGCAGAACCCAGCGTTGCTGACCAATGACCGTGGGCCGACTGCTTCTGTCCCCGAAGAAGATTCCCCGAGCAAGCTCCGTGACCACGTTATTCGCATGATTGCTCAGATTCGGGATCTGCAGCAGATCGGACAGGACATAGTACCCGTCAAATTTCATCAGCGGATTCAGGTTGAACAGCAGTGTCGAAACGCTGGCCATGATGATCGTGTTCTGCAACACGTGACGCAGCACAGCAGAGTCGCACCACTTCCACGCCAGAATCGACAGCGAGGCAATGATCAGCTCGACATACACACCGGCCAGCGCCGTATGGATGCGGTGCCAGCGTGAGCGAAACGACCAGCACGACGACGCGTCAACGTAAGCAAGCGGTGCAAAAAAGGCGATCACCACTCCGGTTTCGCGAATATTGCCGCCATAACGGTGGCAAACGAGAGCATGTCCCAGCTCATGAAAGAACTTCAGCGTAATCCACGCGATCAACAACCAGAACCAATTCTGCTGCGAGATCACGTGAGCGGAACTGGCCGTAAATCGATCCCAGTTGGCGGACAAGCTCAATCCCGCAATGATCATCAGCATGATCGCAAGGATGGTTGCTGGTCCGGAAAAAATCCAGCCGCATGCGGGCTGCAGGGCTCGCAGTAAATCATCGGGACGTCCGAGAGGAATCTTCTGCCACAGAGGGTTCAGTTTTCTCCAGAACGGCTTGTGACTGTTCGGTACTTTCACCGTTGTTGACGCGCCGGATGACGTCGTGTCACTGTCAGCGAAGGCTCCGAGTCCATTCTCCAGCAGCCAGGAATAAATAGAGATCGCCTGAGTCTGCCCCAGAGCTTTCTCTTTCAGCTGCTGCGAGGCAACGGCCAAGGCTTCAGCGAAACTCGTACGGCCATCCAGCAGCGAGACAAACACGTATTCCGCGTAGCCGATTCGGAAGTATTCCGATGTCGTTTTGACTTCAAGGTGATAGAACGTTTCACCATTGTAGTTTTGTGGTACGAACAGCAGATCGTCGCGAAGTTTCAGACGTGTCCGACTGAGTTCAACGGTAGAAATGTCGGGCATGCCCATCATGTTACCACCCCAGCCAGCCCAGCAGCCATGCCGCTGGCTTGTGGAACAAATTCCAGCCCAAAGCATGACGGCGAGTATTCACATGAGCGGTTCCACGCATACCGGGACGAAGCAGCGACGAGTGATTTGGAATGTCAGCTTCCGCGATAAAGATGTTTTTACCATCGCGAATCTCCGCGCGAGGATGCACCGAGCGAATCACAGCGGTGAGTGCATCTTCGGGAGTCGCTTCCAGTTGAATGTCGATCGTCATGCCGACCTGGACATGCCGAATGTCCTCTTCCGGAATGCAGAGTTCAACCACCATGGCGTCCAGAGGAGCGATCTCAAACAATGTCTTGCCCATTTCCAGCGGCACACCTTCGGCTTCTCGATGATCACCGCTCACGACGACTCCATCAGCCGGGCTGCGGATTTCGAGTGACGCGTTGCGATGCTGCAACAAAGCCGCTCGCTGTTCGAGTCTTTGCATTTCATGTCCGGAAATCGCGGCGTTTCCGAATTCCTTTTTACTGAGTTGAGTATTTCGCTCCTTGGTCGCTTTGTTGAGATTCGCCTGAACCTCAGCAAGCTCCCAGCGGATTTCTCTTCCGTCCATCAGAGCCAGCAGCTCGTCTTTTGTTACGACGTCTCCCGGTTCAACGAGGCACTTTTCCAGCGGGCCATCGAACGGGGCCGCAACATAGCGTCTCTCGACGGGTTGCAGCTCCAGTTCACAACGGATCCGATAGATCATCGGCAACATCAGGATCACGGCGATGCCAGCAGACAACCACGCTGCCATTTGCAGGCGTGATGTGGTCAGGACTCCGCGTGCACCACGGATCAGCGATAACCAGCGACTGTCAGCAACTTTCTGAAGTACACCAAGACAACCAGCCAGAGCACCGGCCCCGGCGCGGAGAAATCGTTCGGCTTCGCGAATGAGATCTGTTTTGGTGGCGTCGTTTGAGTCGAAGGGCATTGTCACAAGGATGCAGCCCATCGCGTCGCCGGATTCGTTTTGAATCGGCATGCTGACCAGACTGGCGGCGTAACCAGACTCGGACAGTTGTTGATGGGACAATAACGCGTGGCGATTGGACAAATCCAGCACCGGCCAGACGCCGCTCGTCGCTCGAATCAGCGATTCCTGCAGGGCTGATTCCACCAGTCGCGTTTCTTCGGAGAATGGATCAATCACGGCTCCGCCGGAGATCGCCGACACCTTGACATCAGAACGCCCACTTTGACACAGTCCAACGATCACTCGATCCGCATGCAGATATTTTTGAAGCGAATCCGCAAGTCGCTGGCAACCGGCGTTGGCATCGTGCGCCGCCTGAACGTGGGCAACCAGTTCGATCAGGGCCGCAACCGTGGTTGCGTTCTGAGCGTTCTGACGACCGGCTCGTTGTAACGCCCATTCGCCGATGAACGAAGACAGCATCAGCAACGATGTTGTGGCGTGATTGATCCAGTCATTCCGAGTCACCGACAGAGAGGCCGGCCGCTGCGTGATCATCAGCAAACAGTGGCCCGGCAGCGATCCGATGGGCAGAGCGCCGAGGCTCAACTCAGGACTAACAGAAGTCCATATTAGATCATTTCTGCGCAGGCAATCTTTCGCAGCCACGTCGAGCTGACTGCGCAGGCTCTGCGACGCGCCTTCGATGGGCGCGAGCAGGCCTTCCAGATGTTCAATTTGACCGATCTGTGGACCGGAGGGATGATGCCAGACCAGCAACGTCGGCTGACATGCTCGCTGAAGATGCGTGGCGACAACCTTCTGGACATCGTTGAGATCTTTCGCATTCAGGAGGCTGTTGCGAGTTGTCTGGAACAGATGCTGAACAGAATTGGCGTCGGCACGATCATCCGCAGGGAGATTGTCCTGCACAGCGCAGGTTGTCGATCCATCGGACGAAAGCACAGGGAGATTCCTCAGAGGCAGCAAAGATTTTCAGGAAGGTCGCATGGAATCGAGGGCTTAGTTTCGGACAGCGACCGGCGTTGATTTGGCCGGTGTACCGCTCGATTCTGCGGGAGTCACTTCCACAGTTTCTGCTTTCGAAGATTGCGGGGCAGTCGCGGCGGGATTGTTTGATCCGGCCGGCTTGTTTGTTTCAAGAGCTGGTGTGGCGGTTGGAGAAGAGCTGCTGGCCGGATGCGCCATCACAAGAATCGCCCGCTCGCCACTTTGATGCTGGCGAGCAGAATTTGGCAGACGAACTTTGACTCGCACGGAAGAATTCGATGTGTCAGACGTTGGAGAAACGTATTCAACAATTCCTTCCGTCTTGACCTGATCCGCACCCAGTTTCAATTCGACGACCTGATCCTTCTCGACTTCGTTTCGCTGAGACAACGGGACAGAGAATACAATCAGCAGCGGGTCAAGCTGCACGAGACGTGCAATCGTCGGATCTGATGGAGACACGAATTCCCCGGCTTCTCGGGAAAGTTCCGAGATTACTCCGTCCATCGGAGCAACGACCTGACGCTGTTTGAGTTGCGATTCAATCCGGCGAAACTCCAGTTGCTTCACTTCAAGATCTTCTTTGACGGACAGCAGGCGTGCTTCTGCGATACGGATCTCTGTCTGGATGCGGTCCACTTCCTGCTGACTGGCATGATCGCGTTCACGCAGTTGTTTGAGCTTTTCCTGCTCCAAAGTTTTCATGTCCAGATCGGCTTGAGCGGACTTCAGCAGTCCTTCAGCATTCATGCTGCGGCGAGCAACTTCAAGAGAGGCGCGAAGAATATCATCGTCCATGACCGCAAGGATATCGCCCTGTTTCACGATCGCGCCTTCCACGACGCGAACCTCTGACAGTGTACCCATTTCTGATGCAGCCACGGAGATGTCGCGGTACGGTTCAGTGAACGCTTCCACAACAGTGCTGGATTCCGGAGCATCCTGCTCTGAAGCCGCTGCCTTTGCCGGAGGCGCTGAGACCGGAATGTTGTCTCCGGCTGTCTGGCGAAGAGTATCAGGAGATGCAGGCGCGGCGACAGGGCCGCGAGCCATGACCAGAGTTTGCGAAGCAGGGGCCATCGTTCCCGAGTCGCCTGGCTCAGTCATCGCTGTCACTGCAAAGACAGCGACAGGAACCGCAAGGGCGGCAGCCGAAAACAGTGTTTTACGTGACAGCATAGTACACCGGGAGTTCTGTTGGCGGATCGAGAAGATGTTGCAACAACGCAACGTGTCCGTGCAGACCCTAGGTCACGATTTCAGCGTCCGAAGCGAGAAAGATTTTCGGTCGGGATAGTGGCCCTAAGTTTGATCCATTTTCGCAACAGCTTCCGGTTGTATCGATTGTACGCTCGGAACATCAGACCGACTTCTGTACGATCCGCGGCGGTGTTTCCAGGTCAAAGCCGGTACTCGATATCCCTGAGGTATCACGATGTTGCGCACATCTTTCGTTGCGGTTGCTCTGCTGTTATGGAGTCCGTTGGCCACAGCGGATGATGTTCGCTACTCGCGTGATATTCGCCCAATCCTTGCGGCCAACTGTTTTGGCTGCCACGGCACGGACGAAGGACATCGAGAAGGCGACCTGCGACTGGACACATTCTCCGGGGCCACGGCGGAGCATGACGGTCGCGCGGCGATTGTTCCGGGAAAGCCGGAGGCCAGTACTCTGCTTGCTCGAGTGCGTTCTCATGATGCAGACTCGGTCATGCCTCCTCGCGAAACCGGCAAGGCTCTGACAGCCGATCAAATCGGCCTCCTGGAGCGATGGATTGAATCCGGGGCTGAGTATCAGCAGCATTGGGCCTTCATGCCGCCGATCTCTCCGCCGGTTCCTGAGTTTGCCGATGCTCAAAGTCGGCTCTGGATTAAGAATCCGATCGATGCCTTTATTCTGCAGCGACTTCAAAAGGAGAATCTGCGTCCATCACCTGTCGCGGAAGCTGCGACACTGCTGCGGCGAGCATCACTGGATCTGATTGGATTGCCACCTCAGCTGTCGGAGCTGGATGCGTTTACGTCGGCCTCGGAGTCTCTGGCTGAACACAGTGTGGCGAGAGACGATTTGCAGTGGAGTAAAGAAATCGATCGGCTTCTGTCCTCTCCGCACTTTGGAGAGAAGTGGGCTCGCCATTGGCTGGACGCAGCCCGGTATGCGGATTCCGATGGCTTTGAAAAGGACAAGCCGCGGTTCGTCTGGTTTTATCGCGACTGGGTTGTTCGCTCGCTCAACAACGACAAGCCCTACAACGAATTTCTGAAGGAGCAACTGGCAGGCGACTTAATTCCAGAGCGGACTCAGGATCAGCTTGTCGCAACAGGATTTCTTCGGAACTCAATGATCAACGAAGAGGGCGGGGTAGATCCCGAGCAGTTTCGCATGGAGGCCATGTTTGACCGCATGGATGCGATTGGGAAAGCCATGCTGGGAGTAACGATTCAATGCAGTCAGTGCCACAATCATAAGTACGATCCGATCAGCCAGTCGGATTACTATCAGATGTTCGCGTTTCTGAACAACTGCGATGAAGCTCAGGCGACCGTCTATACTCCGGACGCGTTGGCGAAGCGGGACACATTGTTGTCGGAGATCAAGCGACAGGAAGAGAACCTTAAGAACTCTCATCCACTGTGGCGCGAACGGTTGAATGATTGGGCCGCGGAGATCGCTTCACAGGCGAATCCATGGTCAATCGTGAGGCCGGAACTGGATACCAGCGGCGGACAGAAACATTATTTGCTCAGTGATGGTTCCGTTCTGGCTCAGGGCTACGCGCCGACGAAGCATACGACCGTGTTCAGCTGCAATAGCGAACTGAAGACCTTGACGGGGTTTCGTTTGGAGCTGTTGCTGGATTCGAATTTGCCGCATGGTGGTCCCGGACGTGCCGTCGATGGTCTGTGCGCAATTACTGAGTTTCAGGTCGATGTTGCTCCATTGTCTGATCCCGGGAAGTCAACGAGCGTCAAGTTTGTGGCGGCGACCGCAGACGTGAGTCCTCAGCAGGAGAAAGAACTTGCGAAGATTTTCTACGATAAGACTGACAAGAAGCGGACCACCGGTCCCATTGAAAAGGCGTTTGACGGCGACAACCTGACTGCGTGGAGTATTGATGCCGGACCGGGACGCAGCAATGTTCCCCGGAATGCAGTCTTCGTGCCGGAGACGCCTCTCCACAGTGAGTCGGGCTTTCGACTGACGTTTAAGCTGGTGCAAATGCATGGAGGCTGGAACAGCGATGACAATCAGAACAATAATCCCGGGCGCTTTCGATTCAGCGTGACCGATCAGGCATCGCCGGTGGCCGATGGAGTACCGGCCGCGGTTCGCGTCGCCGCCGGGAAGAAATCAGAGCAGCGGTCTGCCGAAGATTGCGCGGAATTGTTCAGCTACTGGCGAACAACAGTGCCGGAGTTTGCTTCGACGAACGCTGTCATCGAGGAACTCTGGGCACAGCATCCAACCGGGGAAACTCAGCTGGTATTGCATGAACGCGAGGTGCGGAGACCCACTTACCTTTTGACGCGAGGAGATTTTTTGAAGCGTGCGGACATGGTCAATGCGGGCGTCCCGGGAGCTCTGAATCCGTTGGCGGACTCGGATGTTCCTGAACGCCTGCGGCTGGCCGAATGGATCGCTGATCGACGTGCGCCGACAACGGCCCGTGCGATTGTTAATCGAATTTGGCAGGAGTACTTTGGAACAGGACTGGTTCAAACGGCCGAGGATTTGGGGACCCAGGGCGAGTATCCTTCTCATCCGGAGCTGCTCGACTGGCTGGCGGTAGAACTGATGGATCACAACTGGAGTCTGAAGCACATCCATCGTCTGATTGCGACTTCGGCCACTTATCGACAGTCTTCACATGTCACAGAAGAACTTTATCAGCGCGATCCTTCCAATCGTCTGCTGGCGCGAGGTCCGCGGTTCAGGCTGTCGGGAGAAATCGTACGAGACGCGGCCCTGGCAATCAGTGGCTTGCTGAATCGAGACGTCGGTGGCCCACCGGTCTACCCGCCAGCACCGGATTTCTTGTTTCTGCCGCCAGCGAGTTATGGCCCCAAAACCTGGCCGACGGAGTCCGGAGCCAATCGCTATCGTCGAGCACTCTACACGTTCCGCTTCCGATCGGTTCCGTATCCAATGCTGCAGAACTTCGATACTCCTCGAGGCGACGCGGCCTGTGTGCGTCGAGTTCGCTCGAACACACCGATTCAGGCTTTGACAACCTTGAATGAAGACCTGTTTGTGGAATGTAGTCGAGCCCTGGCGATGCAAATTGTCTCGCTCGCTGGCGACGATCAGGAACGCATGATGCAGGCCTTTCGTCGATGTACCGGGCGATCTCCGGGCGAATACGAACTGCAGACACTACTCAGTTTTTTACTCAATCAGAAAGAACGATTTGACGCCGAGCCAGAACAGAATTCGCTCCAGCTGTCAACGGGTTCCCCTGAAGGCAAACTTCAGCTGCCAGCCAATGTGGCCGCCGCTGAGGTGGCCGCGTGGACGGCCGTTAGTCGAGTGCTCCTGAACCTGGATGAGGTTGTTACCAAAGAATGAGTGACGCTCAAATAAGGAACGCCAGGGACCGACTCTTTCGGGATCACATTTGTTCTGATCAAACGTAAGTAAACGAAGCCAGTTGGTTCGCGAGCCAGCACCACCGTCGCGCTACGTCGGGAGGCATCGCGGCAAGTCGTCCGTGAATACTGATGATGGCGGCCGGGATATCTTTGCGTCTGTCGGGAAAGCGAACGTCCAGCAATCCTGCGAAACGTACAAAGTCGATCGCATGCGAGGCGCCACCCAGGAGCGGACCAGCGATCCGTTCGACAAAGCTGTCGTGGTCGGCATTTGGGTTCTCGGCACTGCCGAAATCCTTGAGAGCCAGATAGTTCAGTTCAGCACCCGTATGAAATGGCGACACTTCGCCAAACAACGAGATGCCATCGAATCCGGAAGCCGCGCTTTGCCGCACCATTTTTTCGATCCACTCCAGCGCCACTTCGCCGCGAAACGCTCCCCAGCCCCAATCAGTTCCAACGTGAGCTCGCATCACATGGCGCAGTCCATCGCCGGAAACTCGCCCCTGTTCCGTCCACGTTCGATCCGGATCGCCTTGCCTCAGGTAGCGGTCCGCAACCCATTGGACGAAAACTCCTCGAGGAAATTTCTGCAGCGACTCATCAGCCCACGCCGCTTTGCCGTCTCCAAAGCCTGGCGCCGCTTTCGGACCTTTGTATGGTTCAGGATGAGAATAGGTTTCGCACACGATCCATGCTTCCGGGGCGACGGAGCGGATTGCATTGGCGGCCACAGGATACATCAGGGCCATGTCTTCCCACGAAAACACGTCTGCAGGATGCTTTCTGCGTTCCCGACACAATTTACACTGACAGACACCGGTATCACCAGTCTCGATCTGAACACCGCCCAGTTCCAGATTCCTGAACAGCCATGTCAGTGACTCGGCCACAAACTCCTGGTTCTCCGGTCGCGATGGACACGCGTGATAGAAACCTCGTGGTCCCGGTGTACTGGAGTTGCTGAGACTGACTCTGTTTCCGATGGCATCAATGCTGAAATTTGTCGAATTCCCTTCGGCGTCGACAGCGTAGAGTTCCGGATGTGTCTGCAAATGTCGCTCAAGGTTGTACGGCGAGTCCCCTTCGTAATAGACACCGCCGTAAGCATTCAGCCCGACACCACACAAGAGGCGAACGTTCTCCTTCAACGCGACATCGCAAAGTCGTTTGGCGGCTTCGAGGCCACCGTGGCCATCTCGAAGTAGCCCCCAGATCACAACAGCATCAACACCATTTCGCCCGCACCAGCGCAGAAGAGCGGAATAGTCGTCGATGAAGGACTGAGTTGTACGGCCATATTCGTTGCACGATCCATGCGTGTGAGCACCGAGGCGATTCAGAGCCCATTCTGTGCTATGGTCCCACGTCCAGAACATTCTCGTCTGAATGGGTGGCTGCTCCGGAGCTGCCGGGGCAATCGCGGAGTCAGCCGCCGCGGCCCGTCCGGAAATCGCAGTCTCACCCATTGCAGTGCTCAGGCCGCAAGCGGCGCTCAGCTGAAGCATGTCCCGACGATTCAACGGCAGCATAACGATGATCTCCCGACTGAGAAATCTCAGTGAAATGTTCGGTGACCGATGAAACCAACAGCGATCAGCCGGGACAAGCGTTGCGGAACCCCGCAAACAATCCCAATCGCGTTACATCGGCAGCACCGGCACCATAGCGGACTCGGGCAGCGATCGCCAATCGGAAGGCCTGAGAAGAAAGAAGAGGACACTGGTCGCAGCGCGATGTTGACTCATTTGCGAGCGAATATTGAAGCCAATCCAGTATCCACAGGCCGTCCCGACACCAACGACACCAACGACGCTGCATTCGCAACTCGTTCGAATTGCAGGCCAATGCAATCACGAAGGGAATTCGGCCCCGTGAACCGCCGCGCGACGGCAGCACTACCAGTGAATGTCCTGGCGTGAGTGAAGTCTTCCGGCCAACTCCACGACTTTCGGCTTCAGATAGGAAAGGCTGTCCATGACTGAAGAGATTGCAACGCCCTCGACTTCGCACAGGACGGTGATATCAGTGCGATTCATCGGGCACAGCGAAACACACGGCCCGAACTCAGCCTGAATTCTCTGCTTCCACGGTTCCCCAGGGATCTGTTCGGGAAGCGCCGCGAGAACTCGCTGGCCGCCACCAACATTTCGCAGCAGTGGTCGTGCGGTCGCTGGAAACGCGACTGTGGTCTGTGGAGCAAGTTCTGGCAGGCCGGCTGATTGCGGTCCCATACTCTGGAACAGAAAACTGGCCGCCTCCGAGTTCAGAACGTGAAGATCAGAGGGTCGAGGATCTCTCTGCAACAATGCGGATAATTCAAATCGCCTGTTCTTCGAAAGATAATCATCAAACGCATCCAGCATCTGTGCCGGGGTCACACTGCCCGCCGACTTTGTCTCATTCCCCATTGACGCCATGACATTGATGCGGTGCCTTAGAATCGCCATTTTCTCGGTGCCCAGTTTTGCAACACCATCCCGCAGATTTCGCAAATGAGTACCGACACTCTGACACACTGTTTGGCAAACCAGCAACATGCAGTACTGTCGAGAGAATGATTTCAGAGAATTGCCATCGACGGATCCCAGTGGCGAGCCGGACTGGGAAGTCAATGAGTTGCAAAGGTCTGCAAAGGCGGAACGCAATTCCGATTGTTGCCGTGTGTTTGTGGCAATGGACTGATCCACTGACTTCAGCACCAATGTGACAGCATTCTCGGCAGCAACAAGACGTCCGCGAGTCTCCAGCAACGTCTGAAGATAAGTGGCAACTTTGGTGATTGAGCGTCCCAGACCGGCGGAAAGATCCTTCCGTACATCCTCGACAACGGCCGTGATAGCGCTCTTTTGTCCGCTTACCCCTGTTTCCTGACTGATCAATCCAGCGACAAGTCCTGGAATCTCGGCCGCGGTGCACAGTGACCCCAGTCGGCTCCAGATGATGGAAGCATATTCATCAACGCGGCGCGTTCGTTCGGCGTTCAGCAGTCGCGGAACAAGTTCGACCACGCCTTCTTCCGTCAAAGCCAGTTCGTGCAGCAGGATCCCAAGAGCACTCATCCGCGCGATGGAATCATTCATCTCAGATGCCGCGACGGTCCCCCAGCGACGAAGCAGAGACTGAGTCAGCGACTGAGATTCATTGTTGGCAACATCCCATGATTCGCAGGCCACCTTCGCAAGCCCAAAAGTTCTCAATTGAAGACTGCCGCTGCTTTCATCCAGCGTCGTGGATGCCTTTCGCCACGCGTCGATTTCTGCGCGAGCGCGGGTGAGACTTCGGAGTTCAAGGTACGCCGCGACTCTCTCGGCCCCGGCATGAAAATCCACATCCGCAAGATCATCACCAAGATGAACAAAGACAGCTTCATCCAGCGGCATTGCGGACGAAGTCTCGCCGTCTGACTTCTTCAGGGCGCCGGGACGCTGCACGCCCGGGAGACTGAAGTGATAAAGTTCCTGCAGAAAACTTAAGGTATTGGCGTCCTGCATGTCGGCTGTCTGGCTTACGTTTTCTGTGCCGTGAATCAACATCGCGGACAAGCAGCAGGGTGGCAGACGGCGAGCGGCAAGAATCGAACGAAGCATCCATGCCGCATCCATAAGAGATCCGCTGCAGGTTCCTCCGGAGATGGAGCCCACCAGCACGATGTCAATCGCATCCTGAGAGAACGGGAGCTGTGATGCATTCTTTGACGCCTCGACAGCATCCGCTTTAAAAGCCCGATCAATGGCCTTTTCAAGATGTGTACGAATCAAGTCCTGATGATCAACAAACGCCAGTCGTCCGAGTGGTCGCATTCCCTCAACCTTCCCCGAACGAGGAACATTGAACAGCCACCGCCTGCTAAGCCAGTTCAGATGCTCACCGGAAGACTTCCGGTACTCGTGCGAAGTCTTCAATGGCGTGCGTACTGCTGTCAGCGTCGTTGCTGACTCGTTTGCCGCACGACGTTCCATCGCGTCAATCTGCACGGAATCGGCATCGATGCAGACAAACTGCAGGGAGGGAAGTGAACCGCCGGGGTACGCTCGCTGAATGCGACTTCTCAGTTCCGCAAGTACGGATGCTCCGAGCCCCCCGATCGAGATGAAGACCGTCGGACGCACAAGCCAGCTTTGGCCCGCAGCTCCTGGCGGACGAAGCGGTGTCGCGGCAGACGTGACTCGATCACGGTTACTGGCATCCTGAAGATGTTCAACAAACTCAGTGCGAGGACGAGGAGCTTCCGTGTCCGGGATGCCGCCGGATTTTGGCAACGAGGAGTTTGCGTAGCGCCGTTTGGCAAGCTCGTCAATGAACTGTCGGCAACTGGCAAATCGAGTTCTGGGGCTCTTGGACAACGCTCGGGCGACGACGGCACGTTCCGAAGGATGCAGAACGGACAGATCAGGAGCGCTCTTCAGGTGCTGTGATGTTAACTGAGCTGCCGATCGCCCATTGAACGGCGGCACTCCGGTCAGCATCATCTGATAAACGATCGCAAGACTGTACTGATCACTGCCGCGTTCCGGATGCCCGTCAAATAATTCCGGTGGCGCGTACAGCGGCGTGAAGCCGTTGACGATGGAATGGCCGGAAACATTCAGGCTCTTCGTCAAACCGAAGTCACCAATTTTTGCATGCGCGCCCTGAAGCAGCACATTGTCGGGCTTGACATCCAGATGCTGCAGGCTGTGCTGTTCAGACATAAAGTCCAGCGCATCAGCGGCGTCGCGAAGGTAGCCGATCAGCTCTTCACGAGGAATCCCCTTTTGACCTGAAGCGACGATTTCACGGTAACGATCGTCGAGGCTCTTGTCGGCCAGTTCACTGACAATGACAACCCGACCATCAACCACTTCGACTCGTTCAATACTCAGCAGAAAAGGATGCCGCAATTCGCGAATTCGGTTCATCGAGCGGAGTTCGGTCTCCGCCTGTGGACCACTCCGACTTCCAAAGAGGATCTTCACGGCCTTGGGGAAGCCGCCCGGCCCGATGGCTCGCCAGACTTCTCCAAATCCGCCCATGCCGATCCGTTCCTGCAAACGATAGCCGGCAATTTCAGTCATGCCGGAAACCGTCGAGGTTTTTGACTCAGCATCACCCACGAGGGCGGTTGATTGAACTTCAGTCTTTAACACGCGAGGGCTCCTTTCAGCGACAAGTCTGCTGATTGATCTCAAATGAGGCATTCAGGGGGCGAGTCGGAACACGTGTAAAGAAACACTCAGAGACTCGATCAAAGTACTCGGGCAACATTTCGAACTGCAGTCCGCGATACAAACAATAGCTTCGCACCTGCAACAGTAGGTCACGAGCATGACAGCGGCGCATCGGCCGTGACTCGTCACGATAGCAGCGATTGATCAGATGTTCGACGGCTTCAGGATCGTAATTGCATCCCAGCTTTTCCGCCGCGATCTGGAACAGGCGATGGAATTCCCGTTCATCGGGGTCGTCCACTTCAATTCGGTACGGAATACGACGCAGGAAGGCTTCGTCGACCAGATCGGCGGGATCCAGATTCGTCGAAAAGATGATCAGCTGCTGGAACGGAACCTGGATCTTCTTGCCCGTCGCCAGCGTCAGATAGTCGTGCTTGTTTTCGAGCGGAATAATCCAGCGATTGAGCAGTTCTTCCGGCTTCACACGTTGGCGACCGAAGTCGTCGATCAGCAGACAACCGCAATTGCTCTTCATCTGCAGCGGAGCTTCACTGATATTGCACGCGGGGTCGTGACGAATTTCAAGGTTGTCCAGAGTCAGCTCACCGCCAACGATGACCGTCGGCCGACGAACCCGCACCCAGCGCTTATCGTAGGATAATCCATCGCCGGGCTGTTGAACCTCCTGATGGTAAGCCGGATCGAACAGCGTGATGATTTCTCGCCCGTCCATGATTGCATAAGGGATCCAGATCTCCTGGCCGAAGCAACTGGTCAGACAGCGAGCGAGTGTCGACTTGCCGTTGCCGGGAGCCCCGTACAAAAACAGACCGCTGCCCGAATTGATGGCCGGGCCCAGCATGTCCATTAACGCTTCTGAAACCGACACGTTGTAGAATGCGTCGTCCAGTTCTTCACGGCGAACAGGCTGGTCACAAATGGCCTGCGCTTCTACCGAGATCACATAATCCGCCAGCGGGACCGGAGCCGGCCCGACATAAGAACATTCCACATGAAACTGTTCCGCGCGACGGCGGCCTTCATCCGTTAATCCGAACACATAGTCGTTCAGACTGGCACTGCCACAATGCGCGACCATGCGGCGATTCTTCAGCCGCTCCATCAGACTTTCGATCATTCGGAACGGAATGCAGAGTTCGTTGGCAATGGTTCGCCCGGAAAGATTGCCGGTGGATCGCAGAACCCGACAGACCATGGCTTCAAGAAATGGCTCAGACAAACCCAGTTCATGCATTGACGACGGATCAGATGGCCAGAAGCTCTCTCCAGCCAGCAATGCGGTCAGCAGTGCGGAATCATTTGATCTGGTTTGTGGAGGGCGTTGCATTAACATTTGAAGATGATTTCAACGGCTGAAATTGAGGCTGAATTCGGGAACCAGACTTCGACCAGGACTTGTTGGCTGCTATCGTTTATCAGGAGTTGATCCAGTGAGCGGCCGACTCTGCGCGGCCGAACAGGAATCCCTGAGCCAGTTCAAATCCCAGTTCGAAGCAAACCGAGGCCTCGTCCACGGTTTCGACACCCTCGGCGAGAGGCACGACATTCAGATCTTTTACGATGCGGATCAGCAACTGGATCGTGGCTCGGTGTTGAGGCGTCGTAAATGGCAAGCCGTGCACGAACTTGACATCGAACTTCAGGACATCCGGAGGGACTTCGAAGAGTTCCTTCAGCCGTGCCTGCCCTGCCCCGAAGTCGTCGTAAGCAAGCCCCATTTTCAGGTCGCGAGTCACTCGACGAATTTCCTGAAGCAACGCACTGGACGCCGCGGCTCCTTCGTGAACTTCGAGCACGATCTGCATTTCAGGAAATTCACTTCGAAGCTGTTCCAGCGATCGAAAGAGATCTGTGCCGACAATTTCGGCAGGATGTGTGTTCAAATAGAACTGAGTACACGGCAACGACTCACCGATCCGAAGCCCCTCGGTACGGCAGACCTGACTAAGTTCTGCTTCCACATTTCGTGATGCGGCCACTCGAAACATCTTCTCGGGCGTTTCCAGTCCCAGCAGGTAACTTCGTGACAGGATTTCAAAGCCGACCCGAGCAGTATCGCTCAGGCGTACGATGGGCTGAAAATAGGGACGCAGTGCGGGCCGACGCAAAAGTTTATCAAACTGCAATTGAGCGAGTGCATCGGCCGAAACATCCGCAGTCACTGTCGAGCTGGTGCATTCGTCGGTGGATGATTGAAGCGTATACATAACGCTGCCAAAGTGCAGAACATCGCCCGAACGCAGTCCGGTCAAGTGTTGAATGCGTCTTCCATTCAGCAGGGTTCCATTCGTACTGTTCAGGTCTCTGACGAACAGGTCTTTATTAATGGTCAGGATTTCGGCGTGTCGGCCGGACACCGTACTGTCGCTCAGACAAAGGCTGTTCGAAGGATGACGCCCCACGGCGAATGTCGGCCCACCAACGTTCACGCGATGATTGGAGCTGCTGTCCGCGGAACTGCGAACGAGCACCCAGTACCCTTCAGGGAACGGTGAAGAAGTCAAAGTCGAGCCGGAATCGCCTGGGCATTCTTTTCCCTGAAGGTTGAGCTGCGGGTCATTATTCAAAGTTGAAATGGAAGTCATCGTGTCTCGTTCCTCATGGAGTCAGCGGTGCGTTGTCACCGCAGTACCTCATACGCGTCAGAAAATCAGCGCAGGATGTGTCACGTCAACATTAGCTCAGAACCGTCAACACATTCAGAATTCGCGCCAGATCCGGGGAATCCGGGGTAACGATTGGGAGGTCTGCGACGTTGAAACTGCTCTACTCTGATCAGAGCGCGCCGGAGATATCGCGACAATTCCCCACAATCGCGCCAACCGCTATTATCAGGTCCGCAAATCAAGGCAGACCGCTTATTCCTTGCACAAGTCAGTTCTGGCATTCGGCATGACCGCAGGAATGCCACGTGATGATCTGACTGTGCAGTGGGCTCGAACTGCCTGCAAACCGCTGCTCGAAACCATTCCGAACTGATGTTTCAAGGGAAACTGATTTCATGCAACTCTGTCTTCAGTCAGCGCGACCACCGTTGCAGGATCGACGAATTCGAAGTTCCCTGATTGTCGCGTTCGCGATGTCCGTGTTGATGACAGCGGTCCCTCAGGACGGACTGCAGGCCGATGACACGACTTCAGCGGACGTCGTGGTCTACGGAGGAACATCCGCAGGCGTGGCGGCTGCGATTCAAATCTCTCGCATGGGGCATTCCGTCATTCTGATCGAACCGGGCAATCATATCGGAGGACTGACGTCCGGGGGATTGGGCTTCACAGATAGTGGTGACAAAAGGGTGATCGGCGGAGTTGCCCGCGAGTTCTATCAGCGGATTCGTCGTCACTACGATCAGCCGTCCGCCTGGGTGCAAGAGAAACCGTCAGACTATCCTCGCTACCGCCCCGCTGATGACGCGATGTGGACGTTCGAACCCAAAGTGGCAGAGGCCGTATTTCATCAGATGCTGAACGAAGCCAATGTCAAGGTGCTGATGCGAGAACGTCTGAATCGCGCGTCAGGTGTAAAGATCGCCGAGGATCGAGTTATCTCTATTACGATGGAATCCGGGAGGAGCTTCGTCGGAAAACAATTCATCGATACGACCTATGAGGGCGATCTCATGGCGGCGGCCGGCGTGAAGTACACCGTCGGCCGCGAAGCGAACTCGGTCTATGGCGAGACGCTGAATGGCAATCAGGTGAAAGCAAATCTACATAACCATCGTTTCCTGAAGAAGGTTGATCCATGGCTGGTGGCGGGGGATCCCTCCAGTGGTCTTGTGCCGGAAGTGGAGCACGCCGGAGCTGGCGAAGACGGGACTGGCGATCATCGAGTTCAGGCCTACTGTTTTCGAATGTGCATGAGTAAAGCTCCGAACAATCGGGTCCCGTTTCCAAAGCCTGATCAGTACGACGAGAAACGCTATGAGCTGCTGTTCCGCAACTTCGAAGCCGGAGATCTCCGCGTCCCGATCAGTCCAGACATGATGCCCAACGGCAAGACAGACACAAATAACAACTGTGCTTTCTCGACCGACTATTTGGGCGGAAACTATCGCTACCCTGAGGCGAATTACGAGCAACGCGAGTCGATTATTCGTGACCATGAAGTTTACCAAAAGGGACTCATGTGGACGCTGGCCAATCATCCTCGAGTTCCAGAGGTTGTTCGAAAGCACATGATGCAGTGGGGCCTTCCAGCCGATGAATTTGTTGACAACGGACACTGGCCGCATCAGCTCTACATTCGCGAAGCTCGTCGCATGATCAGTGACTACGTTGCCACAGAACTTGATTGTCGCCGCATCCGGATGGCTGAGGATCCTGTCGGGCTGGGAAGCTACAACATGGATTCGCACAACGTCCGACGCTACATCACTGACGAGGGTTTCGTTCAGAATGAAGGCGACGTGCAGGTATCACCGGGCGGAGCATATCTGATCAGCTACAAGTCGATTGTTCCCGCACGTGGTCAAGTCGCGAATCTTGGCGTTCCGGTTTGCCTGTCGTCTTCCCATATCGCGTATGGCTCCATCCGCATGGAACCGGTCTTTATGATTCTCGGGCAAAGTTCGGCAACAGCAGCTGTGCTGGCGATCAGAAGCAACACTGCTCTGCAGGACCTGCCCTACTCGGCCCTGCGCGAGCAACTCCTGAAGGATGGTCAGGTGCTGGATCTTCCTCCAGACGTGAAGAAACAGGAGTTGATCACGAAGGCGTCCTTGCAAGGTCTTGTCCTTGATGACTCCGAGGCGACACTTTCCGGTGCATGGACCCCCAGCACGTCATCCACAAAATATGTTGGAGCCGGCTATTTGCATGACGGCAACACAGAGAAAGGAGAGAAGTCGCTCCATTGGGAATTGAACTCCCCGGCGACCGGTCCGCACGAGCTTCGCCTTGCCTATTCCTCTCATTCGAATCGAGCCTCAAATGTCCCTGTTACAGTGAGCGTTAATGGCTCAGTGTCCAATCTCATGTTGAATCAGAGACAACAGCCACCAATTGACGGGCTCTTCCATGCCCTGGGGACCTACAAACTGAAAACGGGCGACAAGATTATTGTCACAGTTTCGAACAAAGAAACAGATGGATACGTTGTCGTGGATGCATTGCAGCTGTTGCATTCGAAGTAGGCCACTGGTGAAGTCTCGAGCACGCAATTAAGTTTCGAGCACACCATCGAGTTTCGAGCAAACAAATGCTTCAGCTGCTAGAGACAGCATTGTTCGGCGGAAGTTTTTAACTCAAGCCCGGGATTGATGCGTTCCGTTCAAGTTCGGCGGCTCTCTGTTAATTTCACGAGGCATGTGCGGACTTGTCGCTTCAGGCGTGTCTGAAAGTTTCTCTGTCGACCAAACTGGCTCAAAGGAGCCTTGAATGAGTGATCTGATGGCCCAAGCCATCTTTTTGGCCCACCTGGCTGCGACTCTGTATATGACGGGCCTGATTTGGATGGTTCAGCGGGTGAGTTATCCGCTGATGGCGTCGGTAGGGCAGGCCGAGTCCGCTGAATTCGAGCGACTGCACTGTGATCGAATCTCCTGGGTTGTTGGTTTGCCCATGCTGATTGAAGGCATCACAGGCCTGATCCTGCTATGGTTCTCTCCGCCGTGGTTTCCGACCTGGGGGTTTTGGCTCGGTGCAATCCTGCTGTTTGGCATCGCGGCTTCGACTCAATTTCTTCAGGTGCCTTGTCACAGGAAACTGGCCGCTGGATTTGAACATAACATTCACCAGCGTCTGGTGCGGTCGAATTGGATCAGAACTGTACTTTGGAGTCTTCGATCCTGCCTTGTGATGGGGATGTTGCTTAACATCCTGACGATCAGCGGTTTTCCGCGATCTGGAAATTTTTCAAACCTCTCTGCGGATTCAGTGATGGCGACCCTCAAAATTGGCGATCGAGCACCCGACTTTACAGCGAAAACTTCAGCGGGTGACAGCATCCGACTGGCGGACTACATTGGAAAGAAGGGGCTTGTTCTCTTCTTCTATCCGAAAGACGGAACGGCCGTTTGCACAAAAGAAGCGTGCGCATTTCGCGACTCTTACATGCAGTTCGCAGATGCTGGCGCGGAGGTCATCGGGATCAGCAGTGACTCGGACGAATCACATATCGGATTCGCCAAACAAAACAGGCTCACGTTCCCGCTGATCAGTGATGCCGATGGATCATTGCGGAAGCTGTTTGCGGTCCCGAAGACGCTTGGAATCATTCCCGGGCGAGTCACCTATGTCATCGACAAAGATGGCATTATCCGCCAGATATATTCGGCGATGATGGCTTCCGACGAGCATGTGAAGCAGGCACTCGCTGCACTCGGCCAATAGGCGACAGCGAACAGGACGATGTCGTGGGTCGCGTGCCCACTACTCTGTCGGCTGCCAGTGTGGCCACATTGCTCCATGGCCTGTGGCAAGTTCAGTGATCTGATGTTCGTTCTGCGTTTGCAGGTGACGCACGAAGAGTTGTCGAACTCCGTTCCTCATCGATCCATACAACAACCATTTCCCATCGCTCGATGGCTTTGGATGGTAATGCAGAGTTCCCTCGGGTGAATTCGTGAGCTGTGTGATCTGACCGTGAAGGTCGACCTGACAAAGTTCCGTCGTGGCGTTTGTCTTAGTCGTAAAGACCACAGACCGTCCGTCGGCAGACCAGACAGGAGTATCGCTGCTGCCCTGATGGAAGTCGTCGACATCAAGGAAAAGAATCCATCCCTAGTAGCCGTTCTGATCCGCAAGTTTCTTCAACTCCTGACCGTCACTGCGAACCACATACGGATTGCTGCGGCCATGTTCGCCGCTCAGGAATAAGAGCCACTGGCCATCCGGCGACCACATCGGACCAAAGTTGAACGGATTCCCGGTAGGAATGTGCTGCTTGCCTGTGCCGTCGGCATTGGCAATGAAGATCTGATAATTCTCGTGATAACTAATCTTCTTGCCGTCCGGAGAAGCACTGTAGCCATAGGAAAATCCGCTGCCGTCGCCGGAGACATCGCGTTTATTACGGCCATCGAGATCCATCAGGTAGGGTTTTGAAACGCCATTAATCAGAGCTGTAAATCCCAGAGTTCGCTGGTCCGGAAGAAAAAACAGTCCTCCGTTGTAATGGCTGACACGATCCACTGCGGTGACGTTGAGCGACTCATTGCTTTTCAAAGACACGAGGAAGCTGTCGAGCAGCCAGTTTCCGGGGTCCATGCGAAAGGTACGATTCGTCTCTTCCCATTCTGCGTTCTTCGGATCCTGCCAGCCTCGAGCAATAATGGCTTCAGCTTCGCTGGGTGACCAGCCTGCAAACTGCGTCCACGCGTTCGGGTCATCCAAAAGTTGTGGAGCAACTTCCGTGCGACGTGAGCCGTCAAGCTGCGATGTCATCGCTCGCATTGTTCGCACATTGGCATGACGACCACCGGGCAGATTCGTCCGCAGTTCCGTGTATCCAATCAGCGACTTCACCAGTTCCAATTCATCGCCAGCCACTTCGAGGCAGCTTGACAGTATCAACAGGACATGAAGACAGCTCCGGCATTTCATAGAACTGCTCATTCCTCTGAAGGGAAACTCTGAAGGGATAAGAACACGGCCTAACTGGACAGCGCCATGTTCACGAAAACCATTG
>JBPOIW010000115.1:0-22502 GCA_052034165.1 Planctomycetota bacterium | reverse complement strand
ATGAGAAAGGGGTCGCCCGCTGCGAGAAAGTCGCACGGCGGTCAATATGGGGAAGCAACCCCATCGCGACAACGGGGAGGAGGTGGCTGAGTGACTCAGCCTCCTCCTTACCCACTTAGTGAGGGATCGATTTGCCGGCGTTTGGCACACAGAATCCCTCGCTGACGTTTTTGAAGTTGCACTTTTTCAGGCCCGAAGGGTCGACAAATCCAATGCCGGTGGCGTGAGCTACCGGTATTCGAACATAAAGAATCTGAGGCCCGGAGGGCCGGCATAAGGGCGAATGTGTCGGCCCGTCAGGCCTGAAACGCATTGCTTTTTGCAGTCCGGTGGCCCACGCCACCGGCAGAGGATGTGCCGGGCTTCCAGCCCTAACGCAAACTCGCAACTTCAAGACTGACACTTCGGGTTGTGATGAAGTCGACAGTCTCAAGCCGTTCCGCTTCAAGTGGAAAACGTTGGTGGCTGCCATTGGTCTGACGCCCAGCCGCTCGCCGTGTTTATGGTTTCAATGCTGCTGCGGGTTGTGTGGCTTCCACCCTTTTCCGCCATTCAATGCTGGATCGTCAGCAGCACAACATAGCGATCAGGTTTCTCTCCAGCGTGGCTGCTTTCTTCACGACACGAAGGACCAACCGGCCAGGAGAGCGTTTTTTATTGTCGATTGTCACTGAACGGGTTGGGCTTCAATTCGTTGTACTGTCAGCAGGACCAGAAATCGTTCCTTAGTCGACTGCGGATCCGGCTTCGAGACTTCATTTTGGTCACCCGGACTTTCAGCGTTGGCGTCGACCAGCAACATCAGTGTTTGGCCTGAGCCGATCAGAGACTCATGCGCATTGATTGGGAAATCCTGCATGGCTCTAGTCACCACGTCATGTTCAGAATCATTGCTGCCATCAATAGAATGACGCAGGCGAATCACGGGGATATCAGCAATCACTCGAGGCCCTAAAAGAATTGTGAGTCCGTTCGACGCCCCATCTGATGATCCGAGTCGAATTTGTCCTGTCGTTCCGGAGAACAACGTAATTGTCGGACAGGTGAAAACCTTTGCCTTTTCGCTAGTCAGGAATTTTACGATCTCTTCGCTCCGCTCCTTCGTCAACAGAGCCCATTCCTTGTTGTCCTGAATGGGGTGTAGGGAGCATCTTGTCTGAATCCCCTTGAGCTGGATATCGGAAGAAATTTTCAAAAGTTGAAATCGGACGCAGACCTGATCCATATCGTCCAGCAGTTGCGAGAGCAGTTTCGCTATTCTGTCGTGGACCTGCGGTGTCTGCCGAATGACGAGCGTACCGGGATGTGAAATCACAATCTGTCCTGCGTCTTCAGACCATGAATCAGGCTCGATCGTTGATTTAATCAATTCGACGAGCGGTGCAAAGTCTGGCTTCGCTGAAAGGATTGGCAAAATGAGTTCACCAACCGGGTAGCTGAGAAGCACGAGAGGTTCCGTACCCGATTTCTCGATTGTTTCGGGAGTGGCCCGCACTTTGCTGGAGATGGTCTTTGTGGATGCATTGCTCGACTCTTGAATCGGCCTTCCTGATGAAACAAGGAATTGTTCAGCGGGCATAGATACAGAAAGGGATTCTCCCGAAGCCGGTGATGTGATAAGGATCTCCTCTTGTCCGACAACAACTTGAAATCCATGAGGAGTAACGAGCTTTTTGATCACTTCCAGCAGAGGTTGATCGACGAACTGCTCAGTGACGGTGAGTTTTCGATCGCCTTGGAATATCGCATTCCGCGAGATAGGGACACGATACCTTTCGTCAAGGTCGTTGAGAACAGATGCAAGAGACGAGCCATTTTCACTCAACGAGATCTTTTGGCGGAGTCGAGCCTCAAACATCAGCTGACGGCAATGACTCTCGATTGCCGTACGATCACGCAGCGGCGACTCAGCAGGTAATGACTGCAAATAGCTATCAACAGTTGCCCCGCGCAAAAAACCTTCACGAAGGGAATCGACAGATCCTCCCCCTCCCACCGCAAGTTTGCGGCTGAGATCTTCCGCGTCTTTGGCCTTTTCTTTTATCAGGAGTTGCTGCAAAAGCTCGGTGAAAGCGGTTTCAGCGCTAGTACGGATCTCGGTTTTTCGTTCCTTTGAAACAACAGATTCAAATTCATAAAGCACGATCCGATCGTAGAGATATTTAGGAAGTCGTCGCTCAACGAAACTACGCAAGACACGCTGCTGCATCTCTGGCGACACTACCGGGGGGCGATTCAATCGCTGCAGTAACCCCCGCATTAACGCAACATCAGCCAACAAGATCTTTTCGTCCGCCACAATTGCCACCACGGTTTCACCCGAAAGCGGCACTTCAGGCGACACAATGAAATCTTCGTGCAGGCGAATCAGGCTTTTTAGCTCTGCTGCACTTCTGCATGGATTCCCTCCGGAGGCTTTCAGGGTTTCTGCCCTACCCTCCTTTTCGACGGCCTTTCCCGCCACCTCATGAGCGACAAGTCGGGCCTCCAAGACTGTGAGAAAAGCTTGCGACTTTCCTTCTTCGGTGGTGATCATTCCTGATTGCAAAAATGCCTGATTCTCCTGCAGTTCTACCGTCGTCTGAAGCCGTTTGACGGTGATGGCTGGCAAAGTGAACATCTTCGGTGTCTCGGTCACTCGTCCTGTCGTGGCAATTAGGCGCTGCCCAGAGGTGCCTTCGAGACACGCCGCTGACTTTAGTTGAAAGAGACCCTTATCCACGACCTTCGGAATAACAAGCAGCGTCAACCCTTCGACCACCGTACGAATCATGGGCTCATCGTTCTCTTTGAATCCCACGATGAACGGTTTTGTTTCACCGGTTTGGATCGTTGCGACTTGACCGTCAATCGCGCTGACCGTTGGACACTGAATCGACAAACAGTCTGCCTTTAAACGCGCCAGTTCTTCTATCTTTCGAGCTTCCTCCATGGAAACGATGCCCGTAGTACCGACGTAAAACGTGGCCGCCGATTGTGGAGACTGCTTCTCAGACTGCGATGATTCTGGAACGGCTTTGGCTTCGGCTGTTTTGGGAAACGGCTTCTCCAGTTGCAGAGCCTCCATCAAGGAATTGATCTCCTCGGGGGACCCCATGATGTACCGAGCGGTGACCTGAAACGTAGTGAATCCGAACTGTCGGACTGCGCCTAAGTATTCCTGAAGAGTCGCATGCCCCGCAGCGGACTGAACAACGACTATGCGATCGCCGTCGATAGCGTATGACGACAACACTACAATCGCCGTAGATGGAGATGACACTGTCCGGGCTGTCGAGACGACTTTGGGGGATGTTGTTGCGGGCGGCAATGGTTGCTGCAGAATTTCTGGATGGGCAGGAACGCCCTGAGCATGACGGTGTACTGGCGAAACAGATGATTCAAAAATCTGTAACAGACTTTTTCTTGCCTGGTCCAAAGAAAGGTTTTGCTCTTTTGCAAGACGCTCGATCAGGTCGCCAACGATGTAGGTCTTCGTTGAGACTTCGACCTCAGGGGCAACCGCTACCTTTGTCTCTTTAGGTAAACCCATCTCCTTTGGTTGTGCTTCGACAACCTTCTCTTCCGACTGTGGCTCTGCAATCGCTCCCGGCAACACAACAATCGCCATCGCAGCAACGGCCAGCCAGCACCAGAGTGGGGTTTGTTTTTTGAGTCCGGTTTTCAGGGACATGATTCGCTCCATGCGTTGAGATGTGATTTCCACAGGCTTCATGCCGGGGAAGACGGGGATCGGTTGCAGTGCGTGTTTGCTTTCGATGACTGACAACAAACTACGAGCATATTGAGCCGGCGAGCAACCGAGCTCTGCGATGACTTGTTCGTCACAACATCGCTCAGCTTCTCGCGACAGCCAGCGGTTGCAGAACCACACGGCCGGATGAAACCACCAAAGACTTTGCACGATGGCCTGCAGCAGGCCGGTTCGCAGATCACCGCGGCGGATGTGCAGCAGTTCGTGGGCTAGGATGGGATCGAGGGAGGAAAGCGGAGAGCTGAAAGCCGAAAGCGGAGTGGAGTCGTCCGCACAGTCACCGGCTTTCCGCTTTCCGCTCTCGGCTCTGATCAGGCATCGTGGTAACACAATCTTATGCCGCAACACTCCCAGCACGGCCGGGCCAAACAGCACGTCCGAGACGATGATGCGAGGCACTCGGTGGAGACGCAGCTTCTTTGACAGCATTTGCAGACGCTCATTCAGCAAGTCTTCGAACTCTGAGGTGCGATGGCGGTAAATACTTCGCAGGCAGCTCAGGCAGCGAACGACCATCACGCTCAATGTGGCGACTGCCCCAATAACCAGACAGAAGAACAAAGGGCCTGGCCATAAATCACGACTTGGGCGAGTCGGTTCTGCCGTCTTCCAGACCGACACGTCAGGTGCTGGAGTTGTAATAAGGCTCGCGGTATTTGCAGTATTGCTGCGAACGATTGGTTGTGAGCCCTGAAGTGTTGCCAGTTCACTCTCGATGAGCGACACAGATCCGGTCGGTTCGCCATCGGATGGCGAAAACTTGAGGTTAGCCGCGACCGTGCTCACATCTTCCGCAGTTGAAATATCAGTCTGCTCATCTGAAACCGACAGTGTCTGCAACTGACTGAAGACTCCCAGAGAATGCCCCCACATGGGCGGTGTCACACATTTCACAAGCACCAGCAGCCACATTGCATGAGCCAGATGCGGGCGATTCTTTGCGATCGTTCGCGCACAGATAGCGACCATGAGGGCGAGCACAGCAATTTGCCATGATTGCGTCCACAACATCTGCAAGATGTCGGTCATAAACGACCTCCGGCCGCTGCGCGGATTTGAGATTTCAAATTTGAAATTTCAAATGAATCAAAAGCAGAGAGAAGAAAGAAGATCGCTGAGATAACTCGCAGTCTCTGAAAACCGAAAACTGAAAACCGAAAACCTTGATCACTTCTCATCGCTGCCTCCTTCGAGTCGATCCAGCAACTCACGGAGCTGTTCGATGTCACCGGAGGAGAACTTGCGTTCCTCGACGAGATGCTTCATCAGCGGCATTGTTTCGCCGCCGAACAACAGGTCGACCATTTCGCCGACAGTTTCGCGAATCACAGTCTGAGGCCGGACTTTGGGCGAGTAAACTCGACTACGACCTTCCAGTCGCACGTTGAGATAGCCCTTCTCCTCCAGCCGGCGGAGGTAGGTCTGGACCGTTGTAAAGTCGATGTCGCGGCCCGGTGGCAAGGCTTCAAAGACCTGCCGGACTCCGGCGTCCTTCAGTTCCCAGACGATCCGAGCAATCTCCAGCTCAGCCTTTGACAATCCCGGTCGCGGCGGCATCGGCGGTCCTCCGTATTCAAATCGGAATCAATTACAAATGTCCCTGAACGTGAACTATAGGACTACAATTGTAATTGTGTCAAGAGGACTGGGCCGGCTGTTGTTTTCATCCTGAGCCGCTGCGTCAGCGAGGGATTGTTGTTGAACAACGCGGCGACTTTTATCCCTCACTAACCAGCCTGTTGAATTAATCAGCCGGAACGCGTTAGCGTCCGGTTTTCGCTCCTGAAACCCAGGAAAAACAACCGGGAGCTAACGCCCTGCGGCTGATGAAGCGATTAAATCAACACGCCGTGACGTGTTCGCTTTTGGAAAGCCATGAATTCAACTTCCCGTTTCAGTCGAAGCGGGACGCGAGTCCGAGCAGACATCGCGGTGAGCAGGCCGTAGCTGCGCAGAGAATCGATCTACGGGCAGAGGGGGCAGTCGCGTCGGGCGCAACACAGTTGGACAAGAATGTCCAACCTACATCTGGAAATTTGAAGATGTGCGATGGTGAGAAGAAAACTCAGAGGCAGAAAAAACCGGATCGAAGAGAGAAAAGCGGCCTCCCTGCCGCATCGCCATCCGTGGTGGATAACTCTCGGCCAGTCGCATGTCTTGTTGAGTGAGCAAGCGACCTGCTGGGAAGAGTGAGTAAGCAATGCTTTTCTCTTCTTCGATCCGTTCTGCTTCCGGATTTGAAAATGGGATTATTGCGTCAACTGCTTGAAGAGTTCGCCGAAGTCCGGCATCTCATCTTTCAGGACATTGTTCCATGCATCCGGCTGCCAGATTTCCACACAGATGACAGCTCCAACGACGACCGTTTCTTTTCCAGCATCAACACCAAGAAATGGTCTGAAGCCTTCTGGTATCAGAAGTCGCGAGCGATTCGCCAGTCGTGTGGTTTGATGACGAGTCGACAGCAGACGACCGAGACGCTGCACTTCGCTCCAGCGTTGCTCCATTCGTCCTGAGTCGATCTTCTGCTTCAGTAACGCGATACCGCTGTCGAGTCGCTTTTGCCATTCGGCGGGCTGCCAAAGGCTTAAACATCCGGCTCGCTCCTTGGCAATGATGACGTCACCGTTCTCATCGGAGATCGAAGCCGACAGCTCCGTCGGAAGCATCAGGCGAAAGCGATCATCGATCGTTCGCTTGTATTCTCCCGTCAGGAACATGTGGAAACTCTCTTCCTTCTTACAAGGGCAGTCCCCTTGCCAGAGCAGACCTGTCAGCCAGACACCACAAAATCGTTGTGTGACCGAAGCCGTCACGGTGCGTTGATTCAATCAGCCGGAACACGTTAGCGTCCGGTTTTCGCTGTAAGAACACAGCAGATTGAACCGGAGGTATCGCCCTGCGGCTACTGAAACGAAAAATCAACACGCCGACAAGCCAATAGCCTACCGGGCATGAATCCCACTTTCAACTTGTTTTCAAAGATCATTGTGGGCGTGAATCCCACAAATTGCTCCCGCAGCTTACGCGCGGTTGTTCGCATCGGCAAGGGAACGGAGAATCGAATTTTCCGAATTTGACGGAATGCAATCCTGGGCGAATTGGCGACCACAAATTTGCTCGGCGAAAGAGTTAGGACGGTAGGCCTCAAAGCGAAATACGCGGCATTGGCAAGATGGAAAGCTATGGAAGACAATGACTTCAATGCCCAATCTGCCTGATATTTCTGCTGCGAAAAGTCTGTCGAGAATCCCTGTTTGACCCCGGGTGTTTTCGGCCATATATTCGATTTGGGTTTATGAACTGGACTGCGGCACTGATAGTGTGATCATTGCAACTCATCCGACGGCAAAGAATGTTTTCGGATGATTGGCCGGTATGGGACTGATTCTCCGCACGCTGAAGATTGGGGCCGGGTGTTCGCAGGACACGTAGAGCAGCCAGCCTCAATCGTAGCCGTGCAGAGAGTAGAACCGCGCCGACCAGCACGTCTGGTTTCATGGTTGAGATCATTAGCAGGGCATGATGCCGCTCGGATTTGAGTGCACTGAGTGGATGGACCACAACGGCAAACACGGCTGTCGGGGTCGAGGGGAACATCATGCGTGTAAACGTGCTGAGTTGTCGGCTATGGTCGACCTTGACTCTCGTCTCACTGTTTCTTCTAACGCCGGCTGTCCTGCGAGCTGAAGACCCTGTGGAAGTTGATGCGTCTGTTTACGCCGATGCGGCGGATGCATTACGAGTGGGCGAACTTCTTGAAAACAATCGCCAGTGGGTTGAAGCGATCAACCACTATGAAGCGACGCTTGAGCGTTTCACCGATGACGAGGGGCTGAAGTACGGTCTGCGTCGAACACGAATCCACTTCGGTGTTGATCGCCGCTATTCAGATCGCAGCTTTGAAGAAAAGCTACTGACCAAAGGTCGGGCTGAAGCCCTGGATCTTTTTGAAGACATCCTTAGCCGAGTTCAGTACGAATACGTCGAACCAATCAAGGAAACTCGTTTCGTCGCTCATGGAACCGAGAGCCTTTACATGGCTCTGAAGAATGATCGATTTACTGCGAAGAACAAACTTGAAGGCAAGACTGAAGCCATTGATCGAGTCCGCCAGATTCTCATCAAGGACTTCTGGAATCGTCGCATCGACAGCCGTATGCAGGCTCGGTCCACAATTACCGCCGTTTGCGATCTCTGCCAGCGTGAGCTGGGCATTTCCGGAACTGTGGTCGCGATGGAATACATCTTCGGCGGCTGCAATGCTCTCGATGAATACAGCAACTTCCTGACTCCGGATCGATATAATGATCTGTTTGGCAGCATTCAGGGTGAGCTGGTTGGAATTGGGATTGAGATGAAGGGCGTCAAAGGACGCGGCATGCATCTTGTCAATGTGCTGTTTAACAGTCCGGCGGAGAAAGGCGGACTGCAGCCTGAAGATTACATCGTCGCCATCGATGGCACCGACTGCAGGGAACTGTCAACGGACGATGCGGCTCGACTTCTGCGTGGAACCAGCGGCAGCAAAGTCAGTCTCACTTACGAATCACCGGACGGGAGTCAGAAGACGGGCAGTTTCGTCAGGCAGCGAGTTCAGATTCACAGTGTCACTCGAAAACTCATGCTGGATGAAGCCAGCGGAATTGGGTACATCCGCATGGAAGGCTTCCAGAACAACACTGCTGAAGAACTTGATGAAGCGTTGCGAGGGCTGGAACGCCAGGGCATGAAAGCTCTGATCTGGGATCTCCGAGGGAACCCGGGGGGATTATTGGAAACTGCGGCAGCTGTTATCGACCGTTTCATCGACCGCGGGGTTCTGGTGTCCACGAAAGGTCGTTCTCCCGAGCAGAATCAGGTGTTCCAGGCGCATGGCAACAATGTGCGTCATTATCCTCTGGCGTTGATTGTGGATGAAAACAGTGCCAGCGCAAGTGAGATCGTGGCGGGGGCCATTCGCGATCATCATCGTGGAAAAATCGTCGGGCGTAAGACTTACGGCAAGTGGTCTGTGCAGAGCATTATTCATCTTCCGGGCGACACGGGCTTAAAGCTGACAACAGCGAAGTTTTATTCTCCTGACGACAAGAACTACTCTGGCAAAGGATTGGCTCCGGACGTCGAAGTTCCGGAACCGAAGGACCTGCAGTACTCGTTCTATCGAGGGCGCACGACGGAAGAAATCAGTGCTGATCCGGATGTGGCTGAAGCGATTGAAATTCTGCAAAACCAGCTCCAGTAGAATGGACGCGGGGACATCGAGTGGCGTCACCTCTGCTGCATAACTGTCATGGATCTCGCCCCAGCGAAGTCTTTGAAGACTTTTTCCCTGACGGCATTGTCGGCATTGATCTCGCCCATGAGTCACGAGAGTTACTCGTGGGAACTCGCCGTGGTCACCTCACTTTGATGAATCAGTCGGGGGACCGGCTGATTGAGAATCTGAATTACCCCGGACTGTCTCGAGTCGCAATTGCTCATTCCGGCGATCTGGGCGCAGCGATTGTTGATGAGCGTCGCCTGATCTGCTTTGACAGAACGCTGCGACCGCTCTGGGATGCCGCAATCACGGGGCGAATCACGGCACTGGCCGTGTCACCGCACGGAAGCCACATTGCCTTCAGCACGGATGCGTCTCGGCTTCACATCGTGTCGGCCGATCGCAAAGAGATCGCGAAAATCGAGACGCGTCGACCGATGGAACATCTGGTTTTCCTTGCAGAGCAGCCCGAGCTACTGGCTGCCGCAGAGTTCGGACAACTCTGTCGCTACACGCTCAAGGGCAAAGAGGTCTGGAGTGAGCAACTGCTGAACAATCTGGGAGACATGAGTTTGGCGGAAGGAGCCAAACGCGTCTTCCTTGCGGCCTTCAATCATGGAGTTCAGGTTTACAATCGCGCCGGCGAGCAACTGGGAGCGTTCGCAATTGACGGAATTCCTTCGCGAGTATCGGCGGCAGCCACCAGGAGTCGAGTGGCGGTCCTGACTCTGGAAAATCGAATCTATTGGCTGAACTTTGATGGCGAGATTCAATGGGCCGTGGATGTCTCAGTAGATCCACCACAGCATATTTGTACGGGGCCCATGGGCGACCGTCTGTATATTGCCACGCAATCGGGCTGTGTGCTTCAGGTCTGCTGGCCGTGACGCAGGGAGTCTGAATCCGGAATCACGATCTTTGTAGTTCCGTCAGGCACGATGTCACTGATTTTCTCGCGGCGGCTTCCGGAGTTTGTTTCCAGTTCAGCAATCCAGCGTCGGAGTTCCATCCCATACTCTTCAGCAAGATCGCTCTTGATCAGCTCTCGCAGAAAGCCAGCGGCACCATACTCAGATAATTCGGCCTCTTCGGCTGTGCTGAATCGTTGCTGCGGATCCGGATGCACCAATCCTCGCAGCAGGCGTATCAATGGTTCGCTGAACTGAAATTCTTCCATCGGCAGCAGACTCGGCAAACGCTCCAGAATCGTCTGCTTGGCCTGAATCAGCTGTTCAAAGTTCATTCCGGAAAAAGGTCGGGACCCTGACAACATTTCGATCAGCATATAGCCAAGACTTGCCAGATCGGACTGAGCCGTGGCACGATGCCCGGAAAGAATTTCGGGCGCAGCATACTCCAGCGTACAGGGCTGAGCATGAGGAGGTCGGCCAAGCCAATAGGCCGAACCGATGTCGATGATCTTGACTTGTCCCGTGCGTTTCACCATGACATTCGATGGCTTAAGGTCACAGTGGACAATCCCGCCGCGATGCAGCGCGGCGATTCCTTCGAGACATTCTCGAATGATGGCCACTGCCATCCCTGGTTTCAATCGACAGTCCACTTCCCCCGTCGTGATGACTCGTTCTGTGATATTGGCCCAGCGAGTTTCAGTCACGGCATCCTGAACGAATGCGAGTGTATCTCGCCTGAGAATATGAAGCAGATCAAAGCCGTCAATCCACTCCATTTCCAGTACGTAAATCCCGCTGTCGAGCTGAAACGTATGGACCGAAACGAGGTGATCAACCTGAATGCGCGCGACAATGGCGGAGACTTCGGCGAGGCGATGCATCTCCTGTTCATAACGCAAGAGCGAACTGAATGCGGCAGGAGAGAAGAACTTCAGGGCGACCGGGATACTAAATGAGGCGGCCCCTCGCCGCTCCGCCAGCATCACGCTTCCCTGGCCCCCAACACCCAGTCGTTTTATGAACGAACGTTCAGACGGCCAGTTAATGGCTGGGCGTTGGAGCAAGCCTCCATAAACCTGTTGAAGTCCCAGAACCTGGGAGTCAGGCGAAGTCTCGAGTCGTATGTTGGATCGCGTCGTCAAAGATCAGGAGATCCGATCAGTATGCCAGAAACGCTTAACATGGAGCCAAATCTGGAGTTGCCAATCGAAAAGGAGCAAATCCATTTCGACAGCAAGCCCACAACCCGGCATTTCAGATTCCGCTTATGTCGCGTCAAACGGCCTCATGGTGCTGAGTAAGATACAACAGGCCGCAGTGTAGGAACCTTTGCCCGAATTGTGGTCAAGAATGGTGCAACTTTGACTCTAATCGATAAACAACCGATGCTCTTATGCCTGTTGTAGTCAATCCCGATGGCGTGGACGAAGTGTTCGCATCTGTTTTTATTGAGTATGGACCGGAGAGTGACGGACGTACAAAAGCGACAGAGCCGAGGACAATGGATTCGACAGCCCAGGAGGGGACGAATGGGGACTTTTGCTGGACAGCGCCATGTTCGGCTCCCTCACAACCCCGAAGCGCTAGCGAGTGAACACTTTGCGACTCATTCACTCACTGGCGCGTCGGGCTTGTATTCTCAATGGTTTTCGTGAACATGGCGCTGTCCAGTTAGGACCTCGGCAGAATGTCTCACGCCCGCAGAATCGGTATTCGGAGTGCTGATCGCGATTCCTGGATAAGGCAGTCGCTGTAATCGATATCAACAAAATAGGGTTTCTCCTTGGAAAAACCCCCGCAGAGTGCGCAGAATCCCCTTATTCGTCAGAATTCCCTCCATCTTTGATCCGTGCGACCGGAATCAGGTTGTCGAAACGCGACATCTGAGCAAACTTTAATTCAAACTCGGATCCATTGTTTACCGAGTGGCACGGATCCCGCCCCCAACCCCTTTGAGTGACCGAAATGAAAACCCTGCTGACTTCATTAGCCGTAGTACTGGCTTTCGGAAGCGTTTCCGAAGCTGGGCTGAAATCCTGTTTGAAGCCGGAACAGAATAACTGTTCTCCATGCAAGACAACTCGCTGGTACAAGGCAAAAGATGGTACCTATCGCGAGATGATGCCCTACAAGGACGCGTTGTCTCGTGCAGAAGATGCCGATGACATGGAACCTGTTCTGAAGCAGGCTCAGGCGGATCTGGTTGCCGCAAATGCAGCGATTGAAGCTGCGAAGGCTGAAATTGAAGCTGTGAAAGCTGAAGCGGCCAACGTGAAGGCGGCCCTGGAAGCTCAGGTTGCTGAACTGAACAAGCAGCTTGAAGGCGAAAAGAAGTCCGTGGCCGCTGAAAAGGCTCGAGCTGAAAAGGCTGAAGCCGCTCATAAGATGTGCATCGAAGAAGTCGCTCAACTGCGTGAAGCGGGCAAGAAGCAGGATGAAGCTCTGGCATCGACCAAAGGCGAGTTGAAGACGGCAAGCGAAGAGCGTGATGCTCTGAAGACAGCGAAGGCGGATCTTGAGAAGCAGGTCACTGACCTGACTGCTGCGAAGAACGCAGCCGAAGAGGCTCTGAAGGCTGCTCAGGCGGAACTGGAAAAGATGAAGCAGGAAGCTGCCGAATCGAAGAAGGCGGCTGTCGAAGGCGAGCCAGCCAAAGAAGGTGAAGATCCAAACGCCGGCGGTGAGAAGCCACCGGAAGCAGGAACTGAGCCAGCTCCAGCCACTGAGCCAACTCCGGAGCCAGGTAAGTAGATTTGAGTCCTCGACTCAAGAAGAGCACTGGAAATCCAAAGCCCCGTCAGATTCACGGAATCCGACGGGGCTTTTTTCGTTTCATGGCTCAGTTCAGTTCAGCTCCGCTCAGTCTGCTGACGGACCACACAACCGTTCATCTCTGAACCTCCGCGATGTGTTTTCGCATCATCTCAGATCAATCCGAGCGTGTCCTGCTGATTGTTCAATTTGCCGAGCTAGATTTGACGCAGAGGCACTCACAGAAGCTGAAGCTGACACCCGCTTGCTGTCTGTGCTCAGGTGTTTTCTGTGAAGACTGGGAGCCAGTCTCCGTTCTGTCAGGTGTTCTCCGGACCGAAATCGATCTTGTGAGTTTGTGCACGGGAGAAAAGTGATGGTCAGTGCTTTCCGCCAGTTAAGCCTTGCAGCGGTCATTTTCGTTCTGGGACTTCTGACCGCTCACTCACCCGCTTACCCCACGACTCTGCTGCAGACGGAAGACAAAAAATCTCCGGAGGCGTTTTTGAGCGGAGGAGCACGCTCGGAAAAAGTATTGGTCGAAATCCTGGCGACGCTCAAGCAGATCGATACGCGAATCAGCAACATCGAAGATCACCTTCAGAAGACGGCGGAAATCCCGGCCGATAAGCCAGCTCGCAAAAAATAATCCAGGGCGAAATCGGGAACTGAACGAGCCATGCTCAAAGCCTTACCGTCAAAATCACGCACCCGCAAAAGCCCGGGCCGTATCGGACTGGAGTTCGATACCAGCGGACTTTTCTGCGCGCAAGTTGAGCGTGCCGAACGAGGATGGAAGCTGATCAGGACTGGTTCCTGTGCGGCGACAATGGACTCACTGTCCGCGCTGCCGCGGAACTCCGGGTTCGCTCCGTTTCAAAGTACCGACCTCCTGCTGGCCGCCGCCGGGTTTCGCGGTGCATCCATGGCGAGTGTGTTGCCGATGGAAGTCTGTGATCTTCGTGTGCTTGAGTTTCCTGCCACAAATCCTGCGGAACTGGAGATGATGGTTCGCAGCGAAGTGGAAGGACTTGTGTCGCAGAATGCCGTCTTTGATTTCTGGACGCTCCCGTCAGGAGTCGCCCAGCGTGAAAACATGACCGGTGTCTGCTCGCTATGCACTGACCGTGATATTGTCGGCGGTACAGTTTCACGACTTCAAAAAGCCGGCTTTATGGTCGAAGGTATCGACGGACTTCCCACAGCCTGCGCGCGTGCAGTGGCGATGATGGTCGAGTCCGATCAGGTTCACGATGCTCCCCCAAACGCATCTCAACAAATGTGTATCCATATCGGCTGGAAGACCTGCCTTCTGATTCTGGTGCAGGATGGTGTCCCGGTGCTGGCTCGAGTTCCGCGCATTGGCGGACTCTGCGAGTTCCTGACCAGCCTTTCGAATGCTTTGCAGCTGCAGACTGCGGAGACGATGCGTCTGATCCGTGGACTTCACCAGGGACTTCCTGTCCACACGTCTCGATTCGTCCGACATCGCATTGAGGAAGCGGTTCAGGACTGGTGCCTGCCGATGGGTGATGAAATCTCTCGAAGCCTCACCTTTGCACGCCGTCCCGGATTACGAATGACTCCTTCCGCTTTCGTGGTCATGGGCCCCGGTTCCATCATTCCGGAACTGAAAGAGTCGTTGAGCCACGATTTAGCCAACGAGGTTTTGCTCTGGAACCTTCCCACAAGCCAAGGGGCTGGTTGCAGTCCGGAATACGCCGTCGCTGCGGCTCTCTCTGCCTGGGAGATCGACGGATGAGTGTGTCCATCAATCTTCTCCCGGACGACATGCGACGGCGCTCAATCCGAATTCGAGTTATTCGTTGCTGGACGCCAGTGCTCTTGATCGTCGCGGCCGGGATCGCCGGAATCACCCAATACGACTGGAAACAATGCTCGATTGTCCGGGCTGCTGCAGATCAACTGCAGCCTCAGGTGGAGGCTGCCGAGCAGTCTCTGTTGTCACTCTCTGCAGCAGAGAAACGAATTGAGACCCTGACCACAGAGATCGGAGAAATGAAGGCCGTGCAACGGGCCGAAGATCCGCTGAACCTGCTCGATGTGGTCAGTCGATCGGCGACTGATATTGGCGATCAACTGACCGTTTCACGCTTTGATCTTTTCAATCTTGAAGAGAATACCGACACAACACAAGCGGCTATCCCCACCACGGCTCAGTCTCCATCCGCCGAACCATCACGGAAGCGATTCAGAACGGTCATGCACGTCAATGGTCTTGCAGTGTCAGACATCTCAGTCGCTCGCTTTATGAATTCTCTTCGCGCCAGCGGAGCATTCCATAGCGTCGCGATGAAGTCTTCTCAGCCATCGGGCGTCGTTGGGCTTCTGCAACGCGAATTTGTCGTGGAGTGCGTTCGAGAGGAGCGACACTGATGAGCTACGCCAGCCAAACTTTTCTTCGATATCGATTCCGCTGTCATCTCGTCGCAGCATTTGTTTGCCTGCTGTTTGGTGGAATTCAGTACTTCGCTTCCATGGCCAGGTCCGCGACCGTGCGAGCGGAGCTGAACTCCACCTTGAATCAGCGACAGTCGCTCGTCAGCCAGTCGGAAGTTCTCAGGCAGCGTCTGGAGTTTCTGCAATCTGAAGAGAATAGCCTCAAAGAGAAGCTGCAGGCGTGGCGGGAAAAGATCCCATACAAGGGCGACGACCACGCCTTTCTGGAAGGACTCGCCGGCCAGGTGGAGCAGGCCGGGATGGAGATTCTGGAGTTTCAGCCTGGCCAGGCTGAATTCGATCAGCAGTTTGAGAAAGTCCCCGTCAGAATCTCGGCTGTCTGCAACTGGTCCGAGCTTTGTCAGTTCCTCTACAGTGTGAAGGCAACCTCCCGACTCTGCAGTGTCGACGAAGTGCGAATTGCGGCCCCGGAGATGGGCAGCGAGGAGCTTCAGGTTAGTCTCACGATCGGAATTTTCTCGTCATTCCCCCGGATGATGGCTCAGTCCGCAGTCGGAGACCTGAAATGAAGATTCACAAAGGGAAGCTGAGTACATCGAACGCCGTTGTCATCGGAGTCCTGGTCATCGTTCTGTATGCCGTTATGCCAGGCGGCTCGAAACAGCAACGAGCAGAGAAGACAGACCCGTCCGTAACAGAGGCACTCATTGTTACTTCGTCAGAAACAGGGACGTCCGTTCATTCTGATGCGTTGCCGAATCAGGAACAAAAGTCATCAAGTCCCGAGTACCCGAAGGAAGGGATCGGCTTAAGTTCCGCGAATCCCCTGTTCCGCTCGTTCATGGAGATTGACGAGCAGAAACTTCAGGAGATCGCCAGCCGAAGTCCATTCTCCACGACTGCTGCGATGGTTCGTTCTGCAGATGTTTCTGACGCTGACACGTCCACAAATGCTGTCGCGGAACCTGCCCCTGACGAAATTTCTCTCGCCGCTGATCTGGCCAGCAAGTCCACTGTGAAACTTTTCTATTCAAGCTCCACGGGAAGGCAGGCGGCCGTCCTGAATGATGACATTGTGTACCAGGGAACTCTTGTCTCTGACCAGTTAACTGTCGAGTCGATTCATTCTGACGGTGTCAGAATTCGACACTCAACGCCAATACCTCAGACAGAACCGTAAATCAGCAGCCTCTACGCGGAAGAGATTTCTCCCGGCGCGAGAATTCCGGTCGTGATTAGGGTGAATGATCTTCGCAAGTCGACGAGGAAGCCATCTGATTCGACTCTTCGCGGTGATCTTTCGACCGGTCGGTGGCTGGCCGGACAGCGCCATGTTGCTCATCCGGCCTGGCGGCCAACTTACTTCCCCGAGGGAAACAGCGACTCCGTTCCACTCGGAGAATCAGGAGCGGAAAAGACCTTCTGGAGATCTGAGCCGCCGAATATGAGTCTGTCCGGGTAGACACGAGCTGCGAGATTGGCAAACAGCTTGCGACAAACAGCTCGCGACACATCGTGTAAGCATTCTCAGATTGCGATCGGCGGCCAGTTGAGGGCGTTTCTCTGGCGACGTCGATATGACGCTCGTCATTGCTTACGACTCGTCATTGCTTACTCATCATTGCTAAGGCGTTGACAGCCATGTGATGAGATCATCAACGACGACATCTCGGTTCGGCTCAAACTCCAGTGTGTGCCGAGCACCTTGATAAACCCGTGTGGTGAGCTGGTGCGTGCCAAACCGGCTGACTCTCTGGCGAACGGCAACATTGTCGATGATGCTGTCGTTCTCGGCCAGCAGCAACAACGTGGGTTGCTGGATCTTCGCACACTCAACTGTTAACAAACGATCCAGTTCTCGGCCGGCATTCAGAAAACTGCTGGAGACAGTATGTATCGCGAGCGGATCATAAGAAATGAACTGCTGCCATTCTGGAACCTGAGTAAATAGCGCCGGATCGTCGAGCGGAATTGGAATATGGTGCTTCACGATTTCGAATGTGCGGGCCAGATTGAGTCGCAAAATCTGCGACCACGTTGGCCCGATCCTGGCAACCAGTCCCGGGTACAACAGCGCAAGGCGATCGAATTCTGCAGGAAACAAGGCTGCGAGGACCGCTGCCAGTTTTCCTCCCCAACTGACGCCCAGAATCGTGATGGGCAGTTGAGCGTTTGAAGTGCCGTGACCGCCCACAGACTCATGGATGGCCAACTGCCGAAGTGCTCGCACATCATTGACCAGCCGCATCGCATGCGCAGCATGGCCTCGCTGGAATCCATTCAGGCCCGAGCCACGGCGATCGGCAAAGTAGACTGCAAAACCAGCGTCGACCAAACGGCGTGAAGAATAATCGTACCATCCGGAATGACTTTGAATGCCATGCAGAGCAATCACAATCCCCCTGACATGTTCCGGAGCCCAATGGCGAAACTTCAGACGGTAACCATCTGACGCGACCAGTTCGCGAATCGATGGTTCAATCATCTGGGCACCACTTCCTCCACGGCTCGGGCAAACGCTCCGAACGCACCCTGATCAAACAGTACGAATCGAACCATTGTCGGATTCTGATGCCAGCGCACAAAGTCCATCGTTGTCTTGACCAGATTGGCCGCCGCCAGATCAAGCGGATACCCATAAGCCCCCGCACTCAATGCAGGAAAAGCAATACTGTTGCATTGATGCTGCACCGCCAGTTTCAGGCACGCACGACAGGCCGACGCCAGAAGCTCCGCTTCACCCTGACGACCTCCCTTCCAGACTGGTCCGACGGCATGAAAGATATATTTGGCCGGAAGATTTCCGGCCCCGCTCATCACCGCGCTGCCCGTGGGACAACCCTCCGGAAAATTCTGCGTTGTTTCCTGCATGATGGTTGGACCACCCGCATTGTGAATAGCCCCATCGACACCGCCACCGCCGGCCAGGCTGCTGTTGGCGGCATTAACGATCGCATCGACGTGTTGCTGAGTAATATCGCCCTGAACCAATTCCATGCGGCACGGGCCAAGTTTCACAATCATCGCTGAGTCCGAGTTTCAAATAAGTCGATCCGTTTCGGGCTGAAAGATAAACCTGCGGAGAACAATCCTGCGCATTCCACCCGAACCAAATGTTCTGCAACCGCCACAATGTGACTTGGACACGAATCGGATTCAATCGGGTCTGGTCGTTTTTCCACTTTGATGAAGGTGTCCGGGAAAGATCAGCGGACTTATGCACAAAACCGGATGCAGTGGATTACCAATCGGATGATTTCCACACTATGGCATTGGCTGAAGTCTTTTCAGCAACGCATCAATTCGTCCTGACTCCTCTGCCACGGTTCGATCATTGGAGTAGATTTGCTGTGCGGAGGTCAGTGTCCTGACAGCCCGTTCGACATTGGCCTCGTCACCGGATTCTGCCATCGCTTCAGCTTCGGTCAGAATTCGCTCTAACAGTGCCTTGCGGCCGACTGTCAATGGTTCTTTGTCCCACTTCTTCTGCGTCTCCGCCAGAAACTGTGACAAGTATTCGTTACGAGAATCCTGGGCGGCAAGCTCCCGAACAGCCTGCAACTGCTCACGCGCCGCGACAGGATCGCCATTACTGAACGTATCAAAGGTCCGCCGAATCAGGCGCTGCAGTTCCGACGCGACATCGTTGCTGCTCTCCGGATCTGCCCGCAAGGATCGACAGAAATCAAACTGATTGGCTTTCAGAATGAGTGCGTCTATCTCTTCCCTGGAACCGGGCAGAGCATTCGTATCCACGAGCGGCTGCAGTAACTCGTCGCGTGCGCGCAGCCACGCAGGACTGGGTTCTCTGGCAAAAAGTTCGCGAGCTTTCGCCAGTTGTTCGCCTGGATCGGCCACGCTGCGACGGTTCATCCAGATCCCAAACACGATGATGAGGGCCAGGAGAGTAATGAGCACAAAAATGTTATCGAAGAACTTTGCGACCGGTGACTTGACCAGTGACGAGGTCATATCGTCCCGGATCATGTTTCGCACCATTGTGGCCGGGCCCGGATGATGGACATCGCTCTCGACAGCTTCGTTCTCTGAAAGAACCGTCGTGTTTGGTCCTGGCCGTTCGACGGTCTCTGACTCCAGATGCTGCTCCATCATTTCCAGACGCAGTTTGATCTGTTCCAGTCGCTTCATCACGACTAAGGCATCTGGCAGCCGTTTGGCGGGATCTTTCTCCAGGAGCTGACACACCAGTTCTTCAACCAGACGCGGAAGATCAGTCACATAACGACTGGGCTTATCAAATTGTCCGAACTGATGCTTCTGCAGAATGTCATTCGCGCTGGCACCGGTGAACGGAGGGCGTCCGGTCAGCATGGCATACATCACAGCCCCCAGCGAATACAGGTCACTACGCCGACTGGCTTTTTGACCCCGCGCTTGTTCGGGTGACATGTATTCGGCCGTGCCAACAACGCCTCCTGTGCGAGTCAGCCGAGCTGAAGCAAATAGACTGGCCACGCCGAAATCGGTCAACTTGATGACTCGATCCTGTGTCAGCATCAGGTTGCTGGGCTTTAAATCGCGATGCACAATTCCGGCATCGTGAGCCGCCTTCAGTGCGGCCGCGATCTGCATCGAATACTCAATGACCTCTTTCCACGGCAGCTTTTTGCGATTCGTAATCTCGGCTGTCAAAGTGTGGCCGTCGACGAATTCCATCGCATAGTAGAACGTGCCATCGGTTGTTTCTCCATCCTGAAACAACTGCACGATGTATCGATTGGAAAGCTGCCTCAATGCGTCAATCTCACGCGAGAACCTTTGCACGAAGCCATCTTCACGAGCCATCGCCACGGGCAACACTTTGATGGCGGCTTCCTGCTGCGTCAACTCGTGTACGCCATGATAAACGTTGCCCATGCCTCCAGCGCCGATCTTGCGATCAATCAGGTACGGTCCAACTTTGTCAGGATGCATGGATGATCTCTTGAACTGCAGAATTGCCGATGAGACGGGGCGACAGCAAAGGCCTGTCGACCAGCAGTCTACCGTCGCATTCGCAGCGGAGAAATCATAAAGGCGGTGAGGTCGGGAATCGGGCCGTTTACTCGCGAACCTTCCGTTCCAGTTTCTCACCGAGCTTCTTTTGTTTCATGAGTTCCCGACCTTTGGCGTAAGCCGGATCATGCCAGAAGACCAGACATCCATTACAGCCACGTCCACAACAACCCGATGCTCCCGTTCGGCGAAACTTCGGTTCCGCTTCCTCGGTCTCCTCATTTCGTGCATCTTTAAGCTGTAGTTGATAAAGCTGATACTGCGACCAGTCCCGTTTCGCTTCCTTCGCGGTGTTCGTTTCGCAGTTCTGATTTGTGTGACAGCATTGCGCAGCTCCGGATAGTTCCAGTCGTCGCGCGGTATCGTCGAGTCGAACGCGAGCCATCTCGGTTTCAGTCAGTGGCCTCTCCTTTCGGATCACTGTCAGCGGCGGAAGTCGGTCTTTCAGAGTCGCCTGGTCTTCCTGATCGAATAGATGGAATGGAATTCGGACCAATAGATTCTGCCCCGCGTGAATGACTTCTCGCGGCTCAGTTTTTCCGGCGACTTCAAAGTGATACAGGCGAAGCCGAATAACATCGGGACACCCCGGCGGAACGAATTCCAGAACATCACCGGCATCCAGACGATTGCGGACGTCAATCAGCAGTGCATCCTCAGCGTGTCGGACGACGTAGCCAGCAAAAGCCGCGTCCGAGACCTGCCCGGTGTGCTGATAGCCGTGAGCCAGATTCGTTAACTGACCATCATGAAAAGCGAGCGTGTATCCTCGAGATGGAATTCGATCAAGCTCTTCCATGTACGGCTCATAACGCCAGTTCTCCGGATCGGCCGCCCACGCATCCATCGCCATGCGATACGCACGAGTCACAACGGCGACGTAGTAAAGACTCTTTCCTCGCCCCTCGATCTTCAGCGAATCAACGCCCAGCTTGAGATACTCGTCAAGCTTTGGCAGCAGGCATAAATCTTTGCTGTTGAGAATATACGAGCCACGAGTATCCTCCTCGATCGGCATCAAGTCGCCCGGACGAACTCCTTCTTCAAGCAGGAACTCGAACATGTCGCGATTGTGGTCGTCAATGATCAGTTCTTCAACAGTGCCATCTTTGAGCCGCAGATGAAGTTTGTAGTCCCAGCGACAACTGTTGGCGCAGTTCCCCTGATTGGCGCCTCGTTCACACAGAAAATTTGATAGCAGACAACGCCCCGAATATGTCATGCACATCGTTCCGTGCATAAACACTTCGAGTCGAATGTCCGGGCAGTCGTGGCGAATCTGAGTGAGTTCCGCAAACGAGACTTCTCGCGCTAAGACAACCAGACTGGCTCCCTGGGACTGCCAGAAACGAACGGCGAGCGAAGAACAGACATTGGCCTGAGTCGACACGTGCAGAGCAATCTCCGGAGCACGCTGCCGAACATATTGAAAGACACCCGGATCCGCGATGATCACTCCGTCCGGTGCGACCTGGCGAATTGTGTCGATGAATGTGTCAAGCTTTTCGACATCCTTGTTGTGGGCAAACAGATTCAGTGTCAGATAGACGCGAACTCCATGCTCATGCGCAAACCGGACGCCTTCCAGAACGTCCTCCAATGTGAAGTCCGACTTGGTTCGAAGACTCATATCCGGAGTTCCCAGATAGACCGCATCAGCGCCGTAGAGCACCGCGACTTTGAGCTTATCGAGTGAACCCGCGGGGATCAGAAGTTCGGTCTTCAAGGGAGCGGTCATTGGGTGGCCAGGAGGCTGGAAAAACGAAGAGGGTGTTCGCAGTGCATATTGCTTTGTGCCCAGTGGCCGCGACTGACCTGAGGCAGAGGCGATAGCCGAGACTGTTGCCTTTTCGACCAGCGTCTCAGGCTCAGATGTCGGGCCGTCCGAGCAATCTGCTCAGGATATTAAGGACTCTTTAGTCCGAATAGCGTGGAGGCTGTTTTTTGGGCCGCAAGTGACCGAAATGCTCCGGAATCGTGCGAACTAAGAAAACCGCACCGAGATTGCATAACGCCGAGTACGAGGCATTGATTTCCTCATAACTCGACGCGCCAGTTTTGAAGTTGCGCTATTCGACAATCGGGGAGATCGACAGGGCGAAAATGCTGGGGATTATCATGACCCGACGCGTCAGTTTTGAAGTTGCGCTATTTCGAATCAGTCTCGGAGACTGGTATTGCAAAAAAAGCGGATCCCACGCATGAACGGATCATTGGAATCTCACCACTCATGCGGAAGGACCCGCCATGGTGATTGTCGTCGAATCGGCTCGTGCATTCAAGCGTTTTGTATCTCAAACCTCGCTCAATGACTTTGCTCGGCAGATGGTCATTCGGATGGCATTGGCCTTCATGCTGCATCGCGGGCGAATGTCGTGTTCAT
>JBPOIW010000230.1:0-8964 GCA_052034165.1 Planctomycetota bacterium | reverse complement strand
CAGTCGTGAACACAGTTTTCATGAGCACAATCCGTTCTGTGGAAAAGCGATGAGCTGCAACGTGCAGCATTCCATCGTCCGACAGCTTGCCGGACGCCGTCCCTGACGCTTCACTGCTGAACTCAGACTTCCCAAATAGCGTCGTAAGTTTGTTCTGATTCAGCGTGACTCGCCCAAATTTGCGAGCTTCGCATTGAGAAGGCCAAAACCAGCTCACGCAAGTCCCGAAGTCACTTCGAGTTACAGGAGCTTCCCGGTTCGTGCCAACCCTCAACTCACCCGATTGTATCCATTCGTGAAAGACCGTCAACGGCAGTTTCGTTGCGCAGTTTGCCTGCTTTCACTTTGAGATCACGGTTTGATCACAAAACGGGCATATTTGAGGATTTGGGGGTGTGTTCTGGCGGATTACCGACGTTGTAAAACAGCCTAATCTCAACAACGCCTTACGCATTCAGCTTTCTTTGCCCATGATTCCTGATGTGATTAATGAGCGCTGGCCGTCCCTACTCATTCGAAATCTGGTGGCCGAGGAAGCTTCGCTCCCTGTGGCTTGATGCGCCTTCTTTCGAGCATCCGCCTCAACCACGGTCCATGGCTGAACTCCTACGCAATCGGCCCATGCCTCTGTTCCGCGGTGACAAAGTTATTCAACTTTTCTTAAGCTGGCAGTCAGCTTGCGGGCTTCAGATAGAACATCAGAATGGCTATGTCAGCCGGAGTAATGCCGCTGACGCGACTGGCTTGGCCGACGGTTGTGGGTTTCAGACGATTGAGCCGTTCTCTGGCTTCCGTTCGCAGTTGAGGCACCGCGAGATAGTCAAAGGTGTCAGGAATTTTTACGGAGTCGACTTTCTGCAGTCGATGAATCTCGGCCTCCTGACGACGTACGTAGCCCGCGTATTGAGCTTCAATCATCATCTGCCGCTTTGTGTTTTCTGAAAGCTGCAGTTCCGCAAGCTGAGGAAACAATCCATAGATTTCGTCCCACGTGATCGTGTTGCGTCGCAGATGTTCTTCCAGCGTCTGTCCCTGTGCTCGCAGTTTGGTCATCGCCGCAAACGCGCGGTTTAGTTCTTCCTCATAGCGTTGAAACCGTTCGGCTCGCTCTGCTGTCACACTGCCCAGTTCAATACCCAGCGGAGTCAGTCGACGATCGGCATTGTCCTGTCGCAGCAACAATCGGTATTCAGCGCGGGACGTAAACATGCGATACGGTTCATCGACGCCTTTGGTTACCAGATCGTCGATCAAAACTCCAAGGTATGCTTGGCTGCGATCCAGGACAAATGGTCCCCTGCCCTGCAGTTTTATCGCCGCGTTGATGCCAGCAAGTAGCCCTTGCCCGGCCGCTTCTTCATAGCCCGTCGTGCCGTTGATTTGGCCAGCAAAGTAGAGCCCTTCGACAAGTCGTGTTTCCAGCGTGGGGTATAACTGCGTCGGCGGCGCGAAGTCGTATTCGACGGCATAACCATAACGCATGATTTGAGCATTCTCGCAGCCCGGGATGCGGCGGATAATTTCATCCTGCACATCACGCGGCAGGCTGGTTGAGATGCCGTTGACGTAAACTTCCTGAGTGTTGCGGCCTTCCGGTTCCAAAAAAATCTGGTGCGAAGACTTGTCCGCAAATCGCACCACTTTGTCTTCGATCGAAGGACAATAGCGAGGCCCCGTCGATTGAATCTGCCCTGAATACATCGGTGCTCGATGCAGGTTGGCCCGGATGATCTCGTGAATCTCGTGCGTTGTGTTCGTCAGATAGCAATGGATCTGAGGCTGTTCAATGCGGTCCGTCATGTAGGAAAACGGTTCGGGATTTTCGTCGCCGGGCTGAGGTTCGCAGCGAGTGAAGTCGATCGTCCGTCCATTCAGTCTCGCGGGTGTTCCGGTTTTGAAACGACGCAGCTCAATGCCTAATGACTTCAGAGCTCCGGAGACTCCGTGAGAGGCTTTATCGCCAGCTCGGCCACCTTCAGCCTTTGATTCCCCGGTGTGCATGATGGCTTTGAGAAACGTACCGGTCGTCAGAATCACCGCGCGAGTTCTGTAGAACGCATCACCGGCAACGCGGATCCCGGTGATCTTGCCGTCTACGGTTTCGATGGATTCAACAGTCTCCTGGCAGAGCGTCAGATTTTCCTGTAGCTCAACGCGGTTCTTCATTTCGAACTGGTAAGCCTTCTTGTCCGCCTGGGCTCGCGGACTATGCATCGCGGGACCTTTGCCGCTGTTAAGCATGCGAAAATGAATGCCGGTCTTGTCAATGACGCGTCCCATCTCGCCGCCGAGCGCGTCGATCTCGCGCACGATCTGACCTTTCGCGACGCCACCGATGGCCGGGTTGCAGCTCATCTGACCGACGGTGTCGCAGTTCATGGTTAGAAGCGCGGTCTTTGCTCCCATCCGGGCGGAAGCCAATGCGGCCTCTGTACCAGCGTGGCCAGCACCGACAACGACAACATCAAAATCGTAAACGCATTTGTGGGACATAATGCCTTTAACCTTGTACCTGTGCTCTGGCAGTCTGGTGAGACTGCGTTTTCGCAGACACACACCGGGCAGCTTGCGCTGCTCCGCTACTCTTTGGGGTGGTGCTCCTGACGGAAACAGCGACAGTGTAACGGCATTTTCGGGCAATTTCGGCCGAACTGCATTGGAACCCGCGGGTGCAGGGAAATTCCATTTGACTGGAACTCAAATCGGCCATTGTTTTCGGGATATGGGCGATGCTACACCTCAATCTGCCCATTGCCGATTACCTCGTATTGTCTCTGCGGTCATTGAGAAAACTGATGAGAAAGATGCTTCGACCGCAAATTATTGGTCTATTCCTGACACTCGTCGTGAGCGGATGTTCCACGCTAGCACCGTCAACGGCATCATATTGGGAGTCAGTGCAGGGGCCAGCTGACGACATCGATTCTGACGAACTCCATCGAAGCAAATTCGATCGAGAAGCAAAACAACTGTCGCAGGAAGGACTGAAAACCGGTTTGCAGGTTCACCTGTTGTTGGTGGATCGCCAGATCGAGGAGGATGGAAAGAATTCCGAGACCCGCTTGCAGGTGACGCAGTATGTGGGCAAAGTGGAATCCGTCGATGGTCAGGCCGTTGTACTCAAGGATGCAATTCAGATTATCGAAGGGCGATCGATGAACTCGGTGCCAGTCCTCGGCAAGATCCCCTACGTGAGCCGGATGTTCAGGAACTCGGGCGTCGGTCGTGAGTCTCGGAAGATGTCGGATGACGTAGTCGTCCCGCGAGAAAAAATTGCTGGCGCGTTTGAATTGTCGGCATCCGGTGCGGAGTCGCTCATGCTGCTTCAGCAAGTCGAACGGATCGGTGTTGATTACGAGTAAGACTTAAGGCGGTTGGACCTTGCCATAGTCATTGCTGCTTCGTAAAACGTGTGCTGCGAAGGGGCCACAGAATCTATCGGCGGACTCACTGCGACATCGTTGTTTGCCGCCCAGCCGAAGGCGCCGGTGTTCAAGTAGGCTGTTGCCTCTGGCTCTGCGGTAAGCGGCAGGATCAATAGCTCACTGAGGAGTCTGCTTGTGCAACGAGTTTTGCAGAAAAGAGCTCGATCGTCGTCCAGCCTGAAAGGTCTCACTGTGTTGGTGATGCACCTTCTTCTCATTTCGCCCGTTGCGACGGCGGCCGCTGATGAGTTAGTGCCAGATCACTGGACAGTTCCGATCGTGGAGGCTTCATCATCAGCACGAAGTGGCAGTCAGTTGGCAATGGATTTGGATTCACTTTCAAGAGAGGATCGTGAACGACAGATCGAGGCTGAGATTCGTTCAGGTAATGTCCCTGATCACTGGAAAAGATTTGTTCCGATTACGCTGACGAGCAGTATCGAGTCCAAAGAACAGACTCTTCTCATCTTTGTCGCGCCCGATTACTTATCGTTGGGAAGAGACGAGGACTTCCTCAGGATTCCGCTTTCACCTCATGTCGCTCAGAACGTGGCAGATCAATTTGAGTGTCTCCTGCCGACACGCCGAATGGTGGATAAGATCTATGCGGCCGCTGAGGTTGTCCTAAAACCTCAGCCGATGGCTCCGACGGATGAGATGATTCGAGTGAGCTATTTCGCTCGGCACAATCAGGAAATTCAAAACCAACTGAAGGAACGCTATCCGAAAAATGATCGAGGACAACTGCTTGCCGGACACAAAAAGGATGTTGTGCTGACGCCTCGGCTTGCGGATTCGAGTAGTCGTGTGGCCATTTATGGATGGCATGAAGCAAAAGATCGGCCCATTCAACCGCTCTATGTGGGACATGCGGAAACGTGGGTTGATTACAGTCATGGCATTCGTCTGGTTGCCAGAAGAGGTTTCTTGAACGGGATGCCATGTGATTTGCGAGATGTGCTGGCAGACGAGAAGCTCTGCCAGTTGTTGAGTGATGAAGGCCCCTTGAAAGTCGCCAGTTATAACCTGCCTTCTCAGACAGAGCAGACTTCTTCTACTGATGGCGAAACGACAACCTTTGTTCATTGGACTCCTGAAGTCCGAGTTTGCATCAATGAGTCAACTGCGTCAGCAGAAATGCCTCCGGAGAAGACTGAGCTGTTGTTTTACGCTCTGCCTAACGGCAACACGATTGAGCAGACACTTGGCAAACAAATCAAGTCGGGCGATGACTGGCACTACGATATTCAGCACATCGCTGCTCAAACGCGTTTTCTAAGACGCCAACAGCCCGGTAAGAACGTGGTGCTCATCCTGCTGGAAAGCAAAGGCCTGAGCTGGCCGACATGGCGGAAGAAGAACGGAGACGAACTGATTCCACGGTTAATCTCCGAGCTGCGAGCACGCTATTCATCAAGGGAGACTTCCATTGTACTGAGCGGTCACAGTGGCGGAGGCAGTTTGATCTTTGGATTCCTCAACGCATCCGCCGAGATCCCCTCGGAGGTGCGTCGGATCGCATTTCTTGACGCCACTTACGGCTACGAGACCGAACGACACAGCTCAAAAATTACGAACTGGCTAAAGCGGCCTGGCACGTCGCTCTGCGTGTTGGCCTACAAGGACGACGAGGTCATAATGAACGGCAAGCGGATCGTGAGTGCCACCGGTGGAACATGGTATCGCAGTCGTCTGATGCGAGATGATTTGGAGGCTTCTTTTCCGTTTACCGAAACGACTGAGAATGGCATCGTGCGAGTTAGCAGTACCGATCGTCGTATTCAGTTTCTGCTGCACACGAATCCTGCCAACAAGATTTTGCACACTGTTCAGGTTGAGAAGAACGGCTTGATCCATAGTCTACTCTCCGGGACACCTCTGGAAGAGCACGCGTATCAATACTATGGCGACCGCGTTTATTCAGAACTCATTCGATGATCGAGTGAAGGGCGGCGGTTTCAGCTGATCGTCTACGTGGGTACTCAGAATAATTCAAGCTGATCGTCCGGCGGAGCGGGCCTGGTCTTCGTTGACTTACCTTTTGACCTCTGAGAAACACCCAGATGCGCGAGAGCTTTTGCCGTCACCATGCGGCCGCGAGGTGTTCGCTGGATAAAGCCTTCGCGAAGCAGGAAGGGTTCGACTTCATCTTCCAGCGTATCGGCGGGAATATTCAGCGTGTGTCCAACGGCCTGAACACCGGCCGGGCCGCCGCTGAACACTGAGATGATCGTTTCCAGATATCGCCGATCCTGTTCTTCCAGACCAGCGTCATCAACACCTTTCATCTTCAGTGCGGCGCGAGCGACCTCAAGTGTAATTTTTCCGTTGGCGCGAGCGTCGGCAAAGTCGCGAGTCCAGCGGAGCCAGTTATTAGCCTTTCGCGGCGTGCCTCGTGAGCGAATTGCGATCTCATGCGCGGCTTCCGGGGCGATCTCTGTTCGCAGTTTATTGGAATTGCGAGTGATGATCGTAGACAGTTCCGAGGTCGTATAGAAATCCAGATGCTCTCGATTTACGAAGCGATCGCGCAGAGGAGCCGTGAGCATTCCGCTGCGAGTTGTCGCGCCGATCAGCGTGAACGGTTGGAGCTTCATATTGATCGTGCGGGCATTGAGTCCGTCGCCCAGCGTAATGTCGATACGGAAGTCTTCCATCGCGGGATAGATGAATTCCTCAACAGTCGGCGGGAGACGATGGATCTCGTCGATAAACAGGACACTTCCGTAACTTGCGTTCGTCAGGTACGGTAGCAAATCTTTCGGAGCACCCAGAGATGGGCCGGCAGTGATTTGCAACTCGGTGCCCAACTCGCGAGGAATCACCGTGGCAAGTGTTGTTTTTCCAAGTCCCGGCGGTCCGTCGAGAAGCAGGTGGCCCAAAGGCTCCTTACGTTTTTTTGTGGCCTCCAGAAGAATCTTTAATCGTTCTACGACCGCCAGCTGACCGACAACGTCGTCCAGCTTCGACGGGCGCAGTTCATCGTCGAAACGCTGCTGATTAGGATCCTCGAAGTTGCCAGCACCGGCATTAACGCCCCCCAAACTTGGGCGTACCGGTTCGTCCGGTTCTTCATCATCGTTGCGGATCGTGGTCTTCCGTGCCATGGAGAGAGTTCTAACTGCTGAGTCGTCGGTAGAGGAAAGCCACGATCAATCATTCGCCATTCGATCAACCGCAGATGAGTTGGCCCTGTGGCGTACCAAAGCGGGAAAGTGAAGAACACACTGAGTCAACTGCCAAGAACAGTTGAGTTACTTCTTTTCGGCGTCCACTTTTTCTTCAGCTGGTGCGCCAAGCTTTTCCTTCAGGCGTTTCAGTACCGTGTCGTCGGGCTTCTTCGCCTTGGTTTCAACTTCAACGGCACGATTCCAGAGAGCTTTGGCTTCTTCTGTTTGACTCAATGCCATGTGGACATCGCCCTGATGTTCCAGCAATGTGGCGTCCTGATACTCAGGATTTTCATTTGCCTTCTTGAGGGGCACCAGAGCCTCTTCGTTTTTCCCCTGCTTGAACAATACCCAACCGAGACTATCGAGGTAGGCCGGATTGTCCGGCTGCGCTTCTACGGCAATTCGGATCATCTTCTCGGCTTGATCAAGGTTTTTGCCCTGATCGGCATAGAGGTAACCCAGATCGTTATTGACGCCGGGATCAGCTGGGTCATCATTGTAGACTTCTTCCAGGACCTGTTGTCCCTTTTCCATATCGCCGCCCTGAACGTAAGCGTTTGAAAGCCCCATTTTTGTGAGGCGGACGGTGGTCTTCTCCACAGAGTCAAGCTCCAGAACCTGCTGATATTGTTCGATTGCATCGTTCCATTGATCGAGTTGAGCGTAGATCCCTGCGAGTCGCAGATGGGATTCCGTAAGTAACTCCGTATTGCCTTGAAGTCCTGAAATCGCTTTCTGCAGGAGCCCCACGGCTTCTTCAAGTTTTCCGTCGGCGGCTTCAACGAGTGCAAGTCGGCTCAGAAGTTGAGGTTCGTCAGGAACGATTTTCAGCGCCTGTTTCAGGGCCTTGCGAGCACCATCGATATTCTCGATGGAAGCATAGGCCGCAGAGATACGAAACAGCGTGTTGACTCGAGCCCCGGGAGGAAGTCCGGGTGTCTGCAGGAGTTGTTCAAAAAGCCTTGCAGACTTCTCGTACTCACCCAACTTCAGTTGATTCATGCCGTATTTGTCGAGCGTCTGCATCGTCAATTCAAGATCCGGGCTCAACTCAAGGGTTGACTTCAGCAGGTCGCCCTCTTCTTTCGCCATTTCCAGTTGTTCGGCAACCAGTGAGCAGAAGTAAGGAACTGCCGGATGAATATCCCCAGGCTCTTCAGTCACCATCTTCTGGCAGGTCGCCAGGGTCTCTTTGGCAAAACCATCGACCGTTGCAATGCTGCCAACCAATGGAGCCATTTCAACCACGGTAATTCGTGAACGAGCGGCACGGTTGATGGTCTCGATCAGAGTCACTGGGTTTCGGTTTGCAATTTCTACGCGAACTAATCCTAAATAGGCTTCTGCTTCCCCTGATGTATCGAGAATCGACTGGTAGACTTCCGCTGCTTCTGTTGTCTTACCCTGATCGAGCAGGATCTGCCCGAGAAACATTTTTACAGCTGCGACGTCGGCCGCGTCTTCCGTCAGCTCCTGCAATCGCGTTGTCAGAGAATCAGATCGGCTTGAGGCTTCGAATAAATCACGGAGCAGCAACAAAGACTCTGCTGACCGTCGTCCGGTTTCAAAATAGCGGTTCAGGTTCTGTTCGCAGGCGTCAAGCTTGTCCTGCTGGAAATACGCTCTGGCAAGCAACAGGTTGTGGTCACCGGGGGCGTCTTTTTCGGTCCGTGACAATGCTTCAAAAGCCTGGATCGCCTTTGGGATTCGACCCGACTCCAGCAGGATGCGACCAGTCACTTCGTACGAGGTCAGTCGGTTCTTTAAAAGCGTCTTGTGTTCACGCTCGTTGAGTTTAAAGTCTTCAGGGCGTTCGAGAGCCTGCAGGATGATCTCATAGCTGTTGGCGGCTTCTCCGATCTTTCGCATCTCCAGCAGGACAGCAGCCCGTACCTGATGAATGTGAACGAAATCGAGAGACTGTTTATCGAGAGTCTTTGAGGTTAATGCCTCTTCCAGAAGCTTTGCTGAGTTATCAAACTGGCGAGCACTTCCTCGAAGAACCGCCATCTCCAGGCGAGTTTGGTAGTCATCCGGATCGAGCCGCATGGCCTTTTCCGCTGTTGAGTTCCCCTCTTCGGCCTTGCCCATTCGGAACAAAACCATGGCGAGGGCTCGTACAGGAACGGCGGATTTTGGATCAGCCGCAGAGGCTTTCTCGAAAGCTTCCGACGCGGCTTCCAGATCGCCCCGTTTAAGTGACTTCTGGCCCGACATATACCATGCCAGAGCGTCCTTGTTCGTCGGATCTATGGAGTCGCTCTCGTCTTTTACTTCCAGCGGCTTCTCGTCAGGTTCCGCAACTCCCTCAACGGCCGGTTTATTTTGAGTAGAAATTGTGGGCTCGTCAGTCGCAGCCGTAGATT
>JBPOIW010000371.1:0-9373 GCA_052034165.1 Planctomycetota bacterium | reverse complement strand
ATGAGAAAGGGGTCGCCCGCTGCGAGAAAGTCGCACGGCGGTCAATATGGGGAAGCAACCCCATCGCGACAACGGGGAGGAGGTGGCTGAGTGACTCAGCCTCCTCCTTACCCACTTAGTGAGGGATTGTTGTTGAAAAACGCGGCAACTTTTATCCCTCACTGACGTTTCGGGTTGTGAAAACCCATTAAATCAACACGCCGGGACGCATCGGGGTATGATAATTCCCTGTGTTGTCGCCCTGTTGATCTCCCCGATTTCGAATAGCGTCACTTTAAGAAGCGTCAGCGAGGGATTGTGTCAAAAAAAATGACGTTTCGGTGACGAAGTTCCGGTCGACTAACAGCACGAAAATGACGTGCACACAAGATTCACTATGGCCGCATGCGACTTTAACGATCCTCGTATCGACGAGGGAATTCGCCTCTTTAATCAAGGCGAGTACTTTGCGTGTCACGACGTGCTGGAAGATTTCTGGGGCGAACTGACGTGTCCGGAAAAGCCGTTCTTCCAGGGCCTGATTCAGGCGGCGGTCGCTCTGTTCCACTTTGAAGAAGGAAATTTGGGTGGGGCCCGCCGAATGAGCATTTCCGCTCGCGGTTATATGAGCAGCTTTGTTCCCTCGCTCGGCGGAATTGATGTCGAACGACTATTGAGCGATCTGGAAGTGTGTTTTTACGAACTGTGCTTGCCGCATGAGTCGTATCCCACCAATCTTAAGCTGCGTCCAGAACTGGTACCAAAGATTCACCGTTGTGTCGCCTGAGTGAACCTTCTTGTCGATCACACGGGCGGCAACTTGTCGTCCGAATTTCTGCAAAGCCGCGGCCCCGCCGGGCTACCTGCATGCTGAGAGAGTTCTCACGCTTCAAAGCCCCGTGGAGCCGTCGAGCCATTTGATCCGAGGCTTTCATGATGCTTCTCATCGTGTTGGTCTGCCGATGTGGGACACCGTTATCATCTTTATGGCGGGCTTCAGAATTCGTTTTGAAGATCGAAGGCAAGTTTTATCGCGGTCACCATCGCAAGAGTTTGCGGCCCCAGGGCGAAAGCGAAGCGACGGACGATCCTGTCTGGCTTCGAGACGGACGGAACGTCTCAACTGTGTGACAAGATGACACAGCTTCCGTGGATGAAAAGGCCGTTGCCCGGAACTCACGCGGGTATGCCAGCATCCGTTACTGTCACGCGGTTCAGTGTGGGTAGGTTCTCATGGATTGATTGCCTGATGGGCGTTCTCGCTAGTCTTAGAATGAGCAATCTCTATAGGGCGCCAAACATCTCCAACCGGATCCAGAAGTCCACAGAATAAAAGCGATTGCCCGCAAGCCTTACCAGATCGCTCCGATCAAGATGGCCAACAAATCACAACATGACTCTCACCTCGACGCTCAACAAGACCCTGTGATATGACATTCTCTGCGATTGAAGGTGAGGAGTGCGCAAATGAGCGAGATCGAACTGGTGCTGGAAGAATCCCCATCGCATTCGGGGTGTAGTCTTCGCCTCAGCGGTGATTTGAATGTGATCAATGCCCAGGCACTTCATCAACATGTCCTCTCGGCATGCGACAAGTTTCCGGAAGTGGAGTTTCACTTCTGCAATGTCACGGCCCTTGATGTCTCGGGAATTCAGATTCTCCTGTCTGCAGGTAAGCACGCAGCGACACGAGTGACCTATCGCATTGGCGACGGTGCGGAATGCATCGCTCACTGGCTGGAAATCGCTGGTCTTTCTTCAGCCTTCATCAATCAGGCTGCCTGAATCGCGTCGCTGAATGCCGCATCCGGGTTCCCTTCTCTCCGAATTCTCGGGCCATCATGAACACGTTCACAAAAAAATTATCTGCAGGCATTTCATCGCTGCTGCCGCGGCGGGAAAACGACGGGAATGAGATCCAGTCAGACATCGCCACTGGTCAGGACTCCGTCGGTGCAGCATTTTCACTTTCCCGCCGTACGCATTCGAATCACGGATGTCCTCGTTTGGCACGCAAAGCGGATCCGACGGAAGTGGCTGCGATGCTTCCAATTCTGGATTCTCTGGCTCAGCATGTTCATGAGACAGCGGAAGACCTGCAACATTCTGTTCTGCAAATCAGCAGCGGATTCGGCGGCATGGCGGCTCGTGTCCGCGAAACCGTCGAGACGGCACACAGTGGTTTAACGTCTGACAGCGGTCTCAATACTGACGACACAATTCACGAAATTCGAGCCGTTTTGGGCAGTTTGTTGTCCGCTGTTCAGGAATCAACGAACTCCTCACAGCAGCTGTCTGAGCGGCTTCAGAAGCTGGAACAAACTCTTGGCGAAGTTAACGCCAGCCTCCGTCAGGTCGAAACAATCGCCGAAGAAGCGAGAATTGTTGGGTTGAATGGTCGCCTGGAAGCCGCACGGGCCGGAAGTCACGGAGCCGCCTTTAACGTCGTTGCGAATGAAACAAAGAATCTTGGCGTTCACGCTGCAGAAACGAGTGCTTCGATTCGCAAGCAGGTTGAGCAGCTCAACCACTCTCTGCATCAGGTTTCTACTGAGTTGCGAGAACGAATCTCCATCGACGCCGCCTCTGCTATGGACAGTCAGGTCAAAGTCACCAACCTCCTGGATCAGCTGGGAGTGATGCATCACGGTTTGACGAGCTCCCTGCAGCGAACTGAATCGTTAAGTAAAGCCGTTTCGTGCGATATCACAACTTCCATCATGGCTCTGCAGTTCCAGGATCGAGTCAATCAGCGACTGGATCATGTTGTCGAAGCCCTGCAGGCTCTGAAAGAGAATCTGTCCCCATTTCGAGATGTTGCGTCGGCAGAAAAAGCCAGCTCACGATCTGCTGACTGGCGGGCGTGGCTGAACTCACGCAGCACGATGAGTTCTGAACGACAGGTCATCGGCCTGGATTCGACTGCAAGTCATTCAGTTCCCGCGGGCGATTTTGGAAGTGTTGAATTGTTTTGAGTATCCCATGCGGACGGTAACTGGCTGTTGATTGAGTCCGTCTATCAGCCGCAGGGCGTTAGCCCCCGGTTAGTTTTTCCGTGATGTTGCCACGACAACCGGACGCTAACGCGTTCCGGCTGATTAGGTCAACACGCGGTCACTTCACCGTTTTTCAATCCCTTGTGTTTTCTCTACTACCTTGATTCTGCAGGAGTGTTATTCGTCATGTCAAAGATGGCTCTCGTCGTTGATGACTCCACATCGATGCGTCAAATGGTTGCGTTCACTCTGCAGCAGGCGGGATTCTCCGTGATCGAAGGATCCGACGGCAAGGATGCACTCGGGAAGGTCAATGGAAAGAGTGTTAATCTGGTCGTCACCGACCTGAATATGCCAGTCATGGATGGAATTTCGCTGATCAAGGAGCTCCGGAAACTTCCGAACTTCAAGTTCACTCCGATTCTGATGCTCACGACGGAATCACAGGACGCCAAGAAGCAGGAAGGCAAGTCCGCCGGAGCCACGGGCTGGCTCGTGAAGCCTTTCAATCCTGATCAACTGCTTCAAGTCGTGGCCAAGGTCGTTCATTAGTGCGTTGTCAAACTCAATGTAAGTTGGACATTCGTGTCCGACAGGGTTTCGACGGGCAAGAATGCCCATCCTACTCAGAAATCGAGTCCTGACACCGCACTGGAACAGCTGCCCATTTTTGACCCTTGTGTTTGCTCTGCGCTCCCGTTGCGCGCTGAGCGGTGACTGATTACGTGCAACTGACGACGTGTTCGTCGTGACTTTTCCCCCCGGAAGTCTGATCATGCAAATTGACCTGAATCGTTTTCGAGCCGCATTCTATGAAGAAGCGGGTGAACATCTTGAAAACATGGAAGCCGGCCTGCTGGCGCTGGAAACCTCCGGCGGCGACAGTGAGGTGCTGAACACAATTTTTCGCGCGGCCCACAGTATCAAGGGCGCGAGTTCCACGTTCGGAATGGATGAGGTCGCGAGATTTACGCACGTTCTGGAGAATCTGCTGGATCGGATGCGGGAAGGCGAGATTCTTCCCACGATCGATTTGTGCGAATTGCTCCTGAAGTCGACCGATGTTCTATCCGGCTTAATTCAGGCGGAGAAAAACAACATCGCTCCTCCTCCACAAGTGGAAGAGACCTTTCGAGCTTTGCAGCAATACTCTTCGGTTTCTGCGGCGACACAGACGAAGCCAATCGTGTCGGCGGTGGCCACGAACTCAGCCGGACAAGCTTACGAGATTCGATTCCAGCCATCTGCGTCGTTCTTTCATTCCGGCCAGAATCCTCTGTTTCTGATCGATGAGCTTCGCCAGCTCAGCACGGCCTTCGAAGTGAAGGCCGATGTGTCCCGGATTCCATCGCTTTCGCAGATGGACGCCGAGATCTGTTACATCAGCTGGAATATTCGACTGAGCACGACCAGTCCCGAGAGTGCTCTGAGAGACGTCTTCATGTTTGTGGACGAAGAGAGTACTCCAACGATTGAGCGAACTCTGAAATCCACGGAACCTTCGCCGATTGCCGTGCTCAATACTGAAACAAAGGCCGCTGACGTTTCTGCCGCCGTTGAAGCAAAGTCTGGCGGCACCACGGCATCGCCGGCCACAGCTGTAGTCGCACAAGTGCCAGAACCAACTGCAGAACTAATCGCCACCGAACGCCGATCGGGTGACGACCGACGAGTCGAAAAGAAAGCGTCCGGGACCACCACGCCAGGCACACAAGCTTCGACATCGAGCGAAACGGTACGAGTTGACCGCGAACGGCTCGACAAGATGATTAATCAGATTGGCGAGCTGGTCATTGGCACGTCAATGGTGGAACAGGACTGGTCGAGATTTCATCCGGACATGGAATCGGCCGCACTGGTTCAGCTGGGCAAGATTGTTCGAGACTTGCAGGAGATGAGTCTGTCCCTGCGCATGGTGCCGATTGCGGCGTCGTTCCAGAAAATGACTCGCATCGTACGAGATCTCAGCCATCGACTGGGCAAGCAAATTCATCTGGAGACTGAAGGCGAAGACACAGAGCTCGATAAGACGGTTGTCGATCAGATTGGTGATCCACTGCTGCATATGGTTCGCAATTCCGTGGATCACGGAATTGAAACTCCGGAAGAACGAATCGCCGCGGGGAAATCTCCGGAAGGCACGATCTGCCTGAAGGCCTATCATCAGGGCGGCAACTTCATCATCGAAATTCAGGACGACGGCAAAGGGCTGGATCGGGATCGTATTCTTCGCAAGGCGATTGAACGCGGGATTGTGTCCGAGAGCGACAATCTGTCAGACGAAGACATTTACGGGCTGATCTTCGCGGCAGGCTTTTCAACGGCCGAACAGGTTACGGATGTCTCCGGCCGCGGCGTTGGGATGGATGTTGTTCGCCGCAACGTTGAAGCACTTCAGGGCAGCATTTCAATTCGATCACAAATGGGCAAAGGCTGCCGGATGATCGTCCGATTGCCGCTGACACTTGCGATTCTGGATGGTCTGCTGGTGCGAGTTTCCAGCGACAGCTATGTGGTGCCGTTGCTGTCGGTTGTGGAGTCGATCAAGCCCAACAGCACTGACGTGCAGAAGGTTATGGGCAAGGGCGAAGTGATCACGCTTCGTGGCGAGATTGTTCCATTGCTCCGCCTCGATCGAATACTCAGCCTGCAACGGAATCACGTCGCTTCCGACGACGGTCTTCTGGTCATCGTTGAAGACCAGGGACGCAAGTACGCTCTTGTTGTGGATGAACTGCTCGGTCAACAACAGGTCGTCATCAAGAACCTTGAAACAAACTTTCAGAAAGTGCCGGGCGTTGCAGGTGCGACGATCCTCGGTGACGGACGTGTCGCCCTGATTCTGGACATTAACGGCATCTGCGGACTTTCGGTTCGGCAGGGAACTCCAGCGACAGAGTTGACCGCTACCGCCGAGAACGCCTGTTCCTTGTAGTAACGACGTCCCGCTGTGAGTAACGGAGACAGTGGGCTCAATGGGTTCTTCGCTTGCCTCGAACATCAACCGAGTTGAGTCCATTGAATGCTATGCAGAACAACCTGTTCTGCGGAGGAAACAAACGATGAAACTCAACCCCCATAAGAACTAGAAACCAGGAAACTGATCATGGCCAAACCAAAGTCCACATCCAGCCGTACCACGAAAAAACCTCAAGCCTCTGCGAAGTCAAAGCCAGCAACGGCTCGGAAGCCCTCCCAGGGAACACCGAAGGCTGCATCACGCAAGCCCCGCGGCGAATCAAGCCCGCTCAACGGGAAGAAATCTCCCTCGGCTCAGGAACTTCAACTGACTCATGAATTGCTGAACCGAGTTTCCAGTGCGGTGATGGTGGTCGACATGGACTTCATCGTGACGTACGTCAACGAGGGAACAAAGAAGCTCTTCGCTCGACATACTGACAGCTTCAAGAAACTGTGGCCCAACTTTGATCCGAGTGCCATCATTGGCACCTGCATCGATGGCTTCCACAAAGTGCCGGCCCATCAGAGACGCTTGTTGGGCGACCCGCGGAATCTTCCCTTTACCACCGATATCACGGTGGGTGATGCCAAGATTCAGCTGCATGTGACTCCTGTGATGAGTTCCACCGGAAAGCCATCGGGGTTCGCGCTGGAGTGGAGTGATGTGACACTGCTTCGCGAAACAGCCGGACAGGTTGCTGCGATCGGCAAAGCCCAGGGGGTGATTTCGTTCAATCTTGATGGAACCATTCTGTCAGTAAATGACAACTTCCTGAATGCGACGGGATATCGTCAGGAAGAACTGATTGGCAAGCATCACAGTATGCTCGTCGAGCCGGAATATGCAGCATCACCAGAGTACCGCCAGTTTTGGGAGCATCTGAAGCTGGGCCAGTACAAAGCCGCTCAATTCAAGCGTGTTGGCAAGAATGGCCGCGAGGTGTGGATTCAGGCTTCCTATAACGCCATTCTCGACCTCAATGGGACACCATTTAAGGTCGTCAAGTATGCGACCGACATTACTCAGGCCAAGAAGCTTGAATTCGAGATTGCCGAACAGCAGAAGAGAGCTGAGCGGGAGGAACGTGAGCGTAACGAACGTGATCGCCAGTTTGCCGACGAGCAGCAGCAGAAGGTGCATGAAGTTCTGCGTGTCTGTAACTCGCTGGCAACAGGTGATCTGACCGTCGACGTGCCGGACCTTGGAAGCGATTCCATCGGGCAGGTTGCAAAGGCTCTGGGCTCTGCGATCGAAAGTATTCGAGAAACTCTGAGCGAAGTGAACCGTGTGACTGTCACTGTCGAGACGGCGGCCTCCGAGCTGAACGATGCGTCGGACGCGATCAGCCGAGGAGCACAGCATCAGGCGTCCAGTATCGAAGAGACCGCTTCCAGCGTGGAAGAGATCACTTCAACTGTAAAATTGAATACCGACAATGCTCAGCAGGCTCGTCAGTTCGCGGTCGGGGCCAGCGATGTTGCCAACAAAGGCGGCTCTGTTGTCGCCGACGCGATTAAAGGCATGGCGGACATCAATCAGTCCTCAACTCGTATCGCAGACATCATCACGACAATTGATGAGATTGCGTTCCAGACCAACCTGCTTGCTCTGAACGCTGCAGTTGAAGCAGCCCGAGCCGGCGAGCAGGGACGAGGATTCGCGGTCGTGGCTTCCGAGGTTCGTAATTTGGCTCAGCGAAGCGCATCTGCGGCCAAGGAGATTAAATCGCTGATTCAGGACTCGGTTCGCAAGGTCGAAACCGGTACCTCACTGGTGAATCAGTCCGGGAAAACTTTGGAGGAAATCGTTTCGTCTGTGCGACGCGTCGCTGACATCGTGGCTGAGATCGCCGCTGCTTCCAAAGAGCAGCTCTCGGGGATCGAACAGGTCAACAAAGCTGTTACGCAGATGGATCGAGTGACTCAGAGCAATGCGTCACAGACCGAGGAAATGTCGGCGACCGCCGCTGGACTGTTACAGCACGCACAGCAGTTGCGAGAAGTCGTCCAGAGATTCCAGCTAGGAGGTGCATCCGACTCTGCGAGCAACGCTGACAATCGGAATGCCGGCCGCAGCAATCGAACACCGAAGCGGGAGTCGGTTGATGAAATCCTGAGTAAGGTCGCACCAGCACCGGCTCGGAAGCCAGCCGCCGCGGGCTTCATGGAATTCTAGTCTCAATGGAGTCGCTGTCCGTCTCCTCGTGCGTTGCGAGGAGATTTATCCCTGTCATCCCAGAGTAGTTTGAGAGAGTCATGAACGTCATTCGGAACCTGACAATTGGAAAAAAGCTGTCCTTTCTGACAGTGTTTCTATTAACGCTGATTCTCTTTAGCTCGTGGTTCAGCAAGTCGATAGTGGACCGCGTCAAGGTGACAGGGCCTGTGTATTCGGAGATCGTTTCTCGGAAGGATTTGCTGGCCGATATTCTGCCTCCTCCGATGTACATTATCGAAGCCTATCTCACGACGCACGCGGCCGCTGACATGAGTGACGCTGCGGAGCGAGAGAAGCTGATTCAGAAACTCAGCGTTCTCAAAAAGGACTATGTGACTCGTGTCGAGTATTGGCAGAAGTCATTGCCCGAAGGCGAGCTGCGTAAGATGCTGCAGGGAGAGTCACATCAACAGGCAGACGCATTCTTTGAAGTGGTGGATTCAAAACTGATTCCTCTGCTTCGTGCGGGAGATCTTGCAGGTTCTCGCGAACTTCTGGATCGAGAGTTGCGGAATACCTACGAAGCCCATCGTGAAGCGCTGACAGCGGTCGTGGATGGAACTCAGAAAGACGCAGCCACGCTGGAACGCGACACGGCGACTGAACTCTCGGCAACGCAGACGAAGCTTTTCGTCATGACCGGCGTTCTGTGTCTGATCATTGTTGTGACCTTCTGGTTTGCAGGACGATCGACAACCGCTCGGCTGTTCGCCGCTCGAAAGCTCGCCCAGCAACTGGCGGCCGGTCAATTCAAACAGCGACTGGATGTTGTTGGTGGCGACGAGCTGGACCAGATGAGTGCGGAGCTGAGCAGTGCGTCGGCCAGTCTGGATGCAGGATTCTCTCAGATGATTGAATCCATGGATTGTGCGGCAAAACGTGACTATACCAAAGTGATTACTCAGTCACTTCCCGGTGAACTTGAACGTGGTAAGGCATCGCTGAATACCATGTTGGGCACATTGAATGAACTGGCTGCCGAGAGTCGTGAGAATCGAGCACTGGCCGATGCCGTTGGAAAATCACAGGCCGTGATTGAGTTCGGTGCGGATGGCACAATCCTCAACGCAAACGCGAATTTCCTGACGACGATGGGATATTCGCTCGACGAAATCAAGGGCCGACATCACAGCATTTTTGTGGACCCGGCTGCAGTCAATAGTCCGGCTTATCGCGAGTTCTGGACGAAACTGGCAAGCGGACAATTTGATTCCGCCGA
>JBPOIW010000003.1:0-47098 GCA_052034165.1 Planctomycetota bacterium | reverse complement strand
GAAATTTCCTGCTTGTCTTCGTTGATCCCCAGAACCATCACGTCGACTTTGTCGCCGATCGCTACGAGTTCGCTTGGGTGATTGACGCGACGTGTCCAGGACATTTCGCTGATGTGAACGAGACCTTCGATGCCGTCTTCCAGCTTCACGAAAGCACCGTAAGACAGCACGTTGACCACTTCGCCGTTGACGCGAGAATTGACCGGGTACTTGGTCCCGATGTTCGCCCATGGGCTGGCAGACTTCTGCTTCAGACCCAGAGCAATCTTTTCTTTGTCGTAGTCGATGTTCAGAACCATCACTTCGATTTCGTCGTCGATCTTCACCATCTCAGTTGGATGGCTGATACGTCCCCAGCTCATATCGGTGATGTGCAGCAGGCCGTCGATACCGCCCAGATCCACGAAGGCTCCGAAGTCGGCGATATTCTTGACGGTACCCTTTCGCAGCTGACCAATCTGAAGATTGGAGAGCAGCGTCTTCTTCATCTTTTCGCGTTCTTCTTCGATCAGACGGCGGCGAGAAACAACGATGTTTCTGCGAGCTTCGTCGATCTTCAGAATCATACACTCAATTTCGTGTCCGATGTATTCTGCGATGTCGTTAGGCCGTCGAATGTCGACCTGGCTGGCTGGCAGAAACACGTTGACGCCGATATTGATAAGCAGACCACCCTTGATCTTGCGGATGACCTGACCTTTGACCACATCGCCCTCTTTGTGAGTGCTGATGATCTTTTCCCACTCGCGAACGCGGTCGGCTTTTCGCTTGGAGAGAACAATCAGGCCGATGGAGTCTTCGAATTCTTCAAGAAGAACTTCAATGCGCTCGCCAACCTGTGGCTGCTCATCCGCATCGTCCCACTCATCGCGCTGAACAACACCTTCGCTCTTGTAGCCGATGTCGACAACGACTTCTTCATTATCAACGCGAACAATTGTCCCGGTCAGGATCTGGTTCAGGTCGTAGGTCTGAGCCTGTTCTTGATAAATATCTGCTTCAGCAAAGTCGGGGAACGACGCGGCAATCATCGCATCCAGTTCCGCCTCTTCGACGTTAAATTCCCTCAAAAGGTTACGATCGACCATTCTGAAAACCACCTGACGCGGGCATCCTGCAGGAGAAACCTGATTTTGCTGCCGCTTGAAAAGGGCCATGCGTCCTGCTGCAACGACAACTTGTCATCACGTCCAACGCAGGAATCGCGGAAAACGCAGCATACTACGGGCTGCGCGGAGAAAAGTCCAGTCGTCCCTTGCCGGCCGGCTCCTGCAGAGAATTCGCGTAAACCGTTCTCAAGTAACAACTTGCAGGAGTCTTGCTCGGCATAGTCGGCATGAATTCCGAGAACAGTCATCCACATGCGGATCTGTTCAGGAGAAGAATTTGCCGCCCAAACCGCGGAATTGTCAATTCCGGAGTACCGCCAGCCTGCCGCACCACGTGGGCGAACAAATGCATCTATGGCCTCTTCTTCCGGACTCGGCGAGAAAACCAGATGTCAGCCTTCCCAAGGCCACCGGGGCGGTCCGAATAGAAGAACAGCACTTGGCCGGATTCAGCGAGGCTGGGCGCAGACTTATTCGCTGCTGACTTCAGGGCACCGCCGATTGAGGCGGGTGTGCCAAACGGAGCATCGACTGAGGGGCGTGTAGAAAAATACAGATCATCCGCTTCGCCGCCTCCACCGCGGTTTGATGCGAATAACAACGTCAAACCATCGTTCGAAAGAAATGCGGCAAATTCATTTCGAGCCGAATTGATCTCCGGGCCGAGGTTGGTGACGTTGGAAAATTCGGTGGATGTGTCTGGTCGAGTGGCCACCCACAGGTCGTCGGCCCCGAATCCACCAGCCCGGTTGGAGGTGAAAATCAGAGTGGTACCGTCTGCCGAAATCGCCGGGCACATATCGCTCTTAGAGGAATTGACATCCGAGTTTAACTTAACGGCAGGGGACCACTGGGCGGTCAGGCTGCTTCTGGAGCATGAATAGAGATTTGTATCCTTGTGATCGGTGTCACGATCAGAGTAAAAGAATAGATGCAGACCATCGGCCGTGAGGCTTGGGCCAGAGTCCCAGGTGCCACTGTCGTTAATCGCTGGGCCAGCGTTGGCTCGAGGTTCAAAAGAATCCTGCACGGATTTTCTTTGGCTGGTCCAGATTTCGCCACCACCAGACAACCAGACGTTCAGACCGTCGGGCGATATTTCAGGATGCTCATCGTAAAAGCTTGAGTTGATCCCCGGACCACCATTCTCAGGTTTACTCCAGGTGTATTCAAAACCATCAATTGGATCGTACGGCCACGGCGCATCCTCCGTCCCCGGCGGTTCAACCCCGTCTCTCAGTGACTTCAGCAGGAGTTTGTGAAATCGAACCGGACCTGACGACGTCCCGATCCAGAGCTGGGCCCGGTTGGGAGGCCGTTCATCGTCAGGAAGCTACAGTTCGTTAGCGTCCCCTTTCCATTGCAGCAGATGCTGTCCGTCAAGGCTCGCCAGCACTTCATCCTTTTTCACATGAACAACAACCGAATGAATCTGGCCCTTCACAAGTCGAGAGCCGGCGGAAGTTGTCTGATTATCTTCGGCCGACCTGCCGCTGATCAGGCCCAGCCCGGAGATGCAGACAGGAAAACTATCGATAGCGAGACTGACAGGTTGCCCGCCAACGACGAGTCCCAACTGCAGTCCCTCGTTGCCGGTAAGCGTTTCAATTTCCGCGACCAGAAGATATTCCTCCGGCACTGTGCGATTAATCTGAATGCGAGCCGCTTCACCGGGCTTCCCGGCCAGCAATGTAGAGCCCTCAGTGCGACATGCACCGTCCCAGGCGTCGGCCATCGGATCAATCACAGAAAGCAGATCAACGACAGTGCCATCTCCCAGCTTCATGTCTGCGGCTTCTTTTGTCAGCACAGTTTCATCTGCGGCGACCCATCGAGCCCCTACGATGGTTCCGTCATGATTGTTTCCTGAAGAATCTTTCAGCCTCAGTCCGCGGCCTTCGTCAAAGGTGTACAATGCGATGGTCTTTTCATCAGCACTGAATGATTCCGACGGTGAAAAATCCTGTTGATAGCGCGCGGTGCTGGAAATTCGCAGCCCATAGAATGTGCCTCCGCTGGAATGGTACCCTTTGTTCCCTCCGAACATCTGTGAGCCAATCATAGTGACGGACGAGTTCGAAGCCGGGATCTCTCCTGCTTCCTCGGCGGGCAGTACTTCACCGGTTGCCACGGCCTTACCGTCCACAAACAGTACCGACCTGGCAGCGTCCCAGACCATGGCGATATGCCGTTTGCGATTGGGCCACTTCAGCGGAATCTGCAGCGAACTATCGCCGTCTCGCTTTCGTTCAAGGGCACCCAAATAACCTGCGTTGTCTGGCCCCGGGTCGCGACTGAACTGAAACCCAGGCTTTCCTTCCATGCTGAACAGCACACCGCGCGGCCGAGGAGATTGGACCCACATTTCAATCGTCATTGGTCCCGATTTCTCGCGCCGCAACGTCGGGATCTCTATATAACCTTCAGACAAGATTCTTAGTCCGAACTTCCCTCCGGATATCGCAGTCGTGGAAGGAACCGATCCCGTGGAATTCACACCGCCACTGGTCCTGGTGTTCGTGGAACTGGTCGAGGCAGAAGACTCCACTGGCAGCAGCTTCTCGGCGACAATCTCTCCGTTGGCTTTGATCGTTAAATAGTTGTCGATGGTCTCCACACGCACAACGGTTTCGGAGTCTGTTTTGACAAGCACTTTGGTAACGTCAAACTGCAGATTGCCACGCTTGACCACAAAGCTCTTTTCACCTGGCGCCAGCGTCAGGGCTTGCGAATCCGTCGAGGCGAATCGATGAGCAGTGCCTTTGAGATTTAACTCCACCATCGAGTCCAGAATTTCGGTTCTCAATGTCCCTGGAGCCGCGGGTCGCTGAGCAAGCAGGCTCACGACGACGATCAATGCTGCGAGTCCGAGTGATCCCAGAAAATAGCGATTTCTAAACCACCGCAATATTGCCGTAGATCCGGATTCTGCTGCAACAGTGCGCTGGCTTTGTGTCTTCTCGATCCCAGCCCGGGAGTTCTTTAACGTCAATGAATCGGTTGATGTTCCCGCGTTTCCGGTCAGAACTGTCGCTTCGGCCGAAGGAGTGACAGTGATGGGATTCGTATCGCCCTTTGCTTTCAGGGTCGCTGGAGGCTTCGCTGTAGTGGCCCCCAGATTGTTCAGGAAAGAATTCAGTCCCGAATCGGCCGGTAGCGCCGGCATGGAAACATTGGACGACGAAAACGATCCACTTTGACAAGCCTCAAGATCACGAACGACTTCGGTCATGGACTGGTAGCGGTCTGCAGGTTGCTTCGCGACCATTCTCCTGAACACCTCATCCACAGCCCGAGGAATCGCCTCGTTCAGTTGATGGAGTGAGGGAATCGGCGCATCTCTGTGAGCCAGCAATTTGGCCATCAGAGAATCACCGTCGTACGCGCATTTCCCGGTCAGCAGGTACCACAAGGAAATGCCCAGACTGTAGATATCGCTGCGAGCATCCGCGCGACGAGTACTGACAGCCTGCTCCGGGGCCATATAGTCCACTGTTCCCATCACGGCTCCGGTGCTGGTGAGTTCAGCTGCACCGTCTGTCGCTCCTTCAATGCGAGCCAGCCCCATGTCAAGAATCTTGATCTTCCTGCTCGAATCCAGCAGCAGGTTGGCGGGCTTGATATCGCGATGAACCACTCCCTGAGCATGAGCATATTCAAGGCCCCGCGCAGCCTGAACGATACAGTGCAGTGCCTGTTCAACCGACAGCGGCCCGGCCTTCTTGACGAGCACAGAAAGGTCGCTGCCTTCGACATACTCCATCACCAGAAAATGGGTGCCACGTGCTTCATTGGCATCATCAGTAGCCACAACATTCGGATGGCGGAGTTTTGCGGCGGCTTCAACTTCCCGCAGAAATCGTCGCAGGGCATCCGGGGTCTTGACCACCGACGGCGACATCACTTTCAGGGCGACAAGGCGTTTGAGTCGCCGGTGCTCAGCTTTAAGCACAACTCCCATCCCACCCTGACCGAGCTTATCGAGAACCACATAATTGCCGAGGACAAGCAGTTTCGTTTTGCCCGCGTAGATCTGTTCGGCCTGATACTTCGTCAGCTTGTTCTGCCGCACCAGTTCCCGCGCGAGCTGTTCGCTGTTTTCTGGACGACGATCGGCCGGCAAAGACTCGATGAACTCACTGATCTCTTCTGCCGTCAGAAGCCCACTGGCATCGGCGTTGTTGAGAAATCGCTCGATCTGTCCACTCATACATTGTTCTCCGTCTAACTCGCGGATGTTACCGCGTTCGACAGTGCTGTCATGTCGCTGAGCTCGGAAAACTCGCGCATCACGGCCGAGACGGCAGAATCACACCACGAGTTCGCCGGCCATCGGGTGTGAAGTTCGAGAAGAAGACACTTGAGCTGCAGCGATCCACGATCTGACTTCATCCAGGTCCGGGGCTGCTCCATCGCGCAGAATGCTCTTGCCGAGTGTTGTGTTGGTGACCGCTGTGACTGCGTCCAGAAGTCCCGCGGCATTACTGTCGCGAAGTTGATCGGAGGTCTCAACGTTGGCGGCCACCAATAATTGAGCATCGTGGCCACGCAGTCCCGGGACTTCGACCATCAGTTTGGATTGAGCCTGCCATTCCCGGATCACATCGGGCGTAATATGACGAACCGCCAGCTTGCTGGCAGTAACCTCCGGATCCGCGTTTAAGAACTCCTCGACTGTTAACATTCCAATCGCGTTGAACCGTGCCGCAGTCTTCGGCCCGATCGACGGAGCATCTACGATCGGTGCTTCGGTCCTGAGGTAATATCGCATCGTAGCTGATCGATGAGACGCAGCGCCCGCCGGCTGTGCCGCTGTAGTTTGGGCCGCCGCAGTTTGGGCGGCTGTAGTTTGAATGGCGGCCGGCTGAATTCTGACGGGCTGTGCTGATGTGCTGGCCGCTGTCGGAGATTTCGCAATCGGGCCTACATCCGCTGAGACTTGTTCCGTTTTGATCACATCCGTTTTGATCGCATCAGCCCTTGGTCGTTCCTGCTGGCGTGGGTCCTGCTGGCGTGGGTCCTGCACGATCGCAGCAGTGACTGGAGGCGATGAAACCACTGCCGCGGTGTCTGACGACTCCTTTGCGATCGAAGGCTTGGCGATTGGTGCCTGAGCACTCTTCGGACGCCCCGTTGTCGAATCCTGAAGCGGCTTCCCGAATCTTTGTCCTGCAGGTCTGGCGGGCTCGGCATTCAGCACCATCACCGAGACTTTGAGAACCTCTGCGGCATGAAACTGTCGAACCAGCTTTTCGCTTTCCGGCAGCGAATGAACGGCCTTACCGGTTTCCTGAACCTCCTGATAAATCGCCTCCACAATCTTTCTGTCTTTCGCGTCGGCAAGGCGATTGACAACGGTTCGAATGGGCACATTGATCGTGGCCAGCACGGCCTTCATCGTCAGGGTGACTTCCGGGGCGCGAACTGAGGATTCTTCGAATGCCCTTTCCAGAATTCTGGCAAAGCCAATCGTTGCATGCCCAAGGCACCGCGCGACCGCTTCCTGCGCGACTCGGTCAAGTCCGGCTGGCGGGTCTTTCACTCCAACGGCCAGGTTATAATGATCAATCAGCAGGTCATAGTACTGATTGGCCATGACCGCGCCGGACTTCACCATTTCTTCGAGCCAGTTCTCTGCTGCAGACATGCTGACTCGCGGATAGCCGCCAAGTTCCTCTTCCAGCAGCGTTCGCAGTTTTTCGTAACTCTTCGTGACGCTCCATTCGGCCGCTCGATGAACCGCGCCTTCCGATTCGGTTTGACCCGTATGGAACGGCATCTGAGGATCGCTGTAGTAGTGGCTCAAAACTCCGGCCGCATAGGCCGCCTCTTTCCATTCAGCCGAACGAAGATGATCGATAAACTGACCATACCAATGTTGTGCTGATGATACGGCTCCGCCCCAGAAGTTTTCCTTCACATGCAGAACATGGTTTTTGAAGTCTTTGAAGTCATCATCCGGAGCTTTGGCACCCTCCAGATAGGCCGCATGCTGGCTGATGAGCAGATCGATCCATTGAGCTGATTCGTCACACTGCAGATGCCGCAGCGCATCGAGGGCCAACTTATGATGAGTGCTGCGAGCATGGCTGGCGAAGATGACATTCAGAAGCAGGGACATCCATGTCTCCGTGAGGCACTTTACAATTCCGTCGAGTAGCCCGCTGACGTTTATCACTCAGCAAAAAATGCACTTCAGTGTGACCAAACTGACCGTGGCTCTGTCAGAGACGGTTCGTTCGGGCAGAACAGGCATTCGCGCCCGTCGAAACCCTGTCAGAAACGTCCGGCAGACAAGTCCGGCAAAACTACACCTTACAGTTGATCAACGCACCGGCTCCTGGGGGCACAGAATAGATGTTCAGGCATTCCCCGGCAAGTGCGGTCGTTTGGTGATGCGATGTTTGAGGTGATCGGCTGTCCAATGAATGCGCCGTTCCCGCGTCTGGCCTGAGAATCCTTTGCGGAGAAATCAACAAAAAAGGGCTCTCTGAAGTGTCCTTCAGAAAGCCCTTCGTCATTCACCGGAAGTCGAAATAGCTCAGTTGGCCTGGCTCAACTGCAGCTGAGGTCGCAGCACTTGTCGACGAGATTCCACGACCGTCGCGGCAGCCTGCACGGCTTGTTCCGCCGTTGCCAGCTCAGCGTTTGCTGCAGCCAATTGAGCTTCAATCGGAGCAGCTTCCGCAGCGTACGTCTTCATCATTTGATCTGCGGTCTGCATCGCTGTTTTTGAGTCAGCGTTAATTTTTGCGGTGGCATCCAGATCCGCCTTCGATGCTGTCATCTGCTTGTCCATGGCGGCCACTTCTTCTGTCATGGCCACGATTGACTTATCCTGACGCTCGGCCGTAGCGGCCAAGCCATCGGCCGAAGCCTTGATCTCGGCATTATCCGGCAATACCGCCAGAGCAGCTTTGACCTGTTCCAGGGCGGCCTTCACCATTGGGGACGCCGTTTGAGTCTTGGTGATGACGTCCTGTTTGGCGACCTTCTGCTGTTCCATGGTGGTCATGGCGACCGTCAGATCTTTCATCTTCTGATCACTTGAAGCAACGACAGCCTGTGCCTCCTGCATTGCCTTCTGTGCAGCCGCCATCAAATTCTGTTTCTCCTGCAATGCAGACTGAACCTGAAGGGAGGTCAATTGAACTTCGTCTCGTTTCTTCTTTGCTGCCTCAAGAGCATTCAGTTCGTCACGCAGAGCAATGTAATGCTGGAGACGTGGGACCAACTCGTTTGCTCGCTGCAGCTCTCGCTGAGCAGCCGCCACGAGTTGCTCCTTGCCCGTCGTTGTCTGGATTGCCGTATTGTGTGCTGCCGTCACTGCATCCAGCACGCCTTTGGCCGTAACAATCGCAGCTTCATCAACAGGGACCTGTTTCTTCTGAACTTCGATGTTGGCCGTAACACTGACCACATTGGCCTTTGCTGTTGCCAGATCAGTCTCTGCGGTCTTCAGTTCCGCTTCGCGAGCGACGACCTGAGCCTTCAATTGCTCGACAACCTTCTTCAGGTCCTCGTCAGCCTGCATCATCTCGGAGGCGGCTGCTGACTTTTCGGTGGCTGCTTTCAGATCCGGAATCGCTTTCTGCAGTGCGGCAATCGTCACCGGCAGGTTCTTTTCCTTTGCTTGTTCAGCGACCAATTTTTGTTCTTCCGCGACAACCAGAGCTTTCTGATCTTCCAATTTCTTCTGGCTGGCTGCGTAGGCAACATTCGCGGCATCAAGCTTGGTCTTCAGTTCTGCCTGAGTCGCAACGGCGGCCTGATGAACCGCTGTCGCCGCTGTAACTTTTTCTGTCGCTGCTGTAACAACAGCCGGTGCTTGGGCGATGCGTTCTTCGAGTGTCGGCGGATTCGTGCTCAACTGACCGATTCGAGCACCGTCGGCTGCGTTCCAAACTCGAACTTCGCCAGTGTAGTCACCGGCAATAACGCGGTTGGTTTCGTCGCAATGCGTCGCCTCAAGTGCAAGGTCATTGAACGCTTCGAAGCTCAGCAAAGCTCCGCCATTACCGTCCCATAACTTGGCGATCCGATCGCGACCAGATGTCACCAAACGCCCGTCGCGGCAGAACTCCACTGAGAACGCTCCACCCGCATGAGTTGCCCACGACTTGATCTGGCCGCCGTTCTCCATTTCCCACAAGCGAACAGTTGTGTCTTCGCTGGCAGACGCCAAAACGTTTCCGTCAATTCGCCACGATACGGAGTTCACGGCCCCAGTATGGCCGGTCAACGTCAGATATTCTCGCCCTGTCTGTGCTTCCCAAACAAGAAGACCACCACTTCGGTCGGCTGTGGCCAACAGCACGCCATCCGGACTGAATTCAAGAGAATAGATCCAGTCTGTGTGCTTCTTGCATTCGTAAGCCAGTTCACCAGTCGCGGTGCTGTAGACGCGAACAACTTTTTGAGGACCGCCGAGAGCAACAAGAGTCTGGTCGGCACTGATATCAGCAGCCAGAACTTCGTCGAGCTCATCGCCGACAGTCATGACTCGCTCACCCGTGCGGATATCCCATACGACGCAGAGACCCTTCGAAGCACCTCGCCCGCCGCCCGCCAGCAACAGTCCGCCGTTGCGGCTGAACTTCAGGACTCGAGGACGGCCTTCCGGGAAGGGCAGCACGCCGAGTTGTTCAAGCGTTTCCGTGTGGTACAACACAACTTGCTTCTGGCCCGCGACAGCGACAAGCTTCGACCAGGGATTCGTGGCGATTGCTGACACCGCCGTCGTGGCTGCTGTATGCACAACGGGCTCAAGATTCAGTACATCCGGCATCGGAGCAGGTCCCTCAGGACGGGCTCCTGCCGAAACGTCAACGGTCAGCGCTGTATTGTTCTTCTTTGGCAGCATCACCTTGCTGGATGCCGTTTCCGGAGCACCACCTTCAATCCACTTGCGAACGATCTCCAACGTTTCATCGGGCAGTTTGTCCGCGTTCGGTGGCATGAACGGTTCGCTCTGATGTGACATCAGGCTATACATGTAACTCGCGCCGGAGTCACCTGGCTGAACGGAAGCCCCGGATGCTCCACCCTGCATCAGAGATGAGTACGATGACAGGTCCAGGTCGGAACTTTTCTTATTGGTGTTGTGACAGGAAAGGCACTTGTCACGCAGGATCGGTTTAACGTGGTCCTCGAAGTTGATCTTCTCCTGACCAACCACGGTGCCGGAGGCTAAGTGCAGAGCCAGCAATGTGACGCCAGCTGACAATGAGGATAATCGCTTCATCGTTTCAAACTCCCATGCACCAAATCAATGCCGCAGAATTACGACAGTGTCATAGTTTCGGCAAAATCTGCCACATCACAAAAGACTTCACAGACCCCGCATGTCACATTTCTTACCCATGTTGAGCAAGCGGGATTCACCAGAGCACGCAATCGCTATAACCGGCCCCAGGACAGCAAACAAAGGCGGAACATTGTTCCGCCTTTGATGATCACGGGGATTTGGTAAACACTAATGGTTGAACAAAAACTCCCTTGAATTCAACATTGACCAGAACACATCTTCCAGTGACTCCTGAGAGTTTTGCTGCTCGGCCACAAGAGCGACCAGAGAGGCCAGTTCCTGCTCCGTGGGTCGTCTGGAAAAACATCGCAGATACAGCTCAGTGATAATGTCCGCCGGAGCCTTTCCTTCCTTCAGACGAGCAGGGATCAAGCCACCCTGCTGAATCTTCGAGTTGGTAGTGTCCCCGTTGATCAGATGCAGGGCCTGAGAAAGGTTTGGCTCCATTTTGACTTCGCATGAGCAAACAGTTTCTCGCTTGGCACGGCCAAATGTTGTCAGGAAGTAGGTCGCTGTGTTTCCGTCAGCAATCTGGACAGCTCGCGCACCGACTGGCAACCCTGGGAACTTATCCTGAGTCGTCGTGACAATGCTGATACAATCCAGCATGACTTCCGCGCGAATTCGACGCAGTTCGGAGTGGGCAAAATTGCGGTGATCCGATGCGTTTGTTTCGTTCGTCTTTGTGGAGAGCTGATAAGTGCGAGACGTACAGATGTCTCGAACCAGCTTCCTGAAGTCATAATTGTACTCGGTGAACTTCTTGCCCAGTTCGTCTAACAACTCCGGGTTCACAGCCGGGTTACTGATGCGAACATCATCCACTTCATTGATGATGCCGCGACCGAAGAAGTGCGACCACACGATGTTGGCAAGGTTCTTGGCGAAGTAAGGATTCTCGGAAGACGCCAGCCACTGAGCCAAAACTTCACGACGGTCCTTGCCAACCAGATCAGGTTCTGCACCGCCCAGGAATTTGGGCTTCATCACGCGACCGCCCACAAGGTGGGTGACTTCACCGCCACCCGAGTTGAAGATGATGGTTTCGCGTGGATCTTCACCCTGTTTACGACCAATCTGCGAGAAGAACGCAGCGAAGCCGTAGTAGTCATCCATCGTCCAGCGGTCGAACGGATGATTGTGACACTGAGCACACTGAATTCGCATTCCCATGAAGACCTGAGCCACATTCTCGGCGGTCTTCAGAGTTTCAGTTTCCGTCTGGTAATAGTTTGTCGCCGGGCTCGCAAATGAACCTCCGCGAGAACCCAAAATCTCCTGAACCATCTTGTCGGTTGGCGTATTGCTGGCAATTTTTTCTTTCAGCCAGTTGTAATACGCCAGCATCGGCTTCTTTTCTACTCGATTCGCGATCGTGCGGACCTGAAGCAATTCGGCCCACTTCATCACCCAGATGTCCACGAATTCTTTGCGCTGCAGAAGCTGATCAACCAGCTTCTCACGCTTCGCCGGATCGGTGTCTGCTACGAACTGATCATGATCTTCGACCGTCGGCATCGTGCCGGTAATGTCCACGAACACTCGACGCATGAACTCTTCATCGCTGCAAACATCCGAAGGAATGATTCGTAGCTTTCGAAGCTTGGCATGATTCAGAGTGTCGATGTAGTTGAACTCCGGAGTTTTTGGATCCTCATACTGCAGCCCTTTTGGCAGAACGATAAACTGCGATCCAACCGTATGAGTCTCAAAGCGAGCCATGATGAAGGCTTCGCCTCGGGCATGAGCAGTGACATTCCCTGTCTGGGCAATTTCGGCACTGGTTTCGTTATTGGAACTAAAGAATGCCAGAGTGGTGACGTCACGGTCAGTGCCGTCTGAATACTTCGCACGTACCGTTAGTCTTTGAGTCGCTCCTTCACCATCCATGACGGCATTCTTTGGATAGAGCTCCAAAGACACCACGGAAGGCACAGGACCCGGATCATTCGGTGCTCCTGCTTCCAGCCATCGCAGAACCGTATTGTAGTGCTCACTGCCCTTTTCAAATCGCTTACCACCAGTGTGAGGCACGCTGCCGTCACACTTTTCCATCAGCAAGCTTTCTGCAGGCAAAGCCAGGTTCAGGCGTCGACCGGGAACTTCTCGGGTTAATCTGTAATGGTCGCCTTCCGGATCGAAGCCAAACAGTGACAACCGAAAGCCATCCTTACCTCGAGCGGCACCGTGGCAGCTTCCGTTGTTGCAACTGGTCTTCATCCAGACTGGCATCACGTCCTGGCGAAAGCTGATCGGCGGATCCACCTTGCAATTTGCGACAGTCACAGGAACCTCGACAGAGTGACCGCCGTAGGAAACTGTGACCTTAGTAGCCCCATCGGCGACCGGGAAGAACTTCATCCCGTCGCGACGCACAAAGCCTTCGTTCTCGATTGCAATTGTCGCCTGCTCAGTCACGTCGACCGTCAATCCGTTTGGCAACACTGCCTGAACAAGCAGCGACTGCTGATCACGGGCGGCCGAAAGATGAATGTCTGCTGGAGCGACACTGATCGATGCCGGAGCAGGATCCTGTGCCAGAAGCCCCGCAGGAGACAGCACAGAAATCGCTGCTAACGCTGCAAAAATTGACCATCTGATCATGAAACTTACTCACAAGAGAAAACTACTCACCGTGATACAGGTGAGACTGAAAGCAAAAGAGATACCGTCAAAGAAAGACTTTTTACGGAGCCGCTGGAGCGCCGCCTGCCTTTTTCTGAGATTCCAATCGCAGCTTTTCGAGACGTGTCAATCGCTTCTCCACTGGTGCTGCTGGCATCGGAGCCGGAGCTGCTGCCGCCGCAGCCGGCATTGGGGCTGGCATCGGAGCGGCCGTCGGCATTGGAAGAGGCTTGTCGATTCGCAGTTCCGAATCTCCCACACGAGCATGCACAATGTTCTCGTTGTTCTCAACCACTGTCACCTGGCAAAACACATTCTTGTGCGTACCTTCGGGGCTGTCCGGGGCTGTCTTAACCTTGAACACAAGTTCTTTTGTCTCGGCGGTAATCTGCAGAGGCTCTGCAGTAACCTTGTGAGGCAGACCAACAAGGGTCACAACCGCCGGAGCTTTCAACTCTTTGAGAACCTGCACTTCAACCACAACGTCCGTCTCTTTGCCCTGTTCAACAGAAGAACGTTGAACCGTCAAACCAACGTATGGTTCTGCAATTTCCATCGTGGCCATCTGAGTCGAACCCCAGGCCGCGCCATTGACGTTGGCGTACCCCAAAGCATAGATTGGCCATTTGCCAATTGCAGCATTGGCATCAGCATTGATCTGATAGAGGCCCTCGGTCTGGCCTTTCGGAATGCTGATCTCGCTATTGGCCCCAATCCCCGGCGGTCGGTAAGGGAACTGAACCTGAATGTTCTCGTCCCAACCTTCTTTCTTCTTCGCGACAATCTTCAGCATCATCATGCCATTGCGAACGATCGGAACATTGGGCTGAACGATTTCAAGAGTAAACGGAAGCTCTTCGGTCACTGCGACAGGTAATCGATCAACGTCCTTCCAGACATAGAGCGACTGGCCTGGCCCGGCGATCACAAAGTCTGCCCGATTCTGGAATCGACCGCTGACGGCAGCCAACGCGGCATCCGTGGGCTTCATTTTGAAATCCACCAACGCGCCGGCCAATGGGGCATCGGCAGCGGCTTCAAACACAACTGGCATTACATTCATGTTGGCCGCCATTGGAGGGGCAACCATCGTGATTCCGGGTGGCAACTGCACACCATCAATCGTCAATTCTCCGCCGAAGTTGATTCGCTCAGCAGAGATCAACGTGGCATAACGATTTCCCCGAGGCACAAAGATCTGCTGACGGGACTGAGAGTACCGCGCCACTCGAGGAATCCCCAGATTCAATGACGGTTTCACTTCCTGAAACTCAACGCGATAAGTGAATTCAGCCCCACCACGATTCAGGTGGTCCGCAATGCGAAGTGCATAATCACCATCGGCCGGGATCTGCCAACGGAAGTAACTATCAGGCCCGCGCGAATCATCGTTTCCGGTGAGCCCTTCTCCTGTGGCTTTGTACAAGTTCATCACTGGATCGATGGGAGAGCGAATTCGGCGACCGTAACATTCGACTTCAAAGACCTGGCCAGCCTTGCCTGTAAACTTGAAAATATCCACATCGCCTGGTTCCTGAAGAATCCCGTTGAACGATGCAGGAAACGACGCGACCACAGTTGCATTTTCGAAGCCGTTGTTCGGCTCTGCTTCCATCGCATTCGGATTCGGAGAAACTCGCAGCACGTGACCAGAAGGAGCAATCCCGCTGGCGTCTTCGATGTAAACCGTCGTCTCAGCTCCTTCGGCCGGGAATGCGACGTTCTTCGTGATTGGTCCGCTGGCATCTCCGATAAATGTCACATCCAAAGCCTCACCAGCTTTACCACCCGATGGGTAGGCGGCCGTCGGGCGTGGAAAAGTGCCAATGTGCAGGCGATACCGACAATTGCCGTCACCACCATAACCACTATCGCGCATCTCAATGATGTACTTGCCATCTTCCGGGGCGATGATGGACGTGGCGGCATCCTGCTTGACCAGCGGCGAATCATCAACCGCCGATAGTTCAAATCGCTTATCGTTCAGAATCGCGATATACGGATCGAACAATGTTTGACCAAACCGCATGCCTTCGACTTCAACGGAAATACGCTGACCTTTCGTGGCATTGACGACGTAATAATCCACGTCCTCATTATCAACGGTCCCCGAAACCGTCACATTCAACTCAACAGCCTGCGGGGCAGCAAAGTCGGTGTTTGGTTCCTTCTCATCAACTCCCGGCAAAGCGCCAACGAAGAACGTGCGATAGTCAGAGATTCCCGACTTGGTTCGCACCTGAGCCGTGTGCTCACCAATGGCACAATCAGGGGCAATCTTGACCTTCACGTCAATGTTGTTTGCATCGGCCGCTTTGATTTCGAGAACCTCGAAACCGGGTTCGTAGAACAGGATCTGCTCGGCATCCTGCAGGCGTGCTCCCGAGAAGCGGAACACCTGCTCGGTTCCTCTTTGACCACCGCGGGGAAGGATGATGGAGAGATTCGGATCAGCCGCTGAAGCCTCAAGTGGGCTCAACAACACGGCTGCTGCAGACAGCATAAGGGCCAACGACAAACGCATGGCAACGTCACTTCCGTTGAATTTAGAATTCGGGTTCCTTCCCTTAGCCAGTGCCGTTTCAAATCCGTGATCGGGCAATTCGCGTAAGACCCGCTGCAATGCAGCAGGAATCGTCCATCGTCTCAAAAGTCGCTGACTCAGCCAGCAGACCGTTAACTCATCTCACTTCCAGCACAGTAGATCGGCATACACCAACACCGGCCTCACGATACAAAACAACGCTGCTGACCAACGATTAAGCCAGCCCGCAGCGTTGAGTAAATCGCAATCCGACTATGCCAGAAGTTCCTGACGAACTTTACCACCGTCAACAATTTCAATCGGACGATCGCCTGGAGCCATCAGCTCTTTGTCAGCATTAATGCCGAGACAGCTGTAAATGGTTGTCGCCCAGTCCTCAACGTTCAAAGGATTGTCTTCAGGCTCACTGGCTGTTGAATTCGAAGTTCCGTACACGAAACCTCGCTTAACGCCACCACCGGCCATCACAACGCTGAAGACTTTCGGCCAGTGGTCTCGACCAGCTGTTCCGTTGATCTTTGGAGTACGACCGAATTCGCTGGCGATGCACACCATCGTATCATTCAGACGTCCACGTTCTTCGAGGTCAGTGATCAATCGACCAAAGGCCTGATCGAACTGAGGAACCTGACCGTTCATGCCCGCTGCAATATTGTCGTGCATGTCCCAACCACCATAGGTGAGAGTCACGAAACGAGCACCGGACTCGACCAGCCGACGAGCCATCAACATTCGAGCACCCGCCGTGTTACGACCGTACTCATCACGAAGCTTGTCCGGCTCTTTGCTCAGATCGAAAGCTTCTCGAGCCTGCTGTGAGCTGATCAGACCGTAAGCACGCTGATAGAATGTATCAACCGCGTCCAGTGAATCCGCTTTTTCCTTCTTTACGAAGTAGTCGTTAACAGCATCAAGAGCTTTACGACGACGGCTAAATCGCTCGTCAGTCACGCCACCCGGCAACTGCAGGTCGCGGACAGAGAAACCGCCATCAGCAGGATCTGAACCCAGACTGAATGGAGCAAAAGAAGAGCTCAGGTAGCCAGTCCCGGCGAACTCGTTCGGCTGGCCAGGAATGCAAATATACTGAGGAATGTTGTTGCGAGGCTCGAACTCATGGCCTACCACGCTGCCCATACTCGGATAAGACAAGGCAGGGCTTGGGCGATAGCCAGTGAACATGTTATGAGTGCCACGCTCGTGAGCCGCCTCACCATGAGTCATGCTGCGAGCAATCGTGATCTTGTCCATAACCTTCGCGGTCTGAACCCATCGCTCGTTAACAAACACACCCGGAACGCTCGTTTCGATTGAGCTCATCGGGCCACGATATTCAATCGGAGCATAAGGCTTCGGGTCGAAGCTTTCCTGGTGAGCCATACCACCAGGCAAGAAAATAAAGATCACGGACTTTGCCGTGCCTTCCTTGCTCTCGTAGTTCTTGATGTCAGCCTGAGACTGTCGCAATTGGAAATACTGTGCCAGCGTGAGGCCGATGCCACCGCAAAATCCAACGTGAAGAAAGCTTCTTCGGGAACGTCCAGTAATCATCCAGGTCTCTCCAGGGAAAAAACGCCGTCCAGCAATCCTTTGATGGCTGGCTGACAGAAATCTTAAACTGTCTATCGGCAGAAATGGCGGGTGTTTTCGCCGAGGTGGGGTAGATGGCGGGAGGCTCGGTGAAAAAGTGTTTCCAAACCCGGCCATGTGTTACGGCCCAAAAGGCCACTTGTCAAGAATCAACAACACTTTTTGCTGTCTTCCTCCCTAATAGGGCAGCAAACGCTGTATGCCTCTTCATCTTTTTAGTCAAATGTTGACCACAGCAAAGGTTCTCGACCTGTCAGTCCAGAACCCCTCTTCTACACGAACGACATCACCTTGGGATACCGTTCGCCACATTCTTCAGAATTCTTAAAATCCTCACAAAACAAAGAGTCTCTCCACGCGGAGCCTTCTAAAAGCTTATTCTTTTTCCTTCGCTTCACCTTCTGGAACCTCATACGGCTGCTTGGGATTCATTCTTTTCGGTGGGTCGAGGTAATGATAGCCAGTATTCGGGTTTGTTCGGTCAAAGGCAAATGCATCTCGGTTCCGAAGAAAGTGCTTCAGGTAAGAAATCGGGATCGCAAACCCTAGACCTTCCCCAAACGTCAGCTTCATATTGATCACGCCAACGACTTGCCCCTTTTCATTGAACAAAGGGCCACCGCTGTTCCCTGGGTTGATTTGGGCCGTGGTCTGAATGTACACAATCCCGTCCATGTTTCGGTTGCGAGACGCCACAATGCCTTCGGAGACCGACCGCTCCAGCCCAAGAGGACTCCCGATCGCGAAGACGGTATCACCTTCTCGATGGCTATCGTCATCCGCGATATAGACCGGCTGAAACTTCAAGTCCTTCTGGGCCGGGATCTCCAATAACGCGAGATCGAAATAGGGATTCAACGCGAGTATCTTGACATCCCGGATGGCTCGACGCTCAAAGTCGCCATTCTGACCCTGATGAAAAATCGTCACCGCGACTCGTGTTTGTCCTTCAACCACGTGGTAGTTGGTTACGCAGTATCCTCGATCATTGATGATGAACCCAGATCCAAGCCCCTCGGGGTTCTGAATTAGAACAACGCCCTCGCCATACTTTCCTACAAGCTCCTTAACTGTCCGCTCGGGAAGATCGGCCGACATAAAGACCCCTTCGTCAGTCTTTTTGACGGCCTCAGGCTTTGCTGCGGTCTCAATTCGCTCCTCGATCTGATCGACCGGGATCCTGACGACATCCACACCGATGTCCACAAAGACCGTATCTTTCTGAACCTTCAGTACTTCCCCTTCAATCCGCTGCCCCGACTTCATGACGATGACGTCGGCCTTTGACTGCGCGTTGAGCAAGCCAAAGACCAGAGTGAGTAATGCGATTGGAATTGTCTTGCTATTCAATGGTTGGCTCCGCGCGGATCCATTAATGATTCTGTTATTCTCACCCAGAGCATTGATGCCTGAATTCAGCAACCAGGCAGCATTCAGCAAATAGACAGCAAGTTCTGGATTGGGCTCCTGTTACTTTGCGCAGCTTTACGAGTTGAATCCGCCCAGTCAACTCTCGATCGACCGTTAACGAGCATCCAGAAGGTGGATGAGGTCTGTGGTCGACTTTCGTCTGGTGTTCTTTCCAGAACAAGATTTGGGTGCAATGCGAGCCGACGGAGCGGCTCGACTACGTAGCTTCGCCGCTCCGTCGGCGAAAATGGCATCCACCGTAACCCTCAAATCAAAACTTGACGAGCCAGGAGACGGCTCGGCAGGCAATACAGTGGCGAGGACGACGTTGTTGTGAAGTCCGTTGATCTCTGTTCACAGGCGGTTACTGCTGAGTCCCCTGCACTGCTTGATCCGAATATTCGCCTGACGCCAGCGATCGGTTCAAAAGCGATTCACTACAAAGGTTTCCACGAGACTCCGTTACTTCCCGCCGTCCCAATCAACCCTGCATTCAGGCAGAGCCTTTTTGAAGTCTGCAACTCCGGCAGCAGTGACTTTGGTCCTTTGAAGATTGATGTATTTCAGGTGCTGCAGAGACTTTAATTCCGAAAGACCCGAATCTGTGAATTCACACTGAACCAAGCCCAGACTTTGCAGCGTGCTCATCTGTGAAATTGGCTTTGCACAGGAGTCATCAATCTCTGAATTACGAATAAACAGTAATCCGACCTTCAGTTTACTCAGCTCGGCGACGTGTTGAGCCGTGCAGCGGCTGCTGTCAAGATTGACATAAGTGACGCCGGGCAACGTCTGCAGCTCTGCAATTCCTTCCGGAGTCAAATTCTGACACTGCAACAATGTTAGACTTTTCAGCGACTTCAGACGGCCAAGACCTCGGCCCGTGATTCCCGGACTTCCCCCTTGAATGTCAATGGAATTCAGTTGAGGCACTTTGGCCAGGACTTCAAAAATACGATCATCCAGCGACACAGTATAGCTCAGAAATTCCTGAAGATCGGCCATCGCCGAGAGCTCCAGAAACGTGGCAATTCGTTCGGAAGTTAACGATGCAGAGTTGAGTGCCAGTCTGGTAAAGCGCTGGCCTTCCGAGCGTGTCGCGAACTCCTTCATAAATCCATCGTCGGGCTGCTCCAGCAATGGCGCAGTAAGCGTGACGTTGTGGACTCGAAAAGATTCCGGAGGAAGTGGCTCCTCAGGCGTAACGGCGCGAGTGCTTCCGTCGGCCATGGTGACCTCAAACAACACCTCGGAACCGAACGTCCGCAACCACTCTGCAAATTTGCGATCAGGGTCCGGGTTATCCCATTGCACGTTGCAGCTCGGCAGTGCCTTCTGGAAATCTGCGACTCCTTCTGCAGTCACATTCGTCCCCTGCAGCGACAGGGTTTTGAGCGTCGTGACGTTCTTAAGTTCTGCCAGCCCCTGATCGGTCACCGGGTTATGAGTGATGTCGAGCGTTTCCAGTTTCTCCATCGCCGCGAAATGCCTAAGCATGCTGTCGTCGACCCGCGAAGCATGGATCTGCAGATCGCGAATTCGCAGTTTTGCAACCGCTATCGCGTGTTGTTCGGTGATCACAGAGCTGTTGAATCTCAAGCTCTCCAGCTTCTGAATCTGGGCCAGCTCTTCGAGGGCCACCGGACTTATCGGCCGGAATTGCCACTCGAAACGCTCCAGCTCCGGACAGGCCTTGAGTGCTCCCAGACCCACACCTGTAAGGTTTGACTGCAGCACGTCAAGCACCCCACCTCCGGAGGCGATCGAGATGTGCTTCAAGTGTTTCAGCCTGGCCAGTTGAGCAAAAACGCTGTCATCAATATTGGGGTCAAAGACGGCCAGATTTAAGTTGGTAGTCTGGGAGAGTTCCGGCATGGCCAGCAATTTCCCGAGGCCGTCCGTGGTCAGTGTATTACTTTTGATCCACACTGAGCGCGCTCGGATCCCACCGATTCGTCTCGCCAGTTGTTCCGCAAGACTATCTCCGAATTTCTCTATGATCGGCCCTGTCAGTTCGATCGTATAGATACGGAACGGTCTCGACGGCATGGGGTGATTCGACAGTTCGAGGACCTCGCGATCTGCAGTTTCGATGAACAAATTCGATCCGCCGCGGAGCGTCATCAACCACTCTGCGGCCTGTCGGTCAGAGTCGGAGGCCGTGCCGAAGTTTGCGAGCTCGGCCATCGGCTTTGCGATCGGTTTTTCCTCCTCTACTGACTTCCGTCCCACGACCTGCCCATCGTTGCTCACGATCAGACTGCCATCCACAAGTTCAACCTTAACGAGCGTCTCTTCGCCTCTTCTGAGTGCGAAGATTTCGGTTTCAAAGGACAGATCTCCGCGAGTAACAATCAACTTCTTATCGCCCGCGGCCAATGAAACCGGCTCTTTGTCGGACACGTCAAACGTGACATCCGTCCCTTTGATGGTCATCTGCACTTCGGGATCAAGAATCTCGACTCGCAACGTTCCGTTGGGGGTTCGCACGAGAACAATGATTGAGAGCAGAATCAGGAAAGCTGCTGCTCCACCACCCATGAGCATCCATATATTGCGAAACCAGGGCGGTGACACTCTGGACTTCGTCGCCGCCAGCTTCTTCCTCGACTTCGCACTTAGTTCGTTCTGCAATGACATGGCCGTCTGCGGATCGGTATCAACGCCCACACTGCCGTTCAAAAGCGTGGCTTCAGCAACGGGATTCACACGAACCCCGGTCGCTGGCGTCTGAATTCTCCTGGTGGCGGTCGCCGATCCTGAAGATGGTGAGCCCCCGAGATTGCTGAGAAACGATTGCAGATTCAGATCTTCAGGCATGCTCGGCATCGCAACATGTGGCGACGAACCTGCCTGACAGGCTTCCAGATCGCGAATCACCTCGGCCATGCTTTGATACCGATCAACCTGCTTCTTGGCGACCATTTTCCGAAACACCAGATCGATTGCTTCCGGCACTTCGGTGTTGAATTCTCGGAGCGAAGGAATCGGCGAATCTCGATGAGCCAGCAGCTTTGACATCAACGTATCGCCTTCATAAACACTCCTTCCAACAAGCAGATACCACAATGAGACGCCAAGGCTATAAATATCGCTGCGAGCATCCGCGTGTTTCGTGCTGAGTGCCTGCTCGGGGGCCATGTAGTCGACGGTCCCCATGACGGCTCCGGTGCTGGTCAGTTCTCCCTGACTGCCGGAATCGCCTTCAATGCGAGCCAGCCCCATGTCCAGAATCTTGACCGTTCCCTTGGTATCAAGCAGCAGGTTTGCGGGTTTGATGTCGCGATGAACAACTCCCTGAGCATGCGCAAACTCCAGACCTCGCGCGGCCTGAATGATGCACTGTACGGCCTGCTCAACCGAAAGCGTCCCCTGCTTCTTCACCAATGCAGAGAGATCATGGCCTTCCACATATTCCATGACAAGGAAATGCGTGCCCTTGGCTTCGTCAGCATCGTCTGTCGCGACAACGTTCGGATGTCGAAGCTTCGCGGCCGCTTCGACTTCCCGATGAAAACGTTTTAAGGCATCGGGAGTTTTCACGATGCTCGCAGACATGACTTTCAGTGCGACAAGTCGCTTCAGTCGCTTGTGCTCGGCTTTCAGAACTACGCCCATGCCTCCCTGGCCGAGCTTGTCGAGAACGACATAGTTGCCCAGAACAAGCATCTTCCCTTTGCCTGAGTAAATTTGCTCGGCCTGATAGCGAGTGAGCTTCTTCTGACGCACAAATTCGCGAGCGAGCTGGTCGCCGTCCCCGGAGCGTCGATCTTCCGGCACCGATGCCACGATTGCGTCGACATCGTCCGCGGTCAACAATTCACTGGCCACAACCTGCCGCAAAAACTGTTCGCTCGATAACGCCATTCGTTCCGCTCTCCCGTAAGACTCCCCATGATACCGAGTCACAGGCCGAAGTCACACGAGGATCGGTGCAAAAAGCCACGGCTGCGGTCGCCGCTGTCTGTACAATGAGCCAGCCACGCAGGACTCACGTCGCAAACACGGACCATGTGGCGAACACATTCCACGAAACTTTGCCCGGATTTTTTTTCACCCTGCGCACACAAGGTCGACACAGGCCGCGAAGTCCCTCTGGCAGAGAGAACCTACTTGACGCACGTCACTCAACGTCAGAGAGCGTCGCGGCAGTCCTCGGGCCGGTGGTCAGTTTGTTCGCAGGAATCTCTCTGAGGTTACCGCAGCCATTCGGTGGGCCAACTGATTGACGCATGGCTTCAGTCTTATCATTTCCTGCAAACCAACAGGCCCATTCATTTGCCTGACTGCCCCGTAAACATTGCCGCGTGATTCTGCCGGAAAGTGTGTGTTGCCAACGCGCCTCGATTGAATCACTCCTGCGAGGTCACTCGCGGGTTTCGAATCCTGCGAATCGTTCCTCAAAGATGAGTATTCGCGGGGGATTTTCGTGGTGATTGCGTATGGTGAACTTCGCACGGACGGAAGTGTCCATTAGACTTCGCGATTCGTTTCCGTTGCTCAGATTTGTCTTATTGCCCCGGAGAGTCTTCGATGACGCAGGTCGCTGTGTCCAAAAGCCAGGCCACGATTGATCTTTTTGACCAGTATGTCATTCCGAACTATCGTCGGTATCCGATTGCTCTTGTCCGCGGTGAAGGTTCACATGTCTGGGACGCTGACGGTCGCCGTTACCTCGACCTGTTTCCAGGCTGGGGCTGCAATATTCTGGGATATTCTCCACCGGCCGTCGTGAAAGCCATTCAGGAACAGGCCGCCAAACTGATTCATGTCCCGAACACCTGGTACATCGAACAGCAGGGACGATTTGCCGAGTTCCTCTGTACTCGCAGCTTCGGCAAAGCCTTCTTCTGCAACAGCGGGGCGGAAGCCAATGAAGCCGCCATTAAACTGGCTCGATTGCACGGATCGGCTCAGGGACGTTTTCGAATCATCACTTTTGAGCACGGATTTCACGGCCGCACGTTCGGCGCATTGACCGCGACGGCTCAGCCAAAGTACCACGAAGGACTTGGCCCGATGCTGGCCGGTTTTCGATACTCGAAAATGAACGATATCGACGGCGTGAAGAGCCTGATCGATAACGAAACCGCCGGGATCATGATTGAACCAATTCAGGGTGAAGGTGGCGTGCGAATTCCGGAGCCCGGCTTTCTTCAGGCTCTGCGAGATCTCTGCGATGAACATGGCTTGCTGCTGATGTTTGACGAAGTCCAGACTGGCATGGGGCGAACCGGCACATGGTTCGGCTATCAACAAACCGGCGTTCAACCAGACGTGTTGACCATGGCCAAGGGAATCGCCGCGGGGGTCGCCTGTGGTGCCATGATCTGTCGCGACGAATTCGCCGCCGATCTGCGACCGGGAATGCATGCCAGCACCTTCGGAGGAAATTCACTCGCGATGGCCGCTGGTCTCGCGACCGGTCTGACGATCGAACATGACGGCATTCTGGAGCATGTGCAGGAGCTTGCTGAAGACGCTCGAACTTATCTGACCGCATTGCAGCAGCGTCTGCCCATCATTCGCGAGATTCGAATTTGTGGTATGATGATCGGAATTGACCTGAATATCCCGTCAACTCCGGCCGTGGCAAAGTGCATGGAGCGAGGCGTCCTGATTAACGCCACGAACAACACCGTCGTTCGCTTACTGCCAGCATTGAACGTTCCAAAGTCTGATCTGATGGAAGGGCTCGACATCATCGCGAGCGTTCTGGAAGAAATGGCCAGCGAAGCCGTTTGAAACTGACCTCCGCGTAAGCTGGATCGCCGTGAAACTGGACGCGGTGTAAGTCTTGGCCTGAGCAGTGACCACAGAGCAGGCATCGCGTCATGTCGCGATGCCTGTCGTCTGTCGATTCAATCACTCCAGAAATTTCGCTACTCGACCTTCAGCGGACGCTGCATCAGTTCCACGGTGGCTTCTCGTGGAGACCGGTTCTCAAACAGAACGTGGTACACCTGCGTTGCGATCGGCATATCGATCGACTGTTCAACGGCGATCTGATGCACACTCCGAGCTGTCAAGACGCCCTCGGCCACGGCGCTCATGGAATCCTGAATAGCCGTCAAGGAGCGACCTCGTCCCAATCCTTCTCCGACCGATCGATTGCGACTATGAGGACTATTACACGTCGTCACCAGATCGCCCAATCCGGCGAGCCCATAAAATGTTCGGCGATCCGCGCCCAGGGCTGAGCCGAAACGAACCATCTCAGCAAGCCCTCTCGTGATCAGGGCTGCCTTTGCATTGTCGCCGAACTCAAGTCCGTCACAAATCCCGGCCGCAATGGCAATCACGTTCTTCAGAGCCCCTCCCAACTCAACGCCGATTTGATCCGCATTCGCGTAGACTCGCAGAAAATCCGTGGACATCAGCGACTGAATTTGTTCGGCCGCCGCCAGCGAATCGCAGGCCGCAACAATACTGGCCGGCTTCTTTTGAGTAATCTCTTCGGCATGACACGGGCCGCCCAAAACGACCACAGGGCGAGGACCAACAATCTGCTGAATCATCTGGCTTGGACGCAAAAGTGTCCCGTTCTCAATCCCCTTGATCGCACTCACGATCAAAGCCGCCGACGGAATCAAAGGTGCCAGCTGGCTGATCGCTTCACGAAGTCCTCGAGTCGGAATGCAGACGATGATGACATCGGAATTATGAAGCGCCTCAGCGGCATTCGCAGTGACTTGAATTCCCGCTGGGAGCTTAACATGAGGCAGCAGGCGACTGTTCTCGCGAGTCTCATGAATATGTCGAGCAAAGGTCTCATTCCGTGCCCACAACCGCACTTCCGTGGAAGCCTGTCGTGCCAGAATCCACGCGCAGGCCGTTCCCATCGCACCTGCACCCAGAACAGTGGTTATCGTCATGAAACTCGATCCGAACAAAATTGGGCAAGAGCATCAGCAATTCAGGGAAAAAGAAACCACGTTGTCGCTGCCACGAGACTCAGAATGATGGCCAATGTAATCCACCAGGGATGTTTCTCACGACCGAGATCTTCTTTGGAAAGGTACGTCCCACATCCCGGGCATTGAACACAAACCTCCAGCATTTCGCGACCGCAGTAAGGACAATCAATTGTGGGTTCCGTTTCAAGGTCGTCCGCATCATCATCAAAGTGCTGATCATCCCACTCATCATCATCTTGTTCTTCTGCATACGGCATAAAAATGTGACCTGAGGATTGCTACACTGCCGGCGTTCCAACTTTCTTCGGACATCACAACGCCAACCAACATCTTTTTCGAGCCATCGAATGACCGAGCCGCAAACCCCTGACGAGTCTGTTGAGACCATTGAACTGGACCGATTTCTTAAGTTGGCCCAGGTGGTACAGTCTGGCGGCGAGGCCAAGAATCTCATTCGTTCGGGCGAAGTGCAGGTCAACGGAGCCGTGGAAACTCGCCGAGGCCGCAAACTTCGCCCCGGCGACGTGGTATTTGTCCACGGCGAAGAGTACGTGATTGAGTCCGATGGCGAAACCGACGCGGACAAAGATTGAGAACTCCCGGCGGATCCACTGCGTCGCCCCGCGGAGCCATCCTATGGTGCTGAGTTTTTTGCGAATTCGTAAAAAATGTCCGACTCGCGCGCCCTGTTTCTTCTGCCGTTGCGATTCTGGTGAGTAATGAAATCCTACGACCAGAAGCCCGAAAACCACGACGCAGAGTCGCTCCTGAAGGCCGCTCAAGCGGGCGATGACGACGCGCTGGCAGAATTGCTTGAGGGATTTCGCCCGATGCTGCGCGCGGATGCCTGCAAAACACTGGCTGACGTTCGCGTCAGAATTGACCCATCGGACGCAGTGCAGGTCACATGGTGGTCTGCATTTCGTGCGTTTCCACGGTTCGCAGGCAACGTCAATGAATTCATCGCGTGGCTCCACAAGATCCACGACCGCAATTTGCGTGATCTCCTGCGTGATCAAAAAGCGGAACGACGCGCTCTGCAACGGGAAGTGGGCCCGGACGCGTTGTTGCCTGAAGCCCCCGGGCGTGGAACCAGCCCCAGTCAGCGGGCGATTCATAATGAGGAATTTCAACGCATGCAGAGTTGTCTCAATCAGTTGCCCGAAGCGCAGAAGGTTGCGGTGAGTCTTCGCTTCTATCAAGGCTTGTCGATTGCCGAAATCGTTGCTCAAATGGACCGTCCTGAAACTGCCGTGGCGGGACTCCTGAAACGCGGACTGAGTCGTATGCGTGAACTGATGAAAGCAGATTCTCGACAGCAATAGCGTTCAGCATTAACAGCGATCGTCGTTCTCAATCAAAGGCAATTGCCCCATGACAACTCCTTCTCAGTCTGGACAGAACTCTACAGAACGCCGACTGCATAAGGTGCTTGCCGAGTACATGAAACGCGTTGACGCCGGTGAACCCGTGGATCAGGAGGCGCTGCTGAAACAGCATCCGGATCTTGCTGACGGGCTTCGATCTTACTTTCAGGGAGAAGCGATGATGGGCGATCCAGTCTACGCCGCAACAAGACTTGGCTACAAAGGCAATGAGTCTCTGCTCTCTCGTGAAACACTCGGCCCGGGCCGAATGGAAGTCGAAACCGCCTCGGAGTTTTCCAGCCGAATGCTGGGACGATACCAATTGCTGCGTCCTTTGGGAGAAGGTGCCATGGGAAGCGTCTATCTCGCACAGGATACCACACTGGACCGTCGCGTCGCCCTGAAGATCCCAAAGAAACCGGCAACCGGTCAGCCCGAGTTTCTCGCCAGATTCACTCGCGAAGCCCGAGCCGCCGCAGGACTCAGGCACCCGGCGATCTGCAGCGTTTTCGATGCCGGCGAAATTGACGGGACCGCCTACATCACGATGGACTACATCGATGGCGTGCCACTGTCGCGTCACATCGGAACTCAACCATTAAGATCCCTTGAAAGCTGCCTTCGCGTCTTTCGTGCGATTGCCGATGCCGTAGGGCATGCCCATTCGCGAGGCGTCATTCATCGCGACCTGAAACCCGGCAACATCCTGCTTGACGATCATCTGAACCCGTATGTGACAGACTTTGGCCTTGCTCGCAGGGAATCGTCTGAAGCCGGCTCGCGGCTGACACAGGAAGGCCTGCTGATTGGCACGCCCGCCTACATGTCTCCTGAACAGGTGCGTGCGGAGCAAACGCAGGTCGGCCCACTCAGCGATCTCTATAGCCTCGGTGTCATTCTCTTCGAGATGCTGACGTCGCGTCTTCCTTTCGATGGCAGTGTTCCCGAGATGTTGGCAAAAGTCCTTCGCGATGCCCCGCCGGTTCCCAGTCGATTGCGAAAGGACCTTCCCGAATCTATTGATGACTTGATTCTCAAGATGCTGCAGAAAGTTCCCGCGAAAAGAATTGAGTCAGCCAGTCGTGTCATTGAAGCCATCGATCAGATCCTGCACACACTCCCGGCCGCGGCTTCGAAAAAGAACCTCGCGAGAACAACCGACCAGAAGAAGGACGCCAGTTCCCCGTACGAAGTGCAGAAAGCACATCTTGAGATCATGATTCAAAAAGGACAGTATGCGACGGCTATCGCTGAACTCGAAAAGCTGGCGGCAGAAAAATTCCCGGGAGCCAAAGAGGTTGCCGAGTGGGCACGAAAAATCTTACCCGGAGTTCGGGCCGAGGCGAAATCTCTGAACGCTGAGGGCATCGCAGCTCTGCTCAAAACGGCCGAACAAATGTTTGCTGCCTTCGATTATGCGGGCTGCATCCAATTGATCGAAGATGTCCCGCCGCTGAAGCGGACAGACACCATGGAATCGTTACTGGAGAAAGCGCAACGGCGCGAGGCACTCGCAGAGCAGTTGCTGGAACAGATCCGTGAGAAAGAACGACGGCAGGACAGCGACGGACTCGAAAACCTTGTCCAGAAGCTGATCCGGATCAAGCCCGGGAATTCCACGGCCAAACGACTGGCGGCCGCCTTCAGCACTTACAATAGTTCTGCGTCACCTCGACGAACCTACCGCTTCGAAAAGGGGCGACTGCAACCGATGCCAGAGGCTGGCCTGTTCGGCAGATGGGTCGGCCTGAGTCTTCTTGTGGGCGCGTTGTCGTTTTTTTCCGTCAGCTACTATGTCATCTTCTACCTGAAGAGCGGAAACCAGACACTCGAAGTTTATGTGGACGATGAATGGTTGAAGCAGCAGGGCGGCGGTGTCACGCTGAGCATTGACGGAGACAATCATGTGATCTCTGCCAATTCGAAGCAGGGAGAAATTTACTCCGTCACCGTCTCTTTCGGCGAACATACATTTGCCGTCAGGCATGGCGAGACGGTTGTGCATGATCCGCGTAAGTTCGAAATTCAGAAGCAGAAGAAGAGCGTGCTTGTCATCACGCCGCATGAACTGCGACTTCAGAACACTCCCTATACACCGCCTTCACCAAAGCTCGCGGAATCAACCACGCCTGATGCAACCAGGTCTGATTTAACTGCACCGCCGGAGACGCCGCCATCTGAAGCAGAGACTGCGTCTGCTGTGGTCGCAATGCAAGCGGACACAAACAAGAATGCTATGCCAGTGGAAACCCCGATGGCAGCAGAGGCCTCCTCGTCAACACCGGCAGCAATGCCTCAACAGACCGTGACTGACGATTCCGTACCCGCGTTGGGGGAAGTTGCTGTTGCGCCTTTCAGTCAGACGCAGGCCAAACTATTTCAGGAACGCTGGGCAGAGCACTTATCCTTACCCGTCGACTACACGAACTCTATCGGTATGAAGTTTCGGCTGATTCCGCCAGGCTCGTTCGATATGGGCAGCACACCGGAACAAATTGAGGCCGCTCGACTTGCAGATCTGGATATGACTCGAGAAGACCGCCTGCAAGTTCTTGATTCCGAAGGACCTCAACAGCGTATCACGATCTCCCGGCCGTTTTACCTCGGAATTACTGAAGTGACCCAGGCTCAGTTCTCCACCGTCATGGGAAGGCAGAATTCCTGGTATTCAAAAGATGGCGGGGGCAAGGAATTTGTTACGGAGGATCGCGCCAACGCCCCTGCCGAAATGATGACCTGGAGTGAGACGGGAGAATTCTGCGGACGACTGACCATCCATGAATCGTTGCCCTCAGCCTACATTGTTACACCCGAAAAGATTCAGCAAACCGGAATTGGTGGTTATCGATTGCCTACCGACGCTGAGTGGGAATACGCGTGCCGGGCCGGAACAACAACTTTGTTCTGGAGCGGCGACGACGAAGCCAGCCTCCTGCCAGTCGCCATCACGAATCGCAATGCGGAAGGAAAACCACCGGGCATCGTCGGCCAGCGTCCCGCAAATCCTTTCGGGCTTTTTGACATGCATGGCAACTGCGGAGAATGGGTCCATGATGCATGGCAACATGACCACTATCAAACACTCACAGGACCTCGCGCGGTCGATCCGCGAAACGACGGATTGGTGAGCTCCGAAAGAATCATCCGAGGCGGAAGTTTCTGGACGAGCCCCGCGGAATGCCGCTCCGCCAGTCGATATCCCATGGGCGACGGAACGGTGTGGGTTGAAACTGGGTTTCGCGTGGCACTCTCCGTTGATGCCGTTCGCGACCTGATTTCCAGAACAGCCAGGTAGAACTCATCCCAGGTGAAACGCGTGGCTTACCGGGCTCCGGGCCATTGACTCCACCAGGTGCGGAAGAGCTGCCACTGGGTTCTGATGAACTCCTTCTGGCTCGCGCTGAGCGCATCCGTGGGATTAAAGTGATGGGTGTACTCGGAGTGGCCTTCGAGCACCATCAGATACTTGTAATACAGTACCAGATCCGGACCCTCATCATAAGTCGACAGCACCGTCAGCGCCTCACTGAGCTCCAGAGCAAGGCGGCGTGAATCGGGACATCCGGACGCGGCTTTTTCACACAAGGCAACGAGGCGAAGTACTTCTGCCGGCAGTGCATTCCCGACACCGGTGATGGCTCCCGATGCTCCGCAATGAACGAAGCCGTGGTAAACCTGAGTGTCCACGCCAACCATCAATGTCAGGCCGGGATCACGATTCGTAATGTGCTCAGCCGCATAACTGAGCGACGCGGCCCCGCCAAACTCCTTGAAGCCGACGAGGTTCGGGAATTCACGCTGCAAGTCGAAGAACAACTCGGCCCGAGTTTCAAAGCCATAGTAGGGGCTGTTGTAAATCACGGCAGGCAAGCCATCGGCGGCCTTCAAAACTCCTGCAAAGTGATGACGCTGCGCGGCGGCCGATGTGCCACGGGACAACACTCGCGGAATCACCATCAGTCCGGCTGCCCCGACCTTCTTCGCATGAGCCGCATGCTCCGCTGCGATGCGAGGATTCTGTGCACCCGTTCCAACAACGACCGGCACTCCCGCTTCCGTCAGGCGTCTCACACCTTCCTGACGCTGCGGGTCAGTCAGAAGTGGCCAGTCGCCCATTGAACCGCAATAGACCACTGCTCGCATCCCAGCCGCGATCAGACTTTTTCCGGTCACCACCAGAGCATCGAAGTCAGGAATTCCATCCTGAGAACACGGTGTCATCAGAGCCGGAATACAACCACAAAAGACGTTGGATTTTTCGGGCATGGGTATTCCGTCGCAGGAAGATTATGATGACTGACGGGGCGGAGAAGATTGTCCGATGCGGCGCGGACTTCAATCCAACGAGCCTTTAATACGATCGCTCAACACGGCAAACTTGATGGCAAACTGGCAGCCACAGCTCTTGCCAACGCAACCCAGCGGCAGCAGAACCCCGCGGCAGTAGGGAATAGAACAAGTGAGCATCGCGATCCGTCGCCTTCGACAATCACGGCATTAAAGAATAATGCGGCCTGAAGTCGGCACTTATTGCAGAGCAAACACTCCGCTATCGGGCTTCCGGAGATTTGGGCATCGGCTGCAGCCTGGTGTTAGCGCTGTCGGTGTTCGTCAGAATCCCGGGCATGAGATTCATCGCACCAAAGAAGGCCAGAGTGAAACCGATATCGCCAACGAAAGTGCCTCGAGCAAACGGGATGGCTTGTGTGAAGCAGTCCATCAAGCCGGCGATGGTTCGAGGATACAAGTACATTCCTTCATGAGGCAAGCACCATACGCCCACGTTGCTCACGACAAAGAATGAAATCGCCGCCAACAGCCCAGCGCCCAGCGCTGACACCGATCGCTGAGGACGAATCATCCGGCCAATTCCAAAGCTGGCCACGTAGGCTGCATAGTCGAATAAAATCGAACCATACCAGCCGTGCCCGGTTCGCAGCTCAAGCACACTGTCAGTCAGTAGCCTGGCAGCCAGCGGGATCAGCAGACCGAGCCATGTGGGTCGAATGACAGCACCACACAGAACTGCCAGGGCACCCATGGCGGAAAAATTGTGCATCGGTCCTTCGATCAGACGAAGTCCAATGGCAAGCACCGCAGCTACAGTCACGAGGATAATGGTCGACTTCTTCATAATCCTGTTGAATTCCGTCACAGAATTTTCTGACTCATTGAGAACCGGGAGAGGCAAACCCGGAAGACTACTTCAACATTCCTGCGCATCTCATATCATGACCGACAGGCAGCTCGCTGCAAGCGATCATTCAAGGCGATTCCCAGTCCATGATCGGGAAAACCGTGAGCGATGATAACGTCCAGACCGCAGGAGTCGAGGCTTCTCAGGGCCGCAAAGAACTTCGAGGCGCAAGTTTGCAGGTCTTCGGACGTTGCGAGGCGTTCAATCCGCACAAAGTTGCCGGAAAAAGGCCGTTTTCCGTAGGTCAGCAGCCCGCACTGCAGACCCTCGACGGAAACGGCCTCGGAATTTCGAGCCACAACGGTTAACGGAGTCGAAGGCGCGTAGTGTCGACTGAGCATTCCGGGGGCGGGCTGAGCTGCGTCATCCTGCGCCGCATTCGGGGCGGCTCGTTCGATCGGCCCAATGACGGCCTCCAGGTCCTCGACAGCACATCCTCCGGGACGCAGCAGAACCGGGTGGTCTCCCATAAAAGAAACCACCGTGGATTCAACACCGACCCCGCACGGTCCCCCGTCAAGAATCAGGTGCACCTTCAAATTCAGTCCATCAGCCACGTGCATCGCCGTCGTCGGACTGATGCCACCGAACGGATTTGCACTTGGAGCTGCCACAGGAACACCAACGGCCTTCAGCAAGTCCAAAGCCACCGGATGCGCGGGAATACGGACGCCAACGCCGGGCAAACCAGCCGTCACCAGATCCGGAATCGTCGGCTGTTTTGGTAGCACCAGCGTCAGTGGGCCAGGCCAGAACGCATCCGCCAGAGCCTCCGCGAGGGGCGGTATATGCGTTACAACATCGCTCAATTGCGCACGCTCTGCAATGTGGACAATCAGAGGATCAAAGGTGGGCCGCTGCTTGGCTTCGAAGATTTTGGCAACGGCCACCGAAGATGTCGCAATCGCGCCGAGACCGTAAACCGTCTCCGTGGGAAATGCGACGAGACGTTCCCGGAGCAGGGTCGAGGCCGCAACGTCAATTGCGGCGCGACTGCTGGCATCCAGGATTTTCGTATTGAAGAGCATGAATCGAGGCGAAGCCTAAGTTCGTGAAAAACCATTGAGGGTCGGAGAAGATTGTTCCGACACGCAGACACATCGCAGATCACAATCAGTCCAGTTCTGCTTTTGCGGGCAGTATCTGGCAATCAGGAATTGGAATCTTGCTGCGAATTCAGGTTCTCGCAATTTTCCTCTAATTTGTCGCCTGCCCCGGCGAATCAGTCCGGTTGGCGGTCGCAAATCTTGTACTCAAAGAAACATTGTGACCTTGACCATTCAATCATTTGTCAGAAAGAATCCCCCCGGCGAGGGATCTTCCCATTTTCATTTCCATGACGAAGGATTTTCGATGTATCTGGCCCGAATGAAGCGAACGCTGCTGGCCTCTGCCCTTTTGGCTGGCGGTCTTTGCGGAGTTGCAGAAGCTCAAACCGCTGACACAAAGGTGCTCAGCAGTCAAATTCTCCCCAAAGACACCTTCCTGTACATCTCGGTTCCCAGCGTTGAGGAATTGAAGGTCTCGGTCGGCGAATCATCTCTGGGTCGCCTGCTGGCTGATCCTGCGTTTGATGAATTCAAGTCTGAAGTCGAAACAGCTTTCGCCGCGGAGACATCTGAAGCGTTCGCAAACATTCAGGAAACGCTCGGGCTGACCGTCGAAGAGTTGGCTGCGATTCCAACAGGAGAAGTCACGATGGCTTTCTCCAAAGCTCCTCCAAACAAAATGGGCGCCGTGTTTTTCCTCGACTACGGTGATCATGAAGAGCAAGTCAGCAGTCTTCTGGAAAAGGCGACCGGCGCTCTTCAGAGCGTTCCTGAGCTTGAGTCAGCCAACATTGAACACGATGGCACAGAAATCGTGATGTACACAGTGTTGCATGAAGTCGCGAAGAAGACTCCACTGGCCAAAGAGTTCGGATGGTTCCTGAAAGATGAACGTCTCGTTATCAGCAACAGCGGTGCTTTGCTGAAACTGACTCTGGACAACTGGGACGGCGCTTCAGAGAAGACTCTGGCGAACAACGAAGTCTTCGCGTACATCATGGAACAGTGCGAGTCTGAAGAAGGTGCAAGTCTGGCGACGACTTACATCGATCCCGTCGGCCTGTTCACTCAGCTCGTCCAGACAGGCTCTTTGGGCGAAGCCGGATTGCCGGCAGGGATGGCGATCAGCGTGTTCCCGATGCTGGGCGTCAATCAGCTTAAGGGCATCGGCTCTGTGGCTGAAGCGGGTGGCGAAGGGTTCGACGGCACAAGCACGTCCTTCATCTACACCGAACAGCCTCCTCAGGGAGCGATGCAGATTTTCCAGCTGGCTCCAGTAGATCAGGTTCCGCCAGCATGGATCAAAGAGAATGCCAGTGCCTGGATGGCAACAACATGGAAGGTTGAAGAAGCCTACACCGCCGTCGAAACTCTGGTTGACATGTTCCAGGGCGCCGGTGCGTTTGCTCGCATCATCGACGATCTGGCTGAAAAAGGCCCCGGCGTTCATATTAAGAACGACGTGATTGACCAGCTTGATGGCAAGATGCATTTCGTCGTTGCTCCAGGCAGTTCAGAATCAGAAGCCGCAACAGATGACGTAGTGATCTCCTTCGGTGTGAAGGACAGCGAGAAATTCGCGGAACTGCTTTCCAAGCTGACATCTCAGGGATTCCCCGGCGAAACTCGCGAACTGGAAGGCGCCACGATCTACGAAGTGGATCCAGGCAACGGAGCTAAGTTCGCGTTTACAGTGGCCAACAATCAGTTCCTGATCGGTGTCGGTGGTGTTCAGCTGGAACAGGCTGTTCGCAATGATGATGATCTGCGACCTTTGGCAGAGACTGATGAATTCAAGGCGGTCGCTGAGAACTTCGAAGAAGGTGCTTTGGCTGTTGTTTATTCTCAGCCAGCAGAAGGTTACCGTCGCCTGTACGACATGCTTCGAGAAGGCAAGGCCGCTGAGCAGTTCCCGGGCATGGACGAGTTGTTCTCGAAGATCGACTTCACCAAACTGCCTCCTTTCGAAGTTGTCGAAAAGTACCTTGCACCAGCCGGTGGTTACTGGATTGGCGATGAAAACGGCGTGCTGATGGAGTCATTCTCTCTGTCGCCAGAAGCCGAATAATTCTGACACGGATTGATGTTGTTGAATCTGAAGGATCCAGCGATGAATAATCGCTGGATCTTTTTTTTCGTATGTCCGCGTCTGGTCGAACCCTTCCTTTGTCACATGATTGATGTTGAGCCACCTGGCCCCGTGTTTCCAAATAGAGTTGTAGAGGGATATTTTCTTCGAGGCTTCTTTAGCCGGTCGCCGAAGTCACTAATCCAATATGCAGTTGAAGAACGCGTCTTGTGCGTCTTTATAGAACTCGATGCTGATTTTGGTCCAGAGTTCGTCCGGTAGGTCGTACAGAAGACGACGGGCGGCAACGACGAGTGAGGACTTACAACCCGCGAGGCTGAGCTTTCCTCTGCAAATATTTCGGGAATACTAGGGCATTTGCGCAGCTCTGTATCACTCAAACTGACATTGCCTTGAATGAAGAAAGCGGCCAGAATTCGGAAGCTACGCACGGAGAACCTCATGAAAACTTCTAAACCTCAATTGCTGCGAATCGACGTCGAAGCGGCTGCGGCGCTTATTGAATGGAAGTCCGTGTTTGCTCAGGCTGTTGTCGAAGGTGCTCAGCAGCAGGCGGCAAAAACTAAGTCCTCAGGTACAGTGACAATTGCTGAATATCGCGAGGCAGCTCGTCAGGCGATTCAGACGCTTGCTGATGCAATCGAATCCGGAGCCGGTGCCGATGGCCAGCAAAAAGCTGCGTGAGTCTCGTTCGAAAGGCAAACCGCAATCGGTCGACCCGAACGCTGAATTCTGGTTGCTGAAATTCGTCCCAGCCTTCCAGCGTACTTTTCTTGATGATAGTGCTGAACTGCCTCAGCCGGGCACGATCAGCGATCTTCATAACCTGTCGATTCGTGCCGTCTTGAGCACTCTGGTGGATTCTGGCATGACTCCAGAGACCATAATCGAAAGTGTTGGCCGGGCTCTTAACGATCTCAGTCCCGCTCAGCCTGCTTGGAATTCGACGATGAACAAGCGTCGTTTTTCATTAATCGATAAGCAGATTCAACAGTCGATTTCCCTCGACGAGCAGCTTGAGTTAGCTCGGTTGACCGCAGCCATGCGGCAACATGTGGACTCGGAAGCAAATCTGCCACTGCAGGGAGCACGTGCCCTTCACAATAAGCTGCTGGCCGCCGATGGGAAGGATCAGGGGCATTGATCTTCGACTATCCTTCTCCGGAATCCGATCGGACTCATGGCCCTGCCGGCTACTCAATCTACGAGTCGTTTCGTCCGTGGCTGAGGGACGAGTTTCGTTTTCGCTGTGTCTACTGCCTGAAGCGAGAGACATGGGGACAAGTGACCGGTGAATTTGAGATCGATCATTTCGAAGCGCAGTCCATCAGGCCTCAACGACGCCTTGACTATCAGAACCTCGTTTATGCCTGTCGTCATTGCAACGCAGTCAAGCTGGACCAGAGTGTCAATGACCCGTGGAGCTTGTTGAGGTCGCCCAATCTTCGAGTTCTCTCGGACGGTTCTGTGGATTCTGAAGTGCTCGAAGTGAATCGCTTGATCTTGCAACTCGACCTGAATTCTCCTCGCATGAAAGAATTTCGGATCATGTTCATGCGAATTGTTGACCTCGCCGCAAAGCAGGATCCGTGGCTCTATAAGAAGCTCACTGGATTTCCGGAAGACCTTCCAGACCTCAGCAAACTGCGCCCTCCCAAAAACAGTCGTAAGGAGGGCATCTGGCAGAGTTGGTATATGCGTCGCGAACGCGGTGAATTACCTCCGGAATATTAATGGTACTGACAAGGGGCACCCAGAAAAACTCGCATCATTCGTAGATGCACTCGCGCCAGTGCATGGAGTCCTCGAGTTTTCCAGCTTTATCGCGGAAGGCTGAGAAGTCCTCCGGACGACAATCTTCGATCCTGCGTTCGCGTCCGAAGAAGTCGGCGATCTCAGTACAGCCCGACTTGCAAGTACTTCCGAACTCGCAGATATTCCGCCTCTGCAGCAGCTGGATCGGCCCAAACCCCAAAATAGTGGATACGACCTTCGATCTTTTTGCACCATTGGCCATTATTTGCGGGGGATCATGGGAAGTTCTTCCGTGCCTTTTTTGGTTTTTTTGCGTGACTTGGACATCGGAAGAAATCCCCCAACGGTAGTCGTCACTCAAACGCGTTGTTATTCTACCAATGCGGGGCTGTAGCTCAATCGGTTAGAGCAGCGGACTCATAATCCGTTGGTTCTCGGTTCAAGTCCGAGCAGCCCTATTTTCGTGTTGATGAGGTCGTGGGGTTCGGGATATTCCGAACCCCTTTTTCGTTCAATGGCAACGCGATGGTCGCTGTCGGCTCTCAGGAACGATCGCAGCTCGCCTGGAACTTCTTCGACGTCCTGCCCGAACAATTACGGCGTTAGCGTGCTGACCGGCGGCAGGACGCCGAAATTCAGGCTCGTGGGGTGCTGTGCTGAGCGGAAAACTCGGTGAGTCGCTTTTTGGAAATCTTCTGGTTTGGCAAAGTAGATGTTGGGCACAAAGGTCTGAGGATTCCGATCGACCAGCGGAAACCATGTGCTCTGGATCTGTACCATCAGGCGATGGCCTTTCTGAAATCGATGCAGCACATCTAACAATTCCAAACGCACACGAGTCGGCTCGCCGGGGACAAAGGCTTCTGGCTTCGCATAGTCGTTGCGAAAGCGGCCTCGAATCACTTCGCTGCGGAGCAACATCTGGTATCCCGCCAGAGGGACGGTATCGGGACCGTCCGGGCGAACATCAATCAGCTTCACGATCCAATCCGCGTCCGTGCCCGTGGTGGACACCCAAAGGTCTGTCTGAATCGGACCAGCGATCACTGTCTCCTCAGTAAATCGCTCCGTCTGATAAGTCAGTACATCGGGACGACGTGAAGCAAAACGCTGATCGTCAACCATGTACTCGATCGTCATCCGCGGAGTGACAGTCTCCGTGTACGGGACCGGTTTATTGGGATCGCTGACGAACGCGTCAAAAGACTCGGCGTCGGATTCTTCAGGCCTCTGAAAATCCAGCTTGCCATGGGGCTTCAGATAGAGAGTTTTGAGTTCGACTGTTTTCGGCGGCCATGCATCGAAGGTTCGCCAGGTATTCGAACCCGTCTCAAACACCGTTGCTTCGGCCGGAGCTGAATGATCGGCATCCTTGAGATATTTCTCGAAGAACGGCAGTTCAATCTCCGCTCGATAAAACGCCCCGGTCTTTGATCCGAATGAAACATTCCCGAGCTTATCGCCATCCACAGAGGCCCAGCCACCATGATGCCACGGACCGACGACGAGGACGCTGTTGACGTTTGGGTTCAGCGTCTCTACTGACTGATAGGTCTTGAATGAACCATAAAGATCTTCGGCATCGTACCAGCCGGTGACCGTCATCACGGCCGGAGCGACATTCTTCAGATGCGGCAGAATGTTACGCTTCTGCCAGAACTCGTCGCGATTCGGATGCTGCATCATGTCTTCCCAGAATGGGATCGCGCCGTTGAGATACAGTTTGTCGATGTTCTCCACGGATCCGGCCTCAAGGAACATTTTGTAGCCATCGGTCATCGGATAGACATAAGGCTTCGCCGGTTCCATCGTGGGAGTCGGTCGCTCGGTGGCATTGCCGCTCAGCCATTTGAAAGCATGCGCCAGAAAGAAGGCTCCGTGATGCAAAAAGTCGTCGAAGTACCAGTCGCCAACGGGAGCCTGAGGTGAGACCGCCTTCAACGCAGGATGAGCGTCGATCATCCCAGCGGCCGCATAAAAGCCGGGGTATGAGATGCCATACATGCCGACGCGACCGTTATGATTGGGAACGTTCTTCAGCAACCATTCGATCGTATCGAATGTGTCCGAACTCTCATCCACATCGGTCGGCTTCGTCTTGTTGACGATGTGAGGCGTCACCTGAACGAAGTCGCCCTCCGATGCGAATCGCCCTCGCACATCCTGGTTCACAAAGATGTAGCCAGCTCGCACGAAATGTTCACTCGGACCCAATCTTGAGGGATACTTTTCTTCCCCGTACGGCGCCACATTGTAAGGTGTACGCTTTATCAAAATCGGATAAGTCCTGCTCGTCTCTTTTGGCACGAACACAGCCGTCATCAGCTTCACACCATCGCGCATCGGCACCATGTACTCGTGCTTGGTGTAGTGCAGGCGAATGTAACTTTCGGTCGTTTGCGGTTCCGCACTCGTCGCTGGCCCATTGCCCGTCTGGGCATTCGCATTCTGAAGATTCGCCGGCTGAGCGAAGCAGGAGGAGCAGCAAATCGCCACGCTGAGAGAGACAAGGAATCGAATCCCGTGCTGCATGATGATGCTCCGATGCTTGAGTTTTCCAGATTGCGTGCGGGGCCTTGAAACGCGTCCGGGCCGTTGCGGTTAAGCCTCACACCGTTGAAATCCCGGACACGATAACGACCGATGACAAACCAACGATCGCGGATGCTACTTGCTTTCAGTCTCCGGTGTCACGTCTGCCGACGTCCAAACGCCGAGGTCATAGCGTTTCCAGAAGTCTTCTGCTGACATTTCCTCGTCAATCGATGTCTGAATCAGCACCAGAGTCTTCATCGCTCGCAGATGCTCCATGCCGGTTCGAATTCGCTCCGGCGTCAGAACGATTCGCTCCAATCCCAGGCCTCGAAGTGGAGTCACATCAGTAACCTGCGTCTCCACGATATTCAGCCTCCGCAGGGTTGAAACCGTCGTCAGCGGATACAGGTTGCTCACTGCAGTGCGTTCAATGTCGAGACTCACCAATCGGCCCGCGGGAAGATCACTGAGATCCGTGACCTGCGTTGCAGTCAGCCACAGAGTATTCAGCGGCATACCTTTCAGAAGGGACAAATCACTGAACGGAAGGTTCAACAGATTGAGCTGCTCCAAAGGCATCCCCTGCAACACGGAAAAGTCCGTCACCTTCGTCTTCTGCATCTTGAGCACTCTCAGGGGCATACCTTTGAGAACGCTGATATCGCTTACCGGCACATTCTCCAGAATCAGTGTCTCTAGCTTCATCCCGGCCAATGGCGACAAGTCAGAGACGGAAGTCAGCCCCAGATCGACGCCGCGCAGAGGCAGGCCTTTCAACGGCTCAATCGATCTGACCCCTGAGCGGAACAGATTGACCTCCACGATATCGTTGCCCGAGACGAGAAACGTTGCCATCTCATTCGTCTTGAGCCTCCTCCGCAGCTCATCAGGAGTCATCTTTAATGTGGTCGAATCTTCCTGAGCAGCCCGGCGAGCATGCTCGGCTGTCTTATCCGTTGCCGGACCTTCTTCACAGCCGGTCAACAAGACCAGCGGAGCCAGCCACGCGACCAGCAACATCATCGCAAAACAGTGACGATGACCTGACAACGGCCGCCACGAACGTTTGTTCATCCTGAGCATCATTCCACAGGTCTCCATTCCCTGGCGAACTGACAAAACAATTCGCCGCGTTCTCGATAATCTCGAAACCACCCGTAGCTTGCGCACCCGGGTGAAAGCAGGACGATATCGCCTGGATTGCTGAGTGCAACTGCACGAGCAAATGCTTCGGCAAAGTCTCCCGCGACAATCGCCGCAAGTGTCGCCGCCGAATCGCCAGAGTCCAGCAGCGTTTTCAGCGATTCGGCCGTCTTTCCCATCAGTACAACCGCTTTTGCACGGCTCTTGATTTCGTGGGCAAATTCGCGCAGATCCTGACCTTTGTCGTATCCTCCGGCGAGCAACACTGCACGCCCCGAGAAAACTCGAAGTGCCATAATCGCGGATTCCGGCGTTGTGGCGATCGAATCGTTCCAGAACTGCCGACCAGCCTGTTCAGCGACCAATTGTAAACGATGAGGCAAAGGCTCAAATGTCCTGAGACTGGCCGCAAAGGAGTCCGGATTGGCTCCGGCCTGCCAGGCTGCACAACTCGCCGCCGCAACATTCAGAGCGTTGTGTGTACCGGGAAGCTGGGCCGGAATTGTTAGACGTACACTGTCTTCAAAAGTTCCACGCGCCGCACGCAGAATCAGATTGCCATCATCAACGAAGACTCCGTCTTCACCTTGATCAACACACCCAAACTGCATCCTCTGTCCACGGGTTTTCCAGACAATCGGCTGTGCGTCGGTTGCAAGACGTTCGCTGTCGTCAGGCACGATAGCGACATCGTCACTCGTTTGAAAATCGAAGATCGCCTGCTTGGCGATGCGATAGGCTGCGATTGTCCCGTGCCAGTCCAGATGATTCGGAGTGAAGTTTGTGAGGACGGCAATCTGCGGCCGGAAGCGTTTTCGGCGAAGTGTTTCGAGCTGAAAACTGCTGAGCTCAAGGACCACGATATCGTCGTTAGTAATCTGCGAAAGCTGATCAAGCAGACTGATTCCGATGTTCCCGCCGAGCCAGACTCTTCGAAACCCGGAATTGGGTTCCTCGTCACTCGCAGATCCACTGAGCAAATGATGAATCAGGGCGGAAGTTGTCGACTTCCCATTGCTTCCCGTCACAGCAATTACCGGCGCGGGATTGTGGCGGAGAAAAAGCTCGATCTCTGTCGTTACATCCAGGCCACGCAGGATGGCGTCTGTGACGAAAGAATTGTCCGGCCGTACAGCGGGGTTCGCGACAAGAAGTTGACAGTCCCTGAAGACTTCTTCCGGATGTTCGCCAAGTGCCCAGCGATGAATGCGGACATCGGACAATGCTGCGATGGAATCTTCCAACTCGTCGGTTGGCCTGAGATCCGTCACTGTGACGAACGCTCCCTGCTGAGCAAGAAAACGTGCCGCGGCAACACCGCCGCCAAATCGCCCCAGCCCCATGACGGTGGCTTTGATGCCTGCGTAGAGACCGTCCAATTTGTGATCATCCTGAGTCACGAGGTGAAGAGGTCTTTGTCAGAGTATTCAATATCACGCTGTTCAGCCTGGTCATTCAGCCACATTCACAACCGGTTCCGGTGGCCACCAGTCTTCGACACTTAACAGCCGCAGCATTTCAGAACGAAGAGTCTGCATCAACGGATCCGGTCCACGAGGCTTTCGACCGGGATCAACTTCTATGGCCGGGCCAATTCTGAAGTCGACTCGCCAGCATTCCTGATGCGTGACTTTGTCAGTCAGGTCTTCTTCAAGACGGTGCACCGTTTCTGCAATACGTTCGGGAGTCACGGGGCCACGAGCCCCTTCATCAAGATAATCTATGGGGTACATCGAAAGCGTCTGGGCATAATAGCAGTCTGTCAGCTGACGCCACCGCAGACGCTGTTCATCTTCCGAAAGCTGGCCTCGCAGCAATTCCGGCACGATCGCTGACCGAATATCCTTGACGCGAGAAACCACGTCGCCCGTGCGAGCCTTACCGAGCCATTGTCGCTCGGCTGGCTGCAGAATGCTGTTGATCAGGTTAACAATCCGCGGCCGAAACGGTCCACTGCGGGAATCGCCCAGAATCTCAATCTCACGAGTCGCCAGATGCGCGTTTGCAAGGTTATAGATGCGCTTAAGAACCGGCAAATGCTCATGACTTTTCCAGAACGTTCTTTCTTCGAGCATCTTCAGGGAAGGCCCGATACATTCCATCAGATCACAAGTCATGCGATAGCGCATACCCACGGGATGAATCACGACCTTCTTGCCGGGACTGATCTCCGCACGCTTCTTTGCGGCGACTCGAGCAATAAACGAGACGCCATCCATGAGCGAATTCAGACGATCGTTGGACCGCGACACCACGCCCTCAGGAAAAATCACAAGAGGTCGCTCGGCGTTTGACACAATCTGCACTGCGGTATCAAGCGACTGACGATCCAAGCCTTCTCGATAGATACTAAATCCACCAAGCCGACGAACGACGAACGACTCCAGCGCACTCTGCTTAAAGATGTGCCAACTCGCCATCGAAAAAACATGGCTGGGAATCTTGCGACACAACATCCCTATAATCATCGGGTCCGAATCGCGTGAATGATTCGGGCACAGCAGAATCCCGTGGCCGGCCTTCAGGCTATCACGAACATGATCCAGACCTTCGTAGGTACACTGGACGACACCGTATGACTTCCGAAGATACGGACGCAGCCACAGCCGAAACATCCATGAGAACCAATGTCCGCGATAGGGCGGAATAAATTTATATGGCTCACCAATGACTACACGGTGCATCGCGAAGAGCCCCAAACGTGGGCCGGGTTTCCAGGCTGAATCGATGGACCAGCTTGAAGCCCAACAGGATGATGCTGCAAGAGCAGAGCAGGCTGCAGCAAGAGAGGAAAATAGCACGTGGGCATCAACAAAAGAGGGCGATGCCGGATCAGGCTCGCCCTCTGCATATCTTCAACACGTTGATCGGAACAAAATTATGTGGCTTCCAGCTCTGGTGGCTGATTGGCGCGGCGTGCTCGCATTTCGGCACGGCGGCGATCGCGGCGGCGGATGTCACTCGGCTTTTCGTAGAATTCTCGTTTGCGCATTTCCTTCTTCACGCCGGCATGTTCAACCAACTTGCGGAACCGACGCACTGCTTCGTTGACACTTTCATTATCACGCAAACGCAACTTAACCACAAAAACCCTCCTCTGGACACCTGAATTTTTGAACAGTTTGAAAACTCAATTATCTCTGAATGTACCAAACGCAGGGAGAAATGCAAATTGCTGAGTTCCTGCATTTTGTCAACGGCGGGGAAACTGTCACCGTTGGGATCGCAAGCTCAGAACCACGTTACTCGGTGAGCAGGATTCAGTAAGCTTCGCCTGGCCTATTCCCCACGAACACGAAGTTATCGGCAAGTTTTCCTCATGAGCCGCGACTGCATCTACATCATCGATACATTTTCTCTGATGTTTCAGGTCTTCCACGCTATTCCTCCGATGACCGGAACTCAGGGGCAGCCCACAAATGCCGTTTTCGGCTTCACGCGGGACATTTTTGCCATCCGGGACCGGAAACCAAAGTACCTCGTCTGCGCGTTCGACTCCCCGGGCCCCGGCCAAAGGGACGCAATCTACGACAAATATAAGGCAAACCGGGCGGAGATGCCTGAAGACCTGCGTCCTCAGATTCCGTTGATCAAGCAGCTTTTGCAGGGTTTTCGCATCCCGGTTTTGGAAATGGCAGGCTGGGAAGCCGACGACGTGATCGCCACCGTGACAGCTCAGGCCACCGCGCAGGATCTTGATGTCGTGATCGTTTCCTCGGACAAAGATGCGAGGCAGCTGCTGAGTCCGCAGGTTCGGATGCTCAACTGTCGGAAAAACACTTTTCTCGATGAGGCCGGGCTGATGGAAGACTGGGGCGTGCGTCCGGATCAGGTCGTGGACTTTCAGTCGCTGGTGGGTGATTCGGTCGACAACGTCCCCGGCGTTCCCAAAGTGGGGCCGAAAACCGCACGGACGTTGATCGAGCAGTTCGGAACCCTGGATAACGTACTCGCCAACGCCGACAAAGCGCCGGGTAAAAAGCTGGCTGAGAATCTGGTGACCTATGCTGACCAGGCGCGGCTCAGCCGGGAGCTCGTACGTCTGCGGACCGACCTTCCCATGACGGTGGACTTCGAAGCCGCAGCGATTTGCGATCCCGATTTCAAAGCTCTCTACGATCTCTTTAATGTCCTGGGCTTTCGCCGGTACGCGACAGAGATGCGGGAAAAGCTGGTGCTGGAACCAGACGATACTGCGACGAATGTGGCCGCTCCTTCCGTCAGCAAACGATTACCTTCCGCTGATGGCTCTGACAAGAAAAGTACTCGCCAGAAATCACTGTTGCTCTCTGATGAAGTGTCGCCCGGTGGCAAGTCCGGCGTCGTCGCCACTGTTGGTGTTACGGCCGACATCGCAGCGACCCCGCATGAAACGATCACAGTCAACGATGCGGCGACGCTATCAAACGAGCTGCGGTCATTCGAATCACTCGGCAGCGTCTTCGTCGAACTTATGACGTCCGGCAACGGCGTGCGTCAGAAACGGCTCATGGGCGTTGGCGTTTCCAGCGGGACGCGCACAATTCTTTTGAATCTGTCGGGCCCGCAGTCTACTGACGCGTCCGAAGTTCTTCTGAAATGGATTTCTGCTTTCCCCGGTCGAGTGGTCATCTCCAGTGCGAAGCCACTTTGTCACATCCTGCTGTCGGCGGGATTGCCGCTTCCTGCGAACCTGTTCGATGCTTCCATTGCCGATTATCTTCTGGATGCCGGGGCAAGAAATCATGATCTTTCTGAGATCGTGGATCGTCATGCGACGGAATCCGTAAAGAAGGCGGCTATCGCGGATTCTCGCAAAGGTCGTCAGAAGACGATGTTCGAGGATGAAGACGTCGTCGAAACTCCTGCGGACCCGTTTCAAGAGTCCGCGAATCGCTGCGAACGCCAACTTCGACTTCTGACCGCTGTCGCTAAAGGTTTGCAGGAGGGATTGCAGGAAGATGGTCTGGCATCGCTGCACGATGCACTGGAATCGCCGCTCATTCGAGTTCTCGCGAAGATGGAATTTACCGGCATCAGTGTGGACGTTCCGGAACTCAAACGTCAGAGCGATCTGGCGGCGATTGAAATCGATCGATTGACGGCGGAAATCTACGCCATGGCGGGGCGGACGTTTAACATCGATTCACCAAAGCAACTGTCGACGGTGCTGTTCACGGATCTGAAGTTACCCGTGATCCGAAAAACTCAGACCGGCGCGAGTACTGATCAGGAAGTGCTTGAAGAGCTGGCTCATCAGCATCCTCTGCCTGCGAAGATCATGGAACGCCGCCATCTGATCAAGCTCAAGGGGACTTATCTCGACGCTCTTCCTGTGCTGGTGAATGATCAGACGGGACGCATCCACGCCACGTTTCATCAGACCGTGGCGGCCACGGGACGACTGAGCTCCAGCGATCCGAATCTGCAGAACATCCCGATCAGAACTCCGGAAGGCCGTCAGGTTCGACGAGCATTTCGAGCTGGCCATCCGGACTGGGTGCTTGTCTGTGCCGACTATTCTCAGATTGAGCTCCGTGTGCTGGCTCACTTCAGTGGCGATCTGGCCATGCGTGAAGCATTTCGTCAGGGCATCGATATTCACTCGGCCGTGGCCAGCGAAGTGTTCGGGGTTCCGGTCGATGCCGTCAATTCCGATCTGCGCCGCATTGCCAAGGCGGTTAACTTCGGAGTCATCTATGGTCAGACTCCTTGGGGTCTTGCGGCGGCCCTCGGCATTGGCAAGGACGAAGCGGCTCAATTCATCGACAACTACTTCGCGAAGTATTCGGGAGTGGCGTCATTCTGCGAACAGGTGCTGACAGATACTGTTCGCACCGGATATGCACGCACGATTCTGAATCGTCGACGAGCGATCACCGGGATCCGTCGAACGACCGGCATTAATCGCAATATGCCGGAACGCACCGCGATCAACACGGTCATTCAGGGATCTGCGGCCGACCTGATCAAGCAAGCTATGCTTGATGTGGACGCCGCATTGGCGTCCAGCTCTCTGCGAGCAACTCTGCTACTGCAGATTCACGACGAGTTAGTCTTCGAATGCCATCGCGACGACACAGCCTCGTTGATTCCCCTGATTCGCCAAAAGATGCAAGGGGCGATGACGCTGGACGTTCCACTCGATGTCGATGTAACCATCGGCCCGAACTGGCTCGATCAGGAAGACGTGACCGACACAGAATCCTAGTTCGCAAAGTGGTCCCGCTTGCCGACGCTAACCCGTGGCGGCGTTCATACCACTCCACACCTACCGATGGACGATGGTGTGCTGCTGATCTTAATCGTAACCTGATTCGTCAGAGAGGGATTGTTGTCAAAAACCCGGGCAACTTTATCCCTCACTGAGTGGGTAAGGAGGAGGCTGAGTCACTCAGCCACCTCCTCCCCGTTGTCGCGATGGGGTTGCTTCCCCATATTGACCGCCGTGCGACTTTCTCGCAGCGGGCGACCCCTTTCT
>JBPOIW010000097.1:0-22969 GCA_052034165.1 Planctomycetota bacterium | reverse complement strand
CCATCCGACAGTCGATCGATGCGAGTCACCACGATCTTCCGCCTCGAACATGCCAAAGCCACATCAGTGGCCGCGGCAGTGAAAGATGTGTTTCGCGACCTGCTCAGCTCCAATGATAAAGCGCTCGAGAAGGATGATAAGAATGGCCAGCGTCAGGGCAGCGGTGGGCTGGTGACATTTCTGCCCGGTGCTGAAAAGAAAGACGGCGAAGATGAAGAAGAGCCCATACGCTTCAAAGGTTTGCTGTCGATTGGCATTGATGAGTCCTCCAATACCCTGATCGTATCTTCGGCCGGAACGCTGATGGATACGATTTCCGAAATGATCGAATCGCTCGACAGGGCGGCCGATTCGTCGTCAGTCGTCCAGGTGATCAAGGTCGACAAAAGTGTCGATCTGAGTCTGATTCAGGAACGGCTGAAAGAGCTAATGAAAACAGCTCAACCGCAGCCGGGACAACAACCCGGCCAGCCCGGAGTTCCTATGCCTGGGCAGCCAATGCCCGGCCAGCCCGGAGTTCCTGGTGCTGAAGCAGCGGTGCAGGATGCGAATTAGGTCAGCTGTCCTTAGTTGCACCTGTTGACGCCACTCAGCTGCCTGGGTGGTGAAGCGTTTGGCAACCAGAAACGAAAGCGTTCACGCCTATTCCAACTTCCCCAACTGCTGCCTGCGGCAGCAGTTGGGGAAGTCCGACAGATGTCTGTTCTGGTTCCCAACCCGACTCACCTTTGGCACAAGGCCAAAGGGGTCGATCCGGCAGTCGAAACAGGCCGTCTGGATGTGCCGCGACCGGAAAAAACGCTAATGCCATTCCGCTGGCGGCAGACGGAGCGAACCTGCCGCCATTTTGGCGCAAATCCAGGACTGTTTTAGGCCGGCTCCCGTGAACGATTGGCGCTTTCGAGCGGGAGCGTTACCATTTCAGCCCTTGTCAATTTCTGTCACTCGTCACATCAAAAACACGGCATTTCCATGATTAAACTCGGTATTAATGGATTCGGACGCATCGGACGAATGGTCTTCCGCGCAGCGATCCAGAACTTTTCTCAGGACATCGAAGTCGTCGGTATCAACGACCTGCTCGAGCCAGAATACCTGGCTTACATGCTGAAGTTTGACTCTGTCCATGGTCGCTTCAAAGGTGAAGTGTCCACCGAAGGCACCAATCTGATCGTCAACGGCAAGAAGATTCGCCTGACCGCCGTCAAAGATCCATCCACACTGAAGTGGGACGAAGTGGGTGCAGACATCGTTGTGGAATCAACTGGTCTGTTCCTTGATGAAGCCACTGCTAAGGCTCACCTGGCAGCTGGTGCGAAGAAGGTCATCATGTCGGCCCCGTCCAAGGACGACACTCCGATGTTCGTCTACGGCGTTAACGACAAGTCTTACGCAGGTCAGGCGATCATCTCCAACGCCAGCTGCACGACCAACTGTCTGGCTCCGCTCGCGAAGGTCATCAACGATTCCTTCGGCATTAAGCGAGGTCTGATGACAACTGTTCACGCAGCCACAGCCACACAGAAGACCGTTGACGGTCCAAGTGCAAAGGACTGGCGTGGCGGTCGCGGCATTCTGGAAAACATCATTCCGTCATCCACCGGTGCTGCTAAGGCCGTGGGCAAGGTGATTCCAGAGCTGAACAAGAAGCTGACCGGGATGGCGTTCCGAGTTCCAACTTCAGACGTCTCTGTTGTGGACCTGACTGTGGAACTGAACAAGTCAGCCACCTATGAAGAAATCTGTGCGGCTGTTAAGGCCGCTGCTGACGGCCCGATGAAGGGCGTTCTGGCTTACACAACTGACAAAGTTGTGTCGACAGACTTCGTTGGCGAAAGCTGCACCAGCGTGTTCGACGCTGAAGCCGGCATTGCACTCGACGGAACCTTCGTGAAGCTCGTGTCCTGGTACGACAACGAGTGGGGTTACTCCAACAAGGTTCTGGAAATGGCTCGCGTCATCGCGAAGAAGTAGATTTCACGACTGGTGATTTCATGAATAAAAACAGCCCTGCGGTGAATTCCTCAGGGCTGTTTTCTTTGGGGCAACGCGAATGAATACTCAGTCTGGCCGGCTGTCGAATGACAGAACGTTCGCCGCGCAAAGGTCTCGCAGACATCTGCTGCAGAAAATGGGCGATGGTTTCGGAGCCCTGGCGTTGGCTGCGATGTTGCCGGAGAACTCCGCGAATGCTGCTGACGATCGAAAACCGGCGGCAACAACAAATCCTCATCACCCTGCGACAGCCACGTCGGTCATTCAGATCTTCTGTCCCGGTGGCTTGAGTCATGTGGATACGTGGGACTACCGACCGCAGCTGGAAAAATCTCACGGCACTGCATTCGATGCAGAACTTGGCAAGCAGACGTTCGCCGGTGTCGCCGGGGAGTATGCTCGCAGCTTCTGGCGATTTCATCAGCATGGCGAATCAGGGCGCTGGCTGAGTGAGCTGTTTCCGATGATGGGTCAGCATGTCGATGACATGGCGTTCATCTATTCGATGCAGAACAAGTCGGCTCTGCATGGCCCTGCGATGTTCATGATGAACAGCGGTTATATTCGCCCGGGTTTTCCCAGCATGGGTTCGTGGGTGACATACGGACTGGGATGTGAAACGGACAATCTGCCTTCTTTCGTTGTGCTGCCGGATATGCGAGGACTCCCGCCCGGCGGAGTACTCAATTGGGGAGCCGGTTTTCTGCCCGCCATGCATCAGGGCACCGTGATCGAGACAGCAGCCGACAAGGATCCGATCGCCAATCTGTTTCCACCGGGTGGTCAACGAACGGACGAGCAGCCGGAACGTGAATTTCTGCAGCTGCTGAATCGCCGCCACGCAGAGGAACGCAGTGAGGATACTCTTCTGGAAGCTCGCATCGCCAGCTATGAACTGGCCGCCAAACTCCAGCTCAGCGCGCCGGAGGCGGTGGATCTTACGAAGGAGCATCAGTCGATTCATGAACTGTATGCATTGAAGGACGAAGACATCGGGCCGTTTGGACGACAGTGTTTGCTGGCTCGAAGGATGGTGGAGCGAGGTGTTCGGTTTGTGCAGATTTTCTGCGGTGCAGAAAACACCGGAGCGAAAAAGATTCGCCCGAACTGGGATTCGCACGAGGACATTGTTCGCGACCACGGATACTGGGGTCGAATTCTCGACACCGGTGTGCATGCGTTGTTGAGTGATCTGAAGTCACGCGGATTATTGGAGTCCACTTTGGTCATCTGCACCAGTGAGTTTGGTCGTCAGCCGTTTATGCAGGGCAAGCAAAAGGGCCGCGATCATAATCCCGGTGTCTTCACGGCGTGGATGGCGGGCGGCGGAATCAAAGGCGGAACCAGTTTTGGTTCCAGCGATGAGTTTGGTTTCAAAGCCGCTGAGAATCCAGCGTACTCGTATGACTTGCACGCAACCGCGTTGCATCTGCTGGGCCTGGATCATGAGCGACTATCGTATTACCACAACGGGATCGCTCGCCGCCTGACCGATGTGCATGGTCATGTGATCCGGGAGATTGTGAGAGCGTAATCATGGACGCAGCGCACCTCCATCCGCCACCGGGCCTGCCCCGGTGGTTTACAGGCTTTTGCACCACTTTATCACGTTCATTGCGCGTCTGTTTACCGCCCAGTCGGAGGCGCCGGCCAGCACGAAAGCCGGCGCCTTCGGCTGGGTGGTAAACGACTGGGAACAACAGCCGCGTGAACTCGGTGAAGATTGATGTTGATTGTCATAAGATACTGAACATGTCATCCGCCTACGAAAAACAATTGCTTGAGCCGCCTCTGTCCGAGTGGCATGCCGTCCGTAGTGATCTGCACAACGAACGGCTGCAGACCTTGCGTAACGCCGCCCGGCGACGGTTGGCGGATGCAGCGATCGGTTATCGTGCGATGTTGGTGGAGATTGGTCGTGCAGCGGGATTATTTGCAGACGATACCGCAGCTATCACTGGAGATCCGGACTTACAGCCCTTGATCATGACAGGGCATCAGCCGGTGATTTTTCATTCGGGGCTGACGTTTAAGTACCAGACGACGGAAACATTCGCACTTGAACACAATGCTCTGGCCGTTGCCGTGGTGATTGATACGGATGAAGGCGACGCCGGAGCATTCACGTTTCCGAAAAGTGATGCTCCGTTCCACTTGCAGGTCGACAAAACGACAGACAGTTCGACGCAGACAATCTCCAATCAGATGTCCTCTGCCGCCGGGACATTCAGCGTTGCGGCCTCGCTGTTGGGAGCCAGTCGTCGCAAATCTTCGGACGTGATCCGAAGCGAAGCTGCCAGTGTGTGCACTGCACTGCAGAACTGCGGATGTCATCACGAGGCCGATCGGTTCGAGCTGATCGCGAAACAGTATGCGGCTTTGCCCACCGATTCGATGATGGAGGCCAATCTGATTGTCCGCTGGAATGCTGGCATCGGCGGGCGCACTCCGGAGATCCCGTTATCAACGATTTGTTCGTTTCCCGAAGTGTTGCAGTTCTTTGCAGAGTTGCTGGCTCGACCGTTCGAGTTTGCTCGATGTTACAATAACTCTCTGGACACGTTTAGGGCCGAGCACAAGATCCGAAACGCAGCGAATCCGTTTCCGAACCTGCGCATCGAGGAAGCGCGATGCGAACTGCCGTTTTGGTTGATCGACCCTGTGAAAGGCACCCGAGAAATCGTGTCGATCCGAAAGAATGGCTTTGAAAGATTCGTGGAAGCCAATAACGAAGACGTCACGGAACTATTGCCCGGCAATGAAGGCGCGTCGTTGTTCTCATTGCTTGTTGGTGGAAAGCAGTTGATTCCACGTGGCGGGCTGATCACCGCCACGCTGCGGATCTTGTTCAGCGATTTGTTTGTGCATGGGACCGGCGGCGGTCGTTACGACGTCTTTACAAGTCAGTTTATTCGGGCCTGGTGGAACGTGGAGCCGACGCCGTTTGCCGTCGCCAGTGCATCGCGATACTTGTTCGATCAGGAACGCCGACAGTTATCGCGCCTTCAGGAGATCTCGGATAACATTCGAGACTACCAGTTCAATCCACAACGGCATCTTGGCTCCGGCGTCTTCTCAACGAACACAGAAACCACAGTTCGCGCGGCGTTGGCGGAGAAGGAATCGGCTGTTAAAGAATTGCAATCAGCAAGAGCATCCGGGTTGCCGGCCGACGAGATCGGGCGCAGGATTCAGCGACTGGGGGATTTAATGAAGACGACTGTCACCGCTGAGTTCTCTACTCACTTGACCCAGCTTCAGGCGCTTTCTGCGGACACGATAACGGCCGTGAACAGCAGAACATGGCCATGGTTCTTCTTCGCCTGATCTAACAGCAGCAGTGCTAACATCTTTTGCAACAACGTCTTTTTGCTTGGAAATCTGGTAGTTACAATAGGAATTTCGTGTGCAGTTCTGTCGAGAAAGCACCATTGTAAGGTCGCTTGAACGGTGTCTTCCCTGAGGTGTACGGTTACACTTGTGAACGGCCAGGCAGTATCTGAAAACGTAACGGATTAACCCCCATGTTGTGCCGAGTCGCAGATTCGTTGTTTTGGATGAGTCGTTATCTGGAACGAGCTGAGAATCAGGCTCGCTTCATTGATGTGACTTTGAATATCGCCCTGGGATATAGCGGCAGTGAAGACGTCCTGTGGTCGTCGCTGCTGCATGCTGGCAGCGACGTTGAGATCTTTAAGGAACATTACACTGAGACTACTCGCGAAAACGTCATTCAGTATCTGCTGTTTGATCGCCGCAATCTGAACTCGGTGTCCTGCTGTCTTGCGGCCGCTCGCGAGAATGCTCGTGCAATTCGAGAGAACCTGACGACCGAGTACTGGGAGTCGATCAATCGATTTTATCTGCGAGTTCGTGCCGCCGCGCAGCAGCAGTCGCAGGTCGTTCAGCAGCCTCATCGTTTTCTGGAGCAGATCAAACGATCGGCTCACCAGACAAGTGGAGTTGCTGCCGCCACGTCACCTCGCGGAGAAGGCTGGAACTTTTCAACGATCGGTGGTTTGCTTGAGCGAGCCGATAAGACATCGCGAATTCTGGACGTGAAGTATTTTATTTTGCTGCCGAATCCATCGCACGTGGGTTCTCAGGTGGATGTCGTCCAGTGGGCTGCCTTGCTGGAGTCGACCAGTGCGTTGCAGACGTATCGACGAGCTTACGGACGCATCCAGCCGACCAACGTCGTTGACTTCCTCATTCTGAATTCCTCATTTCCGCGTTCGCTGCGATTCTGCGTTCGCGAAGCGGAAAGCTGTTTGCGAGCCATCTCCGGGACACCATCGCATTCGTTCAGCAATCCGGCCGAGCAGTTGCTGGGGCAGATGAGTTCTCAACTGAACTATGCCAGAGCAACTGAAATCATCGGCAATGGACTGCATCAGTTTGTGGATGATTTTCAGACGCGTTTGAATTCTGTCGGACAGGCAATTTCCGAGACGTTCTTCCAGATTGCGACGCCGACAATGGAAAACTCAATGAGTCAGGTCCAGACGGTGTATTAGTGTGAAATAAGGGTCTGAATAGACCGTAGGATGGGCATTCTTGCCCGTCGAACTGCAGTCGGACAAGAATGTCCAACCTACGCAGGGCCGAGATCTTGAGACCCGTTCGATCGGTTGGACAACCGGACCAAAGAACCTTTAACGAGACGACACCTTTCTAATATGCCCATCAAAGTCGCCCTGCACCACAAGACTGTTTATCAGTATGACCGATTGGTATCACTCGGTGCTCAGGTGGTTCGGCTGCGGCCAGCACCGCATTCACGAACACCGATCGATGCATATTCGCTGAAGATCGAACCAGCCAAACACTTTCTGAACTGGCAGCAGGATCCTCACGGAAACTATCTCGCGCGGCTGGTGTTTCCGGAGAAGACACGAACATTCTCCGTGTCAGTCGATGTTGTCGCTGACATGACCGTCGTGAATCCGTTCGATTTCTTTCTGGACGACGATGCCGGTGAGTTTCCGTTTGAATACTGCGAGGAACTCGCGACGGATCTCAAACCGTTTCTTCAACCGTATTCAAAGTCCGCGGCGTTTCAGGCTTATCGAGCCACGTTCGATGCAAAAAAGCGTCGCACGATTTCGTTCCTGATTGACATGAACACCAAACTCCAGAAGGACATCAGCTATCTGATTCGCCTGGAGCCCGGCGTGCAGACTCCGGAAGAAACTCTGAAGTCACGCTCGGGATCATGTCGTGACTCCGCGTGGTTGCTTGTGCATCTGCTTCGCAGTTACGGACTTGCCGCCAGGTTTGTGTCCGGATATCTGATTCAGCTCACTGCGGATCTCAAACCGCTGGAAGGTCCGGAAGGCCCAACAGCTGACTTCACAGATTTGCATGCGTGGACCGAAGTCTTTCTTCCCGGCGCGGGCTGGGTTGGGCTGGATCCGACATCGGGACTGTTGACCGGTGAAGGTCATATTCCACTGGCAGCGACTCCATCGCCGCAGACGGCCGCTCCGATTTCCGGTGGTGTGGAAAAGTCCGAAGTTGAATTCAGCTTCGAAATGACGGTTACGCGAATCCACGAGGATCCTCGCGTCACAAAACCTTATACGGAAGATGCCTGGCAGCGAATTGACGCGACCGGAAAAGAAGTCGATCGTCGTCTTGATGCCAACGATGTGCGACTCACCATGGGCGGCGAGCCGACGTTTGTCTCGATCGACGACATGGAAGGCGCCGAATGGAATACGGCGGCCGTGGGACCTCACAAACAGCGGTTGTCCGATGAACTGATTCGTCGTCTGCGAGCCAAGTTTGGTCCGGGCGGTCTGCTGCATTATGGTCAGGGCAAATGGTATCCCGGCGAATCACTGCCTCGCTGGGCGTACACCTGCCTCTGGAGAAAAGACGGTCAGCCGATCTGGAAGAATCAGGCCTTATTGGCGGATCTTGGTCTGACGGCGGGGCAGACGGACCACAAGAAGCCTGTGGCCGACGAGAAGCTGGCGGCTGAATTCATCATTGAGCTTTCCGACCGCCTGCATGTGGAAGATCGCTGGATTCGTCCGGCGTACGAAGACGTCTACCACATGATTGAAGTGGAACAGAAACTTCCAGTGGATATCGATCCGGAAAAATTCGACCCGGACAACAGTGAAGATCGTCGTCGTCTGAGTCGAGCTCTGGAACGTGGCATCAGTCGGCCCGTGGGATTTGTCCTGCCGTTGACTCGCGCGTGGTGGCAATCGAATGCAAAATGGACCAGCGGCTTCTGGCCGTTTCGTTCACATCGTTTGTTTTTGATTCCCGGTGATTCTCCGATGGGACTGCGTTTGCCATTGGAGTCTCTGCCCATTGCTGGTTCCGGGCTGCCGCAGGTCTATGTGCGAGATCCATTTGCGGATCGGCCGCCGCTGCCGGGCTATGCGGAAATCCGCAAGTCGGCGGCCGAGCGTTTAGCGGCTCAGAAACGTGAGACGGAAAAACCTCCGCAGCGTCAGGTGATGCAGCGACTGGGACTGATTGATGATCCCTCGGAGTCCAGCGACGATTACGCCAATCTGCCGCTGGGTGCCGGCCCCGTCGTTCGCACGGCCTTGTGCGTGGAGCCTCGTGATGGGCAGTTGAGAGTCTTCATGCCGCCGACCGGAACACTGGAAGATTATCTGGAACTGGTGGCGATGATTGAAGAGACCGCTGAGTCTCTGAATACGTCGGTGATCATCGAAGGCTATCTCCCGCCGCATGATCCTCGGATTGAACTGCTGAAGGTGACTCCGGACCCTGGAGTGATCGAAGTCAACATTCATCCGGCGCATAGCTGGGAGCACTTGAAAGAGATCACAGAAACGGTTTACGAGGAAGCTCGCCAGTGCCGTCTGGGCACCGAGAAATTTCAGCTCGACGGTCGACACACGGGCACAGGGGGCGGAAACCATCTGGTGCTGGGTGGAGCGACGCCGGGCGACAGTCCGTTTTTGCGTCGTCCGGATTTGTTGAAGAGCCTGATTGGATTCTGGAACAATCATCCGGCACTATCGTATCTGTTCTCGGGATTGTTCATCGGACCGACCAGCCAGTCGCCTCGCATCGACGAAGGTCGGGACGATGCGATGTATGAACTGGAGATTGCGTTCCGACAAGTTCCTGAAGCGGGCTGTGGCTGGATTCCAAACTGGCTGGTCGATCGAGTGTTCCGCAATCTGCTGGTCGATCTCACCGGGAATACTCATCGCGCAGAAATTTGTATCGATAAGCTTTATTCGCCGGATCATGCTGCCGGACGACTGGGACTTGTCGAGTTGCGTGGTTTCGAAATGCCGCCGCATGCTCGCATGAGTTTGACTCAGCAATTGCTGGTTCGCGCGTTGGTAGCGTGCTTCTGGCAAAAACCTTACCGGGAACCGCTGGTTCACTGGCGGAATGCCATTCACGACCGATTCATGCTGCCTTACTATCTTTGGAAAGATATCGAGTCGGTTGTCAGTGTGTTGAAATCTGCAGGACTCGATTTTGAGCCCGAGTGGTTTGGAACGCATCTGGAATTTCGTTGTCCCCTGATGGGCACGTTCGAAAGCAACGGCGTACACGTCGAAATCCGACAGGCTCTGGAGCCATGGTATGTGCTGGGTGAAGAACCGGGCGGTGGCGGGATGACTCGCTTCGTCGATTCTTCACTGGAACGACTGCAGGTTCGTGTCACCGGCATGTATTCGCTGGCCCATTGCATTACTGTCAACGGAGTCAAGGTGCCGCTGCAGTCGACGGGAACTCAGGGAGAATACGTCGGCGGTGTTCGATATCGAGCGTGGCAGCCACCAAGTTGCCTGCATCCGATGATTGCTGTTCACACGCCGCTGGTCATTGATCTGGTTGATGTTTTGAACAAGCGATCGCTGGGGGGGTGCCAATATCATGTTGAGCATCCAGGTGGGCTGAATCCTGAGGGAATTCCCGTCAATGCACTGGCCGCGGAAAGTCGAAGAGCCGGTCGATTCTTCCGGATGGGACATACCGGCGGTGTTTTGATCCCTCAAATACCGGACATATCGCCCGATTTTCCGTGTACGCTGGACCTGAGACGCGTCAACCTCTGAAATGCGTTGTGTGAGGCGACCTGTGCCATTAGCCGGAACGCGTTAGCGTCCGGTTAAATCGACGAACCGGACGCTAACGCGTTCCGGCTGATGTATTGCGTCTATGTGGCCGGCTGTCTCAAGGTGACGGAACAACTCATTTGATGATGGCGCATCGCAGAACTACGCAGCTCGATGAAGCCAATCGGAAGACTCGGGAATGGCAACTGGACTGACTTCGAGCACACGGACAGAACTTGCCTTTGAATGTCCGTCGTTCGTTTTCAATGAGGTCTTCGCCCCGGACGGCACGCCTCGACCTCAATGGCAGAAGTTTTTCAACGCCTATCGGAATGTTCCGCAGCCCGAGTTCGCTCGACGCAATGAACAGGCCGATCGCATGCTGCGCGAGAACGGCGTGAACTATCACTCCGCGACCGAAGGCGGTGAAGGCGCGCGACCGTGGCGACTGGATCTGCTGCCGATGCTTATGTCATCGGCCGATTGGTCGGTCATCGAGGCAGCTCTGAGCCAGCGAGCGCGGCTGCTGAATATGGTTATCGCGGATATCTATGGACCGCAGCGACTGCTGGATGAAGGATTGTTGCCGCCCGAAGTGCTGTTTGCCAACCAGGAATATCTGCGGCCGTTCTGCGGGCTGGGACGTCCGGATGTGAGCCCAATGTTTCTGTACGCCGCAGAACTCGCTCGATCCGCCAATGGGCAATGGTGGGTCATGGCGGATCGCTCCGAAGCGCCGGCCGGGCCGGGTTTCGCGTTGGAGAATCGGATCGTCAGTTCACGAACGATGCCGTCGGCCTTCAAGCAGATTCCAGTGGAGCGATTGGCATCGTTCTTCGTGCATCTGCAGAATGCGTTACGGCGGCGAGCGGTCCGGAACACGGAGAGTCCGCGGATTGTGTTATTGTCCAGCGGTCCCACGCATCCGTATTACTTTGAAGATGTGTACCTCGCCCGATACCTTGGTTACACAATGGTTGAAGGAGGAGACCTGGCGGTTCGCAACGATACGGTGTTCCTGAAAACTCTGTCGGGACTTGTGCCGGTCGATATTGTTCTGGGGCGTTGTGCGGAGTCAGGCCTTGATCCTCTGGAGCTTGGAGGCTACGCCGCGCATGGCATTCCCGGGCTGCTGAATGCCGTCCGATCGGGCAACGTCACGGTAGCGAACACTCCTGGTTGTGGCATCGTCGGAGCCCCTGTGTTTATGGCGTTTTTGCCACAGATCTGTGAACGATGGCTGGGTGAAAGCCTGAAAATGCCATCGATTTCGACGTGGTGGTGTGGCGACGCGTCCAGCTTCAGTCTGGTCACATCACGCTTCAATGATCTGGTCCTGAAGCCCGCCTTTCAGAAAAGCGGTAACGAAGAATTCATCATCAGTGATCTGACGCCTGAAAAGCAGAAGGAAGTGCGGGCTCGTATTGAGGCGGCCCCCCATGCCTGGGTCGCACAGGAGAAGATTTCTCGTTCTGGCGTTCCGGTGTGGACCCAGAACGGAATTCGTTGTGGTCATGCTGCGGTTCGCGCATTTCTGGTTGAAGATGAATCGAAGTGGCATCTGATGCCTGGAGGCTTGATTCGTATCGCCCCGGATTCTGGACCGATGCAGTTGTCGGTTTCGGCCGGTGATGGCAGCAAAGACTTGTGGGTCATCGCGGAACGCAAGGTAGACCCGGTGTCTCTGCTGGCTCCAACGGATCAGCCGGCGGAACTTCGCCGAACCAGTGCATTGTTTCCGAGTCGAGTTGCGGACAATCTGTTCTGGCTGGGGCGTTCCATCGACCGCTGCGACTTTCTCGGGCGGTTGATCAGAGCACTTTCGGAGCGACTGGTTGGTGAAGGCAATGTGGACCTGACCGAGATTCGATTTCTGGGTCGAGCACTCAGTGAACAAGGGCAACTCGAACCGGGCTTCGTTGTCGACGGCATGGAGTCGCAGCTGCCAACGTTGGCCGAAGCGTTGCCGATCGCAGTGTTTGATCCGAACGAATACGGAGGTCTGGCGAGGACAGTTCGGGATTTGACTCGACTGGCATCGTTGGTTCGGGACTGGATTAGTCCGGACACCTGGCATCGAATCAATGTCACGGCCGAAACTTTTCGGACAGCTCAGACGAAAGACTGGCGCGATCTTGCCGACGTGGTCAACGTTTCGAATTCTCTGATTGGTGATCTTGCGTCTGTCAGTGGTTTGATCGCCGATGGAATGAACCGAGGTCCTTCATGGCGATTTCTGGAACTGGGCCGATGTATTGAACGCGCCGGCGCGACGGCTCGTTTGTTACTGACGGCAGAAATCAAACGCGGCGGAGCATCGCCCGGAATGCTGAAGACGCTTGTCGAAGTCCTGGATGTGCGGATGACCTATCGGTTTCGCTACCGGGACAATTTGCAGCGAAACGCCGTGCTCGATCTCGCGATTACCGACGACACGAATCCTCGGTCGCTGGCCTATCAGATTGAACGGCTGGTGCAGCATGTGGATCGACTGCCCGGCTATGAAGCTCGGCCCTTGCGATCGGAAGAGATGCGGCTGGTCATGGATGCGGCTCATGCTGTGCGAATGCTGACGACGGATGACCTATCGGCCCCGACGCCACGCAGTGTGCAGAGTGCCCTCAAGACCGTTGAAGAAACGATGTCAGTTTTGTCTGACACGTTAACTCGAAAGTATCTGGTCCATTCCGGGACACCTCGACAAATCACCGACATTGCGGGAGGTTCGCAATGAAATATCGAGTCACCCACAAGACAAGTTATGCGGGCCACGAGGCGGTGTCGATTGGTCATAATCAGGCGTGGCTGGAATTTCGCCCGGTGGAACATCAATTTGTCGAAAGCTTTTCCCTGACGATCTCGCCAGAGCCGTCCGTGAAGACTCGACGAATTGATTCGTTTCGCAATCCTGTCCATGCGTTTTCGTTCAATGAAGGGTATCAGCGACTGGACGTGACGGCGACAACTTTGGTCACCGTTCGTCCGCCTGACACGGCTCCCGCAAACTGTTCGGCCGCATGGGAGTCTGTTGTCGCGACGATCAAACAGCATGTTCAGAACGATGATCGTGATGCCATTGAGTTTGCGTTTGCGTCACCGCGGATCAACTGGAATGCCGAAATGCGGGCGTACGCTCTGCAGTCGTTTACTGTCGCACGGCCGATGATGGAAGCGGTTCGGGAATTGACGGCCCGAATCCATCATGATTTTGTATATGACAGTCGCGCGACGACGGTGAATACTCCTGTCGCGGAAGTGTTCCGTTTGAAGCGCGGGGTCTGCCAGGATTTCGCGCATCTGCAGATTGCGATGCTCAGGTCTCTCGGGATTCCGGCTCGGTATGTCAGTGGTTATCTGAGAACCATTCCGCCCGAAGGTCAGCCTCGACTGGTTGGTGCCGATGCGTCGCATGCGTGGCTGTCGGCTTATTGCGGCTGCGGCCATTGGGCAGATGTGGACCCAACGAATGACGCGTTGTGTTCAACGGATCATATAACGCTGGCGTGGGGCCGGGATTATGGTGACGTTCCGCCACTGACGGGAGTGTTTATGGGCGGCGGGCAGCATCGCTTAATTGTGAATGTGGATGTGCTGCCGATTGCGTAGGTGGGCGTTTTGGAGTGTGGCGGTTTGAGATTTCATATTTGAAATTTGAAATTTCAAATTGGGAAGACAACAAGGCGGACTTATTGGGGGCTGACGCTTCCTCGACAGATTGAAGCGGGCGACGTGGGCTGAAGCCCACGCTACGGGTTGAAGTAGGCATTGTGGGCTGAAGCCTGCGCTACACTTTGAAGACAGGGCGAACGACGAGAAGAGCAGATCATCGCGAGCATCAGCGAAGGACGGGCACCATGCCTCGGTGAGATTTTTCGCCTTCTTCTCGCATGATGCCCCAGCGGCTGGACTGCCAGACTTTTCCGGAATGCAGTTCAACGGCTGTCAGCCAGCCATGACGCCAGCAGGCGGTGTCGATGCACATCGCAAAGCCCAGATCAAGGAGTTCGGAATTCTTCTGCTCGGTATGTCCGACGACGACCGTCTTGCCTGAATAATGCGGCCGCATTTCTTCTGGTTCAAAGAGTGCCCAGCGAAGTTGATAAGACTCCTGCTGTTCCATCGGGAGGTCAGGGCGATAGTTGGCATGCGTCAGAATAAAATTTTCGGTTTCGTAATAGGACTGACAGGTTGCGAGCAGATCCCAGTGTTCCTGAGGGATATCCTTCAGAAGTGCACCGAAACGATAGGAATTCAGTGTGGAAACACCACCACAGTTTTCCCAGTATCGCAATGAGCCTTCGCTTTCGTGTGCGGCCACCATCATTTCTTCATGATTGCCCTGAATCAAAATGACGCTGCATTGCTTGCGAAGCTCAATGATAAGCTCCAGCACAGCGCAGGTGTCTCGCCCCTGATCAACGAGGTCACCCAGAAAGACGAGCTGGTCGTCGGCCTTGGGAGCAATCTCTTCCACAAGAACCTGCAGGGCATGTCCACATCCATGCACATCGCCAATCGCAATCAGTCGACCAGAAGCATCGGGCATAACAAGGACCTGAACTGGATCGGGAATCCAGAATGTTTTTAAAAGTACATCTCGTTGCTCGCGGCGATTCTATGCCAACCGTCGAGCTACACAAGTCGAGTTAGCATGTTCTGGACACGGCACGGGTTCTTGAACATGGCGGGGAGAGCATTGGATGGTTCACGTGTGATTGAACAGAATGAAGTACGGGTGTCACATGTTCAGTTTGAAGTCAATCGGGCTGCGGCGTTGTCTGGAAGATTGACCAATGTCACTGAGGCAGATCTCCCACACGAGATTTGAGAGTGACTCTCAGCGTGCTGGTCTGGAGCCGCGCTCTGAACTATTCTGCGAGCGGCCGCTGTTGAGGTCATGGTTGAGGAAAAAATCTGAATCCGAGGGGTTATTGATGTCCGCGAACGCACCGCGTCTTTTAATTCTGGGAGCACATCCGGACGACGCAGAATTTCATGCTGGTGGAATTGCTTCCCTGTATCGAGCGATGGGACGCGAAGTCAAAATGGTTTCGGTGACAGATGGTGGCGCCGGACATCATACTCGCGGATCCACGGAGCTTGTTCGCCTGCGACGAGATGAAGCGGCGACAGCCGGGCGAGTGATCGGTGCCGTGTATGAGACCTGGCATTTTCCGGATGGTGCTCTGCAAGCTTCATTGGAAGTTCGACATCGTATCATTCGGGAGATTCGCCAGTTCAAACCAGACCTTGTGCTGACTCATCGCCCCAATGATTACCATCCTGACCATCGAGCTGTGGGTCAGTGTGTGCAGGATGCTTCTTATCTTGTCAAAGTGCCGCTGATCGTTTCTGACGTGCCAGCGTTGAAAAAAGATCCGGTGGTGGCGTACATGCCGGATCTGTTTACGAAACCACAGCGGATGCAGCCGGAGATAATTCTGAACATCGCCGACTACGTTGACACAATCGTGTCAATGTTGGCCTGCCATGCTTCACAGGTCTTCGAGTGGCTCCCATATGAGCAGGGCATTTTGAATACTCTGCCTGCCGATGATGCGGAGCGAATGACGTGGCTGAAAACGTGGTATACAAACTACATCAGGCCACGCGTCGGGCATTTCCGCGATGAGATTTCGCGTGCTTTCAGCGACACAACTCCGGACCCGGAGTTTATTGAAGCTTTTGAGATCAGCGAATACGCGCTGCGACCGGATGTGGCTTTGCTGCAGCATTTGTTTCCGAATTGTAAGGCGACACGAGTCTGAGTCGTTCAAGAGATCGTTGAACGGCCACTGCAGAGTGTTGGCGAGGCTCGGCGTTCGCTAACATGAAATCGGTGCTGAATGATCAGGCTGGACTGAGAAAGACTCTATTTATGCGAATCAACGCGGGTTGTCTTCTGACTTTCATGTTTATTGCGTTCTGCGAGACCACTGCGATCGTCGCTGATGAAGCGGTCGGCAAGCCGCAGAAGGCAGCCAGTGACGCGAAGGATGTAACAGCGGCCGAAGCTGCTGACACTGAAATCGTCGCGATGAATAAAGAGCTGACCGAGGAACTGGAAAGCCAGTTAAAAGTTCTGCCCGCAATTCTGGACGCGGATACCGATGCCGTCGGGAAATATTCGCGCAGAGGTGACCTGCATCTTTTTCTCGGCAAGTTTGCGGAAGCCGAAGCGGACTACAAAAAAATGACGGAGCTCAAGCCGGACCTTGATGCCTCTCATTGGCGGCTGGGCATTGCAATGTATCTGGCCGGACATCCGGAAGACGCGGCCGCTCAGTTTGACAGATACCATTCATTCGACAAACTCGATCGGGAGAACGGGATCTGGCGATATCTGTCACATCGTGCGGCGTTTGGCAAAGAGAAGGCTCGCGAGCAACTCCTGAAGTACGAGAAGGACGACCGGCCTCCGTTTCGGGAGGTGTATCAGTTGTTTGAAGGCACGATGACAGCGGCTCAGGTGCTGCAGTCCATTTCGCCGGAGCTGCCCGAGTCATCTCGACAATCTCGCCTGTTTTATGCTCAGCTGTATGTAGGACTCAACGACGCGGCAGAAGACAAGCCGGAGTCCGCAATAAAAGCATTGCGTGAAGCCGTGAAGAATGAATGGCCGCGAGAAGCCGGGTTTGGGCCGGACTACATGTGGCATGTGGGACGACTGCAGTATCTTCGCCTCAAAACACCCGCCAAATAACGGTGACGTTAAACTGCAACGGTTACGGCAACTCTGCCGTTTTTAATGACCAATGTTCAACTGTACCGGCAGAACGGGTTGCAACAGTCCTGTCTGTTGGCACGTCTGGACCAGTCATAGCAATCTCTTCGCGCACAAGAAAACGATTCTTTGGGCTGTGCCGACGGAAGGGGAATCAAATCAAGCACAGTCGCTGTGTGAGTCGAAACCGATAAGACCGTCCCAGCCGGAATGCCGGGACGAACGGGAAACTCAGGACCAGACGGACCGTCAGGGCTGAGTCTCACGACGACTCATTTTCCGAGAGAATGCTCAGGGACGAGCATTCTCCCATGGAGAGCAGCAGGATGCTGACCCGAATTTCGCGCAAGAGAACTCGCCGGTTTATCACATGGCTGGTGCTGGGATCCATGAGCATTCCCGGGCTGTCCGGATGTTCGCGGCAGTTCTGGCGGAAGCAGGCTGACAAAGATTCCTACAATGCCGTGGCTGAGAAGCTGAACAATCCGCATTGGCAGGTTCCGCGTATGGAACTGACTCCGGACCCTCGCAGCCGTTTCTTTGATCCGTACGATCCGGACAAGGAGCCGTTGCCACCGGACGACCCTGCAGCTCATTCGTTGATGCACTGCGTCAATGGAAAAAAAGGTTACAAGAGCTGGCACAAGCTGGGAACATCTTTTGCCATCGAGAATCCGCAATGGCTGCAGCCTTACGGAGTCCAGATGAATGGAGTGGACCCGGTCGAGGGACACTCACAAGTTCAGCTGCTGAAGATCAATCTTCCGCAGGCCATGGATCTGGCCTCGATTCACAGTCGCGAGTATCAGTCGAACATTGAAGATCTCTATCTGACCGCGTTGACGTTAACCGCGGAGCGATTTCGTCTGGGCGTTCGATTTCTGGGTGTCTCCGGGACTGAACCGGGCGTCGGCTTCAATACTCGCACGAACTCCGCTGGCAACGCCACATCAACGTTGGGTGCGTCGTTCGGAGTGAGCCAGCTTTTGCCGACTGGTGGACAGATCGCGGTCGACATCGCGAACTCCGTCACGTGGGTCTTCGCGGGGAATGGAGCCCAGTCTTCGGCTCCGAGCATTGGCTACAGCTTTACTCAGCCGCTGTTATTCCGGGCCGGTCGCAAGATCGTGCTGGAAGCGCTGACTCAGTCGGAGCGAAATGTTTTATACGCCGCGCGAGTGTTGGCGAGATTTCGGCAGACGTTGTTTACTCAGGTGACCGTGAGTTATCTCAACCTGTTGCAACAGCGACAGGGCATCATCAATACGGAAAACAATATTCGTCAGCTGGAAGAGCAGCTGGAAGCTCAACAGGTGAAAGATACTCGCGTGCCGGGCGTTGTATCAGCATCGTTGGAAGGGTTTGATGGGCTTGTCATCCCGGCCGAGCTGAAGGCGAAGTTTTCGTACGATGGCGAATGGTTAAAATGGCAGGGAGATATGTCTGACGGAGAAGGTGAGCAGCTTCTCGCCATTTCCGATGATCCTGACTACAAGGCGAAAGCTCAGGAGCTGATCGACTTTAAAAAGCAACAGGTGACTTCGCTTTCCTTCCTGCAGTTGCGTGACAGACTGAATCGCAACCAGGCGAATCTCGCGAACAGTCAGCGGCAGCTGGCGGATCAGCAGGACAACCTGAAGATACTCGTGGGACTGCCGCCGAATGTGCAACTGGAAGTGGAAGAATCACTGCTTCGACCATTCCTGTTAATTAGCTGGGACTTAATCGATCTCGAAACCGAACTGCGAACGTTGCAGAAAGAAATCGGTGAGGAGCTATTGCCAGTCGTCGGGCAGGGAGTCCTCGAAGAACTGCCACCGAAGTTGTCCGCGACAAAAAAGTATGTCAGCGAACTGAATCGCCTGCGCGATCAGCTCTATGAAGTTGGAATTGTGCAGGTGAAAAACGACTTTCTGCCCATCCAGCGGATCCTGGAATTGACGAAAGATGATTGGCGGGCGGCAGCGCCAGGCATGAGATATTTCAGGAGTGAAGCCGAGAGAACTCGTCTTCTGGAACGCATGACCAACGATCTGCGACAGTATCGACTTGCGGAGCGGGATTTTGCGTTTGGAAGTGGCATGTTAACAATGTTGCAGGAAGTGCTGGATGCGGAATCCGAAGAAGCGTTGCTGCGTAAGCTCGACAAGAGCGGCAATGGTTTGATCGAAACGACAGAGCTTCCTGAGAACTGGAGTGAACTGCCAAGAACAGGAAATAGAGCAGCCCTGGAATCGTATTCGGTCGAGCAGCTGTTGTGGGAAAGCATCAGTGGAGCTCGCGATCTGCGAGACAAATATCTGCTTCGGATGTCACAAAGTCTGGAAGTGATTCAGGCGGCTCTGAGAGTCGAACAGATTGCCGTTGTTCCGTTTACACTTGATGGCACGATGGATGTTCCGGATATCGAAAGAGTTATCGCGATCGGACTTGAGAACCGACACGACCTGATGAATGTTCGTGCTCAGGTCATGGATGCTCGCAGAAGAGTGGAGATTGCTGCCAACGCACTGGAATCCGGGTTGGATATTACGATTCGCGGTGAGCAGGGATTAAATCCCGACGCCCAGAACAGGACGGCCCATAGTGCTGGCGTGCAGTTCACGACGCCAATGGACCAGGTTCTGGAACGAAACGTTTACCGACAAGCACTGGTCAATTACCAGCGTGCTCGCCGTACGTACATGGAAGCGGAGGACCGCATCAAGCAGTCGATTCGTGCAAGCTGGCGGCAGATTCAGGTGCAGGAGTACCGTCTGGAGATTGATCGAACCACCGTGAGAAATGCAGCTTTACAATATGATAGTGCTTCTTTACAGGCCGCTGGCGGGCAGCAACAGAATGCTTTGAGCCTTACAAATGCTCTGGATTCGGTTCTGCAGGCTCAAAACTCACTTGTGGCCGATTGGGTCACATACGAGACAAATCGGCTTAACATCTTCCGTGATATGGGTATCATGGAGATTGATCCTCGCGGAGTCTGGACCGATCCGTTTTACCTTCAGATGGACAATCTGTCGGTTGACGGCAACGTCTCCTCGCCTGCAAGCCCTCCCGATGTCGTCCTACCCGTTCCGGAACCACAGAACTGATTTGAATGAGGTCTCTGAGGATGCTCCGCGCATATATTGCAGTATCTGCTCCCCGCTCAGGCAAATCCATCCCGCTGATGATTCTGGCATTATTGCTGGTATCTGCGACGGTCGTCATGGTTGTGCCATCGACTCGAAAACAGGTGATGACACTCGTCACCGGCAAAGAAGAAGTTTTGGGATCAGGCTTCATCACGGCTAGGGCTGAGAAAGCACCGTTCCGGATTATGATCACGGAGAACGGCACGATCGACAGCATGCGCAACGTGACGCTCAGCAACCGTGTCGAAGGTTCGACGACCATCATTTCGTTGATCCCGGAAGGCAGCAAAGTGAATGCTCCCGTGATCGCAGAGTTTGAAGGTGTTGCACAGTTTGTAGACAGTGCTTCGGAGTCATCAAAGTCTGTCAAAGTCGTTGCGGAAGACGGCACCGAAAAAGTCTATGAAGTTGTCTTCGGTGAATTCACCAGGATGCTTGTGAAAGATCGCCAGAAGGTTCGTAAGGGCGACTTTATTGCCGGCGATGTTTGCTGCGAGCTGGATTCCTCCACGCTTGTGGAAAAAGAAAAAGAACAGCAGATTAAGAATACGACCGCTGCGGCAAATCTCGAAAAAGCCGGCAAAGACATTGAGATTCAGGAGACGACGAACGAGAGCAACGTGGCCAAAGCCAAGCTGGCTGAGCAACTCGCGGAACTGGATCTGGCCAGCTACACCTCATTGGGTGGCGAGTATCAGCAGGCCGTGGAAACCATCAAGGGCGACCTGAAGAAGACAGAAGAAGAACTCTCGATCAACAAAGAGGAGTACGAGCGAATCCGTGACCAGGCACGATTGGGTTACGCCAACGTCAATCAGCTTGAGAGTGCTCGTCTGAAGGTTACGCAGTCACAGATTGTGCTGAAGGTGAAGTCCGGGGAATTGGCAGTTCTCGAGAAGTTCACGAAGATCCGCAAGGAAAGCGAACTCAAGCAAACAGCAGAAGACACCAAGCGTGAAACGGCTCGAGCTCGCCTTGAAGGCGAAGCGCTGATGACCCAGATGAAAGCCGCTTACGACGCAGCGAAACTGACGCTGTCCATCGAACAGGAGAAACTGGAACTCTTTCAGCGTCAGATTGCAGCGTGTCGCCTGGTCGCATCGCAGGGCGGTGAGGTTGTTTATGCGGCCCAGAACAGTGGCCGTGGTAGTGAACCAGTGGTGATCGAAGAAGGGGCTTCAGTCCGCGAACGTCAGGCGATTATTAATCTGCCCGATCTGGAGCACATGAAGATTGATGCTCGCATTCATGAGTCTCGGATCAGTCGCGTCATTGTCGGGCAGCCGGTGGAGATTGAAATCGATGCGATCCCCGGTGATCCGTATCGTGGCAAATTGCAGAGCATTTCGTCGGTGCCTGTTCCAGGCAGCTGGCCAAATACGGACCTCAAGGAATACGAAGCGATCATCGAAATCCTCGACCAGCCCGCCCGAGTGCGGAAGCTCAAGCCAGGCATGACGGCGCAGGTTCGAATCATCGTTGAAGATCGCAAGCAGGACGTTCTGCAGATTCCTGTGCAATCTGTGGTTTCGTTCTCTGGGCAGTACTTCACCTATGTGATTACGCCGAAAGGACCAGAGCGTCGCGAGTTGAAAGTTGGCGACGCGAACGATGAATTCATGGAAGTGCTCGATGGCGTAGCCTTAGGTGAATCGGTCGTCATGAGTCCTCGCACGCATTTCTCCAAAGAGCTGAGCGTCCTCGAAGCCGAGATCACAGCGAAGACGGAGCAGAATCGTGAAAAACTGGATACGCCGGATCGCAGATCGCCCGGAACTGCTGCGGGCGAAGGCCCGCGTGGTCCAGGTGCTGGCGGACCGCCGAACAGTGGGGGGCCCGAAGCAGGCGGCCCTGGAAATGGTGGTCCGGGCGCGGGTGGTCCGGGCGCGGGTGGACCGGGCGCGGGTGGACCGGGCGCAGGTGGACCGGGCGGTGGGGGACCCGGCGGTGGTGGTCCACCGGATCCCAAAGTCATGTTTGAAAGCATGGACAAGAACAAAGATGGCTTCGTGACGAAGGAAGAACATCCTCGACCGGAGTTCTTTGATCGATCCGACAAGGATGGCGACGGCAAACTAACTCTGGAAGAAATGCAGTCTGCCGTCCGCGAACGAATGCAGCAGGGCCAGGGACGCCCTCAGTAACGTGCGGGAGCTGTCTCAGGGAGACGCGACGGCCTGCCTGAACATTGACTCAACGCGATTCTCCGAAAACTGAAAACTGAAAACTAAAGACCGTTCCCATGGACCTCGCCGCAGAAGTCATCAACATTCAAAAAGACTACCTGCTGGGAACAGTACTGGTTCGAGCCCTGCGTGGCGTCACGGTGCAGTTTCCCAAAGGGGATTTCGTGGCCATCATGGGCTCTTCCGGCAGCGGCAAAAGTACTCTGCTGAATCTGCTGGGAGCATTGGATCGTCCAACACGTGGTCAGTACATCATTGGTGGCAAGGACGTTTCCGGGATGACCGACGATGATTTGTCATCGATCCGTAACGAGCTGATTGGTTTCATCTTTCAGTCCTACAATCTGATTCCCCAGTACACGGTTCTTGAAAACATTGAAGTGCCGTTGCACTATCGCACGGGGTATCCTCGCATTGGTCACAAGGAGCGGGAGTGGATAGAGACGCTGGCAGAGATGGTTGGCCTGAAGGATCGAATGGACCACCGACCGTTTCAGTTATCCGGAGGTCAGCAACAACGCGTCGCGATCGCTCGAGCGCTGGTCAACAATCCGGAAATTATTCTGGCGGATGAGCCGACCGGTAATCTGGATTCAGCCACGGAAAATGAAATCATGGAGATGCTGCTGCGTCTGAATCGTGAAGGACGCACAATTATTATGGTGACTCATGAGCCGGGAGTGGCCAAACTGGCCAAACGGCAGATCTTTATGAAAGATGGTGTCGTCGCCGGCGAAGGAATCTTTCCCGGATAGATGACGCCGGGGACAGGCGCACGGTTTGAGGTTTGAGGTTTGAGGTTTGAGGTTTTCAGAAACGAAAACGGACAACCCATTCAAACCCGGCCCGCGCAAAACCGAA
>JBPOIW010000277.1:0-1742 GCA_052034165.1 Planctomycetota bacterium | reverse complement strand
CAGATTCTTAAAGTCATACGGTTGTTTGCTCTGAAGGTCCGGTCCAATGCGTGTTCGTCTCGGGAAAGCTCGTCACCGTTCAAAGAAGCGTCTCTTCAAAGAAGCGCGTGGTAATGTTGGTGGACGCGGCAAGCTGTTGCGAACAGTCAAGGAAACGCTGGTCCGTGCTCGTGCATTTGCGACCCGTGACCGACGTACTCGCAAGCGTGAATTCCGCGCCCTGTGGATTACTCGAATTTCCGCTGCAGTAAGTCAGCTGGGAATGAACTACTCAACGTTCATGCATGGCCTCTTGCTGGCTAAGGTTGAAATCAACCGAAAGCAGCTCAGCGAAATCGCAATCGTAAACCCTGAAGTCTTCAGCGAGATCGTAGAGATCGCCAAGAAGGCTCGCAGTGCAGTCGCTTGAGATCGCCGCGTTAGTCTCAATTGAATTTTGAATCGGGCGAGCCTTTGCCTTGGAGGGCTCGCCCGATTTCTTTTTTGCATCGCGTTTCTATACTCATTTGATGCCTACCCTGCGTTGGCGAGCGGCAGGGCGTGAGCCCTCCGAGTGCGTTTTTCTCGGTGGATAAAGTTAAAAGAACAGCACAGCATGGAAATTCTCAACGCATTCAATGAGTTTGAAACAGCCGCCCTGAACGCGATTGCGGCGGCCACTGATTCTGATTCACTAGAGAAGGTCCGCATTGAATTCCTCGGCCAAAAGAATGGACGAGTGAAAGATCTGCAGAAAGTCGTCGGCACAGCAACTCCGGCAGAAAAGCCGGCCGTTGGCAAGCGATTCAATGAGGTCCGCACCAATGTCACTGCTCAGCTGGATGCTAAGCTTGAACAACTGAAATCACAGGCTCAGAAAGCCGCGTCTGATTTCGATGTGACACTGCCGGGTGAACGACCAAAGATTGGCCAACTGCATCCTATCACGCGAGTGATCACCGAGTTCAGAGAACTCATGGGACGCTTCGGGTTCACTGTCGTTGACGGACCGGAAATTGAAGACGAACGCCACAACTTCGAAGCCTTGAACATTCCGGAAGATCATCCGGCCCGCGACCCGCTCGACAACTTCTACGTCGCCTGTGCATCGGCCGCTGCTGGCGGTCCTGTTCTGCTACGAAGTCAGACTTCGACCGTCCAGATCCGCACGATGGAGACAACAAAGCCGCCTATCCGAATTGTGTCGCTGGGTCGGGTTTACCGCCCGGATACCATCGATGCGACGCACTCGTGTATGTTCCATCAGATGGAAGGCTTGATGGTTGACCGTCATGTCACGATGGCACAACTGAAAACGGTGCTCAGTTTGTTTGCTCGCAGCTTTCTCGGCCCTGATGTCGAGATTCGTTTCAGGCCTTCATTCTTCCCATTCACAGAGCCATCTGTGGAAGTGGACATGAAATGGGGCAACAGCTGGATGGAAATCGGGGGAGCCGGAATGGTCGACCCGAACGTCTTCGCTGCGGTCGGATATGATCCGGAAGAGTACACCGGGTTTGCCTTCGGACTTGGGATCGAACGCTTCTGCATGAAGCATTACGGTGTCGATGACATTCGACGCTTCTACGAAAACGACATGCGATTTCTGTCGCAGTTCTAAGGAACAGGCCCGTAATAACTTCCGTAGCTGAAGTCGTGAGACTTCAGTCCAAACCCACACGAGTTCGTCGAGGGCAAATTCTGAAATTGTCGGGAAACCTGCAGAGGGTTTGAATTGGTTTGGGTGAAAGCTCCCTTTGCCT
>JBPOIW010000095.1:0-10717 GCA_052034165.1 Planctomycetota bacterium | reverse complement strand
AACGGCACAGCGCCATGTGCGGCTCCCTTACACGCCCGAAGCGCCAGCGTGTGAACCCGGTGCGACTCATTCACCCGCTGGCGCTTCGGGCTTGTATTCTCAAGGGTTTTCCTGAACATGGCGCTGTCCAGCTAAGGCGACGACTCAATCCGAAACGTAACGATGGTGTCGAGTCGTTCGGCTGCGGCGTACAGGAACCGGTTGTCAGGCGACACCGCAAGGCCCGAAATCCATCCGAGACGTTCGTTATCATGAACAAGCTGCGTCATCTTGAGATGACCTGTCACTGTGTCTCGCTGAAACATGGCAAGCCCGCCACTCGCGGTGGCACTTGCGAAGACGTTCTGCTGAGCCGCATCAAGACAAACGTTGTTCCCGCCATCGAAGGGCTGTTTGACGCCATTGATCTCCGTTTCAGCGGGATAGATTTCCTGCAGTCGCGTCAGAGTCTCTGCCTCGCTGTCAAAGGCATAAACGCCAACGCAATTGTCTTTTCCACCACCGTGCTGTCCCGAGACGACGTACACAAATTTGCCATCACCCGAGACCGTCACGCCGAAAGCCGAATGAAGACCGGTCACGCCATTTTTTTCGTCAAAGACGGTCGTTGCTGTGGAAAGCTTGCCTGAATCGGGATCGCGACGCAAAGCGACAAGAGCATGAGACGTTTTACAGGCGACAAAGACATGCTTCCCACCAGGATGATGATACATCCCACGTGCTCCCAGCAGATCGGTGTGTCGGAACGCCTCGATGAATTCCAGCTTTGTCTGTTCGTTCATGCCCGTCAACTTGAAGCACGTCACTCCACCTCGGTCGTCTATCGCATAGACGAAGCGACCGTCCGGGGAAAAACTGGCAATAACGGTCCAGTCCAGTCCGCTGACCCCCTTATCGACATCTTGTTTCTTGCTGTCGAGATATTGGAGTCGACCAGTTTCCGGGTCGCGGGCCAGCAACGTAACCGCCTGTGATCGAAAGGCCGCTGTGGTCGCAAACCGACCATCAGGACTTAGCTGTATCGAGGTCACTCCCTGAAGCAGCTCAGAGTCATCCGCTGTCTCGACGTAAGTCAGCGCACCCGTCTCGGAGTCGCGGGCAAGAACGCATAGACTGGCCGATTGATAAGCGGCCGTGTAGAGAAACTTGCCGTCGGCACTCATCGCAACACCGGTCACCGCATCCAGTTCGCTGCGCTCGACCGAATTGACGTAAACCAGACGTGAACCTTTTATCTCATCTGCCTGAACACTATTCAGCACTGCAAGAACACAAACAAAAACACATCCTGCAGAGATCTTCCGGGAAAGAATTCTCACATCTCACTCCTGTGCACATCGCGCCGGTCCAGAATTTGGAACTCGTTCGAGTATGTCCAATGCGTGACCAATTGTCTACTCGACTAGAAGCGTGATTGTTACCTGCCTGCAAGATGCCGGACCGCACTGGCAACGCCGCGAGTCACGTCGGCCATGCGTTCGTAGTCCAGAGTTTCCGCCGTATCGGTCCAGCGGTGATAGTGTGGGTTTCGCAGAAAGCTGGTGTCAGTCAACATCAGAGCCGGATAATCATTGATCCAGAAGGCATGCTGATCGGACAAATGAATCTCGCGGATGCTCTCAGGCAGAACAATCGAGAATAACGGGAACTGTGTTCCTCGCTTGAAGCCTCGACGAAATTTCCAGCAGAGCCGAGCCGATCGAGGATTCCCAACAGCCGCCAGAAAGTTGCCTCGTCGAGGAAACAACCAGCGTAGCCATTTTGGAATCGCGGGCGGGACGTCCTGAGAATTCTTTTCATCGACGTAGTAGCCGACCATTTCAAGACACAACATTCCGATCACGTTTTCTCCACGAGCCCGACAGCCCTCCGCATGCACGAGGCTTCCCATTTCACTCGTGCCATAGTACGGAGCTTCCTCACACGCAAACGCAACAAAGCGAATCGTCCTGCTCGGCCTTGCAGACTTCAGCATGCGAGCCGTCTCGATCAAAACCGCCACCGCCGAGCCGTTATCGTCAGCGCCCGGAGTCGTCGGCGTCGAGTCATAATGAGCGCCCAAAATAACGACATCATTGGGAGCTTTATGGCCGGGAATCGTGATAATCACGTTATCGGTGGGCTGTCCATTGACCGGAAATGTCTCTGTCGTCACTGCAAAATCAGCCGCCCGAAATTGGGACTCGATATAGGCGGCCGTTGCGGCCATTGTCCCGGCCTTCAACGGATGCCTCGGCCCAATCACGCCGGACAACATGTCGACGTGTTGGTACAGCGATTGAGCGAGTGGGGATCTGGGCTCAGTTGCCATTGGTTACGCTTCCATACTTTCTCACCGCATTCATGATTGCAGACTGAATTCCTTCAGTCGTCCAGGGGCCGTCTCCCGCCCCATATCGCCAGCCACGGAATGTTTCGATCAATCACAGGATCCTGGCAGATGCGGGCGAGGTCGGAGTAGCGTTGATCATTCATTGCGGTGACTCGATCGATCTTCAGATCAATGATGTCCGCAGCTACCTGGCGAGCCAGCGTCTCGGCGGTGAATAGCTCGTCATCGGACCACGTTGCAGCCTCGTAGCCAACTTTGCTCAGGTCACCAGGCAGTTGAATGTAGCCCAGATGGACGGTGCCCTTGATCTTTAACGACTTAACCAGCAGGCGATACAATGGCAGTTGCAGGTCAACCCATTCGTCCTTCCTGCGATGAGTTCTGTTCGGCGGTTCAGCCGTTTCACTGGTCTTGTAATCCAGCACACGCCATTCGCCACTGGGCTCATGACGATCGATCCTGTCAACTCGCCCAATCAAATTGACAGGTCGTCCATTCACATCGGAGAAGTCGTCACAGACAAGATCCCGTTCCGTGAACGCGATATGCCAGCCATCCTTCAAGCTTTCCACCTGCCATCGAGCAAATGCGATCAACCGACTTTCCAACATCTTTAGCTGAACACTGACAGTTGCCGATCGAGACCTCCCGAACCGGCCCAGCGATTCCCGATGCAGCTCCTGCAACAGATACGTCTCGATCGCTTCGGTGCTGCGTGATTCACGAAAGTCTGACTGCCCAAAACTCTTCAGCACATCGTGCATCAAACTTCCAAACGCAGGTGCGTTGAGTTCTCTGACGTCGTCTTCAATGGATCGCAGTCGTAGTTCACGACGCAGAAAATATCGATACGGACACTGCAGGTATTCTCGAAATGCCGTAACGGGAATTTCAGTCGGTGCAGCGGGCACATCAACAGGCTGTGGCACGATGAAGCCACTCAGGCGAGGCATTGCGTCTAGGGAGTTCTCAACAGCCGTCTCCGCCGTGGACGTATTCTCCGCCACATAGTCCGGGTCGTAGAATCTTCGAACTCGCTCGGGAATTGAACGAGGATCTGCGGCAAACCAAAGGCGACTGGGCGACAATGGATTCCCCTGAACATCGGTCCGGCCTTTGAACAGCACCACCTTGCGACGACTACGCAGGATCGACGTCATCGCATAAGCATCGCGGGCATAGCGGCGACGATTATCTGTCAGCTCCAGTCGTGTTCGCAGACTGTTGGGCATAAACGCATCAGAGTTCATCGACTCCGGAACTTTGCCTTCATTAAAGCCCGTCAAAATAAGAACCGGACTGTCATCGAGCGTCAGCTCGAGCCAGCCGAGTAGTTCGACCGCATTCTTGTCGGCTTCAGGAGGAATCGTGTCGTCAGCAATCTGCTTGAGCAACAATTGCAGAGACTGACTGGCCGAACACAAGGGCAGGGCGGCCGAAGGAATTCTTTGCAATTGCTCGTTCAGATCCTGAAGCTTTGTCACACATTCGACGATGCCTCGATCCGCCGCCGATTCGCTGTGCAGCTCGCGATCGCCGTAGATCGTCGCGAGAACTCGCACCGCCCCTTCGGCCCATTCAGATAATGGCCGCCGCTGTTCAAGCTGCTGAGTCAATGACGACTCTGCAGCATCAGCCATTTCATCAAGAGTTCTCTGACGCGACTTCCGGACGGGCTTTGCCTTTTGAGGCTTCAGCTTCCCAACTGCGGAACCCGAGTATTCGGCAGAGTAAGCGTCGGCGACGAGACAGCGAAGCAGGGCCTCAACAGAACGGCAAACTTCGGCGACCAGAATTCGTCGGGGGGCCGTTCCCAGCATTTCGCCAGGCGTCACCTGCAGATGATCAATCATGTATTGATCAAGTTCGCTGAGCCAAACATTATACTTCGCAAGAGCATCGTCATCATTGAGCGTATTGGCAAGATTCTCAGTAATCCAGTCGTTCACATCAGGATGCCGCACCAGATCGCTCAGCGTCGCAAAATCCGCCGGCATGTCATCTCGCGCGGAGGCAATATGCAACGCGAGAGACTGCAGAAGTCGAAACGGCCGAGTTTCCGAGACATACATTCCAACCGGCCACTGTCCGGCGATTCCCGCATCGGCCATGGACTGCAACAGAGTCGGAACCATCGTGTCATCAGCAACACCAATCGTGATATCATCGGCTCGATAGACACCGTTGTGAGATGCGAGTTCTTCCATCGCCGCCCGTGCCTGCTCAGCCGGGGAACCCGTGATGCGTGTCGTTTCGAGCTTGATATCAAGCTGACGGTTCTCCCAGACATCAGCTTTCACACATCCGTATTCATCGAAATCATCCTGTTCCGATTCGGCCGCATGAATCAGCGAGGTGACTCGGTCAGCGACCTGATCGAGCATCTGCCGAATGATGCGATTCATGTCGACCGTGCCGATCAGAATGATGTCGCAATCAGTCCGGCATTCGTTCATCTGAACCGCAATCAATCGCGCGGCTTGTCTATCCCAGAGCTGCAAATCATCCATTTGCACGAGATATTCTGACTGAATTCGCCGCAGGGCTTTCCAGCGCTCGGCTTCCTCCAGATCTCCGGACTGCGCCAGCTTCTCGTGGACCTCATCGAACTCCAGTCCTTCAGCAGCAAGCTCGTTGTGTTGCTTTCGCAATGACTCACACAGAGCCATCCACGCCGGTACAGAATCTTCATCCGGACGATGCGGCAGGGCCGCGCGGATTTCACGCTGCGGCACGGCATAAAGAGCTTTCCGCCAGACCAGCAACTGAGTCAGATCGTCGGCGAGTTTTTGCTTCTGCGGATAAAGCATCTCCGGAAAACGCGTGAACGTCACCATTCTCGGCGGGATCAATGCCGGCCATTTCGCACCGGCTCGCTGAACCAGAAGTTCCAGCATTCGACGAGCGGCCCGGCGGCCAGGAAATACCAGGATCACTTTCGACAGATCCAACTGATCTCCCTTGGCATATCGGGAAATCAAGTAGTCCACAGCGTTCAACAACGCGGGCTTGGAGGGATCAAGAAAATGGCGAGTAATGGGCATTCGATGCTTTAGCGAATTCAACAGGGCAGAATAGGGAAATACTGCTACGTCAACACTTGAAATAGGGCTCCCAGCATTAGCCGCTGGGCGCTAGCCCACGGTTTAAAACCGGACGCTAGCGTGTTGTTGATTTAGTCCCCCCTGAGCCTGCCTCAGGGGCCTGCGGGCTTCTGCACCAGTGAAAATCGTTAGTTCTTTACCGGTGCAAAAGCCGTTAAACCACCGACGCAGGGTCGGTGGCGATTAAATCATTAGACCGCTAACGCCGCTCATTTCTTATCGAGCACAAAGCGACCATGTTCAGCCGCCATCATCAGCACCAGATAATCCAAGCGAGCAGCGTTTGCGATTTTTGAAAAATTGATACCGTCCATCGTGTCAGTCGTCTTGTGATAATGAGGATTGAAACCTCCGAAGAGAAATGTCACAGGAATCCCCTTCTCTGAGAACGACGCGTGGTCGCTGCGTCCATCGACACGACTCTCTTCATCGTACTCAAAGACAAATCCAACGGACTTGTTAGCCGTCTCAACCATCGCATGCAACTCAGCCGAATGATCCTTGCTGCCGACAAGGTGAATGGTATTGGCATTCTCCGATGCTGGTTCTGAAGAAGACTCTTCATTGCGCCCAATCATGTCGATATTCAGCATGCAGATCATATCGCTCAGAGGTTTCAGCGGATGAGCCACAAAATGTTTGGAGCCCAGCAGACCTCGTTCTTCGGCACAGAACGCCATCAGCAGCACACTACGCTTAGGCTTGATGGGATTCGTATGAATCGCTTTGGCCACTTGCAGAATGGCCGCAGAGCCTGAGCCATTGTCGTCAGCCCCCGGGAACAATTCACCGCGCTGCACTCCTAAATGATCCAGATGAGCCCCAACGCAGATGTATTCCTGCCGAAGAGTTTCATCAGAGCCAGGATACCAGCCAACGACATTGGGCACATCTATGGCTTCTCGATCGATCACCAGTTTCGACTTCACTGTTTGAGAAGACGTAACGATCAGGTTTCGCGCAGGAGCTGCATCGCCAAAGAAAGACGCGTTGAGACCGCATTTGCCGGCCAGTTGATTTGCCGCCGCAGCAGTCACCATCGCGACGGGAATTGTGCTGGGAGTTTGCTCCGATTGATTCACGGCTTCGTTGCGAACGCGAGCTTCATCTGCCACGATCAGGACACAGGTAGGGCGAGACTTCAGGATGAAGGCATCGTCCCAGCTGATTCTTCCCTCGGCCTGAATAATCAGAAGTCGGCCCTCCATCGAACCCTCAACGGGTGCGGGCCGCTCTTTCGCGACAGTGGCCAATGTGACAGGGAGATCACCTTCGTAAGTTCCCGTGAAGTCACTGATTCCCAGCGTCTTCCCGGCAATTGCTTCTTCGTCACCGACTCGAAAATAGCACTGATCAGGCTGAGTCGACAATTTGATGAAAGGAACGCCCTGATACCACGATCCATCCGTGCCGCCGGGCTGGAACCCAAAGGATTCCAGTTTTGAAGCGAACCAGGCGGCCGCCTTGAAGTAGCCTTCCTGTCCTGTGCCTCGCCCTGACATTTCCCCTTCGACTAAAGTGGACAGCAGTTCTTCCGATTCCTTTTCGGTAATGCTTTCAAAACCGGCGCGGAAGGCATCGGGCACAGGAGCCGTCGTTGAATACGGGCCATCTACAAAAGCCGACACGGAAGCAACGCATAACACCGCAGCGCTGAAGAAGATAGGGCGGCAGGCAGTGATCACGGAGGCAGCTTTCTATCAAACAGGAAGGACCCTGAGGCGGGCAGAAGGAGGATGTTTCCAGCCTTTTAACGCCAACAATCGCTATTCACCAGCGAACTGGCACAGACTTCCCAGACCTCTGCCTAATGAGCTTTCGGGTGAAAACTCCGGGGAAAACGGAGTTCTCCAGATCCGACAATACACGCCTGCGTTTGCATCGGTTATCTTTCCCCGCTTGTTTCCACGGCATGTCGCTTTAATCGGAACCCGAAGCGTCACGGCGTGTTGATTTAATCATAACCCGATGCGTCAGCGAGGGATTGTTGTTGAAAAACGCGGCAACTTTTATCCCTCACTGACGTTTCGGGTTGTGAAAACCCATTAAAGTAACAGCCTTTCCCAAGTTGAACGACGGCCGCAGAAACTCTGCGCCCGGAATTTGCTCCGCAACACCGACAACGGTTGCCCTTGCACGCTGTCTGTGGGACTTTGAACGCATTTTTATGGAATTCGCGAGTCATCTCGTGATCTGCCCTTATGGAAAATCGCCGACTTTTCTCGTTCCTGCTGACCTCAATGGCCTTCCTCTGGCTGTGGACCGCCGTTATTCAGCCCAAGTTTTTTCCCGTCCCGGTGAAGAAGCCGGCGGCCCCTCCAGCCGCCGAAACAGCGGATTCCGGAAATGGCAGCGGCAGCGGAGAACTCAGCGCTGCGGGAGCGACGGATGAGAAGCCAGTATCGGAGTTGGTAATTCCTGACCATCCTCTTGAGCAAGTCACTCTCGGCTCATCAGACCCAGAGAGCGGTTATGCATTAAATGTCGATCTGACCTCGGCCGGTGCGGCTGTCGCAAGCGTTTCGTTGACGGCGCCGCAATACAAGGATCTGCAAGACAGGAAGGTTCCTGCTCGAATTGTGGGCAACAACCTTACCGACGACAAAACCTTTTCTACAGCAATCCTTGTTATCGATCGTCAACTGGCGTCAAAGAAGCAAACGCTTGAGTCGGCAAACTGGAAACTGGTGGAAAAGACCGAAACAGACACGCTTGTCAAGGCGGTCTTCGAGTTCGACGCTCCTGACGGGACATTGCGAGTTCGTAAGACGTTCTCACTACCGCGGCTGAAGGCCAGAGGCAAAGAACTTGTTCAGGCGTGGCACTCGAACCCGTCGTTTTACACGCTCGAGGTCGCTCTGGAAGTGATCAACCTGAGCGATTCGCCTCGCACGTTTGATTACGAGATTCAGGGGCCGGTCGGAGTGCTCTTCGAGAATGAGGAACATACGTCGAAGTATCGCGATCTGCACCTTGAGTTTGTCGATGGGACGAAAGCGGCGACACTCGCGGCCAGCAAAGTTGCTGACTACTGCGACGACCTCGATGATGCACTTGGGCGTCCATCAACTCCGGCTGAACAAAAGAACAAGCTGCGTGAAGATCATGAATGGACATCTGCCTTCCGCTACGCAGGCATTGACGTCCAGTTTTTCGCCGCACTGATCGCCCCGTTGGATGATCGAACGCCAGAAGAACAGGCTGAAAAGAAGTGGCTGGAACGCACTTACCCGGTGTTGATTGCTCGCCACTCAAGAGAACCCCGCAAGTCTGACATCAGCCTTCGGATGGCATCCTCGCCAATTGTTTTGCAGGCCAAAAACGATTCTGTCGTCCACAAATATGCGTTCTTCGTGGGACCAAAACATCGTGAGCTGCTGGACCCGATGCCATTTCAGGCGAGCCAGGTGCTCAACTACGGTATGTTCGGATTTGTCGCTCGCGTCATGCATTACCTGCTCGACACATTCTTCAGTCTCGGGATGCCTTACTTCCTCGCCATCATATCGCTGACCGTACTCGTCCGAGGCTGTTTGTTCCCACTATCTCGCAAGCAGGCCATCATGGCGGCTCGCCAGAAGGAACTGCAGCCCCAGCTGACGCTGCTGAAAGAGAAGTACGCCGAAGACAAAGAGAAACTCGCCCGAGCTCAGATGGAACTCTGGCGAAAGAACGGCATCAATCCACTGAGCGGATGTCTTCCGCTGTTCCTGCAGTTGCCGATCTTTGTTGGGCTTTATACGGCCTTGAACTCAGCGGTCGACCTGCGATTGCAAAGCTTCCTGTGGATCGAAAACTTGGCTGGACCGGATGCCTTGTTCCGGCTTCCGTTTGCGTTGCCATTTGGACTTGGGGCGGACTTCAGCATCCTGCCGCTCTGCACGGTGGCCCTGTTTCTAACTCAACAAAAAATGTTTATGCCGCCTGCTCAGGATGAACAGCAGGAGATGCAATACAAGATGATGAACATGATGACGGGTGTGATGGGTATCATGTTCTGGCATCAGCCAGCCGGCCTGTGCCTGTACTTCATTGCATCCAGCGTCTGGAGCATTGCTGAGCGAAAGCTGCTGGGAACCGGAAAACTGACTCCGGCAGGTCCAGCCGTGGAAGTCATCATGCCGGATGAACAGCCAAGTGCAAAGCCGGCAAAGAATTCGTCGGCTCCAGCTTCAGCACAGGCGACTGCCGCCAAACCGCCGGGCTTCCTGCAAAGACTTCTCGATGCCGCCGCGGAAGCTCAGAAAAACGCTGAACAGCAACGCGAAAAGAGCGACAAAAAAGGCAAGAACAACGGCAAGAAAAAGTAAGATCAAGATCTTAGGCCGGCGTTCAGTCGTAATGCTTAGATCCCCCCCCCTGAGCCTGGCTCGGGGGCCTGCGGGCCTTTGCACCACTTTTCATGTTCCATTATTTGCTGGTGCACAAGCCAATCAACCCCCGACGCGGGGTGCGGGGGCGATTAGATCAACATGCTGCAAGCCCGGCTCGGTGATTCACCTCCGTGGTTTCTGTGACCTCTGTGGTGAATCCTGTTTTCTCGGTCCCTTGCATCAGGACCGCAACATCCGCACTGGAACCCCGCGATCGGCCATAAACTGCTTGGTTTCCTCGATCGTATATGTGCCATAGTGGAAGATGCTCGCGGCCAATGCCGCGCTGGCTCCACCCTGAGTCACGGCCTGATAAAGATGCTCGGGGCATCCAGCACCGCCGCTCGCCACGACCGGAATCTTGACCGCATCGGCCACGGCCCGAGTAATCTCAAGGTCGTAACCGTCTTTCGTTCCATCAGCATCCATGCACGTCAGAACAATTTCCCCGGCACCTAAACGTTCGACTTCCTGTGCCCATTCGACAGCCTGAAGACCGGTCGGAATACGTCCGCCGTTGATGTGCACATCCCAAAATTCCTTGCCATCCTTCTGGATCCGCTTCGGGTCGATGTTGACCACAATGCACTGGCTTCCGAACTTCAGAGCTGCCTCGCGAACGAAATCAGGACTCTTAACCGCCATCGAGTTGATCGAAACCTTATCACATCCTGCATTCAGCAATCGTCGAATATCGTCGACGGTTCTGATCCCGCCCCCGACGGTCAGCGGCATAAAGACCTCTTCGGAAGTTCTCGCCACAACGCCCAGAATGATGTCGCGTTGTTCGTGGCTGGCGGTAATGTCCAGAAAGACCAGCTCATCGGCCCCCTGCTGCTCATACTTACGAGCAATCTCGACGGGATCGCCGGCATCCTGCAGATTGACAAAATTGACCCCCTTGACGA
>JBPOIW010000169.1:0-22358 GCA_052034165.1 Planctomycetota bacterium | reverse complement strand
AACCCCCGTCTTGTTTCCGCCCCCCCCGCGGGCGCCGTTTTTTTTTTCCGCGGGGCCCGGGGGCTGGGCGGTAAACGATTGAACAACTCAAAGGTCGTCTCATGAAATCCTGGACACGAATCCTGCTGGCAGCACTTCTGGTGCTCTTCTGCGCCCATCCGTCGTTGCTACTGGCTCAGCAACCAACGGCCGGAGAAATTTCTCCGCAGAAGTATGAAGTCCTCTCCGAACTGAACCAGAATGCCGGCATGCGGGACGGCGTTGCGCTGAAGGTCGACATCTTTCGGCCAAAAAGCGACGAACGCTTCCCGGCCATCGTTTATCTCACGCCGTACAACAAGACGGGCAATACGGCTCGAGCTCAGTTGTTCGCGTCTCGAGGTTATGTCGTCATCAACGCGGATACTCGGGGTCGTTTCGAATCCGGTGGCGAATGGGATCCGTTTTCTCCGCTGCACAAACAGGACGGATACGACCTTGTCGAATGGGCCGCGAAGCAATCATGGTCCACCGGTAAGGTCGGAATGTTTGGCCTGTCTTACATGGGCTGGACTCAGTGGTGGACCGCCACTCAGGCGCCGCCTTCGTTGAAATGCATTGTTCCGGAAGTTGCTCCGCCGGACAATTTTTACAACTGCCCCTATCAGAACGGTATCTTTGTCTGCTGGATGATGGACTGGGCAGGCATGGTCAGCGGCCGAAATCCCCATAGTTCCGGCCCGGGACCCTATGGCGGATTTGCCGTCGATCGCGAAGCCGCTTACCGTAATCTGCCCTACATCGACTTCGAAAAAACACGCCATCATCTTCCGACAGAATGGTGGAAGAAGTGGATTCTGCAGAATACGGCCGAAGGTGAATACTGGAAGGCTATCGCGTATCAGAAGCCTGAAGAATACAGTCGAGTCACCGTGCCCTCGCTTGGTGCCACCGGCTGGTTCGATGCCAATTTTCCGGGAACGCCCGGCAACTATCTGGCCATGAAAAAGTATGGCGCCACGCCTGAATCCAGAAGTCCTCGGATGGTGATCGGTCCGTGGGAGCACATCATTAACACTCATCGAATCGCCGCGGATGTGGATTTCGGACCACAAGCGATCATCGACTGGAACGGTTATGTATGTCGATGGTTTGACTATCACCTCAAAGGAATCGAAAACGGAATCCTGCAGGATCCTCCGATTCATCTGTTCGTGCTGGGACGCAATGAATGGCGAGCCGCACAGGAGTGGCCTCTGCCTGAGACACAATGGACGAAGTACTATCTTCACAGCGGTGGCAAAGCGAATTCCTCCGCCGGCGATGGAACACTGTTTACATCTCCTCCAACTGCGGAATCACCCGATCATTACACTTACGATCCCGAAGATCCGACTCCCTCCGCAGCGTTTCAGAACGGTCATATAGATGGGCCCAGAGATGTCTCAACGTCAGCCAAGCGGAACGACGTTTTGGTCTACACCACACCAGTTCTGGAGAAAGATGTTGAGATCATCGGACCGATCACCGCAACGCTCTACGCCGCCACCAGTGCGAAGGATACGGACTGGATGGTGAGACTGTGTGATGTGAGTCCGGATGGTCGATCTTCGTTTCTGGCGGAAGGCGTGATGAGGGCTCGCCATCGCGATCCGGAGCGTGGCGGAGCATTCAATGCGTCTCGGTTGAGCACTTTGGAGCCGGATAAAGTCTATCCATACGTCATTGAATTCTGGCGTCCTACCGGCAATCGCTTCCTGGCCGGACATCAAATCCGCGTGGAGATCTCCAGCAGTTACTATCCATACTATCTGAGAAATCTCAACACCGGCGAAGACAACATCGGCCTCGCCACCAAACCTGTTGTTGCCAAGCAGACAGTTTTCCACGATGCCGATCATGCGTCTCATCTTGTGCTGCCGGTGATTCCGATTCCTTGAGGATTGCTACGCGTATCTCCGTCACTGGAAGACTGAGCATCAACGTTCAGGGCTGTTGATCTGGCCGTGACTCTTTCTGCAACAGCTGTCGTAGCAGCCTTTCCCGCTCTCGTAGTCCCTGAGCTTCTTCTGCTGTCCTTCGGACTTGCTCCACGAATCGATCGGCCTTCGTCTTGCTATCAAACGCTCGTTTCGACTGATCGTAGAGATGCCGCTGGCCGGAGATGTCACTGTTCTGCAAACTATTCGCTCAGCCACGCAATTGCCGCGAGATGCCTTCCGCGTTGGATTTCAAATTTGAAATTTGAGATCTCAAATTCTCAGGGGCGCCCATGCGCTCAATGACGCACAGCATCGATCGAACTTCGCCAGCAGATCCTCGGGCGATATAGATGAACTGCAGCAGTTCGTTGGTGGAGCCGCGTTCAAAGCCTTCCGCGATATTGTTGGAAACCGACAACGCCGCTCGTTGAAGTTGATTCGCGAGATCGCCTTTGCCGCGAAACCATGCATGACTTGATCAAGCAAAGATCTGCACTGCAATCTCCGCGGCAGCTTTCCAAACGGGAAGATCTTCAAATCGTTCGTACTTCATGCGGCGCCTGCGGCGAATTTGAGATTTGAAATTTCAAATTTGAAAGAAGACCAACGGGCACTGCATTCATTTTGAAATTTCAAATCTGAAATTTCGAATACGGACCTGATGTCCTTACGAATGCCCGCTCAACTTTTAAAGGTGTGCTCCAAAAAAGTGAGGTGCTGCCGATCCAAGGACAGTTCTTGCGCGATCAATCTGGAATTTCAAATTCTTGAATTGAGGGTACTCCTTCAAAACCCCTCAATGCGGCGGCAGCTTCTCTTTGTGCTTGCATGTTCGCCTTCTTCTCTTCGAAGTAGGCATAGGCCGCATCACAAAATGCCGATGAAAATCCTGCGAGCATAAAGACTCCATGCCCATCAAACGAAGCAAGGTTCAATGGGCTTTGGGAAAGACTTAACGCCACGGCACCCACTGTTAGCAGTCCAAGTCCCACAGGGAGCGGCGTCAAATCGACAGTCGACATGGTCAAGCCATACCAGAACGTGACGATCGCCGCCACAAACAGGGACCATCCGGCTATCTTCAACCATCGATTTCTCGCGACAATCCGATTGGAGACGAAATAGCTGACTCGACACGTTTGTGAATTATGTCGAAAAACGGCATACACCAGCCACCAGATTGGCCCCAGGACAGCAAGATAAATTGGGCGATAGAAGAAACTTTGATTGAGGAGTTCAATCGAAACACGATCTCCTGTAACCACACATACAGGCGGGAGGATTACTTCTTTCCCACATCGAATACTTTGCTCGACAACATGAAATTGCCGTGGGTCGCGATAAGCACGGTCCTTCTCAGATTTTGATTCTACGTTCATTAGTTTGGCCTAGTCATACATTGCCCCGACGGACTACTCCCACTGGGGTAAATGTACACTCACCCGTCTTTCAATCAAGTCGACGGTGGAGAACCTGACAGCTGCGATCTTCCTTGAAAGTCGAAATAAATTCCCACTTCCTCAGTGCTCATGCCCCTTAAACAACGCGTTCTCCTTGTCACCGCCGCCGAGCACATAGGCCAGCAAATCAAAAATCTCCTCGCGAGTCAATTTGTTCAGCACGCCTTTGGGCATGATGCTGACTTCGCTGGGGGTGCGTTCTTCGATGTCAGACTTCAGAACTACGGTGATCTTGTCGGGGGCGGAGGGGTTGTCGATGAGTTTCAAAGAGTCGCCGGTTTCCTCGACGATGAGGCCGGTGAGAACTTTACCAGACGTCAGTGAGATCACATTCGACTGATACTTCTTGTCGACCTTCTTCGACGGGTTCAGAATGTGTTCCAGAACATCGACTTTTGAATACTCCGGCGGCAGCTTGGTCAGATCGGGGCCAACGTTGTTGCCTTGGCCGTTGAGCTTGTGACAGCCGACACACGCGGCGGCCTTGAAGAGTTGCTGGCCGACGGCGAAGTTGTTGGCTCGATGTGCCAGGTGCATCACGTCGCCCTTCAGATCGTCCAGCTGCCAGTCGGTGTTGCGGCCGAGATATTTCAGGAGATCGTCTTTCATTTCCAGCTTATTGACGGCAAGGTACGCGGCCGGATCGGCTTCGTAGGCTTTCAGATCCGCAACGACGTAGAGTGCTCCGTACATGCGACGCCAGTGGCCGGGATATGTGCAGACGTACGGATAGATTCCGGGTTCTTTTGGCACCTCAAAGAAGATGGAATCGGTTTGTTCCGGCTGAACCAGTTTGCTGGCGACCAGAATTTTGTCGCTCTTCGGGATGAAGTTGCGAGAAGCTGCGTCCTGATCTCGACCGGTGGCTTCAGCCAGCTCACCGACTTCGGCCATTGTGCCGGGAAGCACCACGGCAAAGTTGTGAGGCATGTTGTCTGTGTTCGTCAGCCGGAACTCAACCGGACGGCCAGCCTGAACAGCGACAGTTTCGCGATCGTAGATCATGCGTTCGCGAACAGTGCCCAACGCGATCAGCGGCACGACGACTTCTGATAGTCGCTTCTCAAAGCGAACTCGGCCGGCATCATCAAGCCGTGTGCGAACGCCTTCCGCGATCTTCAGTGCGAGTTGAGCCTGATCCGAATTGCGGTCTTTGGGCTCGCGGCTCGCAAGAAACGAAACTGCGGCTTCGGCGAGATTCCCCAGTTGTTCTTTCGGCCATGCTTCGACCGGAATCGCGGACAGCGATTGCAGGCTTGAATTGACGGAGGCTCGCTCCTTCAGCAAGCTTGCCAGCAATGTCGTTTTGCCGGGTTCGTGGCCAGGAATATCCATGATGGCCGCAATGCCGAGATCCTGCACCGTCTGTTCGGCGGCCGACACCAGCACGCTGGCCGGAATCTCCTGCTTCTCGAGCCCTGGTCCGCTCCACGACATTTTGAGTCCATCGCCGCCGCCGTTATCAAAGTAGGTGGCGACAATCGGATGCAGGCCTGCCGTGAGCTGAACCGTGCCGTTCTTTTCGACCATGCCATGCAGGCCGTCGTTGTCGATCAGCAGTTCGCCATCGATGTAGAAGCGAGAGCCATCGTCGGAAGCGATGAAGAATGTATACTTGCCTGGCTTATCGATCACGATGTGCCCCGTGAACATCAAAGCGAACGCGTCACGAGTCTTCAGCACGGGCTGATCCATCACGATTGTCGTGGCGACGCCGGTGTTGGCCGGTGTCATGGCCTGCAGTGTTTCACGAGCCACATTGCTGGGGCTTGGAGCGTAGAAGTCGACCCTCAGGCCCGGCTGAGTCAGCGGTGAAGAGCCTTTCGAGCCTTCCAAAGTCGGGACAAGTTTCGCCAGTCGATCAAACAAGGAACTCTTCGCTTCCGCAGATGACACCAATGAGACGGCTCGCAGAGTATCTTCCAGCTTGAGCTGTTCCTTTTCGACGGCTGCGAAGACTGCTTCGCCGTTGTTGTCTGCACTGATCCAGGCCGCGATGGCGACTCGGCGAGTTTCCCCGGACTTCGCGGTTGTCGCGAGAGTCGCAATGCGATCGCGGACTTTCGCAAGTTGATTGGCTGGCTGACTGGCCAACAACTGACTGAGACTGTTGAGCACATTCACGCTGGCTTTGGCGTTGAGTTCTTCGATCAGCGCGAACAGTTCTTCGATCTCGGCGACATTCCGAAGTTTCGCGAGGCCGGTCAGTGCTGTCTCCAGCGGTTCTACTGGGACGTTATCGAGAGTCAGGATGGCTCGATAAACGCCCTCGGTCTTTTCCATCTTCAGCAGGTCTTCAACGCTGGCGTTGGAGAGTGCATAGGCTTCGGCATTGGGCGAGAGCTTTTCTCCGCGTGCCAGCGTTTCGCGAATTGCTGCGTCAAGATTGATGATGCCGCGCGATTCGTTGATGACATAAGAGAGCTGCGGATCCTGCTCGGTTTGCATTGCCGCGAAGATGATCTCGGCTGCGAGCGGGCCACGTGTGTGAGTTGCCGCTACGACAGCTTCGGCACGTACTTGCGGTGCTGGATCGGAAGCCAGTTTAAGCAGAGTCGCTTGTACCGTAGACCCGTCGCTCCGCCGACGGGAATTAGATGGCACGTTGCCTGAGGGTGGAACTTTGCTGGATGCCCGATCGTCGGTGCTCGAATTTCCCGCCGACGGAGCGGCGGGGCTACGGTACGCGACGTCACGAGCCTCGTCCCGGAACACTCTAACGGCTGCAGCGCGAGCATCAGCGACGGGTGAGTCAAGAAGTGCGGCCGCAAGATCGTGGTTCGGCTGTCGAACCTGCTGATGAATCCACATTGCTTCAACCAGATTCCTCGCATGTTCCGGATTCTTCGCATCAAACTGCTTCACCCATTCGTCGACGGCCGCAACGACTTCGTCCGGATTGCGCGATGTCAATTCCAGCCGTGCTCGATAGCGTTCGGCGAGCGTCTCTGAGCCGAGGGCGGCGACGACATCGGCGGTCGAAGCCTTGTCCAGCTTCAACACAGGCTGAGTTTCCCGACCTTCGGCGGTGACTCGGTAAATGCGGCCGTGGAGATGGTCGCGGCTAGGGTCGCGGAGGTTGTGCTGCATGTGGCCGATGATTGGGTTCTGCCAGTCGAGCACATACAGGGCTCCGTCGCCGCCGATCTCCATGTCGCTCGGGCGGAAGTTCTGATCGGATGAGTAGAGGATCGGCTCGACTTCCTTCGCGAAGAAGCCGGCTCCGCGTTTCTCGAACTTGTACTGAGTCACTCCCTGGAAGCCGATCACGTTGGCGATCAGGAGATTGCCTCGGTTCTCTGCGGGGAAGTGCTGGCTGTCCAGAATCTGAATCGCCGGAACCGGGCGAACTCGCTTTTCATAAAGCTGTGTCGGAGCACCGTGGCCTGGCATGCCGATGTAATTTCCCGTGCCGCCGGTGCCGTCGGTTGCGAATTGATTACCCCACTGGTCGAACACATCGCCGTGAGGATTCGGGCCGATCGGGAAATGGAAGTTGATATCAAACGTGACCGGATCCCATTCGTAAACTCCCGTGCCACCGGTTCCAAAACGCTTCGTCGGGCCCCACGGCGTTTCGAAATTCTCCGCGTGGAAGATGCCGCGTGAGAAATAGAATTTCCCGCCGGGGCTCATCACAAATGCGTTGGCCGTGTGATGAGTATCCGCAGAATCGAGCCCGTGGAAGATGCGTTCCTTCACGTCGGCTCGATCGTCGCCGTCGGTGTCTTTGAGGAAGAAAATATCCGGAGCCATGGCGACCAAAACGCCGCCGTTCCAGAATTCAAAGCCCGTTGGATTGTGCAAACCGTCCGCGAACGTGATGCATCGATCGGCCACGCCGTCGTTGTCATCGTCCGGGAAGATCAGCAGCTTGTCATTCATCGCCTCCAGCGGGTTCCAGTGCGGGTACGTCGGCCACGCGGCGACCCACAGACGGCCATCGGGATCGACGGCACTTTGCACCGGATTGACGAGGTCGCTGAACATTTCTTCGGAAGCGAAGACGTTGACCTTCATCCCCTGGTGGATCGTCATCTTTTCAATCGCTTCTTTCGCACCAAGAAACTTATGGCGTCCTCCTTCAAGTTCTCCCGGTTTGTTGGTTTTGACTTCGAGCGGCCTGGGAAGATTGCTGTCGTCTGGCATGATGTCTTTTCCCTGAGCAGCGGCCCAGATCACGGCATCGCGGTTCGCGGTCATGGATTCAAGGATTTCCAGTTCTCGCTGCATCACGTCGAAGTTGGTTTGTCCGTCGACAAATTGCAGACCGGATCGCCCGCCGAAAACACTGTAGCCGTCGGTGGCTCGATAGACGTTGTGCCAGATGTGGTTCTTGGCGAGGACGGCGTCGACTAACGGGTTAGAAACTTTGGGCAAAACCGAACTCACCCCGGGAAAAATCTGGCTGGCAACAAAAGTTGCCACACCCATTGAACCAAACTCGGTGATATGCACGCCGTTGATGGTAAAGGGAAAGATCGGAAGCATCACCCGATCCGGATTATTCTTAAGTCGATCTCGCTGTGGTCCTTCAAGGTTTCTCAGATGGCTGTCGTCCTCATTGACAATCTTCATGGCTTCCTGCGATTGACGAAACAAATCCACGAACAGCACCTTGTGTTCCGCCGCGACCTTCCCCATCTCCATCGTGTACAGTTCCAGATTCTTATTCTGCACCTTCCCATCTGGCAGATGCGGCCATTTCAGATCCTCAAACGCGATCGGCGAACACAGCACCAGTCGCGGAGCTGACTTGCCGTTGTACTTCTGGCTGAGCGTACGATCGATGAATGCTTCCAGATCCTTCCGAAACTGCGGTAAGCCCGCTTCACCGGCGTACGATTCGTTGTGGCCGAAGAACGCGATGATCACGTCGGCTTTGACCTTGTTCAACCATTCATCCGGCGAACCAAAATTATCCGACCGAGGCCGCTCGGTCAGCGTATCTCCGCTGAACCCCAGATCTCGCACGACAAGATTGTGATCCGGGAAGCGATAGTGCAGAGTCGCCTCCAGATGACCGAAATGCTGAAGCCGATCGGCCAGAGTATTGCCGATGATGGCGATGTGGTCGCCTTTCTCCAGCTTCAAGAATTCCTGCTGAGCCTTCGCGGGCTTATTCAGCATCGAAAGCAAAAGAGTGGCCAGAACGACGGCGCAACGAGCGGATGACAGCAGCATGAGCTACTCTCCGAAGGCGGGTGGTGAGGAAGCATACACGGAGGAAACTCCGGACAGCTTCGCAAGTTCTGGCAAGTGGTCAAGCGAACGCGAGACGACTACTCAGTCAACTCAACGTGAGACCCGACGGTCAACGGCTTAACCCCGATGATCTCGACGGCTGGAGCCCCTGGAAAGCGGTATGTGATTCCTCGCCATTCATGTCGACGAATGAACTGAGCATGCAGGCAGGCGACAAAGTTCATATGATTGAGCAGCGTGAGGGCAATCGGCGACATCAGCCAGTGCCGTAATTTGAACCGAGCGACCTCAACGCCGACCATTCGCTTCTGTCGTCGGACAACTGCGGATCCTGTCGCCAACTCGATCAGGACCGCTATACAGATCATTGCGTAGCCCGCCACGATTTGCCACCAGAAGAGCTTTGCACCCGTACAAAAATAGATGTTGGCCCCAATCAGCAGAAAGCCCAGCAAGAAATTTGTGCCGAACACAAAGATCCAATGCGGATTATGAAGGCGAACCGTCAGGTACTGCCGAACCAGGAAGTTATAAAATCCTCCCACGGTGCAGTCCTCCGGATTGACGATCGTCGCTTCGGGAACAAACTGAACGGGCTGACGATTCTGCAGGACAAAGGTGGCGATGGTGGAATCTTCACCGAAGGCTGACTCCAGTCGACTGCGAAGCTCGGGATGAGAGATCACTGAAGTTCTCATCGCCATGCAACCTCCCCACGGAATGTGAACGGCATTCATCACCGTTACAGCACAGCCATTCCACAGGAACCGAACAATACCGCCCAGCGTCGGTTTTGTTGGAGCATACCATCGATTGCCGGTCGCCAGGGCTGCGCCGTTCATAAGCGGCGCAACGAGTTCACGCAGACACGACCGATGGACCAGCGCGTCACCATCAAACACCGCCACAACGCTGCAGTCGCTCGGAAGATCGGCCGAGCCGCGCAGAAGGCCCGCGATTTTTCCGCTGCATTTCAATGGCCGCTCGCCAAGGTACATCACATCCGTGTTGTTGGGTTGAAACTCATTGATGAATTTTTCCACAACAGCCCGAGCGGGATCGTTGGGGGAATCAATTACCAGCCGCAAACGATACCTTGGATAATCCATGGTCGTCAGGCGGCGCAATGTCTCCGCCAAAAATTCATCGCCGCCGCGCAAGGCCATGACGGCAATCACAAACGGCAGATCCTGATCAGCCACAGGGACATTGCCTGGTCGACGAAACGCGGCAACCAGCCGTCTGGTCAGCACCAGCCGAATGATCGCAGCGAAGGCGAACAAGCTCAGAATCAGGATCTCAACAGACACTCAAGCAATACCTTTCAAAACGACTCAGCGACCTGAAACCGTGACCTGACTGCGATGAATGAGATCATCCCTCCAGCGACGATCGGTTCCTGCCTTCATTTGAGCAATCGCGCAATGGACCGCATTCGAGTATCGACCAAATTTCAGCAGCAGACCTCCAAAGTTCACGGCACCAAGCTTACTGTTCTTTGGTGGCAGCGACGATTTCTCCAGGGCAATGGGGTCCCAAAAAAAACGACCATCGACCGGGTGCAACCCCTGCTGACGATAAAGCTCTTTGCAGCCACTGTACTTTCGACTGGACTTAAGATGAGTGACGCGATGCCAGCTGGTGAAGAAGAAGGGTGAATGAGCCAGCAGCCAGCCGCCCGGCTTCAGCCAGCGAGCAAACATCCCCACACATTCTGGCGGCGAAGGCACATGTTCCAGCACATCGAGGCTGATCACAACGTCAAACTCGCCAGCCGGCAGAGAATCGGCAGACTGGACGATGTTTACGTCCTGCTGATTCGCGGCGAAGACCTGCTTCGCGAACTGAACGCACTCGTCCGCGACTTCGTAATATGTAACCTGATGTCCGGCCGCCGCGAGATAGACACTGTCGAAGCCGAGACCATCTCCAAAACTCAGTACCTTCAGGCTTCTGCCCGGTGCTCGTTCGGCGAGGAACCGCCCGATCCAGTCGCGCATCTCCAGCTTTAATGGTGCTCGATTCCAAACGGAGGTTTCGTAAAGGAACGACCGAGTTGTTCGATAAAACTCGACCAGTTGATCCGACCACACATGGGGTCTTACCCCGGCGTTCTTCAAGTCGCGGCGTACGTTTGTTCCCAGACAGGCTTCTTCATCAATCAGGCGTTGGATCACCACCTCCCGTGATTCGCCCGTTGTATCGCTCAGCAGGCGAACAAGTTCTTCATTGTTATCAAGAGGGTGAACGGTTGGAGGCGGAACCTTCGTAGCCGTACCGAATGAATTTTTAGTGTTCAGAAGAAACCCCTCACAACTGGACGCACACTCAAAAACACTGCACTGCCAGAACGTTATTGCGTCTGATTAGCTATTAATCTGACCAGTAATCTGACCAGAGTAACCATACAGATCAAACACCCATTTCAGACGTGAATAAACTCGCTGCATGGTATCCGCATCCATACGAAACGCATTCTTTTTGTAGGCTTTCAGGGCTGGTAACTGCGCCTGAATCTTTGGTTCCACCTGATTCCAGCCGGGAAGATTGAGCGAGTGGTAGATCTGGCGAATCTGCCCCAGCGGATCCTGTTCCAAATCTTCAAAACGGATTTCATGCAGTCGACCCGACGGAATTAAACCCTTTGTCTCTTCGTAGGTTCGAATGCACTTTTCGTAGAAATACAGTGTGTCTTCTTCGTTCGCTGAAAACTCCGGAGGCCCGAGGGAGTTTTCGGTAAACATCGTCCTGCGGAGATGGAGTGTCGACTGGTAGACTGCGTACGGATCGCGCTTGATGTAGACAAAACGTGCGTCCGGGAACATTTCCAGCAGAGTGCTGATTCGGAACGTATGAGCCGGCGTTTTGGTCACGATCGAACAGTTTTTGCGATACGTAAGCTTCTTGAGCAGCCCCAGAAAGGACTGCTTCCAGATCGATCGCTCCGATTCCGTCATATCGCGAGGATCAAAATAGCGTTCATAAACCTCACGACGATCGGAGAAGGCCGTCATCAGGTAGGGTGAAATCTGACAGTCAAGAGCGAGAGCGATGTCCTCTTCCTGTGGCTCGTCCCAGCCAGCCGCGACATTGTCCATCGGGCGGGTCTCCGGCAGAAAACGCTTTGTCAGCGGCGCCAGAATCCGCTCGGTCAGAAGAAAGTGACCGGGATTCACGCACTGGTAGAGATTGGGAAATGTCACCTGAGGATCCAGGGACATCAGATTGTGCAGCATCGTTGTGCCACTTCTCCAGTGCCCCAGAATAAACAAAGGGGGATGGAGGATCTCGGTTCTTGCCACTTGTCTCCCGAAGAACAACTTTTCCAGCACGCCGTACAGTGAGTTCAGGCCACTGACGAGCGCGATCGTGATCCATCTTGGAAGATAGGACCACGATACCCTGGGCTTCATCCGGAGCAAATTCCATAGCCCCGACAGCGTCAAACCATGCCACATGCAGATCAACCCCTGCCGCGAAGCTTTAACGGCAGGCTTGGAAAGCTCAGATGAAGCACGCAGTTTGGAAATTGTTGCACTCATTGATCAATTGAGGGAGGTCAGCGACTGAGGAGGTCAGCTACGGGAACGCTGAAGACAATGGCGACGAAAAACGATGTGACGACATTCACGCATTAACAACATAACAGGACGCCCGTTGAGATGTTCTCAGCAGCCTGGTGCTTCTGAAAATTGACGCCCCAGAAACGATCGTCTCTGAATTCTTTCAATTACCTCATCCATATACGGAATCAGCGACGATCGATGTCACCACCAGGGAAACATCAGGTCTCTGGCCCGTTAGTGTCTACTTTTGATGCCGCATGGCCAACCGTTGAACGATTGTTGTGCAGGAATTTGTAAGAATTCATCCGTTGACCAGGTGCGCTTTAGCCGTACACTCCCCGCATGGCGAGAAACGAGATCAGTCCGGAGTTTGAAAAAATCCTTCGTACCGCAGCAAAGCTGGCGGAAGAGGTTCATGCTGCGGCACTGATTCTGCTGGCCGAACAGCCCGTTGACTTCGCAATGCTGAAGAAGAACGCCACCGCTTTCCGGCTGATTATTGCGTCAGATCGCAAAGAAATTCAGGACGCAGCTCGGCAGGATGATGTCGACGTCGTCGAAATTCAGCAGGAACCTCAAACTCGGCATTTCCAGGTCTCCCAGGTTCTGCTCGAAGCAATCGCTGATGAGCTGCTGCAGACCGGTGACGTCGTGGTCGTGGTTTATTCAGCCTACGAAAAAGAAGGCTGTGATACGATCAGTGTCGTTCGACTCGCGGAACAACTGGCCAAACTCACCTCGCGAGATCTCCAGCGACTGGAAACCAAGGTTCCGCTGGAAACTCTGCGAATCGTGGTCGATCTGGCCTGCGATATCGGCCGCGAAGGCCGCGAAGGAAAGCCCGTCGGAACCTTATTTGTCGTGGGCAATCATCGCAAAGTCATGGAACTGTCTCAGGAACAGGTTCACGACCCATTCCGCGGTTATCCCAAGACAGAACGATCTATCCGAAATCCGCGCGTCCGCGAAAGTATTAAGGAACTGGCCCAGATCGACGGAGCGTTTGTGATCTCCTCCGACGGGCTGGCCATTGCCGCCGGACGACACCTGCGAGCTTCCGCGGAAGGCTTGACGCTCTCGAAGGGTCTGGGATCTCGACACTGGGCAGCCGCCGAAATCTCCAAAGCCACCGGCGCGATCGCAATTGCTGTTTCAGAATCCACTGGAACCGTGCGAGTCTTTCAGGATGGCGTCATCGTGCTTCGAATTGAACCGATGCGAAACGCCATGAAGTGGCATGACGTGAACGCCGACGGCCTCGTCGACTGAGACCTCTGAAGGCAGGTCTTCGAGATTCCCGCATCCTTGCGGCTTCACACGGCACCCCGGTCATCATCGATCACAGCCTGAACTACTGCCACGCAAAAATTCAGATTTGCCACCCTCGAATCAGGCCTATTTATTTCCTGTGGCGATCTGAGAACTTGCAAGTTCCGCTTTCCGCACCGATCATACCGAAGGGACACAGAACAAAAGTACTCAGGGTGATTAATATCCAGGCCTCGGTATGCCAGATAAACAGGACGTAATCCCTGAGACCTTGAAAAGCCAGGCCGCCAACTCAACGCCGCCAACGACACCACCCAGAAGCCCTGACGCAGACGATCAGCCCGGCCTCCTGGCAACACTTCCTGATTTTCGTACGCATCACCGCAGCTTATTAAGAATTTGCATGGGCATCCTGCTGGTCATTCTCTCCGCGGAATGGATCAGCGTCGCTCTGGAACGTCCGGAACCGCTGACGATTCAGAGAGGCGAAACATTTCGACAGCAATTTCGCGTCGACGTTAATTCAGCGACGTGGGTCGAATGGATGCAGTTAGAGGGAATTGGAATCTCGATGGCTCATCGAATTGTTGCTGATCGAAGATTAAACGGGCCATTTCGAACCATCGACGATCTTACGCGGGTTCCCGGAATCGGCGATGCAACACTCGACCAAATCCGCCCCTGGCTTACAATAGGTCATGAGCTCAAAAAAACACAATCACTCGAATCCCCACAGACCCTCGCCGACGAACAGTGAGCATCCCACAGGCAGTCGACCAGGATCCACCCCGCAGAGTTCTTCAAAAGGTAAGCAGGAAGATCACGTCGCTGACAACTCGGGAGCCTCTGCAGAAACCACGCCTGTCCGCACCAGCAGCAGTCGGCAACGATTCGAACAGTACCGAAAAAAAGTTCGCGACAAACTGCTTCCCAAAGGCGGAGTCCATTCGACCGGAGAAGCTCGCTCCGCGAAAGACCGAGTGCGAACTTCGTGGCAACTGATTGGAGAGTTCTTTCGCCTGCTGCATCCTTATCGCTGGCAGATCAGCCTCACGTTGCTGTCGGTGACATTATCAACCGGACTCGGTCTCCTGCCACCAGCCGGCACCAAGTTTATTGTCGACTATGTGTTGGGCGGATTGCCGCTGCCAGCCTGGTTCAGCCGGGCGTTTCCTTCGCTCAACACTCCGATGCGATTGTTGTCCGGCGTGGTCGGCGTGGTGGTCGTGATTTCTCTGCTGAAAATCTCAATCCATATCTGGGGCCGATGGGATGCGACGAGAATCTCTAAACAGATTCAACTGGCCGTGCGGAGACATGTCTTCGAACATGCGGTCCGTCTTCCACTTCACCGAATTCATGAACTGAGGTCCGGTGGAGTTGCGTCAGTGCTTCGCGAAGACGGCGGCAGCGTCGGTGAACTGGTCTTCGGAATGCTTTACAACCCATGGCGTGCGGTCATTCAGCTTCTCGGCAGTTTTGTGATTCTTGCATGGGTCGACTGGACGCTGCTGGCCGGAGCCCTCGTGTTGCTGCCGACAGTTTTCATCACACACCGCGCCTGGATCAATAGTATTCGCCCTCAGTTCCGGGCGATTCGCAAGCAGCGTGAATCGATCGATGCGGGAGCTGCCGAATCCTTTGCTGGCATGCGAATCGTGCGGGCATTCAGTCGCCAGAAACGTGAATCAGCACGGTTCTCTGAAGAAAATAACATGATGGTTCGCCAGGAACTTTACGCCTGGTGGTGGATGCGCGGCGTAGAAATGGTCTGGGAAGCTCTGATTCCGATCGCCAGTGCCGGACTGCTGTTCTACGGGGGCTGGCGAGTTATTGATGGGCATATGTCGGTCGGTTCACTGATGATGTTCCTGGTTTATCTCCTCATGCTGCTGGAACCCCTCGCCACTCTGGCGACCAGTGCGACGCAGTTTCAGAACAGTCTTAGCGGGCTGGATCGCATTCTCGACCTGCTGGCCGAACCGCGTGAAATGGAATCGACTCCGGAAAGTTTGCGAGCAGACCGAACTCGGATCCGTGGCCAGATGACTTTTGACAATGTGACATTTCTCTATCCGGGCACCCAAACTCCGGCATTGTCCGACATTCAGTTGACTGTTCAGGCCGGACAAACGGTCGCTCTGGTTGGCCCCAGCGGTGCGGGCAAGACAACGATCTGTAATCTGGTGGCCCGCTTCTACGATCCGACTTCCGGTCGCGTGACACTCGACGGTCATGACCTGCGTGATTACGACGTGGAATCGTTTCGATCGCTGCTGGGAGTTGTCGAGCAGGATGTTTTCCTGTTTGACGGCACGATTGGTCAGAACATTGCGTACTCTCGAAAGCATGCCACAGCGGACGAGATACATGCGGCAGCCACTGCGGCGAATGCCTCGGAGTTTATTGACCGACTACCCGCCGGCATGAATACACTCATCGGTGAACGTGGCGTGCGTTTGAGCGGTGGACAACGGCAGCGTCTGGCGATTGCACGAGCCGTTCTGGCCGACCCAAGAATCCTGATTCTGGATGAAGCAACCAGTAATCTGGATACCGAAAGCGAACAGTTGATCCAGCAGAGTCTTGGCACGCTGATGCGAGGCCGTACAAGTTTTGTGATCGCTCACCGACTGAGCACGATTGCCGGGGCCGATCTGATCGTTGTTGTGGAAGGCGGCCGCATTCTGCAAACTGGCACTCACGCCGAATTGATGGCACTTGGCGGCAAATATCGCACAATGGTTGAACAGCAGGTGAAGATGACTTTAGGCAGCATTGAGCCACGATAAACTTGTCTCTTGTCAACGATTAAACCACCCTTCAGGGCTTAACCTCAGACCGAATCGTTGTTTTCTCACAACCAGGTACTGGTATTAGCCGCTGCTGGGAATTAGAGTCTTGACTCCATCGCCGGAGGCAGCCTTCTTCCGACGACCCTGTCACCATCTCACATCTGGCGTTCAAAACCTTGCCTGAGGGTTCAAGAATGACTGTGCGTGGCCGAATTGTGTGCGCCCCGGCGTTATCCGTGTTTGCTTTGCTTGCACTGTTGTTTGTCTTTGACATCCAGGCTGCTGTTGCATGGCAGGCGGCGTCGCCCGCGAAAGTCGAGCCTCCCAAGGATCCGAAAACGATCCAACTCGAAGGGATCGTTACTCAGGCGAAGCAACTCATCAGCGAAGGCAAGTACGACGCGGGCATTCAGGAGGCCGACAAAGCTCTCGCTATTGATGCCGGTTTCGCAGCCGCTCAGGTCGCTCGCGGGATGGCCTTTAACGGCAAGGGCGAGTACGACACCGCCATGAAGGAATTTGACCTGGTCACCGCCATCACCGGTCGTGAACCCGAAAAACTGCAAAACCGAGCAGACGCTTATGCTCACCGTTCGCACTCGTTGTATCAGAAAGGGCAATATCTGGATGCGATCGACAATGCCTACTTCGCCACTCTGGAGAAGTTTGACCATCCGTTAGCACATATCAATCGCGCTGTCGCGTATGTAGCTCGACAGGATTTTGATCGAGCGATCAACAGCGCAAATCGAGCGATCAATCTCGATGAAAAATCAGCCGAAGCGTATAGCATCCGAAGTCTTGCTTACGCGGGCAAAAAGAACGCTGATCAGGCGATCAAGGATGCAGATAAGGCCATTGAACTAAATTCGAAGTTGCCGGAATCCTTCCAGCGCCGTGCGGTGGCGTTTGTCGTGAAGGGAGATGCGACCAAAGCAAAACAGGATCTTGATCAGGCCCTGGTTCTTGACCCTAACCATGCGGATGCGTTGTGTGATCGAGCCCTGCTGTATGGCATGGCTGGTGATCTGCCGAAAGCGATGATCGATCTGGATGCAGCGGTCAAAGCAAATCCGAATTCCGGACGAGTTCATTACGTTCGCGGACTGGCTGAACTGGAGCAAAGCAACTTCGACAAGGCGCTGGCCTCCTTCGACGAGGCGATCCGACTGCAGGAAAAGAACGCCCTGGCGTACAGCTCTCGCGGCTATGCTCGCAATGGCAAGAAGGAATACGAAAAAGCCCGCGAAGATTTCACGAAAGCGATCGAACTTGATCCGAAACTCGCATCGGCCTATTCAGGCCGCAATACGGCGTTGAAGAATCTGGGCCTGACGAAAGAAGCATCCGCCGACAATTCGAAGTTTAAGGAACTTACATCGCCTCCGAAGAAGGCCGAGAAGAAAGATAATAAGAAGGAAGAAGAGGCCCCCGCATTTGTCGTGAAGTCGAAAGCCGTTGCTCCTGAAAAGCGCACGGCCATGCTGAAGTCGGCAAAGGAGATTGATCGACTGATTGCCGCAAACTATGAAAAAGTGGCGGTTAAACCCAACGCAAGAACCACCGATGAGCAGTTCCTGCGTCGAATTTATCTGGATGTCACCGGAACAATTCCGACCTATAACCAGACTCGTAAATTTCTGACATCCAGTGACCCCAATAAGCGGACGTTGTTGATTGATGAACTGCTCAGCAGTGACGGTTATGCGAGCCATAGCTTTAACTACTGGGCCGATATCCTGCGCTACACCGACAATCTCAACGGCACGGTTCGTGGCGAACCGTATCGTCAGTGGATCAAGCAGTCTCTGGCGGAAAGCAAGCCGTGGGACAAGATGGTGCACGAGATGATGACGGCCGAAGGGCTTATCTGGAAGAATCCTGCCACCGGCTACATGCAGCGCGATGCGAATATGCCGCTGGATAACATGAACAATACGGTCCGCATCTTCCTGGGAACTCGCATTGGTTGCGCTCAGTGTCATGACCATCCGTTTGACCGCTGGACTCAGAAAGAGTTCTATCAGATGGCCGCGTTCACTTACGGAACGCTGACAAGCACAAATGGCGGTGACAAACGATACTGGGAAAGTAACCCGGATGATCGTTTGCAGACTGAGTACGCCATGATCGAACAGGAAGAGGAAGATCGCCGAAATAACAATTATCGCTTCGATCGCCTCATCAGCATCAACATGATGATGGTGAATGATCAGGTTGATCGGAAGATCACGTTGCCGAAGGACTATCAGTACGACAATGCCAAAGCCGGCGATGTCGTTGAGCCAAAAGCGTTGTTTGGGGCTGCTGCAGAAATCAGGAAAGGCGAAACTCCTCGACAGGCCTTCGCTCGCTGGCTGACCTCCAAAGAGAATCCTCGATTCGCACGGACGATTGCCAATCGCCTCTGGAAACAGGCTTTCGGTATCGGACAGATCGAACCGGTCGACGATATGATGGATACGACAGTCGCCGAAAACACTGAACTAATGAACTACCTTGAAGCGGAGATGAAGCGGCTGAACTTCGACATGAAGGAATATCTCCGCGTCATCTACAACACCGAAACGTACCAACGTCAGGTCAGCGTGGAAGAAGTGAACCCGGGTGAAACTTATCACTTCTCGGGCCCGATTCTGCGACGCATGACAGCGGAGCAAGTCTGGGATTCGTTCCTGACACTGGCTGTGCCTGATGATTATCGCGAAATGCCAGCCACGATTCGTACAGACGTGATTGGTGTGGATCTGACGTCGGTTAAAGCTCCCGATCTTCTGGCCGCTGATTCAATGGGCAATCAGGTTGACGGCAGCGTTGGCAAATGGCAGCAGAAGCATTTGTATAAGGGCGTCCTGCTGGCTCGTGCGTCTGAGCTTCCATCGCCTGTTCCGGCCAGTCACTTCCTGCGCATGTTTGGGCAGTCTGATCGAGAACTGATTTCCGCTTCGTCGACGATGGGCTCTGTTCCTCAGGTGCTGTTTATGTTCAACGGACCAATTTCGCACATGCTCCTCGAAAGCAATTCGACGATCTACAACACCGTGATGAAAAAGAAGTCGATCAATGATGGCATTCGCTCGATCTTCCTGACAATTCTGAATCGTGAACCGGATACCGAAGAACTTGCTCTGGCGACAAAAGAAGTGGCCGACAACGGAGCACCTGGGTACGGCAATGTCATCTGGTCACTTGTTAACACTCGCGAGTTTCTGTTCATTCAGTAGTGTTTGCCGAATGCCAGCGTGTCGGTCCTGACTGTGCCGTCGAAATCCACGGTACTCGCCAACGAATCTTTCTGATCTTCACCTCTGCAAGAAGAACCGATCGAAATGAGAGATCTGCTTCCCAAACTTGATGGTCTGAGCCGTCGTCGATTTGTCGAATTTGCGGCCAGGTCGGCGCTGGGCGTCAGCCTGTTGCCGAGTCTTGATCGTGCAGTGGGGGCTGCACAGGTGGCGAACACGACGGGCGGGAAAGCCAAGCGGCTGATTTACCTGTTTATGAATGGCGGCATGACGCACCTTGATACTTTTGACCTGAAACCAGGTCATGAGAACCAGGGTGAAACGAAAGGCATCGCTACCAATGTGGCAGGACTGCAGCTCAGCCAGTTCTTGCCGACACTCGCGACCCAGTTCGATAAGATCGCCGCTATTCGCTCCATGTACACGCTCACCGGCGACCACGAAGACGGTGAGTATCTGATGCGTACCAGTTATGAAGAAATTGCGACCGAACGACATCCGTCAATCGGTCCCTGGATTCAGCATTTCAAGGGGCGACAAAGCAAATCTCTGCCGGACACCGTTCTGATCAGCGCGCCGGCTCGACATCCGGGAGCCGGGTTCTTTGATCCAACCTTCAGTCCGCTGCCAATTGGTGATCCGAATCGCGGCCTTGAAAACACAACAACGCCAGCCTATCTGACTGCCGATTCTTTCGGTAAACGCGTGGAACTGATCGACGCCTTCGACAAGAAGTTCCGAGATCGATTCAAGCAGCGTCGCGTTCAGACCTATACCGATTTTTACACAGAAGCGACAACACTTCTGTCCAGCGGTGAACTGAAGGCCTTCGACCTGAAGGAAGAAAAGGACGCGGACCGAGATCGCTACGGACGGGATCCGTTCGGTCAGGGTTGCCTGCTGGCTCGCCGATTGATTGAGAACAATGTCCGCTGCGTCGAAGTCACCTGCGGCGGCTGGGACATGCACGCCAATATTTACAACGGGGGAACTCTTCCAGCACGAGCCGGGATTCTCGACAGAGCTGTCGGTAATCTCCTGAAAGACCTCGATGAAAAAGGTCTGCTGGATGAAACTCTGGTCGTTCTGACAACCGAGTTCGGACGGTCGCCGGTGATCAACTACAACGCGGGCCGTGACCATCATCCGGCGGTGTTTTCATCCATGCTGGCCGGGGGCGGTATCAAGGGCGGACAGTTCTACGGTACTTCCGATGCCGCCGGACATGCGGTCGATCAGGACGGCGTTGCTCCCGCTAACTTTAACGCGACGATCGCGACGGCCCTTGGCCTGCCTTTGGGAGAAATCGTGCACTCACCAACCGGCCGGCCGTTCAAAGTGGCTCATGACGGAACTCCGATCAGCAAGCTGCTTTAAGCGAGTATTGTTTTCAGTTTTCGGTTTTCAGTTTTCGGACGAACGGAGAATCAGGAGCTGAATACGACACATCGCACCGGTCCGCTCCTCACGTTATCCGAAAACCGAAAACTTAGAACCGAAATCCCACCATGCGAATCGCCTGGTTTGAGTGTGCAACTGGTCTCAGCGGAGACATGACTCTTGCGGCCCTGATCGATGCGGGAGCAGATGCCAATCAAGTTCGCGCGGCTATCGCTTCGCTGAATCTTCCTGATGTTGTCGTTCGTATCGAGACTGTCATCAAGGGCGGCTTTCGATCATTGCATGTTCTCGTTGATCATCCGGAGCAGCATGCTCACCGCCATTACACGGATATTCGACGGATTGTCGAACAAGCGTCTGCGTTAACACCTCGCCAGCGACAACTGGCTCTGCAGATGTTTCTGGCCGTGGCTGAAGCAGAAGCTCGTGTGCACGGTTCCACGGTCGAGCAGATCCATTTTCACGAAGTCGGTGCGATCGATTCAATAGTCGACATTGTGGGTGTCGCCGTTGCGTTTGACCTGCTGGGTATTGATCGAGTGATCTGTAACGCGATTCCGCCGGGTCGCGGTTTCGTCAAAATCGACCATGGAATTTGCCCGATTCCTGCTCCGGGAACCGCCGAGATTCTAAAAGGGATTCCTTTGGCGGATGTGCCCATTGAGTCCGAACTGACAACTCCCACCGGCGCGGCCATCGCGAAGACTCTGGCGTCCAGCTTCGGCCCTATGCCTGCAATGACGATTGAAGCCATCGGCTGCGGCTGTGGCACGAAGACCTTCCCTGAGCGCGCGAATGTGCTCCGCATTTTTGTGGGAACGGCGATCATCCCGGAACATACAGAGCAGGTGATTTTGCTGGAGACTAATCTGGATGATGTCTCCGGGGAGATCATTGGCCATGTTCGGGAACGCCTATACTCCGTCGGCGCATTGGATGTTTTTGTAACGCCGACACAGATGAAGAAAGATCGCCCGGGTGTCATTCTGAGCGTACTGTGTCGGCCTGAAAAAGCCGCTCGGTGCGAAGACATCATGTTCACAGAGACTGGTACACTGGGTGTTCGCCGTCTGCAGATTCAACGGAGCGTGCAGCAACGCGACTTCGTGGAAGTGACAACACCATGGGGCAAAGTCAGCGGCAAGCGAGCGTGGCGAACGGGAATGCAGCCAACGTTCTCTCCGGAGTTCGAAGACTGTGCTCGGATTGCTCGTGACAAAAGCGTTCCACTCTCCGATGTGTATCGTGCGGCTGAATCGGCTTACGCATCGCAACCGACTCACGTCGCACAATCTCGTCCCGGTGACCGAAAACGCGACCATGATCACATGCACGACCACGATCACATGCATGACCATGATCACATGCACGACCATGATCACATGCACGACCATGATCACATGCACGACCATGATCACATGCACGACCATGATCACATGCACGACCACGATCACAT
>JBPOIW010000271.1:0-18790 GCA_052034165.1 Planctomycetota bacterium | reverse complement strand
AGACAGTCCAATTCTGCAAACATCTGCTTAACTGAGGTTACAGCCATGGAACGGCTCAAGATCGTGCTCATTATCGCAGCAATGGTTGCGACTGCACGGACCTCTCCCGGGCAGCAGGCATCTCAGTTCTCGACAGCAGGTGCTGCCGCGACTCATGCTCAGCCGACATTCGTGGTGATTGGAGATGTTCGAAACCACAACTATTTCCCACTTTCGCCATATGCGAAGACCACGATTCATCAGGCGGTGATCCAGGCGGGAATGCTTGGTGATTCTGTTAGTGTTTCAGTCGTGCGAGGAAAACAGCAGAGAGCCGCGTTTACTCAGATGGTTTCTGCTGCATCGGCTGATACCGGTGAACTGGTCATGGAAGGCGACATTCTTGTCGTACAGTCCATGCAGCCTGTCCTGGAAGCTCATCAAAAGAACGCCGCACTGCAAACCGACGGGGGCGTCGTTCCTGTAACTCTGGCCGATGACTATATTGCCGTGGGAGATGTTCTTCAGGGGACAGGTGGTCTTCCATCGGTCGACCAGCAGGTCAAAGTCGTCTGCCGGTTCCGAGGACGTCCGCTGCTGGAGAACGCCGCTCTTTCGGATCGTGTAGAACACGGTGATGTGATCACCGTGATGCATCGGGCTCAGGTGACTTCTCGTGGCTTTGGCAACATGGTTCCGGCAGTCTCGGAATGGCAAACCTCCGAAGTGACTCAGGCTGCTCCCGCTGCGTTGAATCCTGCAGAGAACATCACTCCTGAAGTGGCTCCGGCAACTCCTCTTGAATTCCCTGTTCAGGTTTCTGAGGAGACGACGCCCGATGATTCTCGAAATCCGTTTGCTGACCCTGCTGAGCCTGTCGACGAGTCAGTCCTGGAATCACATTCAGAAACGGAACAGAACGAATCGGAACTTACCGTCAGATCCGTGTCCCAGGCGGCTGCCGTACCGGCTGACAACATCGCACCTACGGCTCCAGTGGAAATTGCCGTCCCTCTTGAAGCAGCTCGACAAGTACCGGCCGCGTCGATGGGACTGTGGAACATCCTGTTCATTGGTGGGTTGCTCGTTGCAGGATCGATGATTCTGATTGGCTCACTCAGATCTGAAGACGAAAGTCTCAGCTCTGAAAGCTCTGCAGTGACGTACGCCGCGAACACAGAAAACATTGTTAGAAATTTCGCGGCTCCGGTGAGTCCGCCGATCGAGCCGGTGATAAGTCAGGCTCCCGCAATGCCTGAGAAGAAGATCACAGTACCCGCCGCCACAGCGGTTATCGCGGTCGTCCCTGCAAAGCCGCTTATGGCATCAGAGAATCTGCCCAGTGCAATGGAAACGCAGGCTTGGTTCGGTGGTGATTGGAGAAGTACAGAAGCCAGGGCTTCTGTTTCCTCAACGGCCTCAGAGCAGGCGGCTGCGTGTGATTCTGTGATTGTTGCGGCGGGAATTGATCATCGCGGACAAGTGGATGCCCCATCAATGTATCTGATGGAGAAGATGGTTGTTGAATCGTTGAGTGACTCGAAATCCTCTCGTCCTGAAAAGATGACTGAGAGCATCGCTGCTGAGCAGGCCGCTGCGCCAGTGGCTCCCACTGCAAAGCCGATTCCCGCGATTCCCAAGATGGTTGCCGTTGAACCAGAAATGCTGTCTTCTCTGCCAATCCGACCGGCAGCCTATGACTCTGCCGCAGGTAATGGGGCGAAGGATCTGTCAGATCTGGAAGATCTGCTGCAGAATCGACTGCCGATTGATCTGTGCCAGGTTGAGCTTCCTCTGAGAGTTTCTTTGTTCGGCCGTCCTGCGGGTCCGCGTCGGCTCCGAATCGATGCGGCACATTCTCGAGTACCGGCTCCCCACATGAATATGTCATCAGAGCGCCGGCGTGATGAAGCCGTCACCGTGTCAGCGCAGCGGTCAGCTTTTGAAATGCCGTCGCAGGAAGAACAGGCCGGAGAGAAGAAGTCGGCAGCGACCTCTGCAAGCCTGGACCGGGCTCTCCACTATCTTCAGGATCGGACAGACACATGATTTGCGCCATTGACTTTGGCAGTTGCTGGATTCGTTCGGTGTTTCGCAATCCGCGGACCCCGGACCGATTATCGATGTACGTGGAAAAGTCAGAGTACGCTTTGATTTCGGACACCGGGCATCATCGAAGATCTTTGGCCGATCAGCAGATCCCATTCGCAGAGTGCGAAGGATCACTTGCGGTCGTCGGAAATAATGCTGCAAGAGCCCAGTGGTTGAGTCGAGTTCCTTGTACTCCGCTGTTCGTTGAGGGAGCAGTTCCGTCGGATGATCCTCCTGCTCGACAGATGCTCAGCGTGCTGACGGAAGCAATGCTGCCGCCCGTCGATGCGGAACGAAGTCTTTGCGTGTTGACGGTGCCCGGCGTTCCGGATGAGTCGCAGCGCGTTCAGAAGAATGCCGAATTCCTCTCACGACTGGTTCGCATGCGAGGATACTCACCGTTCGTTGTTAACCCAGCCGAGGCTTCACTTCTGGCGACCTGTCACGATGCCACCTTCACTGGCATCAGCATTGTGATGGGCGCAGAAACAACAAGTGTCTGCATCGCACGCTATGGAATTTCACTTGCGAAAGAATCGATTGCGATCGGCAGCAACTGGATCGACACAGAAGTGGCTCGGCAGTTTCAAGTCCAGGTCTGGGACGAGGACGGGAATTCGTTCATCGACCTTGAAAGCATCCGCCAGTGGAAGCAGCAGAGTTGTCCTCATCTGCGGAATGCAGTGGGAGATCGCGAGCGAATGATGTCACGATTGTATTCGGTCGTACTGGACCGAGTCACTCGGACCGTGGCCCAATTGCTGCAGTCAACGCCGGTGCGAAATGCGCTCCATCGTCAGAAACTGGCGGTGATGCTTTCAGGCGGAGCGACAATGATGGAGGGCTTCGCCAGCCTGCTGACAGAGCGATTTATCGAGCACGAAATTGCCGAGAGAATCCAGTCCATTCGTCTTGCTCCTGATCCCGCAACAGCCGTCGTCCGCGGAGCCCTGATCTTCGGAGAACTGGAAGCACGAGCCCTGGCGGTTGAAGAAGCGGCGTGACAGCCGCGAATTCCTGAGCAGGCAACGCTGAACACATTCCGTTGCCACATCATTCCAGGGATCTGATGGCCGCAAACACGAAGTCTGGGTCGGCACGTAGAAAAGGCGAGCAGTTGAACGTTACCCGGATGGCATTCGGTCGACAAACTGGGGCCGTCTGCGAGGCCGAATGCGATTGGCTGCGGAGTAGCCGCGTGCGATAGCCTCAGGTGCAAACCTGAGGTGATTGTTTCCGACAACAACCAAGCTGCGGGGCAGCGACGTCACGGCGCTGCCCCGCAGCACAGTCGTTAGGATCCTTCTCTGCTCGCGGTTGAGAATGAGATCTGTCTTCAGCCAGCGGAAGCCTCATTTCGGCGGAGCGAGATGGCTACATTGTGAGCCAGCGCCCAATCACTCGCTTTCTTCGTCCCGGTCTTTTCCTCTGACTTAGTGGCTGACGTTCGAGGGCTGCGAATCTCGCCCACGCCGATCTTGTTCAAGCAAGTCTAAGTCGAGCTGAATCGAATCCGCCTTCGCCGACTTACTGCGAGACTTGAAGGCTCAGTCATAATGATAGGAAAGGCCCAACGAGCAAAGGTGATTCGAGTTTCCGGTTAGTGGACCTGAGGTGTAGAAGCCGTTAAACCACCGGTGTAAACCCGGTAGCGAAGGGATGTTAAACCGTGAAAGGCTCATCAGTTCCGTTCACCGCCATTAGGATCTTGCATGACAACTGCCGATTCTCAATCCTCCTTTGCGAAAGCCCGGGAGGCATATCAAAGAGCTGAGGCGCGGATTGCTCAAGCCGCGCGCAACGGCAGTACCTCCCTTAGCCTTTCGGGACTACGCTTAACGAGCGTGCCGCCGGAGATCGGCCAGCTCGCCAACGTGATCCGCCTCGATCTCGACAACAACCAACTTACGAGTGTCCCGTCGGAGATTGGCCAGCTCGCAAACCTCACGGAGCTCTTTCTCGCCAACAACCAACTGAGAAGCGTGCCGCCAGAAATCGGGCGGCTCGCAAACCTCACCACGCTCATTCTCCAAGGCAACGAATTGACGAGCGTGCCGCCGGAGATCGGTCAACTCGCCTCCCTTATGAGGCTCGATCTTGACTACAACCGACTGACGAGTGTGCCGCCGGAGATTGGCCAGCTCGCCAACCTCACCGCGCTGTATCTCCACAACAACCAACTCGCGTCCCTGCCTGAGAGTCTGCGGCGGTGTTCTCGACTCCAGGCGTTGTATCTGCACGACAATCCGAAGCTGAATCTCCCTGCTTCGGTGCTGGGTGATCCACTGGACACATGGGACTCCCACCGCGACACCGTTCCCAAGGCGGAGCCGATTCTGGATTATTACTTCCGCACTCGCGAAGAATCCGAACGGCGGCCGCTGTGTGAAGGGAAACTGATCCTAGTCGGCCGTGGTGATGTCGGCAAAACGTCACTGGTGCGGCGGCTGATCGATAATACGTTCTCGCGGCGTGAAGACACGACACAGGGAATTCGCATTCGCAAGCTGCCAGTCGTGGTGGGACGGAAGAAAGACACGATCCAGATGCATGTCTGGGACTTCGGCGGTCAGGAGATCATGCACGCCACGCATCAGCTCTTCTTGACCGACCGTAGTCTCTATCTGGTCGTGCTGGACGGCCGCGCTGGCCACCAGGAAGCCGAGGCTGATTACTGGCTCCGCCTGATCGCCAGTCTCGCTCCCAAATCACCCGTGCTGGTAGTACTCAACAAGATCAAGAAGGACCACTTTGCTCTGAATCGAAGCGCACTGCAGCAGAAGTATCCGCAAGTCGTCGACTTCGTTGAGACTGACTGCGACAATCCCAGTCGCGATAAGAAATCGGGCAAGAACGGGCATGGCATTGAGGAGTTGCGGAAAAAGATTGCTCAGCAGGTCGACAAGCTCCCCGAGATTCGGCAGCCGTTTCCCAACAGTTGGTTCGCGATCAAAGACGAACTCTGCAAGCCGCGTCGCCGGAATTTTTTGACCGTCGATCAGTACCGCAATTTGTGCGAGGAGCACGGAGAAGCGAGCCCCGAGTCGCAGAACAACCTGAGCCTGTTCCTCCACCGCCTGGGGATTGCACTCAATTTCAGCGAAGACCCGCGACTGCACGACAAGCATGTGCTCAACCCACATTGGCTGACGACGGGCATCTACACGCTGCTGAATTCGAAGCGGCTGGCGGCACGAAAAGGAGAACTCACTCCTGCCGACCTGGCTCAGGAACTCGCTGCCAAGAATTACCCGGCGGAGATGCATCCCTTCCTGATCAACCTGATGGAGAAGTTCGAACTCTGCTTCAGTTTCGACGAGCCACCGCAGCCGCCGAAGAAGACGGCAACGAAGTCCGCGAAGAAGTCATTTGCTGATGTCGCTGCCCCGGCCGTTACGCTGGCGTCGCGGTACCTGATTCCGGAATTGCTCGACCCCGAACAACCAGAGATTGCCGCACGGGACTTCGACGAAGCGAAGTGCCTGAACTTTCTCTATCGCTACCCAGTCCTACCGCCGGGGCTGCTGCCGAGATTCATCGTGCGGACGAATGTACTGAGCGAAGAGCATCGTTGGAAGACCGGCGTGATCCTACAGTTCGACGGGAACACCGCGTTGGTGAAAGCAGACCCGCAGGAGAAGACCATTCGAATCCTCATCAACGGCCCGGTCGCAGGTCGTCGCCGCATGCTGGGCGTGATTCGGCAGGACTTCGACGTGATCCACCGCGATGTGCCACACCTGAAGCCGGAAGAGCTGGTTTCGTTTCCGACCGCATCGCAGATCCACGAGAGCTACAGCGAACTGGAAGTGCTTTATGCCGACGATCCTCGGACGCTGATTAAGCGTGTGGTTGAAGGCAAGATCCTCACGGCGACTGCACGCGAGTTATTGGAGGGCGTCGAGTTCGCGCCGCTCGACGAAGCCTTGCGGCGGACTTCGGGAAAGGCGGGACGAATTCTACGCATTTCCTACGACTTCGAGGCCGAACTAGGTCCACGCCCGCTCCGCGTCTTTTACAGCTATTCCCGTGTGGATGCAAAGCGCCGGCAGAGGTTGTCGAAATCGCTATCGCCGCTGGAGCGGCGAGGCATGATCAGCACGTGGTACGACAACGAAATCCTGCCCGGTGCTGAGTTCGACAAGGAGATCGCCAATAAGCTGGCTGAGGCCGACATCATCCTACTGCTGATCAGCGATGACTTCATGGCGTCGCGTTACTGCCAGGACATCGAACTTCCCGCCGCAATGAAGCGCCGCGCCAAAGCCGGCGTCGATGTCTTGCCGTTGATCATCCGTGAAACGGCTGGCTGGAAGAAATACGTAGTAAAGTGGGATGGCGAGGTCGAAGGGGTCGCTCTCGGCAAGTTGAACGCATTGCCGTCGTCGGGGAAACCAGTGCATGACTGGAAGCCGAACGACAAAGGCTGGGCGAACATCGCGGAGGGGATCGAACGAGTGGTCGAAGAACGAAACAAACGTGCTCACCCAAGGCCGAAATGAAGCCGGTAAGTCGCCAGCGTGCAAAGCAAAATACAAAGACCGGTCAGCAAAGCAAAAGCGGGCCAGGTCTCATTGATCTCGTTGGCACAAAACTGGACCAAAGAACGAGACGTGAAATCTTTGTTCATTCTACGATCGAAAGATTTGGGAAGAGACGTGAGCGGGCACTTAATCTTTCTGTCGTTCGATCTTTCGGTCAATTCCTTGGTTGGAGGACGACGGTTTCGATAGTCCGTTGAGCAATCACATTCCGCTGCCCGCCGCATCGTTCAGGCGACTGATATCAGAAATCTGTTGATCAATCGCTTTTTGCGACAGCTTTTGAAAATCGCCTTCCATCAATGAATCAGACAATTGACCGGGGCGGCCTTCCTGAACTCGGTCAAGCTCTGACGCGAGACGCTGCATCCAGTCAGGTGGTTCGATCCCTGAGCCAATGCGAGTGCTCATGAAGTCTGCGATTTCCTGACGCAGCGTCTGGAAGTTACTGTTCACTTCTTCCTGTGACAGTCCAGCCGCGTCTGAGCAGGCTCGCGAAACTAACGCCGCCATGCGGTTCTGAGCCAGTGCGCCGACAACTCGTTCACCGACATGATCATGCAGGGCCGGAAGTCGGACTCCGTATTCGGCCTCCAGTTGCACGAGTTCTTCGACAAATGAATTGGCGATGTCCCGAGATTCATCACCGACATATTCTTCGACGCCGGCAGCAACTTCCAGTTCTCCCTTTCGAACCATCGTCTCGTGAGCGACCTGCCACGGGATCGTGTTCCATTCGAAGCGATCGTACAGCGCTTCGAGCCGGAGAAAGTCCAGCAGGCAATACAGGCGATTGCCGTAGTCTGAGTGAGTGGTGGTCGTGTTGTATTCGAGGAAGCGATCGAAATTGTCGACGACGCATTCGTAGACAAACTCCGCCAGTTCCGCGGCATCCTCGCGGTCCAGTTCGCCGCTTTCGAGATCTTCCAGAATCTTTACGTTCTGAGTCAGTGCGACAGTCTGCTGGAGTTCATCAAAGAGTGATTCCGCGCCGTGATGAAGAATGGCTCGTGCATTGCCGAGCGTCAGCATTCGCGTATGGAACAGATCTTCTCCGTAGGTCTCGATAAACTGCTTGACATCTTCGGCATACTCTTCGTCGTGAAGGTCTTCGACAACGGACAGACGCATGGAGCCACTATGCCGAGTCCAGAGGTCTGAATAAGCATCCAGCAACCGCTGAATACGCTTCAGAATATTTCGCACTTTCTGAGGCGACTCGCCCTTCCATTTCGCGGCAGACTGAAGGATCGCTTCCACAGAACTGCTGAGCCCGATTCGGAACAGGCGATCAAATTCGGTGACGGCTTGCCCTGATGGTCGAGAAGTTCGCTCCATCTGCAGAGCCACCTGCAATAGCTCAAAGGTTTCCGACAACAGTCCAAGTCGCGGGAGTTGGCTCAAGAGCACGCGAATCACCGACTGCAGTGTGCGTGCTTTGAGGATCGCTGCGGGCTGTCCGCCATTTTCGAATGGCACGTAAAGAAGTGGACGTCGTTTAAGTTCTTTGCAGAGACCTGGAAAACACTGGCGAGCCGTCTCGGTACTACGAGCAAACACAGCACCGAACATTCGCGAGAGCTGTCGATCCAGCGATGCGGTATCCTTGGTGATCGATTCCTCAGAGATCACCGCACCGATTAGTCGTTCGGCCATCAGGAATTCGACGGTCGTGGAAAGAGCGTTCTGCATCAGGAGAAATCGACATTGCATCTGAATGTCGTACTCGATGTTGCCTTCCAGTCCGGAACCCAGCGTTGTGATTTCGTAATCGCGAACCTCACGGACCAGTTCCCCGAGTCCATGCAGTCGGCCTCGAATAGAAGCCAGCCATTCTCGAAGGTGTTCTTTTTGGTCGTCCGCAGCGGTCAACGTCGCGGCCGAACGGGATATCCAGACAGCGGCGATTCCCCACAGTGAACCAACGGTGTGCAGGAACTTCAGACGAGGTTCCATTTGGCGGTAGAGGACTTCAAACTCAGTCGTCCCCGGAGCAGACGCGCCATCCATTGTGTCGGAGGCATTGCCGTCGTCTGTGGAATCTCGATAGGTGACGTCATCCCAGGCCGCTTCCAGAATCTTGTCTTCGGATTCATCGCCATCGAACAGATGCTCGATATCCAGATCGTCCTTGGCTTTTTCTTTGCCACCTTTTCGGCCACGTTTACGCTGCTCGGCAAATTCACCAAGACTTGGGATTTCCCAGAACAATCCTGCGTTCGCTTCGATAAACGCGAACAGTCTGCGGAGATGATTCCAGCGTTTCTCTGGTTCGGACTGATCGCAGATGCATTGCAGCAATCGGTGCAGCATTCGGTGAATGGAGTGCGGTCCGTTTTCCAGAGGCACTGTTTCAGCCTGTCCCAGCCATTGCATCAGCAATCCCATCGCTGCGACATGATCTTTGCGATCGAGCAGGGCGGTCACTACTTGCGCGAAGCTGCTGGTGGCATCAAAATCTTCGACATGTCGTCGCCAGAAATTGATATCGCCGGCAGACTCGCCGGCAGTTCTCCATTCGGCGAGCACGCGAGCAACCTGTGTTGCTGCCTCTACCGACTTCATGCCTTCGACCTGAGTCAGATCGTTAACCGTCGTCGTGGCATATCGATCCCAATGTTCAGCCAGTTCGCGGAAATCCTTCAGCACGGAATCATGCAGATCTTTTCGGCCTGTTGCAGCTGCTTCGCTCATCGTGAGCGAACAAACGTCAAAGATCTGTCCCATGATATCCAGCAGGACCTCAACACGTGAATCCGGAATGGAATCTTCACGAGTAAAGAACAGCGGAAACAAACCCTGAAACCCAAGGATATTCCACGGGTCAACCAGGCCACCGCATTCGATGCCGCGATGAAGAAAATCAATGACTTCCGTAATCAATCGACGCGCTGTATCCAGCTGTCCGGCTCGCACTGTCCGAGGGACCATGACAAGTCGCGACTGAATTTCTGATTCAAACCGCGCGGAAAGGCAGGGGATGACAGACGCTTCTTCGCAGCTGGCCTCTTCAAATCCCATGCGCGCGAACATCCACGACAGATGGCGATGCTGCACCTGATCCGCGCCGTACTTTGCGAGGTACATGTTCAGTTCATGGCGAACGTGGCCAAATGGTTGCCGTGATTCGTTGGCCAGCTTTTTCAGGCGGCGAGCACGATCTCCGGTCGCGGTGTCCAGCAGTCGCTGGTAAAAGTGATCACGTTGTCGAGCCACGATCGGCAACAGAGAAGTCAAGGAGACACTGGAGTCGTAGGTCTGTGGTCCGGATCCACTGATGGCAGATGCCATGAGGATGGTTCCAGCCAGCACGGCCGAGGCATCGTACAGCCGTTCCGGATCATCCGGCTTGTCTGCGCGTTGGATCCAGTCAATCAGCGAATCAAGAATGAGCCGCCTGACAATGAATCGCCGGTAGAAACCTTTTGTGTCGATTTCATCAGGATCCCATTCACCGAATACGTAGTTTGTGCGCTTGTTGACTGGATGCAGATGGTCGTGAGACCTCATATCCAGGCTCAGTTCAGCCAGCCGATCCAAAGCAAAGTGCGAACTGCCGACAAGATCCTCAGGAAGTCCACGCATGAACGCGATCGTCGCATTGACAATCTTTTCGTAAGGACCAACAGCCGCACCGACGTCGCCAAAATATAGAGGGAGCGGGCAGAATCTCTCACCGGAATACACTTCTGAGCGGCGATCATTTTCCAGAACGGCGACAGGGCGATATCCAACGAAATGATTGAGCCGCTTGAGGGCCGACTCGATGACTTTTGCTGTTCTGTCATCTCCAACCTCTGCTCGAGCGGCGAGGACCGATTCGAAAATTCGGGCCAGCAGAAACGGTGCATAGAAATCCGGCTCTGACAGATGCCCCAGCAAGTCTGCGTGATGAGCTTGATAGGCCGGGATCAATTGATCGATCGTCAATCGAATCACTGATTCTGCCTGTGTGGGATCTGCACAGGCGGCATCACCAGACTTTGACAACCGCTGCAATTCACCGATCAGATAGTCTCGAAGTACGGCTGGAGACTTTGCTCTCTCCGGATCTCGAAAAAGGCTGTTCAGTGTAGCACGAAAGCGAGGACTGATGGTCCCCTGTGAAAAATTCAGATACCCCAAAAGATCGCGCAATGCATCCGGATCAACCGGCTGGATTGCAGACTTTGAAGTTGTTTTCCTGGTACTCACGCGAGAATTATTCTGTCTAGAGTTCGACGTTTGGGCATAAGAACATCGGTCGGATGAATTCTTATTTTGCATACTCCACGTTGCGAGTTTCGCGAAGTACGGTGACTTTGATTTCTCCCGGGTAGGTCAACGACTGTTCAATCGCATTGGCAATATCACGACTCATGCGTGCTGCCTGACGATCGTTGACTCGACTGGAATCCACAATCACGCGAATCTCACGACCGGCCTGAACTGCGAAAGCGTGATCCACGCCCGGGAAGCCGCATGCGAGACCTTCCAGCTCTTCAAGACGACGAACATATTTTTCCAGAGTTTCACGTCGAGCGCCCGGGCGAGCAGCCGAGATGGCATCAGCGGCGGCCACAAGCACAGTATAGATGTGCTCAGGCCGAATATCATCATGATGCCCGGCAGCAGCATGAACGACTTCTGAACCTTCACCGTATCGCTTCAGAAGTTCCGCACCCACTGCAGGATGGCCGCCTTCCATTTCGTGGTCGGCTGCTTTGCCAATGTCGTGCAGAAATCCACAACGACGAGCGATGGTACCGTCGAGACCAAGCTGTTCGGCCATCATGCCGGTCAGATGAGCAACTTCAATGGAGTGCTGACGCACATTCTGGCTGTAGCTGACGCGAAAATGCAGGCGTCCCATCAGGTCGACAATCTTCGGGTGCAAACCACGAACACTGGCTTCTTCGCATGCCTGCATGCCCAGCTTGCGGATGTGTTCGTCCATCTCCTTTGTTGTTTCGGCAACGATCTCTTCGATTCGAGACGGATGAATTCGACCATCCTGAATCAGCTTGGCCAGCGACATTTTGCCGATCTCACGGCGAACATTGTCGAAGGCTGAGACGATGACCACGCCAGGAGTGTCGTCGACGATTACGTCCACGCCAGTCGCTTTTTCAAAGGCTCGGATATTTCGACCTTCGCGACCGATGATTCGTCCCTTAACTTCGTCGCTTGGAATATCGACCGTAGAGACCGTGGTTTCGGAGGTATGCGCGGACGCATATCGCTGCACAGCCATCCCGATGATTTCGCGGGCTTTTCGTTCGCAATCCAGCTTAATTTCCGCTTCATGCTTCAGAATCATCGCGCCAGTTTGGTCGGACAGGTCGCGATCCAGACGTTTGAGCAACTGCTCAGTTGCCTGCTCACGAGTCAGCTCACTGATCTTATACAGAACTTCCTGCTCATCCTTCAGAAGTCGATTCAGTTCTGTTTCTTTGGCTTCCATCGCCTTTGTGCGATCAGCCAGCTTCTGCTGAGTTCCCTGGAGCATTTTTTCCTTCTTGCGGAAGGAATCCTGCTGCTCTTCGAGGTGAGCCTGCTGCTTGTCCAGTTCGCGTTCTCGGCCTCGCAGTTGATTGCGGGACTCCTCAAGCTTTGCCTCCAGCTCTTCACGTCGCCGGAGCATGTCTTCCTTGATCTTGAGTTCCTGATCCTTCCGCAGGTTCTCCGCATCGCGCTGAGCCTGCTGGACAATCTCGTCACGGGTCTTGTAAGCCCCTCCTTTGATCAGCCGATCAACGAAGTAGCCAACACCAACACCCACGATCCCGGCGAAACTGCCGACGATCAGCGGATCTGCCATGGAAACGCCTCTCACTTCAATTCATAAACCAACTCTGCTCGCTCACAAGGAGCAGTGAAGAGCTGAAGGCAGGATCAGATTCGAGGACTGCGCGGGACTTGCCGCAGGACAGTCAGTCGAAATCATCGGCCAGAGAGGCAGCAGGGTCTGAGCAGCTGAAATCGATACACAATCTGACACATGGCCACGATGAAGGAGATCGGACAGTCGCCACACAGCCAGCGGGCCGGGCGGTCCCGTTGCAGAAGGCAACGTGAGGTCTGTTTCATCGACAGCCGAAGATTCTGCCAGGGAGCACTGAGTGCCACTGACAGCCATCCAGGAATCGCGTGCGTGGCTGGCAGTTCGCAGAAGAACCGCGACCCCCAGCATGCATGAGACCAGCAGAATTAATAGTCCGAGTAAAACCATGTGTGTCGTTGGTCAGAAGACTCTATCGAGTCTAAAGCCGAATTCAGGCTGCTCAGCACTGGAGAACCAACGCCGAGCGATCATACTTTCAGTTTCACAGCAGGTCGGGAAGACCAAATCTGTAGACACTCTTTCTTCCCCGTAGAACAACTTTTCGACGAGTTCAAAAAAGAGACAGGGGAATGCTACCAAAGCGGCACTGCGAATCAACCGGCCTGAACAGTTTCACAGCCACCCCCGTGGAACAGGGATCCACCTTCCTGACGGGTTTGGCCGCTGAGATGGACCGACTTGGTGCTGCAGGGCAGGATGTGCTGCTCGCCGTTTCCGGCGGTGCTGACAGCATGGCGATGCTGCACGGTTTGGTGGAGATTGGTCGGCCGGCGTCAAGGGGCAGGATTGCCGTGGCTCATCTGAACCACGGCCTTCGGGGCGAGGAAAGTGATGAAGATGCACGATTCGTGGAAGAAACGTGCTCCGCATTGGGGGTCGAATGCCTCGTGGAGCGACTCGTTCCGGGATCGCTGGACGTCGATTCTCGAGGGAGCCTGGAAGAGGCCGCACGGAAAGCTCGTTACGAATTCCTTGCTCGTGCTGCAGAGTTACGCAGTTTGTCAATTGTTTTGACCGCTCATCACCAACAGGATCAAACAGAAACCTTGGTCTTCAATATCCTGCGCGGCACAGGCCTGCGAGGGCTTTGCGGAATCCCGGAAGTTCGTAATTTAGCTTCCGGCTTCCATGTGGTTCGCCCCATGTTGAAACTGAGTCCGGTCGTGATTCGTGATTTCGTGCGTCGTCGGGGGATTGCATTTCGGGAGGATTCCTCCAACGGCACATCACAATTTACGAGGAATCAGATTCGGCAGGTCCTGAATTCCATGCCGAAAGAAATCTCTGGTTCGCTTGGGGCCTCTCTTCAGGCTCTGAGCGACCAGGCTGGCCAGACAATGAGAGTGATCGACGAACTGTCGGATCGAATTCTCCGCAACGCGGTGCGAGAAGAAGGTGAGAATCATATTCAGCTGGACTGCAGAGAACTCCTGCGTTGGCCGGAGCCCATTGTTCGCCACGCCTTGATTCTGCAGTGGGTCCGTAAACGATGGCCTCGGCAACAAATGAACGCCGCGCAATGGGAGCGACTTTCTGCGGCGGCCCTGACAGGTACACCGCGTTGCTGGACATTTCCTGGAGGTATGACTTCGATCGTGCGGCGGAAATCGTTGACGCTGCAGTTTGAACCAGCTGCGTTAACTGAGTAACAGGCGAAATCCGCTGCGTAGAGTTTTTGGCGGCTCGATAAGGCCAAACGATGGCAGTATCGCTGAGCCAAAATAATTTGCTGGGCCGGTGATTGATCGGAAGCGACTTGCCGGGCACAATCTGTGCCATGCAACCTTTCCGGAATGAGTCAGGCTCCATCTTTTTGCGATGTCGTTAGTGCTCACAGCGAGAAATATCATGCAGATTTCGCAGTTCCTGATTCGGCATATCTGTATGAACGGGAAATTGCTGAAGTGGGTGCTGAGCTGCGTCTTCGCCATTTGTATTCCCGACGGGGTCGCGAGCGGGCAGCATCTTGAGCGATGGGTTTACGCGCCTGTGAACTTTCTGGTTCCGGCTGAAGTTGAACGCCTTGATAAACTAATGCGGAATGCGAAGAGTCTTGGGTACACTCATTTTCTGATTACCGATGCCAAGTTCTGTCGTTTGCATGAACTGGATAAAAAGTACTTCGCTCATATTGAAAGAATCAAGGGACTCGCCCGGGAGTTGAATCTGCAACTGGTGCCGGCGGTTTTCCCGGTTGGCTATTCGAACAATCTTCTTTCTCAGAACGTAAATCTTGCGGAGGGGCTTCCTGTCCGAGACGCCTTGTTTGAAGTTCACGATGGTGAAGCTCAACTTGTCCCGGACCCCAGCGTTTCTTTGCCATCGTTCTCGGAACGAAAAGCATGGCGGTTTATTGATGAGCCGCTAAAGTCTGACGGCAAAGGGTTGCGAGTGACCGAGCCGAATGGTGAGAACTGCCGCGCAATGAAGACGCTGGCGGTCTCGCCGTTTCGACATTATCACGTTTCGGTTCGAGTAAAGACCGAGAACTTTCGAGGACAACCGCAGATCACGGTTCTGGAGCCCGAAACAGGCCGCCGGTTAACTCACACGAATCTGCAGGTTGGGCGGACACAGGACTGGTCTGTTCAGCACATCACGTTTAATTCTCTCGCTAATAGCTCTGTCAATGTTTACATCGGCGCCTGGGGGCCGACGGGAGGATCGATGTGGCTGGCAGACCCGGCGATTGAAGAATGCGGGTTGCTGAATGTATTGCGTCGACCAGGAACGCCTTTGAAGGTCACGACAGAAGAAGATGGGACGCGCGAGCTACAGGAAGGCGTCGACTATGAAGTTGTTCGCGACGAGCGATTGGGAAATGTTCCTTACTCCGGTGAATACGAGGTGTGGCATGAGTCACCTCCGATCCAAATGAAAGGCAACTGGGCGAATGGAACTCGCCTGCGCGTTTCGTGGTACCATCCCCATGTGATTTACGACGGTCAGGTGTGTGCCTGCGTGACGGAGCCTGAGTTTGTGCGACTGCTGCAGGAGCATGCAGCAGGGGTTGAGAAGATTTTCCCTGATACAGATCGCATGATGTCGCATGATGAATGGCGAGTGATGGGATGGGATGAATCCTTCCAGGGACTGAAGAAAACACCCGGTCAGGTTGCAGCCGACAATGTTCGTCTCTGCACGAAGATTCTTCGTGATCAACGGGCCGACGGTCGAATCTTCGTCTGGAATGACATGTTCGACCCCCATCACAATGCCGTTGACAACTACTATCTTGTGAATGGGGACTTGTCAGGTTCCTGGAACGGGCTGGAGAAAGATGTTGTCATTATGAACTGGAACTTTGGCGTTCGTGCGGAAAGCCTGAAGTTCTTTGATGAGCGAGGTCACAAGCAGGTCCTTGCAGGTTTCTATGATGCGGACGCTGAGCAGATCGGTAAATGGCTGGATACAGTCAGGAAGGACAATGTCTCAAATGTGCTGGGTGTTATGTACACCACATGGCACCAGGACTATTCGCAGTTGAAAGAATTCCGAGACGTCGTTGATCGGTTTGAGGCGTCGTCGCCGCAATAGTTCCGGTCCTGCGTGTCGATTGGTCGGGTGTGTGGATTTTTTGGGCCATTGTAAGACGCTTAGGGGAGAGATCCGACGGGTGAGCAACGGATTAATTGGTGTTCTCCGCTCCTCAGAGAGTATCGTGAGTGACAGTCGAAAGCGCCCGCGTTAGAATCGGCGTTCCCTGACTATCTTCTCCGGAGCCCGTATCAAATGGAAATGCTGGCCATCGTCGGCTGTTCAGCAGTCGTTCTCACAGTTGCGTACTTTACTTATGGCCGATTGTTGGCTCGATTGTTTCAGCTCAACGACGCGGTGCCGACTCCTGCCAACACGATGCGGGACGATGTTGACTATGTTCCGTGTGAAACAGCGCCTTTGCTGGGTCAGCATTTTTCAGCGATAGCGGCCGCTGGCCCGATCGTCGGACCGATCTTTGCAGCACTCGCCTTCGGGTGGCTACCAGCGCTGTTGTGGATTCTGCTGGGGTCGATCTTAATCGGAGGGGTTCACGACTTCGCAGCCCTTGTTGCATCGATCCGGCATCGAGCGTCGTCCATCATCGAAGTTGTGCGCGTACACATTAGTCAACGGGCCTATCTGCTGTTTCTTTCCTTCGTGTGGTTGGCGCTGGTTTATATCGTCGTGGCGTTTACTGACATCACGGCTTCGATGTTTGTCGGGGCCATCGATCTGCAGACGAATACTCCTTATAAGACCATGGCAGAGGCCGCTGAGAAAGTCGGAAATGCTGAAACGGCGATGTTGGTCAAGTCCGGTGGTGTGGCGACCTCATCTCTGATCTATCTGATGCTGCCACTGCTGATGGGAATCCTTGTTCGTTTCAAAGTCATGTCGATGGAGAAGGCGACATGGGTCTTTTTGCCACTCGTCGGGATCGCGATCTGGGTCGGTCAGTTCATCCCGCTGAATGTTGACGCGATCTTCATGGCGTGGATTCCCGGTCTGTCTGTGGCGGACGCGAACCTCTACTCCGTGCGGACGTGGGATATCTTTCTGTTAATCTATTGCGTCGCTGCTTCCATGACTCCGATGTGGCTGTTGCTGCAGCCTCGCGGGCAACTTGGCGGCTACTTCATGTACGCCGCTCTCGGCACGGCAGCCATCGGCTTGGCGCTTGGAGGAAAGCCGATCCTGCAACCAGCGACACTGGGCTGGATGACGCCAAAGGGAACAACACTTTTCCCGTTTCTATTCATCATGATTGCCTGCGGGGCGTGTTCAGGTTTTCATGCGTTGATTGCATCGGGGACAACATCCAAACAGTTGAATCGAGAAACGAATTCTCGGCCGATCGGTTACGGCACGATGTTGCTGGAGGCCATGGTGGCAATTGTTTCACTGTGCTGCGTGATGATGCTGCCACTGGATTCACCGTTGGTGACGGCGGAAAATCCGAACCCCAGTCTGATCTATGCGAACGGGATCGGTTCGTTCCTCAGTCTTGTCGGACTTGCACCGCGAGTCGGCATTGTGTTTGCGCTGGTGGCGTTCAATACCTTCGTTTTTGATACTCTGGATGTGTGTACGCGGCTTGGTCGTTTTATCATTCAGGAACTCACTGGCTGGCGCAACGCTGGTGGACGTTGGTTCGGAACAATTCTGACCGCGGGAGTTCCTGCGTTCTTCGTAACGCAGAAGCTGATGCTTAATGGAAAGCCTGCACCTGCCTGGCGAATCTTTTGGGAACTGTTCGGAGCCAGCAATCAACTGCTTGCCGCGTTGACACTTTTGGGTGTGACCGTCTGGCTGTGGAGAACTCGGCGGGCGATCTGGGTTCTGTTTGTGACTGGATTGCCGGCGATCTTCATGTACATCATGAGTTCGTGGGCGCTGACAACGATGGTGAAGGCCAAGTTTGCGAATGGAGTCAGCTCTGATCCCGTGGCCTGGATCGCTGTCGTGCTGCTGGTGCTGGCCGCACTGATGTTGCTGGAGGGTATTGCCGCGATGCTGCGTCGCGATGATCGTGACTCACCGCTCCTTCAGGCGGCGTAGGCCAAGATGGTTTTACTGCGAGATGCCTTGGATTGACTCGATGATGCCATGTATCACGCGGTTACTTTCACGGGCAGATCGATGCAGATGTCCTCCCATGCGGGGTCGCACGCACTTTCAGCGGCGACAGTTCAGCTCGCGAACCCGGAACGGCCTTCAACTGACGCTGAAGTAATCAGTTGGGACGTAGATTTTTCGAAAGCAAATCCGACGCGCAGAATCTGCGTGAGAAATTTGTTACCGGATGACGGTCTACCTCAGAACACGAACAATCCATACGGGCTGAAAACTCCTTGTCTTCCTGACCAGATTAACACGACTCTGATGCCTGTAGTGATTGTTCGGGCCGGAGATTCGATTGCATTTCCTCCATCTTCCATAACCGTCACATGTGGACCGAAAAACGGCGTAAGTATTTGCCTGGCAATCATCTGCGGAAATTCAAGGGAAGGAAACAGCTTCGACGATAGACCTGTCCAGCCCCCTCGAACTGCAGATGGCAAACATTGAGATCATGGAGATCTCAATGGCCCGAAATACAAATGCGAAATCATCGATTGTAAAGCCTGTTTGGTTGTCCGTGATTCTGAGTAGCAGCGACGTGGTGTGAAGGTTCAAACCAGTCCCGCCGCAGGTCGAGGGAATCGGCAATGGTTTTGCCGAGTGTTAGTTCTTCACGGATGATCAGGCTGGTCAGGGCGGTCGAAGGAACGATTTCCATGAGAAGGAGACTCTTCAAGATGAAATGGACTCGCGTATTCAGTGCGGTACTCGCACTGGCTGGAATGACTGCTTCGGCTGATGCCGGGCTGTTTGG
>JBPOIW010000030.1:0-31424 GCA_052034165.1 Planctomycetota bacterium | reverse complement strand
AATTCCACAACGATTGCTGCCAACTCCGCGTAACTCGGTCGTTTTGCTCTTCCGCCCATGAAACGCGGTGTAGCACACATCACATTTCTACAATACCCCGGTTTTCACGGCAGAATGGACAGCTACAATGACTGGACCTGACCCGGGCCTATCGCTGCCCATCGGATGATTTGCGGACTATTGAAAAAAGGTCTCATCATGACAGCCCGTCGCATGATCTTTCTAGCCAGCTCGATCGTAACCATATTGAATCTGCTTTTGTTGCCCCCTGTCTCTGCGCAAACGGACAAGGCCGAAACGCTGATCACGGTTCCGTCGATGACAACGGCATTAATCCAACATGCCGAGATCGCAGCACGCGAACCGGGAATTCTGAAGTCCATCTCTGTCAAGCCTGGCGACTCTGTTCCTGAAGGGCAGTTGCTGGCCACTCTTGATGACGAGCTGCAGGAGATTGCAGTTCGTCAGGCTGAACTCAATGTTCAGATTGCTGCACTCAAAGCCGACAACAATCTTCCCGTTGCCACTGCCAAAGCGATGATTCGTGAAGCCGAGCAGGAAAAAGCCAGGCTTGAAGTGGCAGCACGCATCAGTCAAAAACAGGCGGCGAGTGATGTGGCGGTTCGCCTGGCAGAGAAGAGCAAAGAGATCGCGAAGTACGAACTTGACCGTGCTCAGAAAGCAAAAGAATCCTTCAAAGGCAGCATTTCAAATTCCGAGCTTAATCGTCTGACGGTTCTGTTTGATCAACGAACGCTGGAGATCGAAAAAGCTGAGGAGGATCGAGCCATCAGTCTGCTCAAGCCCGAAGCCGATCTTGCTGCAGTGCAGCAGCAGGCAGAAGCAATTACACGCACTCAGTCGTTGTCCGCCGAAAAAGAACATGAGCAGCAGGTGGCGCAGGCAAATCTGGAAGTGGCCAAGTCAGAACTCGCCCAAGCCAGGCTGCAGCTCGAAAGGCGGAGCCTGAACGCTCCGTTCGCTGCGACGGTCGTTGCGGTCAATCGTCAGCCGGGCGAATGGGTCGAGCCGGGCTCGGTCGTATTGCGACTCATTCAACTGGAGCGCCTTCGGGTCGAGGGGTTTGTTTCGGCAGATCAGGCAACCGTCATTGTGCCCGGGCAACCTGTCAGGATTCTGTTCTCCGGCAACGTCGGCCAACCTGTTTCGGGCGAGATAACATTTGTGAGCCCGGAGGTTGAACCCGTCAATCAGCAGGTGCGCATTTGGGCGGAGTTTGACAACCCGGAAAAACGTATTCGCCCGGGCCTTGTTGCCACGATGGAAGTGGTATCCACGAAAGCAAATTCTGATGATCGTGGCGTCCGGAAAGTGAACACCCCACCAGGCAGGCGTTAATGGCGGACGCAGACTAATCGCGGCCATTAATTGCACCATTGGAAACGACCAGTGACGCCACCAATTCTTTTATGATCACTCAGGATGATCTTCAGCAACAAACGGAGCCCATGATTCTTGAATGAGTCCGAATCAAATCTGCAACAATCGTCGCCGTCGCGACAAGAATCGCCGCCCCTGGAATGGCGTCAGCGATGCGATCTGATAATACGGCCGCAGGATTCAGGATATTGGATCGTGAAGGATCCATTGTCGCTCAGCTACACGATGCTTAATGAACAGGAAATGGCTGTTCTGCGCCATGTCGATGGTGTTCGCTCGGTCGATGATCTGCTGGCCCTCGTGACCTCCGCCTGGCCCGACAGGGCGTTCACTCGCGACGATATCGAAGACTTCGTTTCTCAACTGATCCAGAATCAGCTCATTGTGCGAACCTCAATCAGGCGCGCCGTGGGCTGGTCGGGGCCAACCGCCACCGCTGCAGCCAAGCCACGATTTCGAATCGGCAGCTTGCTGCGATTTCAAATGCGGTTGGTCGATCCCACGCCATTTTTGAATCGACTGGAACCGTTGATTCGTCGCCTCTTTTCCACGGAGAGTGGACTCGCGTTGGCGATATTGGCAGGTGTCGCACTGGCAATGGTCTTTCTGCGGTTTGATCAACTGGCGAACAACCTGCCTGGCCCGTGGGGCTTCTTTGGCCCTGACAATCTGCTGTTACTCCTGGCAACATTTGTCGTCGTGAAAACTTTGCACGAAATTGGACACGCGTTCGCAGCTCGGCGATTTGGTGCCGAGTGCCATGAAGCGGGCGTCATGATGATGATGTTTACGCCGCTGCTTTACACAAACGTCACCGACGCGTGGATTCTGGATCGTCGCAGCCGCTTAATGATCACAGCGGCCGGGATGCTTGTGGAACTGGCATTGGCGTCTGTCGCCACGATCCTGTGGTTTGTAGCTTCGCCCGGAGTTTTCAAAGCGATGCTGGCGAACATCATGGTGCTGTGTACCGTCGGAACGATCGTTTTCAACGGAAATCCTTTGTTGCGATTTGACGGCTACTTTCTGCTGACGGATCTGGCGGGGCTCCCCAATCTTTCTCAGCGGGCATCACATCGACTGCAGCAATTTGTGTCGTTTGTGTTGCTTGGCCGAACAGAGATTCGCGCTGCCCGGGAGCCCTCCTTTGTGCTGACATACGGTGTTTGCTCGGGAATTTATCGAATTTCCCTGAGCTTCGCGATTCTCCTGATGCTTTATCATCTGTGTGACCACTGGAACTTGCGAATTGTCGGCCTCGCGCTGACCTTGATGGCGGCAGTTTCCATGATCTGTCTGCCGCTGCTGAGTTCTGTCAGCACTTTGCTGGCCGAGATCCTGCATCAGAAGCGGCGAGGATATCTGCTGATGCGTTCGTGTTTCCTGTTAGCCCTTGCTGCGGCCGCACTGTTTGTTCCGCTGCCGCATTCAATCATCGTTCCGAGTGTTGTTGAACCTGTTGGTCGGCCGATCTATGCCACGATGTCGGGAGAGTTAAAGTCAGCGGCCGATTATGGCCAGTCCATATCTCCAGGCGATGTCGTCGCTGTCTCCGCCGATCTCAAACTTCTTCAGCAACTGTCACATCTGCAGGGCGAAGTGAAAATTCTTCAAGCGCGGGTGCGAGCTTATGAACTCGACCGCACCGGTACTCAGGCCGCGTTGCTCCCGGAATCCCGAAAGATGCTGGACTCAGCGACGCGACGAGTTGATCAGTTTGAAGCGGAGTTGGAAAGATTAGCCACAAGGGCGCCTTCGAGTGGTCTTCTGATGCCGCCTCGCGCGATTCCATGGACGGACGATGGACGGACGCTCGGCAAGTGGCATGGCTGCCCGCTCGATTCCAACAACATTGGAGCGATGATTGAAGAGGGAACATTGCTGGGAACGGTTGCTGATCCGGCAACTGTGGAATTGCTCCTGCCCGTAACTTCCGCCGAGCGACAACTGCTGCGTGAAGGTCAGCACGTGGAGTTTCAGCCGACCGGAAATCCTCAACTGAAGTTTTTCGGATCGGTACTACAAATGCCAAATCTGGAGTCCGATGAGATACCGCAAGAGTTGACTGCCGCGGGCCTTGTGCCTCCCTTGACCGCCGCGAAGCCCGGCGAGGATGCTCGACGCTGGCTGGTTGTTTGCCGAGCTGTCGTTGCAGAAGGAACCACACCGCCGCGTCTGTATTCGACCGGCCATGCGAAAGTCACTGTCGAACCGGCCTCGCTGTTCACTCGCATGCTCCGCTTCGTGAACGCGGCTTTTAAGTAGCCACGCGTGCAGACTTCAATCTGTAGCCCAAGGACACGGAATCGGCATTGACGACCGTGCAAAATGCAGGTCCTCAGAGCTGGTCCTCAGAGCAAAATTCGTGGCGTAGTTGAGGAGTCGGTTTTCCTTTTCATGGAACCGCTTACCGGCTGTACTGAATCTCTGCCCCTCGAACTGACTCATCCAATTTGTCATCGGCGAAAACGGTTTGCCCCATGACCCATGTGCGAACCGGCCAGCCAGTGAGCGTTGTTCCGTGCCATGGAGACCATCGTGACCTGGTCAATTGGTTCTCGTTCAGAATCGTCTGCGTCTTGTTCAGATCGACGAGCACCAGGTCTGCATCGTAGCCGACTCGAATGGCCCCTTTGTTATGAATGTTCCAGACCCGGGCCGGCGCTTCACACATCCAGGAAACCACCTGACTCAACAGGCATCGACCGAGATGCACTTCGTTCAGCAACAATGCCAATGAATTCTCAACGGCCGGCAAGCCCGATGGTGATTTTGGATAAGGCTGGCGTTTTTCTTCCAACGTATGCGGAGCGTGGTCGGTTGCGATGACTTCCAGAGTCCCATCCAGCAGCCCCTGCCACACGGCCGCGCAGTCGGCTTTGGATTTGATGGACGGATTCATCTGGATCAATGTGCCGAGTCGATCGTAATCGTCGGTACTGAAAAACAGATGATGGGGGCACGCTTCGGCAGTGATCAGATCACTGGTACCTCGCAGGAATTCCACTTCTTCTGCCGTCGACACGTGCAGGACATGAAAGCGATGACGATGACGTTCGGCCAGATCGACGGCACGTTTCGTCGCAATGATCGCCGCCTTGTTGTCGCGAATTCGACTGTGATCAGCGACCGTTGAACCGCCGCCCAGTGCCGCCGCATTAGCTTTCACCGTTGCTTCGTCTTCGCAGTGAGCACAAATGGGAAGAGCCGTCTCGGCGAAAATTCTCTCGAGAGCGGCCTGACTATCGACCAGCAAATCACCGGTGCTAGAGCCAATGAAAATCTTGATGCCCGGTGTTCGCTGTGCAGCCTTCAGAACATCAATGTTGTCCGGTGTGGCGCCGATGTAAAACCCGTAATTGACGAGGCATTTCTCGGCGGCGATCGCGAGTTTGTCGTCCAGCGCCTGCAGAGTTGTGGTTGTCGGCCTGGTATTTGGCATTTCGAGAAAAGAAGTGACGCCACCTCGCGCGCAGGCGCGAGTCGCGGTGGTCAAATCTTCCTTGTGAGTCAGCCCTGGTTCGCGGAAGTGCACCTGATCATCGATCACGCCCGGAATCAGATGCAGGCCAGAGGCGTCAACGACGTCGTCCGCGCGGGTTGAATCCGCGGCATCCAGAGCGACAATTGTTTGGCCCTCAATCAGGACATTGATGCGTTCGATCGCGTCGGGCAGGATGACGGTTGCGTTACGAATCAGAGTTTTCATAAGCAGTCTTCAGAGCACTTTCAGATAAATCACTTTGGAATCACCTTCGCCGTAGAACTCCGGCAGTTCCGCAGCTTTGGCGTATTCACATCGATCGTAAAAATTTCGCGTTGGCAGATAGTCGGGCCGTCCCGAAGTCTCGACATAGATTCGTCGACCTCCTCGACCACGAATCAACTGTTCGGTCAGAGTCATCAGCCAGCGCCCGATGCCATGTTTTTGCTCTTCACGATGAACAGCAATCCAATAAATATCGAAACTGCTGGCGGTACATGCAATCGGACCGTAGCACGAGTAGGCAATCGCTTTTCCGTCAAACTCCACGAAGGCGAAAAAGTACCCGGACGCATCTCCGCGTCGCAGTCGTTCTTCGACAAGTTCGACGGCGACGTCGATCTCAGGCGGATGAAAGAAGCCCGTTGAATCTACGATTTCCCGCACTCGAGTCATATCTGGTTCGACGACATCGTACCGCAGCGTCAGGTGTTGGTCACCCAGGAGAATTTGTTGCGGAGGAAAACTCATGGATCGGCTTTAAAAGGAAGAACTCCTGTGATTCACGGTGACGCTGCCGCGAACGTTCTGTCAGATGATAATGGGGGCAAAGTCTGAATTGAAACCAGCGCACGAAACTTTGAAATGAAGTTCCGCCATATTCCCTGACTGATCACGAGAGACATTGCTCGACGGGCGGATTCTGAAATTGTCGAAACCTTCAGACGGTTTGACTTGGTTTGGAGAAAAGCTCCCTGAGCCTCAGTGAAGACCACCTGAGAGGGCTGGGCCAGTCAACTCTGCGTCACATTGCCGCCCCCGTGCCAATCACTGTCCTTGTCCTTTAAGGACAAAATGATCAATGACAAAATGATAGAACACAGTCAGACGCACCCTGATGCGTTGCTCTTCTTCATTTTGTCACCCTCATTTTGTCCACATGACTGAGAAAGAAATCCTGAGAGGGCTGGGCAACATGACACCAACAAATCAGGAATCTGCCCTTGCTCGACTATGACAGAATTTGTGCGTTATAAAATTGAGTACGGGCCGAAGTTGTTAAAACTTCTCCTTCCGAACCGACCGCTTGATGTCACTGATGTCGATCATCAGGAAATCTTCGAGGTAATCTTCTGCTTCGTTTGTCTGGGCTTGTTCGCTGTCCTGCGAAATCTTGTCGGAGAACGTCGTCGTTCGGCGTTTTGCAGGCAGAGGCTTTTTCGCCGCAGTTCTTTTCGGGTCTGGTCGTTTTTTTCGGATCGCGCGGAGTGGCTCGGGCTCGTCGAACTGCCGCAGGAAGTCTTCACTGTCGATGCAGGTGGCCTTTCTGCGAGCGGCTGCTTTGTGGAGGCGGTGATCGCTGGAAACAATCAGAACTTGTCGCGGGCTGCTGTGAGTCTCCAGGATCAGCTCAATCTCAGCATCGGCGTCTCGACCTTCGCGTGAGAACCGGATCGCCAGCGGGGATTGCGGCAGCGGCTGACCTTCATCAGAAACGCGAGCAACCGCCAGATGCGCATCGAAAACCACCAAAGCATCTGCGGCAATCTGTTCATCCAGAACGGCCGCAGTCTGGGTCAGAAGGCGATTGCGATTTCGCTCGAGTTCCCCTGGTCGATACTCTGAGCGGCCCAGACCAGCAGCATGCATCAGGTTATATCCGTCGATCACCAGATACAGTCGGGCCATTGAGTCACCTCAGATCTGCAACGACAGCCATTTAGTACCGATGATCATGACAATAACAATGACCCATGCAATCAGGAAACCTACCGTACCACCGGCCGTGGGGCCAGGAAACTGAAAACCGAAAAAAGAGACCGCAGGAACCAGTTCGGCGTCTTCCGGAGGAGTGTATTGATCGGCGTAGTCCGATTCGTCCGGAGAAACTCGCGTGCGGATGACACGGTAAAAATGTTCGAGCTGATCATCCTGCTGTGGATCAGTCAGGATCGAAGCGATGACGCCGCAAATCAATCCGCCGGAAAGAATGCAGGCAATCTTCCACGCATCGATCATGACGAGTCCGCCGGGCTCCTGCAGAAACATCAGCTCTGAAAAGGCCGGTAAAGTCTTCTGGATTTCTTCGGGATAGTACCCGCAGAGAATCCCAAGGAACGCAGAAGTCACTGTCGTCGTCCAGACCGAGATTGTGTTCCAGCGGACCCAGACGAGTCCCATCCACATACTGATCCCGATAACCGCAGGTGTCTTGATCACAAGTTTGAGCACGTCCGTGATGTCTGTGAAGGTCGTTTGCAGCATCAGGGCGACGGCAACCAGAACGGGTCCGCAGAGTCTTCCCACGGTGAGGTAATGTGAGGCTTCGTAGCCGGGCGCGACGTGGTGTCGATAGAGATGTTCGGAGAAGAGTCCACTGCCCACAATCATCTGCGTTCCACAATGGCTGACTACGGCTGCCAGAACCATTGCGGCCATGGCTCCCATCAGTCCCGGCATTACGTCCGGCAGAATATCGCGAGCCGCGTAGCCCAGTACGCGATCAGCGAACGAGGCGTCCGCAAATCGGGCCTGTATGATTCCTTCGGCCGACATTCTGGTCAGGTCGCCGGAGGCTATGTCGCTCATCTGAGCCAGAGCATGAGACTGCTCGTGCGTCGCAGGTTGTAGCCGAAGAGGACTATTCGGCCCGAGATACCAAATGATGCAGGCCAGTCCCATAAACGCCCAGGCCACAGACATGCAGCGTTTCAGCAGGCTGCCAAAGGTGAAGCCGATCCGAGAATCCATTTCTGTTCGACCGGCGCCACACATCATGATGATATGCGGCTGGACAATGATTCCGGCGAGCGCGGCGACGGACAGCATGCAGAGATAAAACGGAGTGAAGGGTTCATCACCGACTTCGACGCGCGCGTTTGAGCTGGCGATAAAATCCAGCATCCCCGGTTTCAGCGACTCCATCGTGTGCATCGCTCCGAAGCCACCAATCTTTCGGAACAGGATCGGAAGCATCACGCAGGTGAGCCCGATGCGAAGAATCCCCTGAAAAGCATCAATGACGATGGCCGAGCCCAGCCCGCCGATCACTCCGGAAATAATCAGCACGATGCCAAGGCAACAGGCGGCAATATCCTCACTACCAACCTGACGCCAGACCACGACCGGAGACCGGTCCTCAGAGGGAGGCTCAATCGCCGCCGCGATGTCAAACACAGGAAGCTGCAGATGAACAGCCTGTGAGACTTCGCTGAAAAAGGGATGGGTGAGAGTCACCAGCAGTCGCGCACCCCCGAAGAGCACTCCCGCCATCAGCACTACAGAGATAATCATTCCATAAACGGAATACAAAGCAGCAGTGCTCGGACCAAAACGCATCGCAAAAAAATCAGCCGTCGTGATGGCTCGCAGACGCCGCAGCAGGGGAGCGATGATCCAGTAGAATGGGGCAATGGGAAGCCACAGAAACTGCCACCAGAGCCCGGCGAGTCCGGAACGCCAGGTCGCGGCCATCACCGACGACTGGGTATCACTGCTGGTTCCTGACCCAAAGGCAAACAAAATCAATAGCCAGCGTCGAACGCGCCGACCTGCCGTAAAATAATCATCCGGCGCGCGCAAACGCAGGCTCATGACCCCAGAGATGGTCAGAATCAGAAGCAGCGACGCCGCAAAAACAATCCAGTCAGCCGTTTTCATGAAGTTGCGATTCAGGAATCTGTTGAGGAACAGTCCACTATTAACTTCCGGATCTCTCCGTCCTTTGGAATCCCAGCCCGAGAGCTGACAGCCCGTGATTCAATGGGTTTTCACAACCCGAAACGTCAGTGAGGGATAAAGGTTGCCGAGTTTTTCAACAACAATCCCTCGCTGACGCAGCGGGTTATGATTAAATCAACACGCCGTCACGCTTCGAGTTGTGATCAACGGGACGTAATTCGGGACCATGACTGAGCAAAACAGAGGACTCGATGACAGACCCCTCCCCGTAAAGGTTATTCGCCAAGGAACTCGCGGCCCGCATTCTATGTCGCGAGAATGATACCAGACAGCACCCCTGTGACGCACATACCGGGATTATCGAACATGCGGAAGGGCCACAGAAATCAGGAAAAGAGAGGCATTGGTCAGAAAGTCGCGTTGTCAGGATCGTCCTGATCCGCTTGTTAATGAAATTTCCACCTCTGCACGCCTACGTGACCGGGTGCACTTGAGATCTCACTCGGCCCCTGCATGGGTCTCTGAAACAGGAGGCTGATCCTTAGAGCCCGTCCTGAAATAAGTCCCAGAAATCACAAGCCGACGAGTCCTTGAGGGATTGGTGACTTGGAGGGAATGCCCTCGCTGACGTTTCGAGTTGTGACTGCTCTCGGCAGCCAAAACGGGATGCTATTTCGGAACTGCTCCTTTGTATGAGTCGCTTAAGGGCGTGTAGCGATATCACGGCGATTTGAAACAGCGGCCCTGAAACAGTGGGCGAGCAGTGCAGATCGTGCCAATGCTTCCGAATAGGCCAGTCAGTTCGGTCTCAACGAGTAGCCAAAAGTGGTAACTGATGCGGATTCAGGGTGATGGGTAATCCAGTAAAGGTTTGAGCGTATCAAGGCCGATTCACACAGGCATCTGCTCGATTACTTCGCCACGAAAGCCTTACGCTGGCATGAACACTACTGATAACGACCATCTGGAATCCTCATGGCATCTGCAGATTCTCAGCGACTGCGACGACGTGCTGCAGGGGCTAACTCGAGTCATTGGAAATCTCCGGAAGCAACGTCGGAGAGATTTCAGGAATGTCAGAGGTCTCAGCATCTTTCAGGATTCCTGGACCAACTCAGCCGGAACTTTAGAGCGAACTGACATAGCTTAAGCAGAGATTCAGCGGTTCGGCCGCCGCGATCTCCAGCGTCCGAGTTCGCCAGCTTCACTGATCCCGGGACGTCATTGATTGCTGGAATGACTCCCCGAAACGAGGGTCTCCCGGCGAAAACGCAGCAAAACCTACCGCTTCCAGGAACTTCTTGACTCAGCAGAGTAGTTCCTCTAGGTTCCGCCTCTTCATGAGATTCGGCAGAAGTTCTGGCCGAAGGAATCCCTGGTTCAAAGGAAGTTTTCGAAATGGCCGACCTGATCGCACCTCATGGTGGATTATCAGAACCTGTTTGTCGCACCGTAGGCGAGCAGGAACGTGAAGCATTCCTGGCGGAAGCCGCCACGCTTGTCAAAGTCCCTGTCTCTTCAGCAGACCTGTCCAGTGTTTACCGCTTCGGGGACGGTACATTGAGTCCTCTCACGGGGCCGATGAACTCAGCCGTGTACAATCAGGTACTTGACGAATGCTTCGTCGTCAGCAACGGTCAGAAGTACGCCTGGACAATTCCAATCGCATTTCCGATCACCGCCGACATGGCCAAGTCGCTGAAGCCAGGGCAGAAGGTGGCACTGACCAATCCAGCTGGCGATATCGTTGCGACTCTCGAGCTGAACGATGTGTACGCATGGCCCAAGCTGAAGTACCTGCGATCTGTCTACCTGACGGATCGAATCGATCATCCTGGTGCTGACATTGTGATCAAAGGCGAAGCTGCCAACTCCCACCTGATTGGTGGCGAGATTCGCGTTCTGCCTCAGCCGAAGAATCCAGCATTTGGCAAGTACGTTTTGACTCCGCGCGAAGTCCGCAAAGCACTCGCCGCCAAAGGCTGGGATGCCGTCGTTGCGTTCCAGACTCGAAACCCACTTCACCGTGCTCATGAGTATGCTCTGGTGCACGGCCTGGAAACGCTGCTTCGCGAAGGCAAGAACGCGGGTGCGTGCCTGAATCCTTTGATTGGCGAAGTGAAGGGCGACGACGTCAACGCCGAGATCCGAATGCAGACCTACGAGAAGCTCATCACCGATCGTGCTTTGGGCGACGGCGACAGCGACTCAGCTCTGTGGGGTCCTCGCGGTGAGTCTGTTCCGGATCGAGTGATCCTGCTGGGCCTGGACATCAAGATGTTCTACGGCGGACCAAAAGAAGCTGTGATGCACGGGATCTATCGCCAGAACATGGGCTACACCCATCTGGTCATTGGTCGTAAGCATGCGGATGCTCCGTACGCCAACGGCGAATCGATCTGGGGTGACTTCGATGCTCAGGAAATCTTCAAGAAGCTTGGTGGTGACCTGAAGATCAAGACGATCAACGTGGGATTTGCAGCCTACTACGAGTCGGTTGGTCGCGTCGACCTGATGGAACGTCACAAAGACGAAAAGCCATGGTCCATCAGCGGAAAAGACATCCGAGCAACTCTGCAGAAGGGTGAACTGGTCGACGGCCGAATTATGCGACCGAGCACTTCAAAGATTCTCGGTGAAGCAATGAAAGTTGGCTGATCCATCAGAGTTCTGATTCGGATCACATTGATAGCCTCTGTCAGCTCAGGAATTGGAGCAGGGAAGAAAATCCCGGCTTCGATGATTTGCTTGCAGGGGCTTTTCGTTTTTCAGTGCGGGATCCCACAATGCTGTGTGGGCCGTCAACCTGCGCGGGGAGCTTTGATCTGAAATCAGACCTCGCAGGCAAACATTGCTTAACATCTGGCCAGCTGACTAAGATGTTAACGATGATGTGATTGTTGTTTCCGTCATTCGGTTTCACGGCCCGCAATTGGTTGTTCGGAGATAATATCCAAACGATGCCTCCGAAGCGCAAACGATCATTGATTCGTTCTCGTCTGACCATCGCGGGAGCGTTTGCGGCGGGCGTCGCAATTGTTTTCTACGTTGCGGTCTGGATGCAGGATTCCAATCTCCGCGAGGCAGATCAACGACTCGCAGAGGGAGACGGAAAGGCCGCGATCCAACTTGTCAGAGATTGGGAAGGGCGACACTCGCCAACGGGTCGTTCGCAGGCATTGCTGGCACGCTGCCTTGTCGATCTGGGTGATTTTCGCAGGGCCGCGAGAATTTTTGAAACTGTAGGGGCCGCTGACGCTGCGGAGATTCACTCATGGGCCAGCGCTTACCTTTCCATGCAGCAGTGGGCCGACGCTCTTCCGCTTCTTAAGGACCTGCGAGTCAGAGATCCGGAGAACCCGGATGTGATCCATGAGCTGGCCGCGTGTCAGGCCAAGCTCGGATTGCTCGAGGAAGCGCTTGCCAGTGCAGAGGAATTCAAGCGGTATCAGAAGTATGCTCACCGGGCCTGGCTGCTCATCGGGGTGATTCATTCGCAGCGAGGCAACAAGACGGCTGCTATTGAGGCGTGGCGGCAAATAGAAAAGTACGACCCGGAATTCAAAGATCTTCAGTTGCCGCCTGAGGAATTTCTGGTTCAATTTGCCAGCCTTCAGATCGAGCTCGGGCAGGCGGAAGAGGCCGAGCGACTGCTTGATAAGGCGTTGTCGATTCGCGAAACAGCAGAAGCGCAGTTTCAGGCCGGTTTAGCAGCCGATCTGAACGGCAACCAAAGCAATGCCAGGTTGAAATGGCAGCGAGCCCTGGCCATTGACCCTTCGCATCGTAACGCGATTGAATCGCTCGCCCGGCTGGCGATTTCGGATAACGATCCGTCCGAAGCGCAAAGGCTTCTTGAGCCGATCGCGGGGCATGCGTCTGTAAGGAGTTCCACAGCCTATCTCATGCAGCGTGTTGCGTTGCTGCAGGGCGACCGTGAACAGGCTTCCATTTGGCAGAAACGGACTGAGGAACTGCGACATCGTGAAGCGATAGATTCAACCGTCAATCGAATTCTGAGGGAATCGCCGGACTCGTACTGGTCGCAGGTTATTCGCAGTTACCAGTTTGCGGAGAGAGGGAATTTCCAGCAGGCAAAGCAATTGCTGGATCACATTCATGCGGCCAACGAGGATCCGTTTGTCACGAACCTGAGAAACGCAGTGGCTTCCCGCAGTGCCCTTCCGGCGAAGGACACATTTCCAATCAAACAGTTCTGAGCCCATCGCCGGCACTGGGAGTGAATGGCGGTACTAATCCCACCCGAATGAATCGGTCGGTGTTGATGACCGGTCGATTTTGATGACCGGTCGGCGTTGTATTGAATCCGTTCAATAGCAGACCAGCAACAGCAGACTACTGCTCTGTCAAGAACAGGATTTGGGGTTCAATGCGAGCCGACGGAGCGGCTCGACTACGCAGTTTCGCCGCTCCGTCGGCGAAAATGGGACCCACCGGTTACCCCCAAATCAAAACTTGACGAGCCACTACTTTGTCCCCGCAAAAAGAGTCACTGGCCAAGCTGAAAACAGGTTGCCAAACTACGTCGCCAGCAGTCAATGTTTCTCAAACAATATCCACCAGCTCGAATCGTGATATTCGGCTGCCCTTGAGCCAGGTCACTATGCGATTGCCCGTTCTGTCAGCTGCTGTTGTCTTGCTGGCCTGCGCCCTCGGATGTCGAGAGCCGGATCAGCCCACGCGGGTTCAACCTCCCGCCGACGAGAAGCACGGCGGATCTGAACGCACTCAACTGCCTGCCAAAGCTGCTCACCCGACGACGATGCCGGCTCCCATTCGATTTTCAGACATTTCCCAGTCTGTCGGGATCAGCTTTCATCACGTTTCCGGCGACTGTGAACAGAAGCCTTTTCCTGCGGCCAACGGGAGCGGCATTGCGGCCTTCGATTATGATCTGGATGGCCGGTTTGATTTGTTGTTCCTGAATGGCACCACTTTCCCGATCACAGAAGCGATTGATGGGCCACGAGATGCCTGTTTCAGAAATCGCAGAGCGTGGTCATTCTCCGATGCGACGGATGCTGTCGGCTTAGGAGCTTTTGGCTACAGCACAGGAGTCGTCACCGGAGACTTCAATCAGGATGGGTTTCCTGATGTGTTTGTGAACTGCTTCGGTGAGAATCGATTCTATTTCAATCAGGGCGATGGAAGCTTTCTGGAGTCTGCGCGCGATAGTGGGCTTCAGGATCCATCGTGGGGCACAAGTGCCGCAGCGCTGGACTTTGATTACGATGGCGACCTGGATCTCTACACCTGCAACTATGCCGAATGGACGTGGGAGACGAACCCCTTTTGCGGCGACCAGCAAAAGAACATTCGCATCTTCTGTTCGCCGCGGAGCGTAAAGCCGGTTGCCGACAAACTCTATGAGAATCTCGGGGACGGTCGATTTCAGGATGTGCTCGTCAAGGCCGGCTTGGGGCGGGAACCAGCGCGAGGTCAGGGAGTCATTGCTGCAGATATCGACAACGACGGACTCACAGATCTGTACGTCGGAAATGATATGAACACGAACTCATTGTTCCGCAACAAGGGTGACGGGACATTCGAAGATCTGACAGACATTGCGGGCGCAGGGGTCGATTTCGCAGGTCAGATACAGGCCGGAATGGGCGTGGATGTCGCCGATATCGATCGCGACGGGCTCGATGAAATTTTTGTGACAAATTACGAAGGCGAGCACAACGCGTTTTACCAGAACCTTGGCAGGAATGTTTTTCAGGATGATAGCCAGTCGAAGGGTTTGGCCGCTCCAAGCATGAAATGGGTGGGGTGGGGCACTCGTTTTTCAGATCTTGATCTGGATGGATGGATGGACCTTGTGATTACGAATGGCCACACGGATAACAACCTTCAGAGAATGGGGCGGGATTCCGTTTACGAGCAGCCTCCACTGTTGTTCCACAATCACAAAGGTCGTCTACTCCCCGTCATTTCTCCAGAAGATTCCTACTTCGGTACGTCGCACCCTGGCAGGTCCTTATGCGTTGTCGACCTTGATCATGATTTCAGGCCCGACATCGTTGTTGGACACAAAGATCAGCCACCAGCCATCCTGAGAAATGATTCGGCAACTGACGTCTCGCGTACGGTTAATTGCCTGAGTTTTATTGGCACGAACTCGAACCGTGACGGGATCGGAGTCAGCGTTGAAGTCGCGGGTGTCGATCCGATATTACGATCGCAGATCAAGTCGGGGGGAAGTTACCTTTCGTGCAATCCCTACAACATGACGCTGAGCTTCAGTGGCAACGATGACAGCGAACTAAGAATTCGCTGGCCCGGAGGACGAACTGAGACGCTGGCGATGCCGAATGGCCCGGGAAGATTCATGGCGATTGAAGGTCGCGGAATCCTGTTGGCATGCCCTCTTTGAACAGACTGAAGACCTCCAGTCCTGCTTTTTCATTGCGGCGGCGCATGATTTCAAAATGGGACAAGCCGTAGTGTGTGGCAAGCAACGCGCGGGCACACCAAAAGGCAGCAAGAATGGTGTGCCCGCGCTCCGCTTATCACACCCTACGAAACACTCTGATTCAACAAATGTGTTACCGTAGCTTTTTCATTCTGTACCCTTGTTCTTCGGAGCAGCCTGCTGGATACTCGCAGCCTGCGTGAATTCTTCGATGCCAATCGCGATCGGCAATAGTGTGGAAATTAATATGCTTGAGAACCAGAACTCCGTCGAAGGTAATACGAGTGAGATCAGCGGAAGCGACGGAAACAAACTTCCGAACGCGTCAGCCGCGAAGACTGAGACCATTCGATGGGGCCGTGTTCTGATGACGGCCATGGGCGTGGTTTCGCTTGGGGCGGCGATTGCGGGTGCAATATGGTACGTGGCCAATATTGAGCCACCGCTGCATCCCGTGAAAGGAATCGTCTTGCTTGACGGTGAGCCCATGGACGGCGGAGTGATTATGCTGCAGCATTCTGCCGGCTGGCCTGGTGCCCTTGGAGCGGTGGGGAAGGACGGTCGTTTTGAGTTGACCACAAACGGCACCTTCGGCGCTTACGAAGGAACAAATCAGGTTTCATTTTCCTTGATGGATGGTGGGTTTCCACCGACCAGCCTGCTTCCGTCCAAATATGTTGATCCGAATAATCCTCCATTTACGATTGAGGTTGATGCTTCAACAAAGGATCAGGACCTCCGGTTTGAATTGGTCGGAAAATTGCAAAAGAAATGAAGGATGTCGCTTACCGGTGGATGAAAGCTCCAAGTTATTTCTGCGAACACCCGAAGCACATCACGGCTTTTTTGCTCAGAGCCTTTTGACTCAAAAAACTGCCCAACTCGACACTCACCCTCAGTGCCGCTCATCGAAACCACCTACGGCTTCACCAGAGAAATTTAACACATTTTTTACAAATCTGGGTAGTTTGCTCCAACACTCCCGTTGAGCGGTCATGATCTGTGATGTACTTTGTTCAGTAGTCCCTTATTTTCTCACTTTTCTTTACAGGAGCCTCGTCATGAAACTGACCTTCATGCCGCGTCAGCGTACCGCATTTACGCTGATTGAGTTGCTTGTAGTAATTGCGATTATTGCAATCCTGATTGCACTCCTGCTGCCCGCAGTGCAGCAAGCCCGTGAAGCCGCCCGTCGAACTCAGTGCAAGAACAATCTCAAACAGATTGGGTTGGCTCAACACAACTACCATGACGTGCACAATACTTTTCCGCTGACCATGGGATGGGACTCTCCGGATAGTCGTCATGGCCAGTTCTCCGACAAGGTCGCGATGCTTCCATTTCTGGAGCGAGCCTCGGAGTACTCTTTGATCAATGTTGACCTCGCTCCCTATGAAGCGACCGGTTGGCACGGAAACGAGAACATTCAGGCAACTGGTGGTACGCTCCCAGTTTTCAATTGCCCTTCGGAGCCACACGATCACGTTGACGGACGACATCGAACGACGCGATTCAATTATTCATCGAACGTGGGAGTTCTTAAGTACAACTCGGCAAATCGCGGCATTGATGGATCTCACAATGGCACAGCCTGGTTTGCTGGGTTTGGTGCCACACCAGATGCCCCCGTCAACTTCGCGGCAATTGTTGACGGGACTTCAAACACAGTATCTTATGCAGAAATCGTCAGCTCTCCTGGTGCCGCGAATACGGGAACTTCGACTAACCCAAGAATTCGTAAGCGACAGTCCTATTCATGGGCCGTTGGCAACACTCACAGTGAACTTCGAGACAACTGCAAAGCCAATGCGGCGGCCGGGAATCTGGGAAACATGGCGGACGACTGGCGTCAATCGGTCAAAGGCTCGGCATGGGCATGGTCTTTCATTGGTACGGGGAATAACTATTCTCACAACATGCTTCCTAATGAGCCATCCTGCCACAATGTTGACGGCTTGACTGACTGGGGCATCAATTCGATGATGGCGGCAGGCAGTGAGCATACCGGTGGAGCACAGGTTCTGATGGCGGATGGAAGTGTCCGGTTTGTCTCCGAAAACATCGACAAGAATGTCTGGTGGGGCATTGGGACCCGCAACGGTGGCGAAACGGCGAGTGAGTTTTGATTGAACACTGTGTTAACGTTCACATCATCCGGAAAGGCAGAGTCGCGAATGTGGCTCTGCCTTTCTTTCTTGAATCTCCTGCTGCCGCTCGGTTGCAGTCCGGCTCCCGAACCGCCTGCGGTTTCTTCGAGCGACAATCCGTCCGTTGACACCGCTGCCGCTGCGGAGCAACGAAGTCGCGATCTCAAGGCCCTGCTGCAGGTCGGAACGGAGGCTGCAGAGATCTCGTCGCAGCAAACGCCGGTCTTCAGGAACATTGCAGCAGCCAGCGGTCTTGATTTCTCGCGGTTCAACGACAGTGTGCCGGAGCGTTTCTTTCTTCCTGAGGTCATGGGCGGAGGCGTTGCGTGGGTCGACTACGATCTGGATGGAATGCTCGATCTTTACGCCGTGAATGGTTGCAGGCTCTGGGAGAATGAAGCGAGTGACACTGATCACGTGAACCATCTTTACAGAAATACCAATCGCGGTTTTCGCCAGGTATCGCAACTTTCGGGTTCAACCGATCCGCGATACGGTCAGGGATGTGCGGTTGGCGACTTCAATGCGGATGGCTTTCACGACCTGTATCTTACGAACTTCGGTCGTAACACCTTGCTCCGCGGAAACGGCGATGGGACATTCAGCGATGTGACCGCCGAAGCAGAGGTCGGATGCGAACTCTGGAGTACAAGCTCGGTATGGCTGGATGCCAATCAGGATGGCCTGCCGGATCTGTACGTTGTGAATTATCTGAACGTCACGCGAGAAAACCACAGGCCCTGCGACTATGGCGGAATCGCGGGATACTGCGGTCCTGGATCATGGGACGCCGTGGGCGATGTTCTCTACCAGAACGCTGGTGATGGGCATTTTGAGGCCGTGGAAACAATCGCCGAGAATCTTAATGCGGCGAATGCTAAAGGCCTCGCTGTGGCGGCGGCTGATTTTGATGGTGACGCCGTGGCCGAAGTTTATGTCGCGAACGATATGGCCCCGAATTTTTTTCTGAAACGAACTCAGGAGCAAGGTACAAAAAATACACCACTGTATCGCGATGTTGCAGTGCAGGCGGGTTGTGCGGTGAGCAATGAAGGAGAGAACGAAGCCAGCATGGGGATTGCCTGCTCGGATTTCGACAGCGACGGTTTAGTCGATATCTTTCTCACAGATTTTTATGAGAGCAAGAATACCATCTATCGAAATCTTGGCTCTTTGTTTTTTGAAGACGCCAGCCGGCAGACTCGCATCGCTGCGACCAGCTTTGACAAGCTTGGCTTTGGTACGGTTGCCTTTGATGCAAATCTCGATGGTTCTGATGATATCTTCATCGCTAATGGGCATGTTCTCGGGCCCAATATTGAGCCCTACAAGATGACTCAGCAGTTGCTCCTCAACGATGGCCGTGGCTCGTTCAGCGATGTCTCTTCATCTGTGGGAGAATATTTTGCGGTGCCATGCCTCGGGCGCGGGGTTGCAGGCGGTGATTTCGACAATGATGGTCGACTGGATATTGCCGTCAACCACCTTGACGTGCCACTGGCACTCTTACGAAACGAAACACCTGTGATCCACCATTTCATCGGAATTGAGTTCCTGTCGGAAAACAGATGTTATCCTGCCGGAGGTCGCGTTCTTGTTAAGTCAGCTCAAGGCGAACGTGTGATACCGATTGTGGCCGGAGGAAGTTATCTGTCGACCAATGACCCACGATTGGTGATTGGTCTGTCCAACGATCAAGGCCCGGTGGATATCGAAATTCAGTGGTCGCCTGGCAAGTCCAGCAGGCATAAGAATTTGACAGCCGATAAGTACTGGATTCTGTCCGAAACAGGGAGATCTTTTCTGAAAGTCGACCAACCGGAAGGCCGTTAGACATCAATGACCAGTGTTCACAATGATCTGCCAGAGATTGTCCGTGATCGCCACGCTCCCCGCAGTTTTTTGCTGGGCGTTGCGCGGCATCGTCGCCGTTGGCTGCTCATTGTGGTTCTGATCCTTGCGCTGGCCGCGGCTGCAGGTGGGGCATGGAGCCACTGGCTGAACACGCAAATGTCAATGGCCAGGAAGTCTGCCGCTCGAAGTGACTGGGACGTGGTTGCGGTTACTCTGGATCGTTACCTGCGATATCGGCCCGATGATGCAGACGCTCGGCTCCTGATGGCTGAAGCATGCGTGAGTTCCTCCGGGCGCCGAATGAGTGACAGTTTGCAGCGGGCCGTTTTCCATCTGCAACAGATCACGGACGATTCTCCTTCAGCCGCCAGAGCCAGACTTCAGGAGGCTCGCGTGTTGATGTTGCTGAAGAAAGAACCAGGAGCGGCCGAACGCCTGTTGAAAGACGCGCTTCGACTGGACAGTGGTTCGGTTGAGGCGAACCTGTTGATGTGGCAGTTGCTGGATGTGACGGGCAGGCACGTTAATAGTCACACCTTTTTCTGGCGGGCCTACGAACTGACTCCGACATCCCGGAGAGGATCCCTCCTGCGGGACTGGTTCCTTTCAGAGTTCTATCCGGAGCAGTTGTATTCGCAGATGTATACTCAGATGGGGATTACCTCAGTTGGAAAGATACCAGCATCCGTTAACTTGATGGTTCAGTTTCGAGAAGTCGAACCTTCTGCAAGTTTTCTGCATGCGGCGATCGCGGAACACTTTCATGGAGCTGGAAATCTGAAAGGCGCGATTGACCTCTTAAATGAGTGTCCCGATGTCTCCGCTGCCATGACCGACCCCTTCTTTGTGTCAGTGCTTTTTGAAACGCTGGTGGATCTGGGCGAGTTTCAGAAAGCTGAGCACTGCTTTAATGAGTATCCTCCACCACATGAGGGATACCTGTTCTGGCGCAGTGATGGGATGTATTCCGACTATGTGAAAAACGATAGCGCTGCGGCTGTCGAGTCGTATCGCAAAGCAATTGAGACGCCCCCCGCGAAATTCGACTGGGGCCTGATGACTCGTCTTTCCGTTTGTCTTAAGAAGACCGGACGGGGCGAAGAAGGCGAGCAGGTTCAGGCACGAGTTGAGTATCTGACACGGCAGGTGCTGACACTCGAACAGACCAGTGTTTTACGCAATCTGCTGATGAGGCCGATGCGAGCCGACGAGGCGGCCAAATTCGTTGATTTCTATGGGAAGTTTGGCCTCGACAAGGAAGTTTCCGCCTGGAGTGATTACAAAGAAGAACTGGAGAAAGCTCGGCAAACGCCTATGCCCTAGCGGATTCCGGGAAGTAAAATCTTTTCCAATGATGTCCACCGAATATCGGCTCACAGAACGTGACACTTCGCCGTTGTTAATTGGCTTTCCACCTGTTTTCTGATTCTCTCTAAGGCCTCCGAAATGAAGAATTTCCTGACCGCACTCTACGCAATGATAATGGTTTTGCCCCTTGTTGGATGTGGGGGCTCAACGGAAGAGCAAGCGCCTCCATCGGCCGCACCCGAGATGTCGACGGAAGAGAAGGCCAATTACGAAAAGCAAATGAAGATGATGATGGACCAGCGTAAAGCAAAGAAGTAGTCGCGGGCAATCTGTTGCAACGGAGACGCTCGCCGCTCCGTGAAGGTTGGCAAAATGAAATCCGCGCGGCAGACTCTGTCCAGGAATGCCGCGTGGACCATTCATGCTTATCTCTGTCCCGTTCTATCGCAGCTCAACTTCGCCATGACGCTGCATTGCCTCAACGAAACGCACTGATGCGCAGGCGGAATGTCCACCGTGACACAGCCGTTCCCAGCGGCAGAAGCCGATTGATCCGGGCCTCAAGTCTGAGGATCTACCCCTTGATCGTCTGCAATCGCATCAAGGTTCTGAATACGCGCACGACGTCTGAGAGCGAGACTGTCCCAAGCAATTGTTTTTCGTCCTGAACCACCACCACATCACGTTCCGTTTCGATCAGACGGCTGAGCGTTTCAGAAAGTCGAGAGGTCGGAGAGACCGTGATCAGCCGACTCTTCGCGATGCTGGTGACGGGTTCCGACAGAGTTGCCTCCTGACCATTGGCCAAAAGGTCAACCATCGCAGGCAAAGCAAACTTGTGGTCCAACATTGCAGGTCGCGAAGGAGGCTGCAAGGCGACCAAAATATCGTTCTGGCTGACTACTCCCACGATCTGGTTGTTGTCGTCCACCACCACGAGAAATCGAACGTGATTGTCACGCATCATCGTGATCGCTGTGGCCACCGGCTCGCGGCTGGCAATTGCAACCGGTGCGCTCATGACATCGCGAGCTGTCTGTGCACCGCGGCAGAAGATTTCGTCCAGAGATAATTCACTGTCCAGATCGACGAGGCGTAATCTCTGCAGTGGTTGCAATTGCTGAAAGACGCTGTAGTAAAGCAGCATGGCCCGAGCGAAACTGCCGGGAGTGATCATGCCTTTCAGCTGATGCGGATCGTCGTAAATCAAGATCTGCTCACAATCCTGGCGTACCAGAATTTCCAATGCCTCCAGGAGTGTCGCCGAGGGACTCAGACTGGGTGACTGGCGTGAAACGAGATCGCAGATGTTGGTGGTGAGAATGCTGCGGTCGCGATCACTTTCTTTCAGAGTGTTCAGATATCGCGGCAGACACCTCAGAATTGTGGAATGTTTCAGGAGCCCGATCAGATCGCCTTTTTCGGAATCGATCACCGCCAGGGAATTCAGGGTGGACGGATCTTTTCGGCCGACTACATCACCCAGAGTGACCTCGGAACTGGCCACCGGCACCTGAGTTGTCATCAGCTCTGTGACAGATTTCAGCCGGGCAAAGAAGCCAAATTCGTTGCGAGCCAGTTGATTGAAGAGATCTACAACGCTTTGAACCATGCGCGCACCAATCCTCGTGGAAAATGGGGAATTCTGCTCAAGTTATCGTGGACGTCTGCCGGGACTTGCCGAAGTTTGCTGTCAATTCGCTCCAATCAGGGTAAAATCCCTTAGCTTGCTTCATCATCATTCGCGGCAAGAACGTAACTTCGAAGGATTCAGTTTCCTGGGTGTAATGCCCGCCTGACCGTTCAAAATTCTTTACGGAAATTAGTGACATGCGATATGGAATAACTCTGTCCGGACTTGCCCTCGCGGCTTTTGCTGCCGTGGGATGCGATGACGGAAATTATCAGGACTATGGCAAGGCTCCTTTGAGCGATGGCCACGATCATGGACATGATCATGGTCATGACCACGGACACGATCATGGCGGTCATGCCGGAAAGTACGGCGGCCACGTGCTGGAATTGGATGATACTCACGGTCACCATGCGGAAATGGTTTTCGATAGCGCAACTCGCGACATCACGCTTTACTTCTATGGCAGCGAAATCGGTGTCGGTAAGCCGGCCACAGGTCTGGCTTTCGAAATCGAAAAGGACGGAGCCGAAGTCATTCTCGAAGCCAAAGCGTCTCCTCTGGAAGGCGAAACCGAAGCGACAGCGTCACGATTCGTCATCGCGGGCAGCCAGTTGCCGGAAGCGATCAAATCTGAGGAGCAACTGGACGGACATTTTCACGTCACCGTTGACGGCAAAGAGCTTGTCGGGGAATTCCATGCTCACAGCCATGATGAGCACGCTCATGACGAGCATGCTCATGGGGATGGGGAAGCCAAGGCCGAACATAAGGACGACGATCACAAGCCATCTGAGGAAAAGTCAGAGGCCCCGGCCGCCGAGGCACCGAAGGCTGATGCGGCTCCAGCTGAAGCACCAGCTGCCGATGCTCCAAAGGCCGAGTAATGCTGCTTCAACACGTGACCTGCAAGTAGGATGGGCATTCCTGTCCGTCGAAACCCAGTCGGACAAGAATGTCCAACCTACAGATCAGGTCTTGATAAAGCATTCGTGTTAACTGCACGAATGCTGAGGAGACTTTGCTGTTCGTGCTGATCACGAACAGCGAGTCGAGACCACGATGCGACAAGACTGCTTTTCCGAAACGGGCATTAACCAATGAAACCGGATGCTCGCTTTGGGCTGACAACCCTGACCTGTGTCGTGATTGCCAGCATGATTGGGTCAGGGGTGTTCACGACCTCCGGATTTTCCATCGCAGCCCTGGGTTCTGCCGAACGGGTTTTGGTCGCCTGGTGTATTGGCGGGGTCGTCGCCATCTGCGGAGCGATCGCTTATGGAGAACTGGCCCGCAGGCTGCCAGTCTCGGGCGGTGAATATCTTTATCTTAGCCGACAGTTGCATCCGTTCGCGGGATTTCTGGCGGGCTGGATTTCGCTGACCGCTGGATTCAGCGGTGCGATCGCTATGGCCGCAATCACATTTGAAGCTTACGCAGTACCCGAAGCTATTCGCCCTGCGTGGTTTGTTCCCAACAGCGTCGCCGTGACTTCAATTCTGATCTTCGGCTTCGGGCATGCGTTTCTGGTCAAGTTGTTTGCCGCCATCCAGAACACTGTTGTTGGTATCAAGCTCGTTGCTCTGACGGCTTTTCTGATTGCAGCCGCGGCCCAGTTTTCGTCGCGAGAATGGTACTGGACACCGCTCGAACAGAACCTGCCACCCGCGTGGTCGATGGCGACGTTCACAGCCATGGCAGGATCCGTCATGTGGATTTCTCTCAGCTACGCGGGATTCAATGCCGCCGTGTATATCGCATCCGAAGTGAAGAATCCGGAGGTCACCGTCCCGCGGTCTCTATGGCTTGGGACAATTCTGGTCACAGTACTCTATCTTTCTCTCAATGCAGTGTTTGTGTCAGCCGTCCCCGCATCAGAGCTGGCCGGAAAGCCCGAGATTGCTGCGATCGCTGCCGGGGCTGTTGGTGGTAATTCGATGGAACTACTGATCCGCTGTGCAATCGGGCTGGGTACGCTGTCGTCGGTGGCGGGAATGATCATGACGGGGCCGCGAGTGTTCTCGAGGATGGCAGATGATGGCGTATTTCCGGCGATGTTTCGAACCGGCCCCAGCTCGATCAGTCGAACCGTTCTGTTGCAAACAGTCATCGCCGCCAGCCTGGTTTTGGTGAGTAATCTCTCGGAGCTGCTGGGATATCTCAGCACAACCTTGGCGCTCTCGTCGGCGGTTGCGGTCTTCACTGTGCTGTTGCCTGCACGAGGTTCCGAGTCGACTTCTTCTGCTCCTTCGTTGCTCGTCAGAATCTGTGCGATTACTTACGTCGCCGCAACATTTCTGATCGCGGGGTTAATGGCAAAGAACGAGCCCGCTGATTTAAAGGCCACGGGGATTACATTGCTGCTGGGCGGAATCTTATGGCTGTTCAGTCGCGGACGATTCGTGTCTGACAACAAACAATGAGCAATTCTTTGTGACTCTCCGAGTCCCGGATAAGGGGCCTCATTTGACTCGGAGATCATCATCCGTTGTGATGCCTGCGCACTCGGGTTGACAAAGAGCCCGATGTGGCCCCACCAATTGCTTCCACGCCCGTTCTTCCATTGCGGAGCACAATCATGAGTACTCGTCGCCAGTTTCTTTCCACTTCATCCGCAGCGGTTGTTGCCGTCGCACTTAACGAAACAGTCAAAGCCGCAGCGAGCCCCGCGACGGCGGATATCCCAATCGTGGATACTCATCAGCATCTCTGGGACTTGTCTCAGGTTCAGCCGCCGTGGCTCTCTGGTGCCCCAAAGATTCTCAGCCAGACTTATGGTCTCGCCGAATACGCCAAAGCAACGGAAGGCTTGAATGTCGTGCAGGCTGTTTACATGGAAGTGGACGTCGCTCCTGAAGATCAGGTCAAAGAAGCCGACACTCTGATCGAGATTTGTCGCAGCAAGAAAGGCCCTACGATTGCCGCTGTCATCTCGGGGCGCCCTGGCCAGGAATCGTTTGCTCCATACATTCGCCGCTACGCCAAAGAGAAGGAGATTAAGGGCGTACGTCAGGTGTTGCATGCGGAAACGGCTGAGAAAGCCATGTGCCTGAAGCCGCAGTTCGTCGCATCCGTCAAGCTGTTGGGAGAGCTGGGACTCAGCTTCGACCTGTGTATGCGTCCGGGAGAACTCTCCGACGGCCTGGCTCTCGCGAAAAAATGTTCCGGGACACGGTTCATCGTCGATCATTGCGGTAACGCAGATCCGTCCGCATTTCTAAAGAATGCGCCCCCCTCCGAACAGCCTGTTCACGACCCACAGAAGTGGCGGGACGATATCAAGGCTCTGGCCGATCAGGAGAACGTGATTTGCAAGATCAGCGGCATTATCGCCCGAGCTCCCAAGGGAGTGCCATTCGTTGAATCACTCGCACCGATCGTTAATCACTGTCTCGACAGCTTCGGTGCCGATCGAGTCGTCTTCGGCGGCGACTGGCCGGTCTGTCTGCTCGGCGGAACTTACAAAGACTGGGTAACCACTCTGCGGCAAATCATTTCCAGCCGCCCCGTTGCAGACCAGAAGAAACTGCTGCATGAGAATGCTTGCAAGTTTTATGGGCTTTCATAGATCGCGACGTCGAAGCACCCGAAAGAATCCTGCAGCGCTAACCCCCACGCGGCGAAGGCAATGATGCATTGCCTTCGCCGCTGACGTTTACACACTTCGCGCTGAAAACACGGGGCCGATTGACAAATGGGGCCATCCAAACTAACAGAACAGATCGCAGCAAGTCTCGACCTCTCGTGAACCACCGCCCCCACCGCTACCGAGCAGCAAGAGCCAAGTCGGCCAGTTTTGCCATAGCGTTGAATTGGGATGCTGGCGTCACGCGATTGGCAACGCGTAACGTCAAAACGGGGCCATCCAAACTAACAGAACAGATCGCAGCAAGTCTCGATCTCTCGTCATCGCGTAACGGGGCCATCCAAACTTACAGAACCGCGTAACGGGGCCATCCAAACTTACAGAACAGATCGCAGCAAGTCTCGACCTCTCGTGAACCACCGCCCTCCACCGCTACCGAGCGGCAAGAGCCAAGTCGGCCGGTTTTGCCATAGCGTTGAATTGGGATGCTGGCGTCACGCGATTGGCAACGCGGCGTTTTCCGAAATGCTCAATGGCGTGCAGCCACAACTACAACTCGGCCGACGGCCGGCAGATTCAGCCCGCTCAAAAGGGGCCATCCAAACTAACAGAACAGATCGCAGCAAGTCTCGACCTCTAGTGAACCACCGCCCTCCAACGCTACCGACCAACAAGAGCCAAGTCGGCCGGTTTTGCCATAGCGTTGAATTGGGATGCTGGCGTCACGCGATTGGCAACGCGGCGTTTTCCGAAATGCTCAACGGCGTGCAGCCACAACTCCGCCGACAGATTCAGTCTGTCAAGAATCGGTGGAGCATTGTTTGGAATCGCTCCGCGTTTACCCGGCTTGAGCTGGCGACCGGTCCAGTCGAGCAGTTGCAGGTACTCTGTCAATGTCATGAACACACAGCCCTTGGTCGATGCTCGGCGGCTGGAACGTTTCTCGCGAACTTTCTTCCGCTTCGGCTCCAGCTCCACAGGAGCCAACCAGCCCGCTTTCTGGCCATGCTCAATTCTCACGTCTTTTGAATCAGCCGTTGACACTTCGTCTGCAGACTTCAGATCAGCAATACGCTCCTGAGCACTCGTAAAGTCACTCTTCTCCGGCGTTGCCGCAAGGCCCGCTCGAATCGGATTCAGATCGACATACGCCATGCACGCCGCGATCGCTGATTCATCGGCAAGCACAGTCGCCTTGAAGCGACCCTCCCAAAATCGGCCGGTGCACTCGTCTTCAGCATTCGCCATCCGAGCAATCACTTCCGACGTGCAACGCATAAACCACGAAATGCTGGACAAACGAGCCCGCAGTTCGGCCAATATCTTTGCATCAGCCATCAGGTGATTGAGTTCCGCATCAGCAGGCTCCGCCGGAGAACCGTCCTTGTTTCGGCGTTGAGGAAACAGATTCCACCACCGGCGAGCCACCTCTTCGTCCGACCATTGCTTCACCACATCCGGTCGACTTCTCAAGATCGCGTGAAGATGATTCGACATGATCGAAAACCCGAGAACGTCGACGCCGAAAGTTCCTGCAAGAAATTCCAGCCGATTCCGCATCCACTGCCGCCGGTGCTCGTAATTTTTCCCTGTGAGCTCATCAACCCCGCAGAGAAAACCTCGCCTCACGCACCGATTGACGCAATGCACAACCTGAATCTCCCCATCTGATAACACCTCACGCCGATTCAGCCGTGCCATACGCCAACTCCTGAGCAATCAAATCCAAAACCATGATCTTGACAGCAGAAAGAATAGCAGCCAAACTTCTGGTTTGCAATCTTGATTGGATGGCCCCAGCGTCCCAGATGGCCCCAGCGTCCCATCATCCTACCAACCCGGACCACTGAACCCGACCGAAAAACGGAAACATTGAATCGCAATGAATCGCACTCGGATGGCTAACGCCATACCGCTCGCCCAACGCCCCTCGGCGAGCGGCAGGGCGTCAGCCCTCCGAGCACCACGCGCCACCTGCATCACCGCCCATCATCCTACCAGCCCAGACCACTGAACTAGACCGAAAAGCGGAATCGCAAGGAATCGCACTCGGATGGCTCACGCCATGCCGCTCGCCAAACGCACCCAACGCACCCAACGCCCCCGGCGAGCGGCAGGGCGTCAGCCCTCCGAGCATTCACGCGCCACCCGCACCACCGCCCATCGTCCTGCCAGCCTGGCCACCTACCGTTTCTGGGGAACTCCAGAGACTATTCGAGCCGATCTGTTTCTCCCGTTGCGATAAACTTCCCGCGAAACTGCGACAACGGGAAATACTCGCTGGTCAATGAACCGAGCGAACTGTCGACTTGAAACAGAACATAGCTGCCCGACCGGAAGATGGGCCGCTGGTTATACGGAAAGAATAACTTCGACTTGCAGGCTTCCAATGCAGCAGGCAAAAGCTGGCCCGAAGGCACGTCATCGTCCCAGCCGTCTTCCCTCAGATTCGCCACGACATACCGGACATTGCAGCGTTCAACCTCCTGCAGCATCTCCTGACGTCGGCGAGGAAAACAGCGGGCCAGAACGTCGAGGTACACGAATCGCGTGGGCGGATCAAACTTCAGTTGCGGATAAAGATGAATCAGGTTTCCGTTGTAGGCCAGTAACTCGCGATCAGGAATACTCATTTCGCGCAGATGATCGAATAAAGGCTCCAGCTCGGACCAACACGGGAACGGGCTCTGCGAAATCGAATCCCTGACATCGGTCGATAAGGAACCGGAAAAGCAGGCCGACAAACAGGGCTGAACATACGCGAGGCGACTTTGAATGCTGATCACAGAACTCACGACAGACATGACCACAATCACGCCGGCCACACATGAAACAGGGCTGAACGAGATTCTCGGGCCAGCTTCTGCTGTCGCTTGAGAAACAGCGGCGTTGTGTGCGCCAAGAAGTTGCTCGGTCAACAATCGAACACAAACGGCGATCCCCAGAATGACTCCGGGCACATGGATGTAATCGAAGAGTTGTTGCAATAACACCGCCTGCAGTAACCATCCCAGATAACAGGCACACAGCAGTGATCGAGGATTTCTGATACTGATGACGACTGCCGGAATGTGGATTAGCACCCATGGCCAGAATCGTGACGCATGAGCCTGCAAACGCTCCCAACTCCAGCGACTTCGCCCGGCCTGGTAATAGTCACCATTCCATGAAGTCATCATCTCCACGAAGTACGTCCAGCATCCGGCGTTGATCATCCAGAGTATTCCCAGCACTCCCACAATGGCACCGGCCGCAATCAAATAGCTCGAATGTTTCAGCCACGTCCCGAGCGAAGGAAATTGACTCCGCGACGCCAGTATTACGGCGACAGCGGGAAGTGCAACAAACGGCTTGATCCAGAATGCAATCGCCCACAAGCTGCCCTCAAGCAATGCCAGCATCAGAAAGGTTCGCTCATCATTATCGCGTGACACGAATGCTCGCTGTGATGTCGCATGCCCGAAAGGATCGCAACAGCGCCTTCGCGTTGCCATCGCCAACAAACATGGCAGCAGCATCCAGGTATCACGCTGACAGTGGCACCATTCTGAAGTGCCGAGGTAGAACATCAAAAGTAAAGACGCAAGGACAGCCATTGAGGCGTGCTGAAGCTTTCTCGAATTTGTTTTATCTGCCACACCGCGACAAAGTATTCCCGTGATAGCCAACACGATGACAAGATCGAAGACTCTCAACACCTGATCCGATTCGCCGAAGAGGCTGCGAATGACGGCGTGGATCCAGACGACTCCGGGTAGGTTAGGTTCAACGATGTCGCGGTAGAGCACTCCACCGTGCATCAGACAGCGGGCCTGCAGATCGTACAGCACGGCATCCGGCGTCAACGGCAACTGCAGAAACACGGGCACCTGCAGCATCAGCAGCAGCAGCGCGGGAATCGTCCAAAAGATGATGGCCCTGCAGGACATGAGAGAAGCGGCTGAATGACCAAGTGAGAAGAGAATAGACAGAATGACCGCTCTTTCAGCGTACTTCATGGTTCCAAGGTCGCCCGGGAATAGCGGCGCGGTGTTGCAGAAAGTCAACATTTCATCCATATTTGGCGGCGTGCAGAGCGGGCCACGAAACCCGCAATGACCTGTCTTGTCATCTTTGACGGAAGTGCCGGTTATTCAGACCACTGCGGCGCGGGGCGTGTGGAATCCATTGCGGTTCAGTTCCGGCAGAAACTGCGGTTCGATCTGTAGAAATATGCTGTTCTGGCGTCGTACTCAGCAGTCTCTGGGCAGGGACACTCCATCACGAAAATGAATCTCCGCCGCGGAAGGATTTTCTCTCCTCGACATTCACGACCAACGCTGTTTTGGACGATGCCCAAAGAGAGGGACTAGAGCAGTCGAAGTCGTTTGAGAGTACCGACGTGCAAGAGATTACACCATTTCTGCCGGGAGATACGGTCGCATATCTGCGGCTGGCGGATGAGGAACGGAAGTTCCCTTTTCGTCCGATTAGTTCCGGCCTGTTCCTGATTGGTCAGGGGCCCGGTTGCGACCTTCGTCTCGGTTTCGAAGAGATGCCGCCAATTCATTCAGCCATTCAAATGTCTGAGTCACGCGCGGAACTCACAAAGATAGCAGATTCGCCGGACCTGCTTGTCAACGGCGAACCCGTCGATCATGCACTTCTGGAACATGGTGACCTGATTGAGGTCGGTGATGTGCGTCTGGCATTCTTCCTCTGCAATCACTCAGCCGCTCTGGCAGCCGAGCGTCCCGTCGAGCACAGCAAATTGTCAGCTCGACAATTGATCGACGGTCTGGAATTCGAGTTGGATCTGCTGGATGCTGATAGCAACCGAACAGATCGAATCAGCGAACTACTGAAAGCCGCCCAGCAAGCTGTGGATGCGTGCCAGTTCGCTCAGACGATTCGCTTCGCCGATTACGCCGCTAAGAAAGCCGCTCCAGAGGTTGCGACACAGTCCGATTCCTATCTGCAGGTTTTGAACCGCCTGTCTTCTCAGGAAACTCGACTTGATGAGATCTGCAACGTCCTTGAACAGGTCGTGCATCAGCAGCAGATGATCGCCACGGCGTTGCAGTGCGTCGTTGAACGTCTGGACGATATGCGTTCCGGAGCACAGCCCGGTTCAATGCGAGCCAGTGCGTAGGAACAATCCCAAAATAGCTTCCTGTTTTTTGCTGCGGCAAGAAATCACAACGCGAAACGCCCGTAAGAGATGTCTCGGGAAGGCGATGATCCCTCGCACACGCGTTCTGAAGTTTCGCTGTTTAAGGCTTCCTGAGATCAGCGGATTGGAAACACGGGGAATTATCCTAACCCGACGCGTCACGGCCTGTTAATTTAATCGCTTCATCAGCCGCAGGGCGTTAGCCCCCGGTTGCTTTTCCTGGGTTTCAAAGGCGAAAACCGGACGCTAACGCGTTCCGGCTGATTAAATCAACAGTCTGGTCAGCGAGGGATTTACGCAGACATTGGCAAAACGCAAAGCTCAATCCCTCACTGACGTTTCGGGTTGCGATAGCGGCCAATGCGCAAATTCAAAACTTACGCGTCGAGTTGTGATTTCAGGAACTTATTCCGGGACTGGTCCTTAGATGGACAGCGCCATGGTCACGAAAACCATTGAGAATACAAGCCCGAAGCGCCAGCGAGTGAATGAGTCGCAAAGTGTTCACTCGCTGGCGCTTTTT
>JBPOIW010000239.1:0-36795 GCA_052034165.1 Planctomycetota bacterium | reverse complement strand
TCACAAAGTCCTGGACGACATCGTACGCAACGTCAGCTTCCAGCAGAGCCGTGCGGACCTGCTGCATGCCGTCGCGGATGTTGCTTTCCGTGATCTTTCCGGTTCCCCGGAAAGCCGAAAAGGCCTTACCCAGACTTTGTGTGATGTTTTCGAACACGACGAAATCAGAATTCTGAATACGAAAGACGAGGCCGAAACTGCCGAAGTGACTGAATCGGTATCAGGCGCAAGGCCATTGATAGCAATGACTTGCATCGCGTCGCAGGCCAATGGCCAACGCGCACTCCGCTCTGCGCGCAGAACGGGCCGGAAAAATCGAAACGCGGATGATATCGCCCGCGAAACTCGGTGACAAGCCGTTCGTTGCGATTGCCCGTGTTTGGCTCGAATTCAGCCACCGATTGCCTCAAGCACCTGCGAAAACTCGACTCTTAGCTGTTCCAGAGGCTCCAGGCCGACGGACACTCGGATCAGCTCATCCCGAATCCCGATTTCCGCTCGTTGTTCGGCCGTCATAAAGCGATGGGAAGTCGTTGCCGGGTGGGAAATCGTGGTGCGAGCATCCGCCAGGGTCGGGGAAAACGGCATTCCCGAGGCGGCCTGCATGAATCGGTTCACAACAGAAAATCCCTCGCCTGCCAGTTCCAGGGCTAGGATTCCGCCGGTGCCATTGGGATAGAGACGACTCGCAATGGCTTGACTCGGATGCCCGGCAAGCAGCGGATGGTGCACTTTTCGGACGGCCGGATGCTTCGAAAGTTCACGGGCCAGTTCCAGAGTTGTCTGGCAGATCTGTTTCATTCGCAGCGGCAGAGTCCGCAGGCCTCGTTGGCAAAGCCACGACTCAAACGGGTTCGCGTTCTGCCCGAAGATGCTGGAGGTCTCGCTCATTTTTCGGATCAGAGATTTCCGCCCCGCGGCAACTCCGAGCATGACATCACCGTGACCATTCAGATATTTCGACGCGCTGTGAAAGACGATTGATGCACCCAGGTTCAAAGGGCGAATCAGCTCCGGCGTCGTAAACGTGCTGTCGACGACCAAAGGAACGCTGTCGTTCAGAAAACTCGCGATTGCTTCGATGTCGGCCACTTGCAGCAACGGATTCGAAACGGTCTCCACAAGAACGAAGCGAGTTTTCTCGGTCACGAGTTCCTTCAACTGCTCAGGCTGATCCGCATCGAAGTAGGAAATCTGCAGCCCGAACTGCTGCTGCATTCGAGACGCGAGCTGCAACGTCTTTCCGTAAAGAGCCCGAGCAAGAATGAGGTGATCTCCGGCCGAAGCCAGAGACAAAAAGACGCTGCCGGCTGCGCCCATTCCGGATGCGAAGACGGCTCCAGCTTCGGCGTCTTCCATCATCGCAATGGATTCTGCGAGAGCGGTGTGGTTCGGATTGCTGTCGCGAGTATAAACATCGCCGGACGCTTTCCCTTCATACAGGGCGTGCAGCACGTCGAGATCCGGAACATCAAAGGCCGTCGTTTGATAAATCGGTGGCGCACTGGGGCTTGTTGCAGACGCGCGAGGATGACCCATGCGGGAGGGATGTTGATGAGTCATGTCGACGGGCTTCCTGATCCGAATGCAATAGTGGGCCGCAGAGCTGGCAAGTTGAATGCTCTGCCAGACGGATTAAAGCCATTGTCCCATCACGCCACCAGCAACTGGTCGGCCTGCAAAGACTCAATCAGTATCCTGGAGTTGTTTCCCAGCCCGGGATTACAATCGCCTGTTCATGGCGACCGAGCCGTGCAAGATTCCACAGCAAGCCTCCGGACGCCGCGAGACACAAGGCACCGATTGCATAAAAAAGAAATGAAGTGCGATCACCCACGACAACGTGGACGCGAGGATCATTCGGCAAATAGGCGACCATCGCCATCTCATGGCCCGGTCGACAACTTGACTGTGTTCCAAATGTATTCGCTATGCCGATGTCTTTTGATTGTCCACTTTGGATAAAGAACGAGTCAAAGAAGTGCAGTGGATTCCCCTGCCCTGCTCCAGGATATCGATACTTTGTGGTGTATCCGCTCTTCGAATGCCAGGTCTCATCGACCACAGGAACTGCCACGCGTCGTCCTTCGCGCAGGACGTATTGGTCAACGCTGGCGTTCCAGATTAAGGCTGTTGCCAGAAACATCATAACCACAAGAAGACAGCAACTTGCAAGGCGAGATCTTAGCATGCCATTCAGCGTGCCGAGAAACATCGTGGTGAAGACATCGTTCTGTCGTGCGAAAATTCCGCTCTGATGCATCGAAGTTGCCCTGCCCATTTATCGTCGGTGTCAAAACGCAGGGCCTTTACAATCCAGTGCACTCCGATTCATCCTGCGATGACTTCAGATGTCGCCCCACGATGCTTTACTTTCTGTCAGGAAAAAGATGCGGCAGGGATCCGGCCGCTGTTGTCCGCCGGGGATTCGTCGTCACCTGACTGGTGATGTCGATTATGCCAACTGTTGAGTTTCTGCAGTGACAGAGGCCCGGGGGAAAACCTGCAGGAGAACTGCTGATTCAGTGAGCGGTTCGGCGTCGCCGAGATAATGCATGCCCCATTGTTCGACCTGCAATCGCACAAGAGTCTTCACACTTTAGAGTGCGTTCGGGGTTCTGAGGCGGCAGCCACGTGCCTGGATTCTTCGAGTCGATTGCAGCCATTGGCTTGAATCGTCAGCGAACCATGAATTGGGGAAAGTCAGTAGCCCATTCGATCACCTGTGACTGACGAGACAGCATGGCCCATTGCGCAAAGTTTGTCGGTTATTCGCGCTCTCGCAATTGTGGTTACTCTGATCGAAGATTGTGGAATCGCGAAGTCGTCCTCGACACGACCTCTGCACCGCGGGCGACGATCAACCGTATGATCCCGTCTACGCTCAATCGAGTTTCCATCAGGCAGGAGGCCTGTGTAGTGCCACGATATTCCTACCCGCAACTCTTCTTTCTGGTCTGCGTGTTACCACTTGCGGAGTCGTTTGCCGAGGACAACTTCCCGGCGGAGTTACAAATTACTCAGCCCTTGCAGGTCGCTGCAGAGGCGAAGCCATTTTTCGTTTCGACGCAGACGAAAGTGGACATCGTCTCTCTCACTGACCCCGACGCCCGGTACGTCACGGAAGCCAGCGATTCAAACTGTGCCCCAGGCTCGGATTCAACCGGCGGCTGGTTAAGGTCACTCACCTTCTTTGGTGGTATTGATGGTTCAAAGCAGCCGCAGGATTTTGGAGTGAATGCCAACCTCGGACTTCAGGGCAATGTGAACTCAAGCTTTGCTTTAGATGAAGATTCGGGACTGGGCCTGCAGCTTGGTGCCGGTGTCGTTGGTTCCCAGAATGCGGTGCGAGTTTATGAACTGCTTGGTGAAACAACCGACCGCGTGCAGGGCTATACCACAGTGGGATTATTTCAACGAAGCGATTCCGGATTCCTCTGGGCGGTCGCTCATGATTTTATGGTTGAGGACTCCTACGATCAATTTCTGCTTTCACAGTGGCGCGGGAGAGTTGGTTGCGACATTGATGAGGCCAATCAGTTTGGGTTGTCGGCACAACTCCGCGGTCTTGATGATTCTGGTAACTTCGGAGGTGGTCCGGTTTCGTTGCGAACGATCAATCAGGGTTCACTCTATTGGCGACACATCTGGGAATCGGAAACGCAGACAGCCTTCTGGCTGGGAGTCGCTGACGGCCATGGGGAAAACAATGCCGTGACGGGGCCATCTCCCGCACAATCAGCGGTTCCCCTGTTTGGGGCCGATTTTCTGGCTCCGCTGAATGATCATTTTGCCTTGTACGGTGAGACCAATCTTATCATGCCAGCGGATACCGGAACTGTCGATGCCTTCCTGGGCATTCAGTGGTTCCCTGGCGGCGGCGCAAGACTCGCTCGGCGCGGGCGATTTGATCCGGTCTTCTCGGTGGCTGCTCCGACCTCGTTCTCTGTGGACTTGAGGTAACCGATCGGTTTTATTAATCAGCCGGAACGCGTCAGCGTCTGGTTTCTCTGAAAAGCGGGCTGCGAACGGTCTGATGATTCAACGGTGTTGCCTTTTGCATCCGCGAAAGATGCATTGCTCTCTTTCGCGGAGCGAACGACGACACCAAACTCAGGCACTGTGGCTGCTCAGAATGCGGCGATTGGCTGAGGTCGTCCGAACGCATATCCCTGGTACAGTGCGAAGCCGATCGATTGACAGGCCTGGATCGATTCAGCTGTTTCCAGACCTTCCGCCAGCGTCGTGATTCCCAATGACACTGCGCTGTTGTGAAGCGTGCGAACGAGATCCTCATGGACGGCTTCGGAGCTGCCAAGATCCTTGACAAGAGAACGATCAAACTTCAAATAGTCGGGGCATACCTGAGCCAACTCAAGCAGTCGAGATTGCCCGGCTCCGAAATCATCAAACGCCAGTTTGATATCAAGATCTCGAAGGGCCTTCGCGAACTCCCGGAATCTCCGGGCTTCAGGAACGGCTTCTTCATGAACCTCCAGAACCAGTTGGCGATTGCCTGCTCGATTCCGCAGGTCTTTCATGGACTGAATGAGCTCGTCTCCCAGAACTTCATTCGGATCGGTGTTCAGAAACAATGCGCCATTAATGCCGGCGTCTTCGATCACTCGCGCGGCCTCTGCGCGACAAAGCTGACTCAGACGTGTTTCCTGACCCAACTGCGTGGCAGCGCCGAAGAGCTGGAGCGGAGTTTCCAGACCGGTGACATCGGTTCTCACCAATGCTTCGTAGCCCAGAACTTTATGGTCGAGGCCTGTTACAATCGGCTGGAAATAGATCTTCAGTCGTCCTTGATTCAGGACTTCGTTCAGGCGAGAAATGAGCCAGCGTTGTTCCAGCTGCTGTTCAACGCAAGTGAAGTCGGCGCACTTCTGAGCATCTCTGATGAGCCGTAATTCAACGTCAGCCAGTTGAATCAGGTCATGGACGCCAATCGGCGTTGATGTCGTAATGCGGCGACCGTTCACGAAGGTTCCATTCGTGCTGCCAAGATCCTGCAGAATTACAGCCGCCGGAGTATGCAGAATCGTTGCGTGACGCTTGGAAACATTCTTCGAAGGAAGAGGCAGATCGCTGGCCGAATCGCGACCCAGAGAAAACGGGAAAGCTCGCAACGCAGTCCGCGAGATTGTGGACTGACCTGGCAAGCAACCTTCCAGCAGCCAGTCTGTCGCCGGGAGATTGCCTGAGTAAGCAGGCGTTGAGGTCATGATCGCAGTTGTCATTTTGCTTCTCCATTGATGATTCTCGCGCCGCTGGACAAGACCTCAGATGCCATATCAGGGTGCGATGTCGGCAGTGAACAGCCGCATTCTCCATGGCAGGCATGGTCTTGTTCGTGACCTGCAGGCTTCGATTTCGTGTTAGCAGGATCTGAGACACGCTCTTGATGAGTGATCTCATAGATTGTCAGCCCGCCGCTGCGTGAGACAGGTTGACTGGTTCTTCCCGACTGTTGCAGGTTCACCTGAAATTCTTCGTCGTGGACCAAATCCTGAGACACCAGCAGACGATGATTTTCCGGCAGATCGAGCATCGCGGAAACGACCGCAACCGAGCGACCGAAGAAGTCCAGTTTGCCGTTCATACTGGTCGACATCGCGACTCCTCGATGAAGCGCGATCTGCACTGCGGGAACAGTGTTGGTTGTTGAACACTTTTTTGACAGTGTCTCATGCAGTTCCAGAGCAGCCTGCAGGCCCGGCTGAGCCAGTGTAAACGAAGCCAGCAAGCGGTCATCCTGTTCTTTAATCAGAAGGCCTCCCTGAGCTTCAATCGTGGTGCGACAGAAAGCCATCGTCTTCTGCAGACAATCAGCCGTCGCGGCGTCACCCAGATCGGTGAAAAGGTCGAGCACATTTGTGAGGCGAAGCGCGATGAGAGTACAGGTCGACATGCTGGAAAGGCGATCGCGAGTCACCGATTCGCTCGGAAACAACTGCCTGAACAATGGAAGCTGTAATGCTTCCGCCGCCGTCACAACATCCTTGCGAGCCGTTGTTCGTTCCAGTCGAATCAGGAGTTCGGATGGGTATTCGTTGACCAGTGTCAGCAGCTGACGGTCACCATGAACACGAATCGCCCTGCGTGAAGACTGGTCCGGTCGCAGGAGAATGATCGACCGGTTGGTTCCCGCGGAGCGATCGACAGCCATTCCAATTGTGTACGGAAGCTGCGAACCGCGAAGAACATAAGAGCCGGGATCGAGATTCAGGTCGAGCTCAAATGTTTCGCTGGCTGCAACTTGAATCTGTGCAATCACATGTGGAGCATGTTCAGGACCGCCAACGCAATAGGTTTTGAGATCGGCTTGCCGCAGGTCCGGATGAACTCGAAAAATCATTTCCACGGCACTGGTAAAGTCCACATCGAAATCGTGTTCACACGCTTCGCAGTTGGCATGGCGATCGATCTCGTTCAGTGAATCCTTGACGGCGGCCGCGACTCGACATGTTGGACAAAGAATATCCCAGTGCAGTTCCAGCAGCCCGGCATGGCACGCTTCAAGACAGAGAATCGTCAGCTGATCGGCATTGATATCAAGTTGTCTGGCCACGGCTCGTGGACGAATTCTGGCGAGATCCTGAGCAGGGCTTTCTGCCAGCAGATCCAGAAATCGCTCAAGACAGTTCTGATCTGAAACCTTGCCGTCGAATCGAGAACGAAAGTTTTCCAGCTTCTTCCGCAGCTTTGATGCCGACGATGTGACGGGCATGAACGGATCTGTCACTGTCGAAGCTTTAAGCTTCCCTGAGACAACATCATCAATGCGCCGATAAACCCGATCCAGCGGCTTGCGGCCTTTCATGTTGACTTCGACGTGTGCAATCAGTCGTCCAATCAAACCGTGCGTCGCAATTCGTACGCTGTGACGAAGCAGACTGCCTCCTTCAGGGCGCGGAGTCAGTTCGACGGTGCTCACGAACCATTGAAACGGGCCGTTTTCGAATTCTCTCAGAATGCTGAAACGACGACCTTCGATCCATTCAAACGGATGTTCCTCCCAGCTTAGCCGAGTCCAGCCGAGTTTGAATGATCCGAAGCGATGTTTTATGCCTCGTTCATCTCGGCGAGTCACATATTCAACGGGCGGCAGGCCGACAGCGGCGTTGACACGTTCGGTGTTGGAAATATGCGGCCAGAGTTCAGCAGGATTGCTGTCCAGTTGCCATTCCCACGTGGCCGCGAAGACTTTTCCAGCCGGTTGGGGAACAGAAGGATGACAAACCACAGAAGCCGCTTCGCCATGCAGAAGCCGTGTCAGATCAGCCAGTAAATGGCCCGCATCGGCGTAGCGTTCTGAGGCACTTTTCTGCAGCGTCTTTGCAACCAATGCGGCCGCGCCGTCGCTGATTTCTGCGCGAGCTTTCCGAGGATCCGGCGCCTGTTCGAAGCAGTGCATCGAGATGAGTTTGATAGGATCGTCAGCGCGAAACGGCGGACGGCCTGTGAGCAATTCGTAGAGCGTTGCCCCCAGAGAATAGATATCAGCGGCGGGTGTGATTCCGCCTTTGTCCGTGCATTGCTCGGGCGAAATGTAGTACGGAGTTCCCAACATCATGCCGGTGCGAGTCAGCTCAAGTGATGCCGCCTGATCGATATGCCGGGCCAGTCCGAAGTCCGTCAATTTTGTGACGAAGGGCCGATCGTTTGCTATCGCATCAAGAACAGACTGTTGAGGATTCAGCTCACGGGCGGAGTTGGCGGTCAGCAGGATGTTACCGGGCTTGATGTCTCGATGCACAATCCCCAACTCATGCGCGACCGCGAGTGCGCTGGCGACGTCGAAGACGATCTGCAGTGCAACGCGTTCAGGAAGGGGACCCAATTGTTGCACGACGGCTTTCAGGTCTGTGCCTTCAACCAGCTCCATCACCAGATATCGAGTATTCCCGATGATGCCGGAGTCCAGCAGATTGGCCACGTTGGCATGCTGAACTTCGGCCAGCAGCCTCGATTCCTTTTGGAACCGTTGGACCGCTTGTGCGTCAGGATTGAATTCTGCAGGCAGAACTTTGACGGCAACTCGCGAATGAGTCTGTCTATCTTCGCACAGATAAACGGCCCCCATGCCGCCCTGCCCCAGCTTTCTGACTGGACGATAGCGTCCGCCGAGATCCGGGAAGCCGGTTGATTCACGATGGGGAACATTTTCAGAGATCAGACCAGAAGATGGAGGCGCAAGAGCCCCATTCACCACAATGGCCGAGACGCACGTGGCGTCGCCATTGAGTTGCAGTGCGGGAATAATCCCGGTCTGATCAGAATCGTTGGTCGTTGCGGACATTCAGAAATCTCACGTTTGAAGCCGCCTTCGGGAAACGGAACGGCGGCAACAGAAAGCGTTCCTGAATACCTACTTCACGAATTGGCCTTGAGCTTTGCCCGGTGGGTTCATGTGTGCAAACTTTGCAGTAATGGGCCGCACATGGAGGAAAACGTGAAGCCATACAGTCGCTAAAATCAGTACAGCGATACGAGCAAGGACCGCGCCGCGCTGATTATTCGGCAGGCCGTCACGATTGAAGCAACGTTTCCAATGCAACGTTCCCAATGCAACGTCCGATGAACGTCTCCCCTCGAAAATCGCGGCCACAAATTATGACGTGCGATGAACAGTTTTACGGTTCCGGGTTCGGAGCGAAATCATTGGCGGCAGGCAAGTCGGAAGCTTTCCGGACGCGAATCCAGTGGTCTGTCAGCTTCAGATTGTCAGTCACATTGACGGTCGGCATATGGCATTCCAGACACTCGCGAGAAGTGATCGGGGAAGTACATTCCGCGACTTGATGTGTCTCGGGGCCATGGCACTGCACACATTTGGCGATGTAGAACTCTTTGGATTTCTCGGCTGGCTTATGGGGATCGTGACAAGTCAGACAGTCCATGCGAAAGGAATGCGGACCCGGCGGAGCGGAGTCCTGTTTAAGAAAGCAGGCGCTCATGGCGATGCCGACTGGTGCGAACCGAACCAGGACAGGTCGTTCTGGCGAAAGTTCTGAAGCGGTTAACTGATCAGCTCTTCGATGGCACTCGCCGCAGCGATTGATCGACTCCAGTGGCGACAACTGAGACCATTTCTCAATCGAGAGTTCCGCGCCTCGTTCCATTTCAGCGATATGCTTTTCTCCGCCGGGATGACATCTGTCGCAGGAAACGCCTTTGAGAATATCCTGTTGACGAATTCGGCCGCCATCATGAGGCAGTTGCGTCACATGACACCCAAAGCATTCCATGGTTGTTGCATGATTAATCGGTTCACCCAGTGATCGTACTCCGGGAGAGCCTGTGAGATCCGCGCCGGGGGTTGCTCCTAAAACGTTTGGAGGAAACCACGAAACGCTGCCCTCGATCAATTCCGTGGAACCGTCTGGATTGGTGAGCAGACTAACCGGTGTCATGGCATGTTGGCCGGATCCAAACATCCATTCAATTCGCATCGATTCAGGGTACGCATTGGAGCTCATCCACAGTTGCTTGTTCTTCTCCTCAAAAGAAATCACCGGCCCGTCTTTCGCAATCTGAAAGCTTCGCCCGGCAAATCGACTGAGTACCAGCGGGTCACTTGCTTCAATCAGCGTTTGAGTATGCGGTGCGCCTTGAAAATCCTCGCAAACATCCTGATGGCATGACGCACAACGGTTCATCAGCGGCGGTTGGCGGTCGGAGGCACGGACCGCAAAATCAAAGACAGAGGCAGGCTTCTGAACAGGCCATGATTGCAGGTACCAGATCCCGACAAGAGCGAAACCCAGGAACGCAATCAGTCGAAGTATTGTAGGTCTGCCTGGCATAGTGAAATCCTGAAACACGGCGCCGATCCGAGCCCTTGTCAATACCGGAGTGAAGCGAGGAGACCTTTAGCCGACGCTGTAAGGCGATGTCCTGAGAACTCGTTTACCAATTGCTGCAGAACAGCCTCCGATTCCTTCGTTTGTCCGGACTCCATCAAGATCATCGCCCTGGCATAAAGTGTTTCTGCGTCGTCTGTTTTCAGTTTGCGGATCGCAGCCTGGTGATCTCCACTCAGATAAAGTCGAGTGGCCGCAATGTCCGGAGTTTCATTCTGTGACAAATCTGCATCGGACCAGTTCAGGACATCCTGAGCAATCGTACTGACGGAATCAGATTGCGGGGTTGACAGTCGCCATGCCTCCAGCCGAAATCGACTGCTTCGACCGCAAAGAATTCGTTCTTCATACCCCAGTGAGAGTTGATTGCCAGCATATTCCTGTCGCAGTTCGGGATTCGAATCCACCGGCAGCATAGACAACACTTTCAATGCTGCCACAGACAATCTCATGGCACGAAAAACTCGTGCCAGACGCAGGCTTTCGTAGCCGGTGTTCTCGCCGTAGATCAGATCTCGCAGATCCGTATGCGTCTGACTTTCTTCACTGGTGGTCTGATAAACCCAGGTTCCTCGGTCCACGAAGTCTCGTAAGGACAGTGTATTCACAATTTGCGGAGTGCAGCCAGGATCGCCCGCTTTTCCATAAACAAGGCTCACCGAGTTCAAGGAAAGTGGCTTCCAGATTGTCGGCTCAAGCGCCGTGATCAGTTTTAGATCTTCGGAAGGAATCACCAGAGTCGTCGTCTTGCGTTCCAGCAGCGGCAGCCACCAACCGCCCCAGCTGTCATCTGTTCTGCGGTGGGGAACCTGCCAGTTCTTTGACAAATCTGACGTCAGCAGCACATGAGTTCTGAGTCGACCATTGATCAAAGCTGTGCGTGGGGTATCGAACGCTTTGACACCCTTTCGGAGATGCCATGACAACAGCCCGGCTTCGCGAGTACCAACGCAATGGGCTGTTCCAGTCAGGCTTACCGTTTGCATTGAAGCAGAAAAAGCGTCCGGTGAGATGCGTGGATCGATTCCCCAGCCGAGGCCGCTGCCACATCCGCTCCACGGCTGCAGAGTCCATGTCGCCAGCGCGCCCATCAGAACGGTCAGCACCAATCTTTCCACACGCGTCCGCAGATCGATGCGTACCGCCTGCCTGTCCGAGACTTTGACCTTTTCGGAGGCTCTGTCAGTCGTTTTACCGCAGAACTGGACCCCGAAATAGGCCATTATCATCGCAGCGAGCGGCAGATTCTCCGGAAACATGGCCGCAAAGATCTGAGTGCCGACGAGGACCAGAAAGAAGTTTCCAACTTGACCGGAAAGGGCACGCCAGAAGGACAAGCCGCATAGGAGTAACCAGGCGACGCATTCAATTTGCCGCAGACTACTCCACCACGGATTCCAACCCGCCATGCTCAGGGTTGCTGACGATTCTGCTGATAGGGGAAACGTCGTTGTCCATGAGTCCCGCAATGTTACCAATCCTGCGGGAGTCAGGCTGGCGGCGATCAGCAGCAGAGTGATGCACACAATTCTTGCGACGGGTCGCCTGACGGAAACAGCCAGTGTCGGCACGGCAATCAAGATGCCCGCTATGCTGCGCGAACCAAGATTGGACCAGACGCACATCAGGATCAGCAACCCAACGAATGCGCTGCGGCTGATACCGTTGAACAGAGCTTTTGTCAGAGTCAGAACCAGCAGAACTCCGATAGTATCGAAGCACACAGGAGACGGTTCCCAGGCCTGTCTGGCGCCGATGAGAGACGTTGCAATAAGAACTCCGGCGACTGCATTCCGTTGGACGGTTTGCTGAATCAGTAAACGTGCTGCAAACAAGGCGGAAAATATCTTGAGGCACATCAATGACAAGACGCCACCGTTGTCGAACAGCAGATAGAACAGCGACCCGCTGGCCCAGTCTGCTTCGGCTCGAATTGATCCTGCCAGAAGTTGACTGCTTGGAGTCAGCGTGCCTGCGACCGCTTCACGTCCTTTGCTGAGTTCCCACCAGTAGTCATTGCAGGAAATCGGATGCAGTGAAGCCAGGACGGCACTTGTGATAATGCACAACAGGATCAGTTTCGCGAACGTTGAGTGGCCAACCTGCGTGGTGTGAGTCGGCTTCATTCTTTACGTCTGCTCAGATTCGCGGATCAATGGGTGAGGAGTGACGGCAATTTCTCTGAAACGTGCACTCAGACAGCACAGGTCGCCGAAGACTTCTGGGCGTTTCACGCTGAACGGGAGTTTACGTGGCCGAAGATCACTGTGCAACAGCCGAATCACCGGCCTTTGAGGATGTCGACACGCATGTTGTGACGTTGCGAATCTGCGTTCATCACAACCCGAAACGTAAGTGAGGGATTGCGATTTCGCGTTTTACCAATATCTCAGTAGATCTCTCGCTGACGCGTTTTGAAGTTGCGCATTTGCCGCCATCACAACCCGAAACGTAAGTGAGGGATTGAGCTGTAGCGTTTTACCAGTGTTGCCGTAAATCCCTCGCTGACGCGTCGGGTTGTGATAATCCCCTGTGTTTTCGGCCCCTGGATCTCCCGCAGTCTTGAACATCGCAACTTCAGAACGCGGATGATGGATCGCAAGATCGAATTGACAGCTGGCTACGGAATTGAAGCGAGAGCGGCTACCATTCGGGCAAGTTCTGCATCACAGAATCCAGCCTGCAAGGTTGCTCAGTTCATGGATCTGCTTTCTTTTCGAGATGGCTCTATGTCGCCACCAAAGATCTTTTTCCAGCTCTTCCGTTCCACGGTGGGATTGCCAATACAGGCGGTAATGTTGGCCGGCATTCTGATCTGTTGCCCTGCTCTTGCCCAAGAAGACAAATCAGGGTTCAACGATGTTACTGGTGACGTCAAACTGGAGTTCCGGAATTACTCACCGCTGACGCCCGAGCGACATTTGCACCTGTTCATGGGATCTGGTTTGGCGTGGATTGATCATGATCGCGATGACTGGCCCGATCTCTATTTTTGTCAGGGTGCAGCATTCCCGACGGTGAAGACCGAAAAGCCGGAGCACAGTAATCAGCTCTTCCGAAATCGGAACGGCGTCTTTGAAAATATCACAGAACTCGCAGGCCTGTGGAACTTCGATTACTCCATGGGTACAGCCGTGGGTGACTACGATAATGACGGGTTTCAGGATCTGTACGTTTCCAGTTATGGCCCCAATCATCTCTACAAAAATAACGGCGACGGAACATGGTCGGAAATTGCTGATCAGCCGACACTCAATGACGAACGATTTGGAGCGAGCTGCACGTGGGCGGATGTCGATGGTGACGGCGATCTGGATCTGTACGTCGCCAATTATCTGCAATTACCCGCCGACGATTATCCTTTGTGCAGCCACGAAGAAGGCGGCAAAAGATATCCGGGAGGCTGTCATCCGCGATTCCAGAAACACGAATATGACATCCTGTTTCGAAGCAATGGTGACGGGACATTCGTGGACATTTCTCAGGAAGCCGGTCTGATGTCCGAAACTCCCAGGGCCGGACTCGGCGTCTTTGTGTTTGATCCGGATGATGATCGGGATCTGGACTTCTACGTTGCGAACGACACCGTCCATAACCAGCTCTGGGTAAACTCCGGCCTCGGGACGTTTGTGGATGATGCCCTTGTCACAGGAGTTGCCGTCAATGGCTTTGGTGTCGCTGAAGCAGGAATGGGAGTTAACGGTGGAGACATCGACGGTGACGGTCGCATCGACTTGTTCGTGACGAATTATTTCAACGAGACGAATACACTGTATCGCAACGATGGAGTTGCTTTCACCGACGTCACTGCCGAATACGGTCTTGGTGCTCCCAGTAAACAGCGGCTGGGGTTCGGAACGTCATTCATTGATGTCAACAATGACGGCTGGCTCGATATCTTTGTGGCAAACGGACACGTCCAGTCTTATCCGCCCGAGCTGGAACGCCACACTCCTTTTGCACAAAGTCCGCAGCTTTTTCTGAACAGGAGTGGTCAACGGTTTGAGGAAATCTCGCTGGAGGCGGGAGCGTATTTTTTGAAGAAAGTCGTCGGTCGTTCCTCCGCCATGGCGGACTTTGATCGGGACGGACGATCAGATCTGGCCATTCAGCATTTGAATGATTCCGCTGCTATTATGCGGAATGAAAGCGAGTCCAGTCATCACTCCGTGACCATCGAGTTGATCGGCACGCGAAGTGACCGGGAAGCGATCGGTGCTTTTATGGAAGCAAAGCTTGTTGATCGCAGCATCGTGCGACTTTGCAACGGCAGCGTCAGCTATCTGGCCAGTGATGAAAGGCGCACGCAGATCGGTGTCGGAGAGCAGACAGACCTGGACAGCGTGACTGTGCGATGGCCCAGCGGAGTGACGGAGTCCTGGCGATCTCTGGGAATCAACGGCGTCCACAAGCTGATTGAAGGACGCGGCCATGCAAAATGAAATACCGGAGAGTGAGAAGGCAGAAACTCTTTTGCGAAAGAGTATGCTTCGGCTTCTGGCCGCGGTGGTTGTGGTGTCGTCGTTGGCTGTCGTGTTCTTCTACGTTCGAAAAAAGTATCTGGCTCCTGATTTTATGCAGCAGGCTTCATCGGCCTTAAAGCGTGGAGATGAGGCCGCCGCGGTGTCCGCATTGCGATTAGAGATCCAACGTGATCCCGACTCAACGTCCGCAAAGATGAGACTGGCGAAACTTCTGCAGGACTCCAATCCAGATGAAGCCATTGAGTACCTGCAACAGATTCCAGTTTCGGACCCTCAGCGAGCGAATGCGGTCCAGCAGATTGCTGTGCTTTGCATACTTCACCACAAGATCTCAGAAGCTGAAACAGCGTTGCTGGAGCTGGCGGAGAAAAGTCCGGACAGCCTCGGCCCTCAGCTATCATTGGCCGAATTGTACTTTGAGAATCAGAAGCCCGAGGCCGCACTTCCTTTTGCTGTCCGTGCCTCTGAGATTGCTTTGGACAGAGCGCAGACCTTCCTGCTGCTGGCAGAGATTCATGATGAGATGCTGCATCCGGAGAAAATGATTGAACCACTGCAGCAGGCGATTCGTCTGGAGCCTGACTTTTATGAAGCGCGTTTGAATCTGGCTTACGCTTACAACAAGACCGGGCAGCCTGCTCTGGCGGAGGAGCAGGCTCGATGGTGTCTCGGCGTTAATCCACGGGAAGTTTCGGCTTTGCGGATTCTGGCATTGGCAGCCAGAGATCAGGGAGATTTCGAAGCGGCGAAGCAACATCTGAAGACGGCGTCACAGATTGAACCCCGGAATCTGGACTGCAGGATTCTCGAGGCGGATCTGTTGCTCTATGAACGGAAGCCGCAGGAAGCTTATGAGCGGCTCCGGGAACTTTATGACTCACAGCAACAGACCGTCCGTTATCTTGGCGCACTGGCTCGAGCAGCCGCGTCGGCCGGCAAACGCGATGAAGCCCGGGAGTTGCATCAACGTGTTGCAGAGCTGCTGAAGCAGGCCGAGTAGTTTTTTCATCAGTTCTCTGAATCGATCTCTGGCTGCAGCACGGATGGATCCTTCTCGTCGCGGATGCGGATCCAGTGATCATGGAAGGAAGCAACGCCTTCGAGGCTGATAGGCGGCATATGGCATTCAATGCAGTTGTTTGAACTTTTGGGGCAGGCCGCCACAGTTTGAGTCTGGTGGCAATCCATACAAAGCCGTTCATAACGTGTTGTGTCTTTCGACACCTTTTCATGCGGATCGTGACAGGTGGTGCAACGCATAGCGCCATCAGATTTCTGGAAACACGGGCTCTGCATGAGACCGGCTGGCTGAAATCGAGGAAGGATCCTGGATTCTCGCACCAGTTCCGACTTCTTGATCGATTCCGGCAGGCGATGACAGCGGCCGCAGGTTCGAAGTTCCGCTATCGCGTCAGGCCAACTTTTCGCTGCCGAAAAATCAACATCTTCCTCGCCTTTAGTTCTGGCCTCCACATGGTGGCCGGCGGCTCCATGACAGCTCTCGCAGCCAACATGAGGAATCAAGTTCCGGATCTCTCCGTTCTCGACTTGTCCGCTGGTTGTGTGGCATCCAATACATTGCATCAATTTGCGACCGGACAAGACTCGGCCAAAATGTTCCGCATCCTCGACGGGTTCTCCGAGATACGCATGGCCAACGGTCAAATCCAGTCCCGACTTTTGTGCATAGTGGGTGACTCGATGTTCCAGACCGATGGTGCTTCCATCTCGGTGAGGCAGAAGGGTCAGGAATGTGACACCATGGGCTCCGGATCCCAGAGCGTAGCTCAACGGGAAAAGTTCATCGCCAAATTTTGCTGGCAGCGAAGCTGATAATCCTTCGGAATCGAAATGGTAGCGAAACCGGCCCTTTCGAAGTGGATCATCGAAGGTGACCCCATCCAGTTTTTTTGCGAATTCTGAATTCGTCGTTGCATGAAATGTGTGGGAATGGCCACTGGTTGAATAGAGGTCAACGATCTCCGCATGACAATTTCGACAGGAAGTCGTTCCCACGAAGGAAGGGTTTGCCTTCGAAGTTGATTGGGCGCCCGGAGAGCTTTGAAATGCAGGTTGCGAGTGATCGACCGCCGTACGCAACCACCAGGCCCCGAACGTCACGGCCCCGATCAGCAGCGTCGCGACGATGAGCTTCCTCATTTCAGGCTCCTACAAAAGAAAACGGCACGCCCAGCTTGAGAGCTGAGCGTGCCGAAGAGATTTACACTGATTCACGCAGTCTGTAAACAGATCCCGTGAAACCTACCACTCACCCTGGACTTCGCCACCGGATCGTGAGTGAGCCGCGTTCCACACGTTGGAGTCCACGTTGTTGGAAGCAAATTTTACGGAGCCGTCACCCAGCAGTACCTGAACGCCACCCACGTGCTGGCTAGACGAAGGTCGGAAACCGTTGTGAGCACCCTCATCGTTCTCACCATTCCAAGAAGACTGATCGGCACGATTGTCGTTAGGTCCGCCATCGCCCGTCTGAGCCGTTGTTGCTCCAACCTGCAGGAAGTTCCCTGCATTTCCACCGACGTTTTGATAGCCATCTATATTGCCCAATGAGCCCCCACGCCCCAATGTGCCTGTGACTTCGCAAGCTCCTTCGACCATCCAGCGATAGCATCGGCCATTTCCGTCAAGACTAGCACCAGAAACACCTGATCCGCCCCGGATCGCAGTCCGGCGAGCACGGAAAACCTCAGCCACAGCAATCGTGTTACTGGTGCCGTCTTTGATATCGTCCAAGCGTACCTTCATCGGTCCTGTACTGTTTGCCTGAAACACTGCGTGCATCTTTTCTGGGGTGATTACCGTCGGTGCCGTACCAGATGTGGAGTTGTTGAACAAATTGGCCACTGCATTGGCAGAAACAACAGCCCCGTAGTTCGTACCTGCGTGAACACCGATGATCGCTGGAGTGCTGTCACTTGGACATAGATAGCCTGGGATCGCTTTGTTCGAAATATTCCCCAACACTGCCTGAGCACCTGTGCAAGCATAGTTGGAATGGATCGTGGAAAAATCAATTTGATTATACATAGTAGACTGTTCGACGTAGGGCAGAATCATCACACGCCAGCTAAAGCCGCCTGTGTTGTCCCAACCCGTTCCACCCGGGCAGTCGATCCCATTCGCCCAGATCTTCATTGGGGGCAAACAGCTGTGAGTGTCGTGGTAATTGTGCAAGGCGATACCAATCTGCTTCAGATTGTTCTTGCACTGTGTTCGGCGAGCGGCTTCACGAGCCTGCTGAACAGCGGGCAGCAACAATGCGATGAGAATCGCGATAATCGCGATCACAACCAAGAGCTCAATCAGGGTGAAACCCGACCAGCTAATGGCTCGCTTTCCTGATTTCTTCGACGCAAAATTCATGAACTACCCCTTGTTAAAAAAGTGTGTAGAGAACAGGTCCATACTGGTAAGCATGAACTATCGAACGCACTGACGGTACAAATTGAACCGAAAAAAGGCAATCTTTTTTGAAAAATGTTTGTTTTTTTGGTCACATGCTCAGTCATAAAGCGGGCGGTGTATGTGGCTTGTTCACCACAAATCCAGCAGGGTTTCTTCGGTGTTTACAGCTCTGGCGGGAGTGTCGTATCTCTCGCCGGAGTTGAATTCTTCGGCGGTGAGTCCATCACACCCCGACGCGTGAGGTTTGCAGTTACATTGTTCACGACTGCCGGAGATCAACGGGCTCAAAAACACAGGGATTATCATAACCCGACGCGTGACGGCCTGTTGAATTAATCAGCCGGAACGCGTTAGCGTCCGGTTTTCGCTCCTGAAACCCAGGAAAAACAACCTAAGGGCTAACGCCCTGCGGCTGATGAAGCGATTAAATCAACGCGCCGGTCAGCGAGGGATTTACGGAGACACTTGTAAAACGCGACAGCCTAATCCCTCACTGCCGTTTCGAGTTGCGAATTTGAGCCACGCAAACATCGGGAAGTTATATGAGACTTTGCCGAAGAATAATGGCGTCAGGAGCCAAGCTGAGCCGGTACCGCCGATGCCAAGGGGTTTGGCTTTTCATGGCTGACACCGAGAAGTGATGGTTGAAAACTTGCATCGTGTTGATGACAATCAAAGGAGCAGGCATACTTCGTGTGCCGTCCGCCGTGCTCTCATAGAGCTTTGCTTTTCGAGGGTTACGGCACAGGGAATGGTCCGACTACTTTGCTTCGTTAAACGTCAGATCAACACCCCAGTGCTGCCGATCGATTGATTTTGCTACCTCCCTATTTCAGGGTTTGACAGAGCACCAGACTTGTTCTTGTCTCTATTTCCTTGTCGTTTCTCACCCACAAAAGGTTTCCCATGCGTCTCGTAAAAACCACTTTTTGTTCATTGTTGCTGACAGGTATTGTGTCAGGGATTGTTGGCTGTGGTGGCACAACAGATCCTGCTGCTGGCATTAAGCCAGAAGAGATGGCTCCCGCTCCAGACAAGTTGGGGGACAATCCGGAGTATGCGAAGCAGTTTGGCGGCGCAAAGAAATAGTGAAATACTCTGTTGAATTGCACGCTCGCTTCGAAACAACCTGAAATGCCTGCGTCCCGGTTTGTCTGAGCGGGCTCGGTTGATAGCCGAAAGCCACAACGTCTTTCCTCCCCTGTGTTTCAGGGGAGGATTTTTTTTGACCGGACGTTCGGACGACAACGTTGCGAAGTCTTTAGTTGACCAGTTTCGGCCGACCCTGAATGACGGTGTAGGACTTTCCCGATGCGATCTGACTATGTTCCTGAACAGTTCCGCCGGGCCAGTGAATTCGCAGGCGGTCGATGGTCTGGTCGGCTCCCAGGCCAATTGTAATCGCGCTGGAGTTGGACGCCAGATACCCCGCATTGCGAGTCATGATGTGGGTCGTCCTTCCAGCAGCCGTCTCCACCTCAATCAGGGTTCCCTCCGCAGAACGACTGCTTTGCGTGCCAATGAGATGCAATTGAATTCGGCTTCCGACCGCAAGTGAATTATTTAGCAACAAAGCGGCGGGCGAGTCGATCAGGCTCACCACAAGATCGTCAAGGCCATCGTCGTTCAAGTCCACTCGACAGGCTCCCCGTGCATGCCACGGAGTTTCAAACCAGCGACCGACATCCTGAGCCTCTTCAAAACCGTCGGAGACACCTCGCAGCAAGCTCGATTGCTGAGCCCAGTCTTCTGACGGCATCTGTGTCACGTGACCGTTGGCGACAAACAGATCGATGAAGCGGTCGCAGTCGGCATCGATTGGGATTGCCGACCAGCCAACTCGCGAACGGCTGGTGCGATCCATGATCGTTCCCTGAGTCGTATCGACGAACGTCAGATTGCTGACCTGTTGAAACAGAGCGTTGGACTCATGCGAGAAATTCGTGGTCAGCAAATCAAGCAATCCATTGCGATCGAAATCCGCACAGGCGATTCCCATTGAGCCCATCGTTTCGCCCTGACCATTAAACGCAACACCACTGGTGAGCGCAATTTCTTCATACATCCATGGAGATGTCTGTCGAAACAAGAGATTCCGATCTCCGTCATTCGCGACGAAGATCTCGACCGTGCCATTTCCATCGAGATCTGCCGCGACAACGCCCATGCCATATTCTTTGTACGCTGCGATTCCCGAGGAGTCTGATCGATCCGCGAACTCTCCATTTCCAAGATTCTCGAGAAGCAGATCTGTGACCGCTCTATAAGAGTGCGGATTGCAATGAATACGCATACCCCCGGATTCGCAGACCGCCGTGGGAAGAGTTCGAGGCGTGTCAGCATAACAGGCGATGTAAACATCCAGATCACCATCGGAGTCCAGATCGTTCCAGCAGCCCGTGGCACACCATTTGTCACCTGTGAGTTCTCGGAGGGTTGACGCTTCTTCAAAAGTCCCATCGCCCTGATTGAGATACAGTGCAGACATCTGATAGCCCGTCACGAGCATATCATCAAAGCCATCGTTGTTGACGTCAGCCACCGCACATCCGTGGCCGTAGCCGGTCCACTCAATGCCCGAAGCGGAAGTGACCGCCGAGTACCTGAGATTCCTCTCACTGCGATAAAGCTCGACGCGGGACTTTCGGTTGGACGGCCAGTCCACAGGATTGCCGCCGTCGACAAACATCAGATCGAAATCTGCATCGCAGTCGAAGTCGATGGCACCGACGCCACCTCCGAGCGTCTCTGCAAGATGAAAAAGCTGCTCTGGCCCATTGTCGTATGAGAACGTGATGCCAGAGCCAGTTGCTTCCTCAAATCGAATTCCGGATGCCGACAATTGCTGATCTGCCTCCGAGACATAAGTCGGCAGAGCTTCCGGCCGAATATCAAACTCTCTCAGAAGTTGCCGATCAGCCTGCCATGCCAGAGAACGTTCATGAACTCCGCCCAGAAAATATCCCAGAGCCGTCATTGCGGCAAAGCAGATCGCGAGGAGTAAAGAGCGACGATTCAGCATGGGAGGTATCTAACGGCCAGCGACAGTGGAGACGAGGTTGGCAATTTCTTCAGCTCCGACCTCGCTGCACATTTCCGCGAGAGACATAAGTTTTGATCTGTCCGAAATTTGCTCAATGTTCAGAGAAGCCTGCACAATGCGAATCACTGTTTCGAGTTGTTTCACCTGCGTGGATTCTTCTTCGGTCTTTTTAAGTCGTCGGAGAATCTCACAGTAACGAGACCGATACGACTTATTCAGTGGTCGTTCGCGAACGGCATTCTGCAGTGCGATTTCTGCATCGTCCCATTTCTCCTGTTCCACAAAGACCAGGCCTTTTGCATACCAGAACTCCGCTCGCATTGAGGCCGGTTCAGAGTCCGGCAAAAGTCCCACGGCCGCCTCGATGTTTCTATCAGTGGCATACGCAGCAGCTTGAAGAATCGCGACACGAGGATGATGGCAGTGCGAATCCAGAAGCTGGATACATTCCCGATATCTTCCCATCGCGAGAAAGCAACGTGCCAGACCAAGGCGCGACTCGATGTCGTTCGAGTCTGCAGCCAGGCTGGCTCTCAGCCACTCTTCCGCTGATGAGGCTCCTCGACTGTCGATCGAGGCCAGCCCCAGAAACATGACGACGAGATCCTTCGGGGGAGTTCCGAACTTCGACCACTGGATCAGCCGTGTTTGCATTTCTTCGGCATCAAGCTGCAGGCCCGGCAAAGTGGAGTACTGTTGTTGTAGTGAAGCATTCTTTGGAGATCGCCGCACTCCTTCTGAAAACAGTTCATTTGCGACGCGAAACAGACGCCTTGACATGGCGATCCGACCCGCTTCAGCCAGTTGTTTTTCCGTAAGCTCCTTACGATCTCGATTGCCAAGAGTCAGCGCCAGCTCAATTTCAGGACGCTGCAACGGCTCGGCAAGTTTACTCAGAATCTCTTTGGCCCGAACTGAGTCCGGGTTACGCCCCAAAGCTTCCCTCGCCGTCTGCTCGGCGACTGCCAGATTCGTCTCATTCCATGCCACCGAAGCTTCGTACTCCAGATCTTCAACCGCAGGTCGGTTAAAGGTCTGCATCGCAAAACCGGCCATCAGGAACAGCAGGGAAAGAAAGGCAGTTTTCATGACGTCAATGCGTAATTCACAAGGGGACTGGTTATTCTTCGGGCGGCTTAAATTGAGTCTGGGTGTCCGCGGGATAAATCCTTCAGATCATGACCTCGCTCGTAGCCTCGCACAGAATAAAGCTGGCTCACAGCTTAAGGACGTACTCTGGCATTGGCGAGCCTGCACCAGACGTCTCCGGAAGATTTCCTCCAGACCGCCACAGCCAAATTTTCGAGTTCAAATCTTCGATTGCAGAGCCGTTGTTCAAGGCGTCCGGACTCATCAGATCAACCCGTTTTGCTCGATCGCTTCACAGGTTTGGTAGCAGACGTTTGTTTCTCGGCAGTCTCCATGATCGCTGCTGCGATTGCAGCCATTTTCTTCGCGATCTGTTCCTTCTTCGTCGTCATCGCAGTGGCAGCTTTTACTGTTGGTGTCTTTCGGGTGGCTGGCTTTACTGGACTCGCTTTCTTGCGGCTGAGCTTGTTCAGTTCTGATTTCCCAACCTTTGCAGATGTTGCCGTTTTGACGACGGTCACGATGGGAGCAGGATTTTTTGCGGACTTCTTTCGTTTAGCGCCCTCGACGACCTGTTCAGCAGGCTCGACAACCTTTTGCGACAAAGTTTTCGTAGTCTCCAACTCCATTGCGCTGGACTTCGTTTTGCTGGACTTCGTTTTTTTGCTCGACTTCTTTGCGCCCGATTTCTTTGCGCCCACCACCGTGGCTGCTGCGGTGCTGCTGTTTAATTCGATACCAAAAAGCTCGGAAAGATCCTGCGTGCCCAGTCCATCGTCATTCGCGGCGGAAAGCTCACGATCCAGATTGCCAGCGGCGATCGCCTGAGACACCAGCTCCTGATGATCCACACCGCGCAGCAGAAACAACAATTCAGGCATGCTGTCTAATCGCGCGCCGACTCCGTACATGACGGCTGCCAGATGTTTGCAGCAGGAGGAATAGTCCGGGCAACTGCACGACATTCTGATCTCACGAGGCGCAGGAAAGAGTCCTGTCTTCTGATCTGTCAGCCGCTTCATCACGCCGTCTGAAAGTTTGCCCGAAAGCAGATCCAGTAGCGAATCAATCGACTCACTGCATTGTGATCGGATAGATTTCCAGCGTTGGGCATCCAGCGCGGTAATCTCAATCTTTATGTGATAGGGTTCAGAGCCGGCAACGATGGCCTCAATTTTCTTAGGCTTTATCAGCAGATCCACAACCGATCCGTTGCGAACATAGGTTGCACCGCGAGGCAGGCGGTTGGAGAAATCCTGATAGGCTGTCAGGTTGTCGCACCAGGCTTTGCCCCAGAACGTTTTTGCGATGGCTCGTCCCTGCAACTTGACCGGTGAAACTTCTCGCTTCTCTTTCTTCGCCCGCTGGGCTGCAAGTTTCGCGGCCTTGCCAAGCTTTTGAGCGACCGGTACATACGGTGCAAAGTCGTAACGTCCCCAATTCATACGAAATCCCTTCGCAGTGAAACAGTCAGTGAAACACACCTCACGAAACTCTGAACCATACATCCCACAGCGTCAATTGTGACGAGGCAGTTTTTCCAGAGCGCCAAGCAGAGAAGTCGACTCTCCAGGGAAGCAGCGCGAGTTAACCTGCCAGCAAACTGTTCGACTTCCACGCACTGGACATTACTCATCCAGCGTTGCTCGGGTGACATCCAAAGCGACGAATTTCATCAACTCGGAATCGCTCATCTCAGTCAGCAATCGCTCGCTGCCTTCACCCAATACACCATCGGCCAATTCCTGTTTGTCGCGAATCATCTGGTCGATGCGTTCTTCCAGAGTTCCCTTGCAGACAAATTTATGCACCAGCACATTCCGCTTCTGTCCGATACGATAAGCTCGGTCCGTGGCCTGATTTTCAACAGCCGGATTCCACCAGCGGTCAAAGTGGACAACATGAGAGGCGGCTGTCAGATTCAATCCCGTGCCTCCCGCTTTCACCGAGATCACGAAGAACGGAATGTCGTCTCGCTCCTGAAACCGCTTGACCAGATCCTTTCGTTTGGCAACGGCCACACCACCATGCAGTACAAGACCGGGCCGACGAAATACTCCCGCGAGAAACTCCGCCAGTGGCTCACACATGGATTGAAACTGCGTGAACACCAGCAGCTTCTCCTGACGTTCACAGATTGGCTCGCAGACGGTGCGAAGACTCAGAAACTTGCCACTCTCAGATGGCTCAAACGCGTTTTGATCCAGGAACTGATCGGGATGATTGCAAAGCTGTTTTAATCGCATCAACATCGACAACACCAGCCCCTTGCGCTGGATGCCATCGGAGTTCTTCAGTTGTTTTTCGACGTCAGAGATGAGCTTCTCGTAAAGCACCGCCTGCTTCTTCGAAAGTCCGCATTCTACTGCGACCTCGGTTTTATCCGGAAGGTCTGGAACAATGCGAGGATCCGTTTTCATGCGTCGCAAAATGTAGGGTCGCACCAGCTTGCGCAACGCGGAAACAGCTCCTGAATTCTGAGTCTTCGTCATCTGCTTGACGAAGTCTCGAAACTGTTTCACGGTTCCCAGAAGTCCCGGCACACAGAAGTCGAAGAGCGACCACAGATCACCCAGTTGGTTCTCCACTGGCGTCCCGGTCAGCACGATTCGTCCGGAGGATTTCAGTTTTCGTACAGACTTTGACTGTGCCGAACCTGAATTCTTGATGGCTTGGGCTTCATCCAGGACAACCATCCGCCACTGCACATCCAGAGGCCACATCGAACGTCGAATCAGCGTATAGGTTGTGATGACGACATCGTATCCTGCCAGTTCTGCGGCGGGCTTTTTCGCAATTCTCTCCAGCGTTGCGGGATCGCATTCCGAGCGATGGGCCAGAAAGACTTTCAACTGCGGAGCAAACTTGTCCAGTTCCTGCTTCCAGTTCCCGATTAGAGAGGCCGGGACGATCAGCAGAAACGGAGCGTCATGAGTACTCTGCTTCGCGCGAGTGTTTTTGGATAAAGCAGCAGACTTACTTTTCGAGCCTTTCAGCTGGACGATCAGGTCAATCACCTGAATCGTTTTTCCCAGTCCCATGTCATCCGCAAGGCACGCGCCCAGCCCCAATTGAGTCATGAACCAGAGCCAGCGAACGCCGTCAGCCTGATACGGCCTGAGAGTTGCCTGCAATCCTGTGCCCGGTTCGCAACCGACAATGCCATTGGGATCTCGCAAATGCTGAAGCACATCCGACAGCCATGTTCCGGAGGTCACCGATGACCATTCCATCACGTCATCTGACACAGACTCGCTTGTCTGCAACGGCGTTCCGGCCAGCATTCGCATGCCTTCCAGGAATGAAATTCCATCAGCATGTTCGTCCTGAAGTTCTTTCCATTGCCGGAGTGCTTCGTTGAGCTTCTGCTGATCGACTTCCACCCATTTTCCGCGCAGCAGTGTCAGGCCGTCGGTCGCGGCGAGCAGTTGTTGGCGTTCCGTATCGGTGAGCGGTGTGCCATCGACGGCAAGACTGGCAGAAAAGTCGAGCAGACTGTCCAGTCCCACTGCACTGGTTTTCGTTTCACCAATGCGAACCTGAACCTGTGGTCGAGCTTGTCGTCGCGATTTCCACCAGTCCGGAACTCGAACGCTAAGCCCTGCGTCCTCCATGATGGCCGTGTCGTTCAGAAAGTGATACGCCTGTGAGACCGTCCATGCCTGAGGCTGAAAGATTGCCTTCGAGGTCAGTAACTGCCCGACAACTTTACTGTGACTTGCCGCCGTGCGGACCGGTACAAGCAGCTCTGTCAGTCGAGCCTGATCACGCTCCGCCGCATAATGTCGCAACGCTTCTCCCAAAGGCAGATGCTGCACTTGCGCTTTCGCCGACAATCGATGAGCGTAAGTGGCCAGAAACGCAAACGGCCGCTGCGGGTCACGCTTGTTCTCCGCCAGATGAAAAGTCACTCGCCCCAGTAGCTGCGCTTCAGGGTTGAGCGACAGCAGTAACTGGCGACAACCTCCGTCAGTCTGATGGGCTTGAGCAAGAAACTCAACGAGCAATTCATCCCACAGACTTCTCAGGACTTCGCTCGTCAGAAATTCCAACCCGCGCATCGGCGGTGCTTCAGAGACGAGCACCGCCAGAGCCAACTCATCGGGAGGAGCCGGTGTCTTGGGGCTACTCTTTGCTGTTATTGTGGTTTTGCCGGACTTGGCGAGCTTCTCAAGGTCGGCGAAGTGTTCATCAGCCAGTTGAGAGACGGCCTTCAGGAATCGCTGTGTCCAAGTCTTCCAGAACACAAACTCCAGAGGCAGCGTCACTTTATGACTGGTTCCGGCAATCTGCAGCAAAGCGGAGGCTGTTGATTTACGAAACGATGCAAGCAGTTGTTCTGCGATGCTGTCATCGACTGCAATGCGAGCAGCATTCTCCTCGTCCGGTAGCAGTTCCTGTTCGCAATAAAGTCGTCCCGACGGAGAAAGAGAAAGGTTCAGGAACATACTGGCCGACATGAGCGATAGAGGCAACAAGTGAGACAACACGAAACGCAGGTCAGCATCCGTGACGGATTATGGGACGTTCTGAATATCGCAATCAGATTCCCATGCTGGACAGGCCATCCGTGATTCGTTCGAGCAGGCCTCCGACATGAGGATGCCGCGCTTCGAACTCAATCAAAGTTGTTCGCAGTCGTTCTGCGAGTGAATCGTCGGACTCTTCAGCAACGGTCTCTGTCGTACCATGCTCAAGCAGTCGTTGGATGTCGCTGGTAACGGCTTGCAGCATCGCCTGCGTCGTTGCGTCGATTTCACCGGCGCTGGAAAGCTGCGTGTGCAGGGTTATCAATGTGTTTCGCAGGTCTTCCTGATTCATCGAACTGGCTCCGGACAGCATGGTGGTTGTGAAATTTTATCTCTGTTCAGAATCTTACCCGTAAACGCTTCAACAACCTAATCAACACTTCCCGTTTACCGCCCAGCCGCAGGCGCCGGCCTGCAAGAAAGCCGGCGCCTGCGGCCGGGCGGCAAACGAAAGAGGCTTGATCGTTATTGCGGCGAGCGTTGATCTGTCCGAAGTTGCTGCAGAAAACTCTTTAGCAGCAGGCTCTGAAATCGATAAGGATTCGACACCATGGCAATCTTTCGCTGCGGGCGAGTTCCCGCGAGAGATCGGTAGACTCGACGCTTGCTGCTATCCAGCCTTTGAGCCATGGCCGGAACCATGCTGATTCCGTGATTCAGAGAAACCAATTCCTGAACAGTCGCCAGTTGGCTCGTGCGTTCAACCGACACCGGATGAAACGATTTTTGACGACAGAACGACACGATGTTGTCTGACAGGCAGTGCGCTTCCCCCAGCAGCACAAACGGTAACGACTCGATATCACTCAGACGAATCTGTTTCTTTTCTGTCAGCGGATGATCGACCGACATCAGCAGCAACAACTCCTCCTCAAACAGTTCTTCAATCTCGAGATACTGTCCCTCGATTGGCAGCGCCAGAATTGCGACGTCAACGGCTCCGTCCGTCAGAGCGCGGATCAAATTGTCGGTGGTGTCTTCCTGAACGATGACCGTTGCGTTCGGAAACGACTTGCCAAAGTTTTGCAGCACCTGAGGAAGAAAGTAGGGAGCAATCGTCGGGATTGCTGCCACACGAATTCGGCCGGTTTTCCCGTCGTCTGTGATCTCTGCTTTCGTATCTTCGACCAGAGTCAGGATTTGCTTCGCTCGCGACTGCAGCAGATCGCCCGCTTCTGTCAGTACCAGTTTGCGTGTCTGACGCTCAAACATCGGCTGTTCAAGTTCTTCTTCCAGTTTCTGGATCGAGCGACTCAGTGCTGGCTGAGAAATTCGCAGATCTTCAGCCGCTCGCGTGAAATTTCCGTGCTCTGCAATCTTCAAAAAATACCGCAGCTGATCAAGTTCCATGTGATTTGTTCTCCCGCCAAACAACCCTGAACAGCTCGTAACATAAAGATCGGCGAGCTATGCATCAAATGCATGGACTATATCCAGAGAATGCATTGGGATAATCGCTCGTCGCCTTCTATGGTGTCTGTGTTGCTTAAGCAGTCCGTTGAATGAATCAGCCGGGCGTTAGCGTCGGGTTTTCGCCGCTGAAACTCAGGAAAAGCAACCGCGGGCAAACGCCTGCGGTTGATGGAGTGACTCAGTCAACAGCTGTTAAGCAGTTTGCGTTGCAGAGCTGATATTTCACCTCCAGTCTCAGGAGACACCATGACCAGAAGAACCTTATTCGCGCGTGTTGTGACGAGCGGCACGGTGCTGTGCATTGCGGCATCCGTTTTTGCGCAGGATCGCCCTAACTTAACGAAAGACAGTGGACAAGCACCGGAAGGAAAGAACATGGAAAACGTAAGCCAATGCCCCGTTATCGGAGGGACTCTCAAAGATCCTTCCAATCGAAACACAGCCGCAGGAGCCATGGCGAATCGAGACTGGTGGCCCAATCAGCTGAATCTTCAGATCCTGCATCAAAACTCGCCCATGGGCAATCCGCTGGGCGAAGACTTCGACTACGCAGCCGAGTTTCAGACCCTCGATCTGGCCGCTGTGAAGAAGGACATCAAGGAGCTGATGACAACGTCTCAGGAGTGGTGGCCTGCGGATTATGGGCACTACGGTCCATTCTTCATCCGCATGGCCTGGCACAGTGCCGGAACCTATCGCGTTTCCGATGGTCGCGGTGGCGCGAGCTATGGGACTCAGCGTTTTGCTCCTTTGAATAGTTGGCCCGACAATGCCAACCTGGATAAAGCTCGACGATTGCTCTGGCCCGTCAAACAGAAGTACGGCCGAAAACTTTCATGGGCCGACCTGATGGTCCTCGCCGGAAACTGCGCTCTTGAATCCATGGGCTTCAGGACGTTCGGATTCGCCGGCGGTCGTGCGGATGTTTGGGAACCGCAGGAAGATATCTATTGGGGCCCGGAAAGTGAGTGGCTTGGCGACAAGCGTTACAGCGGCGACAGAGATCTGGAGAATCCACTGGCGGCTGTGCAGATGGGGCTGATCTACGTCAATCCGGAAGGCCCGAATGGAAAGCCTGATCCACTGGCCTCTGCCAAAGATATCCGAGTCACCTTCGCGCGAATGGCGATGAACGATGAGGAGACTGTGGCTCTCATCGCCGGTGGCCATACGTTTGGAAAAGCTCACGGAGCCGCCAGTGCGGACAACGTCGGACCCGAGCCAGAGGCTGCCGGTATCGAAGAACAAGGACTCGGCTGGAAGAATAAGTTCGGCAAAGGCCACGCCGGTGACACGATCACCAGCGGCCTTGAAGGCGCCTGGAGCGTTACACCAACACAGTGGTCGAACAGCTATTTCGACAACCTGTTTGGTTACGAATGGGAACTGGTCAAGAGTCCGGCTGGAGCCTGGCAGTGGACTCCGAAAGAGGAGTCCGCGAAGGGAACCGTCCCGGATGCTCATGATGCGACAAAGAGTCATGCTCCGATGATGTTTACGACGGACATGGCTCTGCGAATGGATCCAGGGTATGGAAAAATCTCAAAACGTTTTCACGAGAATCCTGATCAGTTCGCCGACGCTTTTGCCAAAGCCTGGTACAAGCTGACTCATCGTGACATGGGCCCGGTGACTCGTTGCCTTGGCCCGGAAGTTCCCGAACCTCAACTGTGGCAGGATCCAGTTCCGGCTGTCGATCATAAACTCATCGACGAACAGGATGTCGCGGCTTTGAAGAGCAAACTTCTGGCATCCGAGCTGTCTGTGTCGGATCTCGTCTCAACGGCCTGGGCTTCAGCGTCGACGTTCCGCGGCACGGACAAACGGGGTGGGGCCAACGGGGCAAGAATTCGCCTTGCTCCGCAGAGAGACTGGGAAGTCAACAAGCCCGCACAACTGGCGAAGGTGCTGCCGGTGCTGGAAAAGATCCAGCAGGAGTTTAACTCATCTCAGACCGGCGGAAAGAAAGTTTCGCTGGCCGATTTGATCGTGCTGGGTGGTAATGCGGGTGTTGAGCAGGCGGCGAAGAAGGCTGGTCATGAGGTTGTCGTTCCGTTTTCCGCGGGTCGCACTGATGCGACACAGGAGCAGACGGATGTCGAATCGTTTGCCGTGCTGGAGCCGACCACGGACGGCTTCCGCAACTACTTTGGGCATATTCATGATCGTCCGGCGGAAGAGCTGCTGATTGATCGTGCTCACCGTCTGACGCTGTCAGCTCCGGAGATGACCGTGCTTGTCGGAGGCTTGCGAGTGCTTAACACAAACGTCGGGTTTCCTCAGTTAGGAGTTCTGACAAAGCAGCCTGAAACGCTGACCAATGACTTCTTCGTGAATCTGCTCGATATGAGCACCGAGTGGCAGAAGTCAGCAGTTTGCGATCACTTCTTCGAAGGGCGAGATCGCAAGACGGGTGAAGTTCGCTGGCTTGGCAGTCGAGTGGACCTTGTGTTCGGTTCCAACTCGCAACTGCGAGCACTCGCGGAAGTCTATGCCAGCGAAGATGCCGAGCAGAAGTTTGTAAATGACTTCGTGGCCGCGTGGACCAAAGTCATGAACCTCGACCGCTTCGACCTTGATCCTTCCGTGCAAAGCGGAGCAAAGACGGTGGCTTCTAAGTAGAGTTGACAATTGAACGGAACGACACGCCAGGCCGCTGAACTCCTGAGGTTCAGCGGTCTGCTTTTTGGTAAGTTGCAGAACCTGAATTTGGGCTTCCGACCATTGCCTTCTCGGGATCGAAGTGATTCGCCGTCTGACCACGCGGGAGCAGGATTGATCGCGGGAAATCGTGTGATTCAACACCTTGGGGAGTGTTCGCGTTGCTCTTTCAGTTCGACCTATGGTTTCCTCTGGTCGAGGAACGTCGTTGCTTCCATCACGGCTTCGCTTTTAAGCCACTCAAAGGTTGGCGGCATATTGTGATCCTGCAGGATCCTTTGCAACGCGATGTAATTTTCCACTGCCTGCTGGTTGTGCCCCAGCAATCGGTTTGCTCGTGCTTTCAGCAGGTGTCGCAACGCCAGTTCGTAAACTTGATCCGTCTCGGGTTCAACAGTCAAAGTCTGCAGCGCGTCGGATGGCCTGAGAAGAGAGAATCGTGCGAAAGCCAGGCTTAGGAAAGGCGGCATTTGATAGTGTCGCAGTCTGCGACCCTCGCGCAATCTCTGCAGAGACAGTAAATCTGAATGGGCCGAAAATCGAAACCGGCCGATATTCAGCGGAGTCCCCTGCTTGTGATGCAACTCAACGATGATCGGCTCATCGTTCGGAGAGATCGGCGTTTTCAGGACAAACACTCCGAAAGATGGACGTCCGAATCTGTTCCAGACGTGCCACACTCGAGTGTCCTCCGCGCTGATTGTCCCGGCGATATCGACGTCCGGCGCCGGGTACTGATAGCTGGCCCACGCTTCCTGAAACAGAAGTGGAGTTCTGTCCGAAGAAGATGCAGACGTTGACTGAGAAAGCATAAACTCCTGCAACTGAAAATTGCCTGAGTCATGCCGACCAGGACCACCATTTGGCAAAGAGCTGTCAGGCAGCACCTCAAGACGTAATGCGGCAATCTTGTTTGTACGCTGTTCAGGATTTAGTGCCGTCATCGAGACCGTGTATTTGTCGCCGTCAGCATTCGCCCCTGAGGCAAGAACTGAGCCGTCGTCAGATATCGCAAGAGTGGCGCCCGCCGTTGAGTCGGCTGCAAGAACTTTCATTGGCGTCCAACTGGATTCGAGAGATCGTTCCATGAGTTCCGCGAGGCAACCTGCGATGACCTCATTCCCGGGATCGGCGGCCAATTGTTGTTCATACAGTCCGATTGCCTTGTCGAGATGGTTTCGCATGGCGACATGCTCGTTTCTGCGAGACGCAAGATCCGCCAGCGCCACATGAAACTCGGGAACATCCGGACGTAGCCGAACCATGTCTTCCAGCCGATACTGACCCGTGCCTTCAAAGTTTTCTGTGAGCAGCACCGGAAGCATTGTACGCCATTCGTTTGGAATCGAAGTCGTCGGGCAAAGATCGTTGGTGGCGCGCTCCGGATGGCCCAGATGTAACCACATCAATCCTCGAGCCAGCCTCAGCGCGGAAGGCAGATCTTCTCGGTCTGCGTAAGTATTGGCCAGTTTCATTGCATACGCGGGATCGTTGTTGTTCTTCTTTACGGCCTGCTGAATAGTCCACAGGATGGAGCGAGTCAGCGCGATGTTTTTCCGGTCGATGGTCTCGGTTGCGGGTTCGTTCGAATCCCACACATCAATTCGCCCGGTCCAGTCATTTGCGGCCAGTTGTCGCCCATCGCTGCTCCACTTCACCAGGGGGCGAAAGCCATAACTTCTGCGGCCAGGGGCGGAACGATTCAGCCGCAGAATCAGCTGGCCGGACTCGGAATCCCAGAGATAGACAGGCCCCTGAGCGCCGGCTACAGCCAGCCGTGGCTCCGTGGGACTGAACGCAGCCGACTTCAGGCCATTGGGACCGGAAAGCACTAATCGCTCCCGTGATGACGGAACATCGAATACGACAACGCGATTATCCCTCATCGCTGTGGTGGCCAGTTGGGTACCATCCGAGCTGAAACTGCAACTGGAGGTATGCTGAGGAACCTCGAACATCAAACGACTGATTAGTTCTCCGGTTCTTGTATCCCAGATGTGCACTCCCTTAGCGTGCGCATAGCAGACAGCAATCAAGTCGCCTGAAGGGCTAAAGGCGATGATCGGAGGGCCTGAAGAGTTACCTTCCTGAATCTGCTCGATTGTGGGAGGAAGTTCATGCAGACGCTGACCGGTCACTGCATCCCGGATCAGAATCGGCGAGTTGATATAGCTGGCGGTCGCCAAAAGACGCCCATCGTTGCTCAGAGAGGCGAGGACTGTTCCCGAAGGTTCGGCAGAAAGAGTCTGCTGGAGTCGACCGCTTTCAAGATCGCAAATCAACAGAGTGTTCTGAGGTTCCAGAGCCGGGGCGACAAGACGTCGGCCAGAGACTGAGAGTGAAACGTTAAATATCTGCAGCATGTCGGGAATGCTCAGATGCGACAGGCGATTCAACTGCCGTAATTCGCCGCTATCAATCTTCACGATGCCGATGGTAAAATCTTCCTCCGACCGTTCGACAGCCACCAGACTTGTCCCGTCGTCAGTAAAGGCAAAGTCCACGAGTTCCTCACCTGGTTGAAACGTGGGTGGCACATGCACGGTTTGCTGCTGCTGATCCCGAGTCAAATCCCAGACGCGAACGCCGTCGGCAGCAGTCGTGACTATCTGGAAATTGACCGGATCAAATGCGGCGGCTATCAGCGAGTTCGTGTGTCCGCGGAGTGTGTGAGTCTGTGTGCCGTCTTCTATGTTCCAGATTCGCAAGGCCGAATCATCATTGGCAATGGCCACCAACTTTCCGTCACTGTTAACGGCAGTTCCACGCGTTCCACTCGGAGCCAGCAATGAGCGGATCAACTGACCCGTAGCGCGGTTCCTGAGATTCACAGGGACAGCACCAGTGGATTCGCGATCAAATTCAGCCAACACCGGGGAGTCCGGCAGAAAGGCGTCGGCTGGCACTGCGTCGATTGGAATGGGGGCAGAAGATGCCTGACCAATAGCCGACAAGAGCTTGTCCGAACGATCAAAAAGTCCAATCATGGTGCCGTCACGACTGAAACCAAGTCGCTGTGGGGCCTGCTGGTCCGTGCGAGAAATTCCGATCAAGTGGAAATCCTGCATGTTCCAAAGCCCTACCTGGGAACTTGAACTGGAATCCCATGGCGCGGCCGAGCCTACGGCCAGCCATCGACCGTCCAAGCTGTAGGCTGCCGAATAGAGATAATCCGGGCTGAAGAATTGCCATGCAGGAAGATGAGCGATCTGCTGCTGGCACAGGCTGTTGAGGTATCCGAATTCCCAGCCGCGACGATCGAGGCTTCCCGCAGTTGGTTCGCATTTCTTCAGCAGGTCCAGTGCGCTCTGGACATCGTTTGTCTGCCACGCCTGAACGGCCAGCGCGATCCGTGAAAAGTAAACCGAGTCTTCGGCCTCCTCCCGCGCGGCTAAAGCTTCTTTCGCAAGTTGAATATTCTCCGTAGCAACATGTTCGGCTTTGTTGCGTGATACGGTCAGTTCGGATGTCTTTTCTGTGAGTGCTTCAGTGGTTAATGTCAGCTCAGAGACTGTTGATTGCAGTGTCGTGTTCAGCTGCCGCAGATAGCCGGCTGTTATCGCGGAACCGACCGCCGCAATCATCAGCAATGAAGCGACGGCTGCCAAAGATAGAGCAAGTCCACGGTTGTGACGACTCCATCGGCTGAGTCGTTCTCTCGCAGAAACTCGCTTCGCCAGAATGGGTTCGTTGTTCAGAAACCGTGAAAGGTCCTCCGCAAACGCTGCTGCCGACGAATAACGTGCCGAGGGTTCCTGATCAATGGCTTTATGGATGATGGTCACAAGGTCTGATGGGGTCTGTGGCTGCAGCTGATCCAGACGCGGCGGAGCCACATGTTTCAGGTCCGCAATGAGTCCAGCTGCATCCGTTCGTTCATAAGCTGGCCGCAACGCGATGATTTCATAGAGTGTCAGCCCGAGCGAATATTGATCTCCCGCAGGACCGCATGTCCCATCCATGCTTTCAGGTGGAAGGTAGCGCAATGTGCCAAGCAGTCTTCCGTCCCCGGTCAGATCCGCGTCCGTTTCCGATTCCAGAAGTCGTGCGAGTCCAAAGTCTGTCAGCCATGCTGTTCCGGCAGAATCAATCAATACATTCGATGGCTTCAGGTCTCGATGCACGACACCTCGCTCATGAGCATAGTTCAGGGCAAGTCCGATCTGCGAGCCGATCTTTGCTGCATAATTGCAGCGTTGAAAAATGTCGTCGGGGATCGCCAAACCTGACAGTCCCGCTTTGGCCGCGCTGGACAGTTCCGGCGCCGTTGTAACGATCTCATCGCTCGAAATGGTCGAGGCGGGCCTGAATGAATGCTTGATGCGCCCACTGCTGCCTGAAGAAGTGTCCGCGGATCGCGCATGACGAATCAGCGAGTCCAGTCCGGCACCCTCAATCAACCGCATCGCGAAGAACGGCATGCCCTGATGTTCGCCGTTCCCAAAGACGTCGACGATATTTGTATGGTGCAGCCTCGCAATTGCTCGTGCCTCGCGATCAAAACGACGGCGGTGGCTAAGATCGCCGGAGCCGCGTTTCAGCAGTGTCTTCAGTGCGACTCGACGACGAAGTGAGACCTGCTCCGCTTCGTAAACAATCCCCATACCACCGCGACCGATTTCCCGCACAATGCGATAGTCGCCAATCTGCATCGGCAGCTCATCGGCGCGGGCGGACTCTGTTTGCAGACAGTTAAGGCCGTTCTGAAAAGCACTTGCAATGTCGACACGGGTACTGTCGAAACGGTCGAGATAAGATTCCAGTCGGAGTGATTCTCCGGAGCTGGTCCGCAGCATCACATCCAGTACGATCAGTTCGGTCAGCAGCAGGTCATGAAGTTCTGGATCAGAGCACGCTTCCGGGCAGAATTCAATCGCCGTCGTAATACTCGGGAGGCTTCCTGACCTCCACTCGTCTTCAAACTGTCGGCACCGGCGATCGATGATACGAAGCTGCTCCAGCGTTCCGTGTGATGTGATGCCGGAAGTCATCGCATCGTCGGCGTTCATTCTGGTGAGTTCCCTTCAAGTCTCGTCTGCCAGATGCCGCGGATCACAACCAGCATGCGTTGGATCGTGCGACGCGTGTAACCCAGCTCAGCTGCGATCTCTTCATTCTTCCATCCTTCCAGTTTCAGGACCGCAACCTTCACGAGGCTTTCATCCTGAAGCTGTTCAAACAGTTTCTGGCATTCTTCTGCCATCATCAGTTCAATTTCCGGAGGTGAAACATTGCCTTGCAGTGCCTCCAGTGCGGTCTCTTCCCGAAGGCCGTGATTTCGCTTTTGCGCGGTCTCGGCAGCCCGGTAATCTTTGGCCTTGCGCCATGTAAACTGGACCAGAATCGCCCAGAGACCATCACGATCGTCGACAGTCGGATAGCATCCCTCAAGAAACGCGCGACAGAAACCATTGAACGCACTGAGTGCCACATCTTCGGAATCAAACGGCCCGTCCGCCTGAGCACCCAGGCGATGCCGTGCGACTTTACGCAGCCGCAGAAAATATCGCTGCCAGAGTTCAGAGATTGCGTCGGGTTCATTTTGCTTCAATGCATGAAGCAAAAGCGTTATAGACCCATCAGTAGACATCCCGGTTCCTTACTGACCAATCGCAAAAGAGGCAATCATTTTTTTGCTGAATTTCGTTGCTCGGGCAGCTTCTTGATTTTTGCAGAGCATGCCCAGCAGCGTGCTGACCGTCAACATTGTCTTTGGGAGCGAACTGGTGAATTTGTGGAAACATCGACGCTAAATGCCTGCAAAAAAAGGAATTTCCAAAACTTGATTCAGTGAGCTTTTTTTTCTGTCACATCTCCGCCAGAAATTTCCTTAATCCTTTTTGCATGGAGACTACATCATGTTCGGACGACGCAGATCAGCAGAGAGAGAATAAGACGGTCTGTGCAGCATTCTTTGGGTGTCAAACCTGGCAATGCTGCACGGCCGTTTTTTCTTTGACGGCCGTGTTTCCGCAGGACTGCGAGTTCAGGACACACTGGCGGACCATTGGCTGAGGACCTGTCCGGACATAAGTTCCGCCTTTCCCAACCCGAAGCAGAAGTTTTGAAGTTGCGCTATTCGACAATCGGGGAGATCAACAGGGCGAAAATACTGGGGATTATCATAACCCGACGCGTCACGGCGTGTTGATTTAATCATAACCCGATGAGGCTGAGAGTTTTTTGGTACATGCATGGTGATCTATCGCCGTGAGAAGAAATTTTTTTTACGGCAGGGGATCCGCCTGGGATTTTGTTTTCTGGATTTGAGTTGCTTGGGT
>JBPOIW010000324.1:0-16474 GCA_052034165.1 Planctomycetota bacterium | reverse complement strand
ATTCCCCAGCAGAGTATCACTGCCAGTGCCGCCCACGGCATTTTCAAAGGTGCTCGAAGAATTCAGTTTCAGTGTACGATTCGTATGCACCTGCTGAATCGACGTCGATCCCAGATTCACGACAACGTTGGTTGTCAGGTAAGCGAAGTTCAGAGTATCGATGCCTTCGTTGGCCTTTTCCGTGACTTGATCGGCTTCAGCGGCAGAGGCTGGAACAAACATGTAAGTATCGTTGTTGAGCCCGCCGAGCAATAGGTCACTTCCACCGGCGCCAAGAAGTTTATCATCCCCGGCACTGCCAGTCAGTGTATTACTCAGAGTATTCCCGAACAGTGTGTCCGCACCGCTGCCACCGTCGAGGTTTTCGAAGACCACTGCGGAATTCAGTTTCAGCGTACGATTCAAGTGCACCGACTGAACCGCCGTTGATCCCAGATTCACTACGACACTGGTCGTCAGATAGCCAAAGTTCAACGTGTCGATGCCCTGGTTCAGATTTTCGCTCACCGTATCGGCTTCCGCGACGGTGGTTGGAACAAACATATAGGTGTCGTTGTCGGCCCCGCCGTACAGCAAATCGTTACCACCTGCCCCAAGAAGCTTGTCGTTCCCGGCATTGCCAGTCAGGGTATTGTCTGCACCGTTTCCGAAGAGCGTATCAGCACCACTACCGCCCGTGAGCCCTTCAAACGCAGAGCTGGAATTCAATTGCAGCGTTCGATTCGTATGCACCGTCTGGACCGACGTCGAACCAAGATTGACCACGACGCTCGTCGTCAGATAGGCGAAGGTCAACGTATCGACCCCTTCGTTTGCATTCTCTGTCACCTGATCGGCTTCGGCAACGGAGGCAGGTACAAAGATGTAAGAATCGTTGTTCGCTCCGCCACGCAACACGTCGTTGCCGCCCCCTCCAATGAGTTGGTCGTTTCCGGGACCGCCGGTCACAGTGTTGTGAAGTCCGTTTCCAAACAGAGTGTCAGCACCAGTGCCGCCGATGACGTTCTCAATCACAACCGCGGAATTGAGCTTTAACGTCCGATTCGTATGAACCGTCTGAACCGATGTTGATCCCAGATTGACCACGACGCTTGTGGTCATGGCCGAGAAGTTCAGCGTGTCCGTGCCTTCGTTCGGCAGCTCCGTGATGACATCGGCTTCGGAGTCTGTCGCGGTCGCGAAAATGTAGACATCGTCACCCTGCCCGCCAAGCAGAATATCACTTCCACCACCGCCATTCAGTGTATCGCCAGCGCCAAAGCCGAAGAGTTGATTCGCATTCGCATTGCCAGTCAGAGAGTCTGCCGCAGATCCGCCTGTAGCGTCTTCAAACCCTGTGGAAGAATTCAGCGTCAGGGTCCGGTTTGCGTTTACCGCCTGAGATGTTGTCAATCCAAGATTCAGCGTGACCGCGGTGGAGAACTGGCTGAAGTCCAGTGTATCTCTTCCATCATCATCAAATTCCTGAACGATATCGGATTCAGAATTCTCAGAGGGGAAAAAGACATATAGATCGTTGTCTGCACCCCCTGAGAGAATATCGTTACCGTCCCCGCCCTCGATGATGTCGAGTCCGCTGCCACCCCAAATCGTCAGTGGGATGTTCATCGTGGCATTGGCGGCGCCGGAATTGAAGTCGTCGTCGCCCCCGGCACCTCGCATGCGGAACTGTGTAACATCGGTGAGCAGATAGGAAGCTGAAATCAGGTTATTGAAATTCACTCCAACATTGACCCCGTTGCGTGTGACGGTGACGGTATCGGCAGACTCAGTGCCAAACGCCATCACAGCTCCTCCGGCTTCATGATAGACGCCTGAAAAGACCACGGTGTTATCTTCATTCAGCGGATCAACGTCGGGCTCATCGACAAATTCACTCGAGTCCGCAGAGAACAGGAGGCGATAGTCAAGGTTCGCGTCTTCACTGCCAGCCCCGGGCAGAACAATGTCAACCCCGAGTACAAGATTGACCGTGTGGACTCCCACAGTGAGATCGGCCGGTTCCGGGAATAACGTGGTGATGAACGTGTCGCCTGCATCCAGCAACGCATCACTGGACTGAAAAATATCGATACTAACCGGCGCGATATCGCCGTTTGTGATCTCGTAGGTGACGCTGATCCCGGTTCCCCCATCGCCGGTGGCGCTGATCATGCGGAAGTCCGGGCGCTGATTCCCGAAGTTGACGCCGGTTACCGTGGAGACCTCCGGAGCCACTGTCACCAACTGCACGCCGGTCGAAGGGACCGTCGGGAAAAAGCCAGTCGGCGTGACCTGCCGAACGCGGAACGTATTGCCCTCATCGACGACCTGAATGTCATAGTTGCCGAAGCCATCGGTGATGTCGGTACGTTCTCCCAGCGTCAACGAAAGACTCCAGTTGTTCAGCGTACCTCCAGATACAAAAAGGTCATCAGTGACTTCAAGTTGCCATGTCCCGTTGGCGGTGTCTCCGTCGAAGACCGAAAGGAATCCTTCCGGACGGAACCGCCCGGTGAACGGAGGGAAATCCGCCGCAATCGCAGTTGTCGCTTCGTCATCGAAAATCGTCTGCGAAAGGTCGGCGCCGTCTTCATCATTACCGGCGTCAGTCACAAGCTCCACACGCACACCATTCGGACCGATCAGGAAGACATCAAGGTCTCGAGCGAAAGAATGCGAAATATCAAGCTGGACGTCGATATCCTGAATGAATCCCGTGGTGCCACTCACGGTGATCGGTGAGGTGATGGTACTGACATCCGGAATTGCCTGGCTGGTTATGTTGGTAAACTCGCGAGTGACACCAATCTGCAGACTCCACGCATTCAGTGTGCCGGTGTCCTCCCCTGCATCGTCCGTGATCTCCAGAGTCCAGGTTCCTTCGACCGCGATTCCGTCGAGTGCCGCCAGCGATCCTTCTGGTCGAAACGTCCCCGTAAAGGGTGCTGTGCCCGATGTGATGGATGATGATGCTTCATCGTCCAATGTCGTGGATGTAAAGTCCGCGACTTCGTCTCCAATATCGGTGAACAATTCAACTCGAGTCCCATTGGGCGCAATCAGAAAGACATCGAGGTCAGAGTTCCAGGAGTGAGAGATATCCAGTGTGACATTCACGTCCCGGACCAGCTCCAGCGCCGAGCCGCCAACGGTGATGGTGGATGTCACCGTTGTGCTGTCCGGAATAGGCACCGGCGTTTCATTAAACTCATCGAGCAGATCGTAGTCGGTGTCATATACGCCATTATCATTGTCATCAATGAACACTCGCGTATCCGGAAGGCCCGGATCACCGTCCAGAATGTCATTGTCGTTCCTGTCATTGAATACGGTTCCCTGAATGTTCCGAATTCCCGACGTTACCATCACGTCGTCGATGTACCAGCCTTCATTATCATTGCTATATCCATCGATTGTGTCGAAATTGAATCGCACTTGTATGTCAGCGCCGCTGAAGGTGCCCAGATCCAAATACGCTACAAGAAACTGTTGAGAATCCCTGTTCAGAGTGATCGACTGCGCCGTGAATGCACCGCCGTTCTCGGAGATCAGCACTGAAGGAATGTCGAACTCCGTGTCGGACTCAGCCCGCAGAAAATAATTAAACGAAAGAACTGCTCCTGCCGGGACACTAATGCTGGGGGACGTAATTCGTCCTGCCGTGTGTTCGCCAGAATAACTGCCGCCGCCCACTGAGGTTTCTCCCGCGCCGAAGTACATGCTGTCGTCAGCCGTATGCCCGGCCTGATTGCCGCGGCCCGTCGACAAATGCCACAGCCCGGCTACTTGACCACCCGTGTTGTCAATTGTGAACCCATCAAGACTCGGCGCACCGACCGCATCGCTGAAGTCGGCATGGAAATGCGTTGTGGGTGTGAGCATGGCCCGGAGTTCAAGCTCCGTTTCCATCTCGAGCCGTCGAAACGCTCGATACTTTAACGCCCGCTTTCCTCGCTCGACTTTACAACCGAAGGCACTGATCAACATTTCTCGCAACGTGTTTTCCAGGATCATGTTCGAACTCCCATTTTCAGTTTCGCGAAGGAGGCGGGAAGCCGTTGTGTAGCGTGTACGCGGACAACTATCCAGCTCCTAGGGGGAAATAAGATCTTTTTTCTCGGCCCACCGTTGCAACAAAGAAATTCGGCGAGCAGCATGGCGTCAGCTATCCCGTTTGCGATTCGTCGCCCGACGAAGGCAGTAAACCGTCGTCGCAAACCTGGCAAACTGCAGAGTTTCAGCGATCCGTTTCCTACGATCCGCTGGTATCGATCGATTAAAAAGAGAATATACAGTGCGGACGACGCCCAGGGCTGACGCCCAATCGTTCGTCGGGAACAAGAATCTCATGACAGAAGAGCAACCGCTTCGCAGTGTTCATACCAACACGTTCCCAGCATTGCTGGATGAACTGAATATCTCATTGCTGGTGACAACTTATCAGGCGGGAAAACTGGTCGCGCTGCGGGCCGACGATGGAGTCCTCAACACTCACTTCCGCAGTTTTTCCAAACCCATGGGGCTTGCTTTGCGAGGTCCTCAGCTGGCCATCGGAACTCAGCACGAAGTCTGGGAATATCATGCCAACGATGCGGTCGCTCCGAAGATGGAGCCGCTCGGGAAATGTGATCGCTGCTTTATGCCTCGAGTCGGCCACGTTACCGGCGATATGCAAATTCATGAAATGGAGTGGGTGAACGATGAACTCTGGTTCGTGAATACTCTGTTCTCCTGCCTCGCCGTTCGCAGCATTCAGTACAGCTTTCTTCCAAAGTGGCAACCGCCATTTATTACATCACTTGCTCCTGAAGATCGCTGTCACCTGAATGGGCTGGGCCTGCGAGACGGTAAAATTCGTTACGTCACCGCGCTGGGGCAAAGCGACGAAGCGGCCGGCTGGCGAAAGCGAAAGAAGGACGGTGGTATCGTGATGGATACAACCACAAATGAGATCCTCCTGGACGGTCTCGCCATGCCACACTCGCCTCGGTGGTACAACGACCAACTGTGGGTGCTGGAATCCGGAGCTGGCACGATCGGGCATGTTGACATCGCCAACCGAAGGTACAATCCTGTCGCCGAAGTTCCCGGGTTTACTCGCGGACTGGACTTTTACGGCCCGGTTGCGTTTGTGGGATTGTCGCAGGTTCGCGAATCGGCCGTCTTCAGCGGTATCCCGATCACCGAAAGAAAACAGGAACGCACCTGTGGAGTTTGGGCGATCCATATTCAGACCGGACAGATCCTCGGCTTTGTAAAATTCGAAGACGCCGTGCAGGAGATTTTCGCCGTGCGAGTTGTCCCGGGGATCCGTTATCCGGATCTTGTCAACCACGACACGAAACTACTGGATGGTTCCTTCATCCTGCCGGACGCTGACCTGCAGCGCGTCCCGGATGTCTATCGCAATTCGGCCTCCTGACCTTTCATCCATTTCCTCCTGTCACTGGAGCAGAGGGCCATCTGGGCTGGACAGCGCCATGTCTACTAAAACCATTGAGAATACAAGCCCGAAGCGCGAGTGAGTGAATGAGTCGCAAAGTGTTCACTCGCTGGCGCTTCGGGCTTGTAAGGGAGCCAAACATGGCTCTGTCCAGTTAGGAACGGTCCCGAAATAAGTTCCTGTGGTAGCCGAACTCGTGAGAGTTCGGACTGAAGCCTCACGACTTCCGCTACGGAAGTTATTACGGGACTGGTGCTTAGTTGCCACCTCCGCCACTACGTCGCGGCTGGAAGACTGCCTGGGAGATGCCAGATTGAGGCGTCGTCGGTAATCTCACGCAACACGTCCGCGATCATCGCGGTGCGACGGAGAGCTTCATCGAGCGGCCGAGCCCAGGGGCTCTGGTTCGCGCGGTTCCATGCTTCGCGTGCAATCTCAATGGCCGGGTCATCTCCATCGCCAAGAGGATCTGCGGGCAAGAGATCATAATATCGCCGAAACATCGTCGTGGAGGCGTAGAAGGATCGCATGTTGTAGCGGTCCGCAAACATCGCCTGGAGACGCAGGCACGCGTGTTCACGCACCTTTTTATCCGGATTGAAGCTCTCCAGTCCCCAATCAGGCTTGCTCAGACTTGAATCACCTTCGCAAAGTGCGTGACACGATTCATGCAAAATCATTTGAGCCAGGCAGTCGTCCGGGTCGAGCGTTTCCGGAGTCCCAATGGTGAGCACTGCTTGCCCGTCCCAGGACGCATTCACTTCTGCACTGCGTTCAATTCGCATGCCCATCTGTGCCGCTGCGTGGAGCCAGATGAGGTCAACGGGATCGGCGTACTTTCGACTGATCTTTCGCACAGAACTCTACTTCGTGCGCTGCGAAACCTTGGTTTCGGATGAAGACAGCCTGGCCGCGATTTGCTTTAGAGCATCCAGCTGCTGCGTTCGGAATTCAATGGCGACTTTCAGTTGTCGGCGAAGCTCATCGACCGCAGATTGAACCGCGTTCCGTTCTTCTTCCACATCAACAAGCGTCTGGACCAGTCCAAGCTTGTACTCAGGATGATCAGGATTATCGGCCGCAGTTGCATCTCCCAGCAAATCATTCTTGCGAGCCTGGAGTGCTTCGTCTGCGGCAGCGTTGAGTCGCTTCTGTTCCTCGAGTCGCAGGCCAGTCTGAGTGATCTGAGAAAACGTCAGCTGAATTGTCTGATGGAGGTGTTCGACTGCTGATCGTTCGCCCGCCGGAGCCTGGGAACGCATTCGCACGGCACCAGCAAAATTCCAGGTCTGCTGTTCTTCAGGTGAAGCGGCCCACGTCGGGATCAGCACAGAAGTGGTTTCAGTAAGTCCGTTCGGGCTGATGTCGGCGACAAATTCGCCAATATAACGTGAACCACCCTGGCCGTTGTCTGTGAAGACGTGGACAACGGGAGCCAATTCGCGTGCCTGACCGCTGGCGTCAGTGATCTGGCGGCGAGTCAGCCCGTGAGAAGTTCCCAGCCCGTTCACAGCCAGTCGTCCCTGAACCACCTGAACCGAACCCGCATTTCCGCCAGCTGGAAAGTTCCATTCATAACCCCAGCCAACTTTGACTGACTGGAGTTTCTGTCGCGAATCTCCGAGCTCGATCTTTGCTTTTTCCAATGCTGTGGTGGCAGTCTCGGTGTCTGCAATGGCTTTACGCAGCGAATCTTCAACTTCGCCTCGACGTAGGCCAAGCTTAGCAGCAATGTACGATTCTGCGCCCAGTCCGAGGAGAACCAGAATCAGACAAACCAGCCCCAACCTGCTCATTGAAGACGCTCCGAGAACACTCACCTGAATCCGGTGGAGACCGCGCGGAGAATCCTCCGGCGAATCTGCTGAAATCTCATTTCTAAACTTCGGCCGAATTTCGAGTCGACTTGGTACACGTCACCCTGACGAATCAGGACCGTCCGGAATCCTCTCGATCTTCCTGCCAGAATACGAACAGCTTACCTGACAAGTACACCCGTCGCATCTCTCCATTCCTTGGCAGACATGCTAAAAGTGGAAATCCGGCAGCGTCAAGCAGAATCGTGACCGTTACGACCGTTAAAGTCAGAAGATTGGGTTCGAGAACTGTTTCACCCTGCGAATGCCGCCGGGCCCGGCCCAGTGACGCCCGAGCTGCAAATGTTGAGCTGAAAACTTTGAAGTCGCAGTCCCTCGAATTCACACGCCATGATGGTTTGTCCGGATGTGATTTTGAAGCCATTGGTTGGCTATTTTCGCCGACGGAGCGACGAAACTACGTAGCCGAGCCGCTCCGTCGGCGGAGATTCACGCCGGGGCAGCTTCGCGGTAGGACTCCTGCTCCTAAACTCCCTTTAGGCGAGATACAGCTTCCGGCGAGTTTCATCGAAAGCCCTCTGATCGGATAGTCTCTACGACCGCGACCAGAATCAAAACGTTTGCCAATGAGGTCAGAGTATCCCCGTCGATTTTCTCGGGGGCATTGTGCGGGTATACTTCGTCAGAAATTGTTCCATGAAATTCCAATTCGGACGGATCGACGAAAATGGCTGACGCCCCTGCTGCCCCGACTTCGGCAGCCCCTGTTGCAACTCGCCCTTTTGCCCACCTGCATTGCCATACGCATTACAGCCTTCTGGACGGCGTGAACCGCATTCCTGAACTGGTGAAGCATGTCAAAGCGTCCGGCATGGATTCCATTGCTATCACCGACCACGGGAATCTGTACGGGGCGATTGAATTCTATAACGGCTGCAAAAAAGGCGGCGTCAAACCAATCCTGGGATACGAAGCTTACGTCGCGCCGGGACGACGGTCTGATCGCACCTCCAGCCGCCAGAAAGAAGCGTCGTCGCACCTGACATTGCTGGCGATGAACCGCAAAGGCTTCGACAACCTGATCCGGCTGTCCTCGACAGCGTATCTCGAAGGTTTTTATTACAAGCCCCGCATTGACCGCGAAATCCTTGAAGAGTGCAACGAAGGGATCATCTGTCTCTCCGGCTGCGCGTCTTCGGAGCTGTCTCGCCTGTTGCTGGCCGATGATCAGGACGAGGCGAAGAAGCTGGTGGAATGGTACTCACGCGTCTTCGGCGATCGCTTCTATATGGAGATCCAGAACGCAGGCTTTCAGATTCAGAAGGACTGCATGGAACTCACAGTGGATCTGGCCAATCGCGTCGGACTGCCGCTCGTCGCCACGAACGATGCTCACTACCTTCGCAAGGAAGACGCCAAGGTTCAGGACGTGATGCTGTGCGTGAATACACGGACAACTCGCGACGATGAAAAACGCATGAAGATGGAGCACGACGGGCTCTACGTGTGTACTCCGGATGAAATGTATGCGTGTTTCCCTGGACTTGATCATGCGGTTGCCAGGTCGCAGGAAATTGCGAATCGAGTCAACATCGAGCTGGGTGATCGCAAGCTGTATCCGGTGTTTCGTCCGCCGAATCAGCAGACCGACATTGATTACCTGCGAGATCTTTGCCATCAGCGTATGCATGAACGCTACGGCGAAGAGTTGACAGACGGGCATTGGAACCGTCTCAAGTATGAGCTGAGCGTTATCGAGTCCAAGGGCTACGCGAGCTACTTCCTGATCGTATGGGACTTCGTTGAGTTTGCTCGCCGCAACGGCATTCCCTGCGGAGCGAGAGGTTCGGCGTGTGGGGCGATCGTGGCTTATCTGCTGCGACTGGGTGATGTGTGCCCGCTGAAATATGACTTGCTGTTCGAACGCTTTCTGGACCCCAGCCGAACCGAACCGCCCGATATCGATATCGACTTCTGCCGCGATCGTCGGCAGATGGTTATTGACTATACGAAGCAAAAATATGGGGCTCGCAACGTTGCTCAGATTGGCACATATGGAACTCTGAAAGCGAAGAACGCGATCCGCGACGTCGGCCGAGCGCTGAATGTGCCGTTGGCGCGAGTCAACGAGTTAGCGAAATTCGTCCCGGATACGCTCAACATTAAACTCAAAGACGCATTGGCCGAGAGTGCGGATTTGAAGGCAGCGTATGACGTTGATCCGCTCGCCAAGGAGTTGCTCGACTATGCCATGGCCGTTGAAGGTCTGGCGCGCAGTGCGGGAACTCATGCGGCCGGTGTGGTGATTGCCGATGTGCCTCTGGATACTGTGCTGCCGTTGCAGACGATCACCGGCAAAGACGACATCATTACTCAGTGGGACGGCCCGACGGTTGAGAAAGTCGGCCTGCTGAAGATGGACTTTCTGGGTTTGCGAAACCTGACGATTCTGGACAAGGCTGTTCAGAACGTAAAACGGTCGAACCCGAGCTTCGACCTGGAAGAGGTGAAGAATAATCTCACCGACGCCAAGACCTTCGCGCTGCTGCAGCGAGGTGAGACGAAGGGCGTGTTCCAGCTGGAGTCCGGCGGCATGCGTGACTTGCTGACGAAGATGAGACCGGACTGCTTCGCCGACATTATCGCGACATCGGCGCTGTATCGTCCGGGTCCGCTGGAAGGCGGGATGGTGATGGAATACGTCGACGTGAAGAACGGACGTAAACCACCGCGCAAAGTTCATCCGGTGGTCGACGAAGTTCTGGCTGAGACCTACGGTGTGATGGTCTACCAGGAACAGGTGATGCGCATTCTGAATCGAGTGGGCAACATCGAGCTTTCGAAGTCGTACAAGTGCATTAAAGCGATCAGCAAGAAGCTGGCGGAAGTGATGAACAGCTTCCACGCTGAGTACGTGGCGGGAGCGGTCTCCAATGGCATCGCGGAAAACATCGCCGAAGAGCTGTGGAATCTGATCGTCGCGTTCGCGGGTTACGGTTTTAACAAATCGCACTCGACGGCTTACGGTTTGATCGCTTACGAAACAGCCTTCTTGAAGGCTCATTATCCGGTTGAATTCATGGCGGCTCTGCTGAGCTGCGAAATGGAAAGCACCGAGCGAATCAGCGAACACATCGACGATGCTCGCCGCATGAAGATCGAGATCATGGGGCCCGATATTAATCGCTCAGAGGTCGACTTTGGATTTATCGATGGTCGTATTACCTTCGGACTGGCCGCGTTGAAAGGCGTTGGCGAAAACGTCGTGCAGGCGATCGTCGCTGAACGGCGCTTAAACGGCCCGTACAAGGATATCTTCAATCTGACGGAACGAGTCGACCCGAAGGTGCTGACGAAGGGAACTCTGGAAACTCTGATCAAGGCAGGAGTGCTCGACAGCCTGCCGGGAACACGTCCGCAGCAAACGGCGGTTGTTGAACGTGCTGTCCAGTCCGCATTGTCTCGTCAGAAGGATAAAGCTCGCGGGCAGAAGAGTCTGTTTGGTGGCGATGACGACGAAGAGAATGATTCATCAGGGCAGGCGGTGTCGATGTCGTTTCCGGACGTACCGGACTGGACGCATTCGCAGAAGCTGGCCTGGGAGAAAGAAACGATTGGTTTCTATCTGACATCGCATCCGCTGACGCAGCATGCTCGTCGAATTGAACGCTATGCTGCCAATAAAAATGCCGAACTGGCCGAGATGGAAGATGGGGCTCAGGTGGTCGTCGGTGGAATGATTTCAGCGATCAAACTGGCCAATGCCAAGAAGCCCAGTCGCAATGGGAACACGAAATACGCCAACTTCGATCTGGAAGATTCATCCGGCATTATGAGGTGTATTGCCTGGCCGGAAGATTATGCTCGGTACGAGGAACTGATCAAAGCGGAAAGCGTCATCATTGTGGCGGGCAAAGTTGACCGTCGTGGTCGTGAGCCAAACCTTGTTGTGAATCGAATTTATACGCTCGATCAGGCCGACAAAGAGTTCACTTCGCAGGTCGCCATCAAGTTCGAGAAGGGACTGCATTCGCATGACGACGTGCAGCGAGTCCGCAACGTGATATCCCGCTTCCCCGGGTCGACGGATGTGATTTTACTGGTGGATTCGTGGGCCGATCAGATCCGGAATCTGTATGCCAACGGCACCGCCACCGGAAATGGGACTGGAAGCGACAATGCCGTTGGGCACGACGACGGTCCAGGAGTGAACGACGAGAAGTCTGACAGCGAATCGGGAGCCGGTTCAAGGCTGCGATATATTCTTACCACCAGCAATGAATGCAAAGTTAACATCGGCCCGGAACTGTTGACGGCTCTTGCGGAGATCGTTGGTGAAGATAACTACGATCTGAAAGCAACGAAATCCCGCAAACCGTCCGGCCAGAGTATGGGGCGATAAGAAACAGACTGGCTTTACAACATTCAGAAGATGACGGTCTCAGTCGCGACGTTGACGCCAGTCCCGTCCGAATTCAGGCCGGTCCTGTACAGATCATTACAACTCCTGATGGACAATATTCTCGTGCCGGGATCAGACAACTTTACAACTCTGGGCGAACTGCTGTCGTCCCTCGCGAAGGATCAGTCGGAATGGTCGCAGGCCACGTTCGGGACTGATGCGGAGCGAGGTCCGCTGGGGGCCTTGCGGCACCTTGAGAAGGAAGCCTTGGAAACTCAGGCGGCTCCGAACGATATTGATGAATACGCCGACTGCTTTCTGTTGATTCTGGATGCCGCCCGACGTGCGGGAATATCGCCCCTGCAGTTGATCGAGGCGGCTCAACGAAAAATGGTAATCAATCGCCAGCGAACGTGGCCGCGTCCTGTCGATGATCAGCCTGTGGAGCACGTGCGATAGCTTCAAGCCCTGCCACAGAAGTAAGTGCTGGTGACAGTGGTTTCACTCTGAATGCATTTCATTGTTGTGCCTGCTGGGTTTTCTGAACTGACATTGATCGTCATGGAAGCTACAAGGCAGGCATACTGGCTCGCATCTTGCTGAACGGGTCGTTCGGCTGGTCTGCCCACGACATAGCTCAGCTTGAAGCCGAACCCTGGGTCGCCCAAAATCGAATGATCATCAGGTAACAGGAAAGCAAATGTCTACTCGGCGGACTTGGGGCTTATGGCTTGGTGTTCTGATCGCCGTTTTCGTCACGGGCGTGATCGTTTGGAATCAGCTTGGCACGTCCGTGGAAGCCCTTGAGGACAAAGGCCGCCGCGCGCTTGTTCGCAATGAGCTGGCCGTCGCCATTGCTGCCTTTCAGCAGGCGGTGCAGATATCTCCGGACCGTTTGTCGTCCTGGAAACTGCTGGCCGATGCGGCCTCGCGAGACGGTCAGGTTGAAGAGTCCTGTCGAGCACTCAAGGTGGTGACAAATCTCGCGCCAGACGATGCGAACTCACTGGGGCTCCAGCTGGGTGGACGCTGGATGAGCAAGAATCAAATTCAACCGGCGATCAGAACTCTGAAACTGGCCATCGTTGCCAGTTCTCGTCCGCCGCAGCCGTTTCGATTGCTGGCTCAGATTTACAGCGTCACAGGGCAGCGGCGGGAAGTCGTTCATTGTCTGATAGAGTTGCTGAAACGCAACGAGTTTACTCGTAACGATCTGCTGGTGTTGTCGTCCGTGAATCCCACGATAAACGATCCGCAGCGACTTGAGATGATTCTTAAAGCGAACCCTGCCGACAAATCTCCATTGATGTCGCTGGCCATGCAGGAGCTGGATCAGAATCGCGTTACTGCCGCAAAACAATATTTGATCGACATTACAACGGCCGATCCACAAAACGCCGAAGCCCAGGGTCTGTTGGGCGAGATCTTTGCTGACTTCGAACCCAATGCATTTCTCGAATGGAACTCTGGCTTGCCGACGGAAGCTGAATCGGATCCCGGAGTATGGCTGGCCCGAGGAAAATGGCTGCATGCAAACAAGCACACGCCGCAGGCTGTCCGATGTCTGTTGGAAGTCGTCAAACGCGAGCCGGAGAATCTGTCTGCATGCACGTTGCTGGGACAATTGCTGAAGTCTTTGGGGCAACAGGAACCGGGCAACAAATTCACGGAGCGAAGTCGCAGCCTGCAACGAATTCTCGATCTGAACGAACGCATCAAGGAGCCCCGTGGAAGCGAATCAGTTCGCCCCATGATTGATGAACTGGAAGCCACAGGACGTCTCTGGGAAGCGTGGGGCTGGTGTGTCATTTATCTTTTGGAACAGCCGAACGACAAAACCGGGATTACGACAATTCGTGATCGCATCGCACCAAAGCTCAAATACGATGTCTCCCGCACGATCCCCGATTCAGCGCCGGGGAAAACGCTCGATGCGAGTCTTTACCCGCTGCCGGACTGGACTGAAATCGAATCCGGCACTGTGAGCGATGTGACGACGCGGCCGGACCTCGTTTCGCCGATTCATTTTGATGATCGTTCTGTCGAGGCCGGTCTTGAGTTCCGATATGTGAACACGAAGGCTCAGGACAGCGGTCACAAGATCTATGAAACCATGGGGGTCGGCGTCGCAGTTTTGGATTTCGATCAGGACGGCTGGCCGGATCTTTATCTGCCTCAGGGTAAACCTCTGCCGTTAAACAGCGATACTGGTCCCAGTGATTCGATATATCGCAACCTGCGAGGACAGCAGTTTTGCGACGTCACGATCCTGGCGAACATTCACGAATCGAATTATTCGCAGGGAGTGTCATCGGGCGACTTCAACAATGATGGCTTTCCAGATGTGTATGTGGCCAACCTCGGTCGGAATACCTTGTTTCAGAATAATGGAGATGGAACGTTCACTGAGATCACTCCGTCAGCAGGTCTTCGAGAGAGCGTCTGGACTGTCAGCTGTGCGATTGCAGATCTCAACGGCGACAGCCTGCCGGATCTGTTCGACGTGAACTACGTTCAGGGCTCGGAGTTGCTGACGGCCACCTGTCTTGATCAGAACGGGCGGCCGGTTGTATGCCGCCCCACCGTCTTCGATCCGGTGCTTGATACATTGTGGGTCAATCAGGGAGACGGCAGCTTCTCTTCGATCCAGAAAGACGCAGGGATCGACCTTCCGCAGGGAATGGGGCTCGGGTTGGTGATCGCCGACTTCAGTGAAGATTCGCGCCCAGACATCTTTGTTGCCAACGACATGACCGCGAACTATCTCCTGATTAATAAGACCCTGCCGTCTGGTGCATCTCCGCAGTTCCAGGAGGAGGCCTTTCAGAGAGGCGTCGCTCTCGACATGAACGGGCTTGCACAGGCGTGCATGGGGGTTGCCTGCTCAGATGTTAATCGAGACGGCCGGCCGGATTTGTTGGTAACTAATTTTTCGAGAGAATCTAATACGCTGTATCTATCGACGCAGAACTCTCTGTACGAAGATCAAACTCAGGCGGCAGAACTACGTGAGCCCAGCTTTGAACCTTTGGGATTCGGCACGCAGTTCCTTGATGCTGACCATGACGGCTGGTCTGATCTGGTCGTGATGAACGGTCATATTGATGAGTTTGTTGATGAGCCATTCCGGATGCCAGCCCAGGTCTTCTCGGGATACTCCGGGAGTCGATTTGTAGAACTCCCTCCCGAGCAAGCTGGAGATCTCTTTCGCGAACAACGCCTGGCTCGCGGTTTGGCAACCCTGGACTGGAACCGAGATGGTCGCACGGATTTTGTGGCTACCGATCTGGAACGCCCTGTGCTGTTGGCGGAGAACACCACCGCGACAAAGAACCACTTCCTTCGTTTGCGTTTGATCGGCACCGTAAGCAGCCGGGACGCCATTGGTGCGAAGGCTGTGATTGCTATTTCAGAGAGCGATGAACGGGTGCTGCAGTTGACGGCCGGCGATGGCTATGAGTCCTGCAATGAGCGATGTCTTGAGGTAGGTCTTGGCAACGAAGAGTCTGTAAAAAGTCTGCAAATCTACTGGCCATCGGGAAAGATTTCGCGGTTCGAAAAGATCGCCGTCGATCAATCGCTCTGTGCTGTCGAGGGTCATTGCAACCTCGTAAGGACACCTCAATGATTGTTATGATGTAGGATGTTCACCATGTGGTCAGTGATTCAGTTCATCAGCAACAATTGTTGTGCAGCGGACTGAATGAGATCGGAACGCATGGAGTGTGTGCGTAAAGAAGCGGCGATCACCTGTGGACGTCTGTGCTTAGTATAGTATGGTTCGATGATTGGATTCGTTTGATCTCCATACAGCACTTTCGCTCATTGAATAAGCGAACATGTGCCTCGCAACGCGTCTGCGTCATCGCTGTGTTAACGGTTGAACAGAGGGTTTCCAACTTCGCATTTTTGGCACGATGGACTTTTGTCCCTGCAGCCAGGCCATGCCGTCCATTTGCTGCATGTCGCGAACAGGATTGGTGAATACCCTGTTGATCTTGCCATTCCTCAAGTGCCAGCAGTCACCATTGGGGTTGGTCGACAGCCCGGAATCGCGCGCTGAGGCATAGGAATTGCGTTAAGAGTTTGCGTAGGCGACCTAACGAGCGGCTGGCTCACAGAGTGCAGCTACCGTGTGTGAAACTGCGTTCACAGCGGCGGAGATTGAATTGCTGTTAAATCATTATCCCGCGCGCCGTTGACTCATCTTCGGTCCTGGTTGGTGAACAGGTGAGACAGGCAAAGGGTTGTTATGACTGAAAGGTATTATTTTATGAAGTTGCAGAGATTAGGTTTTATTTTCGTTGCTTCACTCATTGCTATCACATCTCTGACGGGCTGTGAAGAAACCATGGAGGCGCCCGTAGAGAAGCTCGTGCCCGGTTCCGGCACAATCAAAGTTGACGGAAAGCCAATGGGAGCCATTCGGATTCGCTTGACGCCCATTAACGAGACCAAAAGTGTTGGCGGATCATGGGCGGTCACCAAGGATGACGGCACGTTCAGTTTGACTCACTGGACCAACGAGCCAGGTATTGCTCCCGGTTCTTACCTCATCACGTTCTCCCGCTATGTAAAGCCTGATGGGACGCCTCTGGGGGAACGTGATTCTCCGGCGATGGTTCAGGCGAAAGAGACGATCGCCAAGAACTGGAGCAACCCGGAGCCCGATCAGATGGCCATGCTGACTCGGCGAGTCGACATGTAGCTGTCCATTCTGCCGTGAAAACCGGGGTATTGTAGAAATGTGATGTGTGCTACACCGCGTTTCATGGGCGGAAGAGCAAAACGACCGAGTTACGCGGAGTTGGCAGCAATCGTTGTGGAATT
>JBPOIW010000281.1:0-11433 GCA_052034165.1 Planctomycetota bacterium | reverse complement strand
AGTTTCCAGACCAGTACGGACCAGCCTGGGTAGGTTTCGGCCATCATCTCTGACGACCTCTCCGTTTATTGCCATCCACCTTTCAGCAGATGACGACTCAGTTCGCAAGCCCTGCGGCTCGCGCACGAATCCGGCTACGAAGAGACATCTCAATCCGCGGCAACTATTTCGCAGGGAACTTCCAGCCGTCTGGAATCCTGGCACCTTTGCGAACGACCACGATGCCGTCGCGAACGACAACTTCTCCGCAGTCGCATTCTGGTCCAGGAGCTTCACTGGCCACGATTCTGGCATTGCGGCCGATGCAGACGTTCTTGTCCAGCATGGCGCCGTCGATGAAGGCTCCGTCACCGATGCCCCACACCGGAGTGGCGTCGCCGAGTGCGTACAACTGATCGTCGGTGGTCGGATAGAAGTCTGCTCCCATCACGACGGTGTTCTTCAGAGTCACATTCTTGCCGATATGAGTTCTCATGCCGACAACGCATTTTTCGATGATCGTTGAGGTTCCGATGAAGCAGCCGTCCGCGATCAAGCTGTCACGAACAGTGCAGGAACCCATGCGCGTGGAGGGAAGAAATCGCGGGCGAGTAAAAATGGGGGCTCGTCGATCGGCGAACTGGAACGGTGGATTCGTATCCGTCAGAGCAAGGTTCGCATCGTAGAAGGCTTTGATCGTCCCGATGTCTTCCCAGTAACCATCGAACAGGTGTGTCTGAACGTGATGGTTTTTGATCGCCAGCGGAAAGATATCTTTGCCGAAGTCTTCGTGGTCTGTTGATTCCAGCAGATCAACGAGCAGATCGCGATTCCACAGATAGATGCCCATGCTGGCCAGATATTCTCGACCATTGGATTCGATGCCCATCTTGTCGATCCAATCAGCCGGTGTTCGAACCTTGGCGAGTGAGGCATCATCTTTTGGCTTTTCAACGAAGCCGGTCACTTTACCGGTACCGTCGAGCTGCATAATTCCAAAGCCGCGGGCTGCGTCCGCATGAACCGGAACTGTCGAGATCGTCACGTCTGCGTTGGCGTTCACGTGAGTCGCCAACATCTCCTTAAAGTTCATACGATAAAGCTGGTCGCCGGAAAGAATCAGGACATACTTGATCCCGTATTCTTTCAGGAAGCGAACCTGCTTGCGCACGGCGTCGGCGGTTCCCTGATACCAGTTTGAGCCGTCCAGCGTCTGCTGAGCTGCCAGGATTTCGACGAAACCGTTGTGAAACAGGTCGAAGTTATAAGTCTGACGAATATGTCGGTGAAGACTGACGGAATTGAACTGCGTCAGAACATACATCCGATTAATGTCGCTGTTGATGCAGTTCGAAATCGGAACATCGATCAGTCGATACTTGCCTCCCAGCGGTACGGCGGGCTTCGAACGATACTCCGTTAACGGCAGCAATCGAGTTCCCTTGCCTCCCCCAAGAATCAGGCAGACGACATGACGCATAGACTCATCCCTGTTGGCAATTAGCGACTGGCAGCGGCACTTTCACACTGAGCGGCAGCTTACCGAATTCCCTCGATTCAGGAAGCGCCGGCGGCTCAGCATCTCGCCCCTGAGAGCCATTTTTGCAACACCGCATCTGAACAATCACAAACTGTGCTGACCCGCGCGAAGTTTGTTCCATTCAGCACAGTTTTGAAGCAATCATCGCTTCACAACGCACTCATCATGATTCAGCAAGGCTTGTGCGAGAACTGTTGCGGCGGCGATTTTGGCGGCACTGATGGATGGTTCTGGCGGCTTCTGACCGATCTTGATTAATTGATCGGCCTCTGTCGAGTTCGCTTCAAAGTGCTTGAGTTGCTCCTCATAAAGTCGGACAAGAATCTCCTTTTCCCGGACGTCAGGATGACGACTCAGGCAGCGAAGGCTCGCCATATCTACCATCTGAGCTGGATCACCGTTGGCGTCGCGATGCAGCGACTCACCAAGGACCCGAGCTGCCTCCACATACTGGATGCCGTTCAACAGAATCAGAGCCTGCAGCGGAGAATCGGTGCGCTCTCGTTTCGCCGTACAGACAGCTCGCCGAGGAGCATCAAAAGCGACCATGGCCGGTGGCGGCCCGGTCCGACGCCAGTTTGTGTAAAGACTTCGACGATAAACGCCATCGCCACCACTAGCCGCCGCGGGCTTAAAGGACTCGGTCATCTCATAAGGATTTACCGGTGCGCCGCCGATCGCAGGGTTGAGAAGTCCGGCGGCTGCCAGGGCATTATCCCGAATCATCTCAGCAGACAATCGAAAACGAGGGCCTCGAGCCAGCCACTCATTGTCCGGATCGTCAGTCATGGTTTGCTGATCGGCAATGCTGCTCTGCTGATAGACGTCCGTGAGCACGATGGTGCGAACCAGTTGCTTCATATCCCAGCCACTGCTGATCAACTGCACCGCGAGAGCATCCAATACTTCGGGATAAAGAGGTCGAGCGCCCTGGCTGCCGAAGTCTTCGGACGTTCGCACCAGTCCTCGCCCAAAAATACTCTGCCAGACTCGATTCACGGTGACTCGAGCCGTCAACGGATGACGCGGATCAGTCAACCAGCGCGCTAGTCCAAGTCGATTCTTCGGAGCATCTTCCGGAAATGGTGACAGCGACGCAGGCGTGCCAGCCGTCACTTCTTCTCGACGCTGAGCATACTCGCCGCGAAATAGCACGTAGGCTTTTTTCGGTTCCGGCAACTCGCGCATCACCATGATCTCTTTCAGTCCATCGTTGAAGTTTGCCAGCTCACTGCGAGCAGCGAGCAGTAAAGCCCGATGCGCGGTCCACTCCGTATCATGTGCCAGCAGGAAATATTCAAACAGTGGATTGCGAAGCGATTCGTTGAGCGTGTCCGCTGAAGCCTGCAAATTCTGTTTTGCCGTCGCGGCGTCAAATGTACTCAGCGCCTCCAGTGGGCTGAGGTTACGACTGAAGACTCGAAAGTCGTCGATCATGCCGCCTTTGAAACCACGGTCACGGAATCGTTCGCCGAGAGCAATGTTGTCGCCGCCACCACCGGTGATTTCACGTGACAACTGGTCTTTGATAATAACCGTGCTGGCTGGCTGTCCGTTGACAAACATCGCAAGTCCCGCCGCGCGGCTACTGCCATCCGAAGAGACAACAACGTGTGTCCATTCACCCGGAATCAGTGGAGTCTCAGCAGCGATCGAAGCCGCATTACCCGGCCAGAAGTGAATCAGTGACCATTTGAGCCGGCCATCTTCGATCAGCAACTCGTAGCCTCGACTGGCCGCATCGGTCCACGCTCTTGATCGATGAAACACGACGGCTCGTTCTTTGACGTCCGGAGTTTTCAACCACAGCGAAACAGAGAACGGCTCTTCGCGTCGGAAGTTACCAAGAGGCAGATCAACAGGGTCATCGCCCGTGAATTCAATCGCGTTTCCGTGTTGTCCCGGCGTCAATTTGTTCTCACCGCGAATGTTGGCCGGAGCCCCATCAGATATCGCATTGGCGAGCTTGTCACCATCCTGAGTGTCGAATTCATAACGAGCAAGTTCGGGAAGAGTCATCTCGGCCGTTGCACGTTCCGGCTTTGCCAGCCACGCTTCAAACGCAGGGCGTCGTGATTCACGCAGCTCAACGGACTTCTGTTCCAGCTCAGCCACTGCCGCCTGCAGTTGGCTCAGTTTCTGTTTTCCTGCGGCGTCAGTCATTGTCAGCGCGGGCGTCGGCGGGGAGTTGGTAAAGTAGGAGTAAAGTCCGGCTTCATCGACATTCTGGAAGATCGAGAAGAACTGGTAGTACTCCTTCTGAGTGATCGGGTCATACTTGTGATCATGGCAACGAGCACACTCGAAAGTCAGCCCAAGGAATGTTGTGGCAAACGTCTGGACTCGGTCACAGACGTATTCGACTCGATACTCTTCCTCAACGCTGCCACCTTCAGACTCCTGCTGATGGAGCCGATTAAACGCTGTCGCAAGGATCTGTGCATCGCTGGCGTTCGGTAACAGATCACCGGCCAGCTGCCAGGTAATGAATTGGTCGAAAGGCAGATTGTCATTAAACGATTTCACAACCCAGTCACGCCACGGCCACATCTCACGTTCACGATCCACCTGAAAACCATAGCTGTCGGCATACCGAGCAGTATCGAGCCAGTCGACGGTCATGCGTTCGCCATACTGAGGCGTCGCGAGCAAGCGGTCGATGAGCTTTTCAATGGCCTCAGCAGATTCGTCAGCGACAAATGCTTCCACGTCTTCGACTCGCGGCGGCAACCCCGTCAAATCAAAACTGAGTCGTCGAATCAGAGTTCGGCGATCGGCTGCAGGCTGCAACTTCAATCCTCGAGCAGCCAGGCTGGTGCGAACAAGATCATCGATCTTCCGGGCTGTTTCCTGTGGCGATGATTTGATCTTAACGGCCTGCTGATCAAGAGAAATAAACGACCAGTGCCCTTCATACTCCGCGCCTTGTTCGATCCATTTCTTCAGAGTGGCCACTTCCTGTTCCGTCAGCTTTCCCAGCTTGGCGCTGGCGGGCGGCATTTGCAGATCAGGATCGTCGGTTGTGATTCTGTTGAGCATTTCGCTCTCAGAAATATTGTCGAGATTAATTGCTCCTTTGCTGATGGCAACTTCCCGAACATCCAGACGAAGATCGGCTTCCCGTTTGGCGTTGTCGGGGCCGTGGCAAAAGAAACATTTGTCAGACAGAATCGGTCGAATGTCCTGATTGAAGGTGACCTTCTCGTCGGCAACAACGTCTGCGGCGACCAGGCAAAGGGCCAATAGATATACGATTCGTGACATGGGATGCCTCGAGGGCGAGAATTGAAGATCTGGTGAGGATCAGACGCACGATGCCATGTGTCTTTGCAAACGCATGATCAGAGTCGACTCTGAACATATCCAATTTAGCCCACCGCCATGTTCAAAGCGAGCGCCGAACTGCGAAGTCTCATGTGCGAATTTTTTGAGTTACAAGTCTGCTGATGTCACTAATCCCGTGATTTTCTTGACGCCTCTTGACTTGTTGGTTTCGCAGACAGCAGGCGACCAGCAATCTTTCGTGAGCACCTTTGCACTTTCCGCTGGTTCGCTCCACAATTGAATGCCTGCCTTCGAGTTTCCACTGCAATTGCTCTGCAGTACTTTGTTGCTGAGAAATGCCATGATACGGTCTGCCCTTGTTCAGCTTTTGACAGCCTTTGGTTTTGTCGCAGCACTTTGTCCGTCTTTGAGTGTCCAGGCTGATGAGCCGCACGCCAGCCAATTCCTGCCGAAAACGACAGTGGCCTATCTGGAGATTTCGCAGGCAGTCACGATCCTGAACACGGTGCTCGATCATCCGCTGAATCAGCGGATCCAGGAGATGGACGTCTACAAGAAGGCCCAGATGTCCGAAGGCTTTCGGGGATTCCTGACCGGACGAAAGTTTTTTGAACTTCAAATCGGTGCCGACTGGCGACCGGCCATTGAAGCGTTAACAGCCAAAGGGATTTACGCTGGCTACGACGTTACCACGAATGGAGCGGTGTTGTTGGTTCGCGGCAAAGATGAAGACACCATGGAAAACTTCCGCGCGAAGATCCTGGAGATGACTCGGCTCAGCGGCGGCGAGAAAGGTGAACCGGTCGAGTACCGAGATTTGTTGATTTATCGCCTGGAAAAAGGTGGAGCGGCCGTCGTGCGAGATTGGCTCGTCGTTACAAACAAGTCTGAGTTGGGGAAGAGCGTTGTCGACCGACTGCTGGATGCAGCTGAAGGAAAGATCCCCGAGGGAGATGCCTCCTCGCTTTCCAGCAACGCGGATTTTCAGGCCGCACAAAGCACGCGAGAAGCAGACTCACATGCCTGGGCGTTTGCTAATCTGAATGCCGTTCGGGAAGCCGGCGGCGCGAAGAAGCTGTTCGAAGACAAGGCTGAAAATCCTCTGGCGGAACTTCTGATTGGCGGTCTCCAGAGTACTCTCAAACAATCGCCGTACATCACAGCAGACCTCACGGTTGCGTCCAGCGGTATCGAATTACAGTTTTCTACGCCGTGGCAAGCCGACTGGATCCCGGAAGAACGTGAATATTATTTCGGTCCGGACAATGCGGGTTCTGCACCGTCGTTGCCTGAAGTCCCCGGTACGCTGTTGACGCTTGCAACTTATCGAGATATCTCCCAGATGTGGCTGCGGGCCGGGGATCTGTTTGATGAACAGACGAATGATCAATTGGCCGAAGCCGACAGTAGTCTGTCGACAGTTTTTGCCGGGCGGGATTTCGGCGAAGAAATTCTGGGATCTCTGGAACCTCAGATTGGGCTCATGGTCGTACGTCAGTCCTTTGAGAACAGAACACCGGTTCCCGCCATCAAGTTGCCGGCCTTCGCTCTGGTGATGAAACTCCGGGATCCTGAAACAATGAGATCGGAACTGCGGCGCACATTTCAGAGTGCGGTCGGCTTCTTCAATATCGTGGGAGCTCAGCAGGGAAATCCTCAGCTGGAAATGGACATGCAAAAAAACGGAGACATCGACCTGATTACGTCTCGTTACCTGCCCGCGAAGAAAGACAAAGATTCAACATCAGCTCCGTTCATCTTCAATTTTTCCCCCTCAGTGGGTTTCGTAGGCGATCGATTTGTACTTTCCAGCACAGCAGAGCTGGCCCAGCAGTTGTCGGAGGCACCAGTGACCGAAACGCTCCGGGATGGTGTGAACACAAGCCTGCAGTTGTTTGTGCCGGCGATCAGTGAATCGCTTGCGGACAATCGCGAGCAGCTGATTTCGCAAAACATGTTGCAGGAAGGTCGTTCACGTGATGAAGCCGAAGCGGCCATCGGACTTCTGTTTGAAATCGTCCGATGCTTCAAGGGTGCTGCGATGAATCTGGAGCGAGTCGACCAGCAGTTATCACTGGGGCTGTCTCTCGAAGTGGACGAATGAGATTCCGGCACGCCAATCGGGCTAGCTGACGATCCGAGTCTTCCATTTCTCCGTATCGAGCACTTCGCTCAGAAACATCTGTTGTGCCACAAGGATGGATCGCTGCAGCTCTTCTGCTGTTGCGACGCCCGCCGAGTTTTCGACCGTCAACGTGCCCGTGGCGTCACTCAGAAATTCAACCTTGTAACCGAGGTGACAGGCCTGCCGGGCTGTCGTGTCGCAACACATGTGAGTCATGTAGCCCGCTATTGTCACGGTATCAGCGTTGATCGACTTCAGCCATGATTCAAGGTTCGTCCCCGTAAATGAGCCCGGCAACTGCTTTTCGATCAGGATACTGCGAGGTCGCTGTTCAACTTCCGGATGAAGCTGCCATGCGTCTGAGTTGAGACGAAAGATGGGAGAGTCCGGATCCGGCTGATGATGTCGAATCACAGCGATCGGAACACCCGCTTTCGAGGCCGCGTCCATCACGTCCAGAATGCGATCCAGATGTCCGGCCGGATAAGAAATCGGCAACGCGCCGCTGAAGTATTCCTGCTGCACATCTATCACCAACAGTGCTCGAACCATTCTTGTTTTTCTCCGCGACAACCGCATGAGTTTCAATTGAGACATCTGAAGACGCAAAGTGTGAGTCAAATCGACGGCTGCTGCAAACTTACGAGCCAGAATTGTGGCGATCCAGTTCTTTCAGCAGCGTCGCTCGAACCTTCTCCGACAGTTTCGCCCAGTGTTCTTCTCGCAGAGCACCCTCAAGCGCCCACAAAAGATTCCGTGTTGGTCTCAGTCCCGCTTCTCGAACCGCCACAAATGCAGTGACTGATCCGAGCCGACGAAGATCAGCGGAGTCATTGATTCCAGCGGCCTGCAGCATTTTGATGGATGCTGGCCCCAGGTTTTGAAGTTGTTGAAGAGAATCCGACGACATGGTTGCTGATACGAGTGGGAAAAAATGTACTCATCTTGCTCCGCAAGATGTCCCCTGCCTCACGCTGTGCACATCCCGGAACCGGGGAAGCGTTTCGACCGTTCGTCTTACGTGGCAGCCTGGTGATTTGGTCGATTCATCAGCCGATGGGCGCTAGCCCCGGTTTAAATCCCATGCACTTCGTTCAGGCAAACCGGGGCTAACGCCCTGCGGCTGAATCAACAGAACTCAAACTTCGTTCCATCATCGTCAACGCCTGCCAGAGGTTAGCCTGAGTCCACAACAGTGGCGTAATGTCGTTTGGGATCCAGACACCCTTCTCGCAGAAGTAGGATTCCGGGCAACGATACTGCGGGAATCGAGCATTCGCCGGAGTCAGTTGAGAAAGAGAACGCCGAAGTGCTTCGCGCTGCAGAGCAAGGGACTCAGGGTTTCGATCAGACTGGTAACGTTGCCCGTGGATGCACGACACGATCGGATCAAAAATGCACCACTGAGCTTCCATGCCCGGCTTCAGCAATGAATCGCGAGCATCCAGGTTATCACTAAAGTCTGCCGTGCGCTGTTCGGCCCCCAGGAGATCTCGATAATCCGCGCACCAGTAGGAATCGCCCAGGTATCTGCGAATTCCGTGTGGCCCCTGAAGATACGTTTTGACGTCCGAAAGGATCTGGTCTTCCAGTGCTCGATCCTTGATCACATTCAACGGATACATCAGGAACAGCAGTGCGGCGTCGTAACGTCGATTCTTTGTGGGGTCATCCTGAATGCATTCGCACGGCAGAATTGTCTGAATGGCATTGCGGCACTTCGAGATCAGGCTATCAACATCCGAAACAGAAATCGGATGCGAAGTGGTTGCCAGGACTGAGCCCACTGCCTGCTGGTTCATCAGTTCGCGCAACGACTCTAGTCCCGCCAGAGCGCAACCGATGCTGGAGGCGGCGACTTTGCGGACTTCTTCCCAATGACCGCTGTCTTCATCCTTCCAGACTTCAACCACCATCCAATATCGCACTAATTGAGCGATCAAAGTCCAGTCGGCTTCGGCGATCTTCAGATGCTGCCGCTTAACCAGCTCACAGATGAGCCACAGTAGGTAGCCCAAAGCGTCATTCTGAGCGTGAGACCATTTCTCCGGAAGCTCAATCAGGTCTGAGCCATTGAAACGGATATGAGGCCGATTCATCGGCTCATTAAAGTCAGAGCGTCCTTCGATGATGTCGACAAAGCGATGGCGATGTTTGGCGTAGAACTGAGTGATCGAGCCGACGCATTTCAGAGGGATCGATGGATCATTCTGCACGGCCAGATGAGCCCATGCGATCTGAATGTTGTCGCGGAGCCAGATGTTGCGATAGCCGGTCAGTTCGAAGTCACCGCCCTCCCCGGCTGCGGCGGAGAACAATCCGTTTTCCAGCGTAGGAAAGCAGAATGTCCCCTTTTCGGTCAGGAACGACTTGATACGACTGATGTCATCCAGTGTGGGAGACTCTGAAATCCATTTCGAGGAAGGGACAACTTCTAAATTCATAACCACAGCAAACCCTTCACACCTGAGACGGCTCCCGTCGACGGAGCAACGGGTGTACTGTACGCCCGTCGCTCCGCCGACGGGATCATATCGCGACATGAATTGACCAGGTCGCTTTGAAACGCTGGTGCTCGATCAGCCCTAAAAACGTAGGTTGGACATTCTTGTCCGACGAATCTGTGACGGGCAAGAATGCCCATCCTACTCAAGGACAGACACTTGACGAAGCACGAGAGCCGTGTTGTATCCGACGCCTACTCTCTGAGAAGACCAACTCATGGCAACGAGCGTTACCAGGAATCCACTGGTCTAAGGCTGAACAAGTGACACCGGTTCAAAGTCCACTTTGGTGACCTTTCCGGCCTCGACGCGAATCATCATCTTCCTGTGGATGTAACCTTTTCGCTCATGCCACACTCGGAACTCATGTTCTCCCGGCGGCAGATTCGGGATCACAAAGTCCCCTGCCGCGTTGGTCTTTGTTGCGTAAGGATGATCCACGACAAGCCAATAGGCCGACTTCCACGATTGAAAGTCACAGGTGACTTTCATCGGCAATGATTCAGCGACGGTGAGTTTGAGTTCCTTTGCCTGAGCTCCCATGACGCCCGGCCCGATCGTTAAATTCACAGGGTTATTTTTCAGAGGATAGGTGTGAACGTTGCTGGCCACCGGGTCTGCATTTCCGATCGCAATTGTTTGGCCGGTTCGAACGATGAGAGCGTGAGGAACAAAGCGGGCACCCTTCTGTTCAAACCCGATTGGGTCTGTTGAAGGTTCAATCAAATCCGGATGGATACTGTCGGGACGTTTCGCAGGCCAGATAAACACGTTCTCAACACCGCCCGTCTTTGCGTTCACTTTCAGATCTTCCGCAGGAATATCCTGCGGGATTCCCATCGCTGGATTTGTCTTGATTAAAGGCTCCGGACGATGCTTTACGGTAGCGCGGTCGCCAATGATTCTGCCATAGATCGTTCCCCAGTTTCCTTTGGGGGCTTCAATGTCATCCGGGTTCAGCAGAGGGGCTTCAGGTTCCTGATTGATCTCGGGAACTATCGCCGCGACCATGCGTGGTTCGACGTCCTGCTCTTTCAGCTTCACAGATCGAACCTCCCCGCTGAGCTTGACAGGAATCACAACTGGTTCGTGTTCAGGAATCATATCAATACAACGCAATTCGTATTCGCCAACGGGCAAACTACAATTCAACGTGGCCACAGTTGCGTAGATGTTGGTTTCGACAGCAGCCCTGATCTCCGCCAGTGTTCGCTGCTTCTTGTCGGTAATCACCCAGCGAAATGTTCGAGGTGGTTTCTTGCCGTTGAAGGTGTAGGTTGCCTCGACATGAACCAGAGGTTGCAGCTTGAGTTCAAGAGGTTCATCGAGTCCTGTCAGTGGCAGAAAACTGAAGCTGCCGAAATGGTATGTTCGTTCAAAAACGAACAGAGGCATGAGTGATTCAGAATCGTCTCGAAGGAGTGAACTGGCGGTATGAGGCGACTTCAGGCGGAATTCCCCCTCGCCGTTGCTCCAGGTCTGCCCTGCATCGGACACCGTGCGAATCGGAAATTCCGGAAGTCCCGTTTTGGCAAAGACCACAGGTTCCGATGTCAGAAACGCGTCACTCAACGGTCGTTCTCTGTCGTTAAGAACTCGGCCCGCGATAACTGGCAGTATTACGATCGTCTGAGCAATGTTCGGCTTACCTTTCCAAAGCGTTTCCCGAAATCCCTCTGCACTGATTTCAAGCGAGCAATTGGGAGCTGTTAAAGACGGCAGTCTGGCGACACCGTCCGCATTCGTTCGGAATATTTTCAGCTCGTCCTTCGTGTTCGTCGGCGCCAATACGACCGCATCGGCAACCGGTCGCTGAAGATGATCAACCACCGTGACCGTAAAGTCCGCGTCACGATGATCTTCATCCGCGAATGCGGCCGGTCCCATGATCGCCAGTAACGCCAACAGCAAATGACGCATTAGGAATCTCCGAAACACTCTGTTGATGGAGTCACATGCTGCGGGCTTTATTTTACCCCTGTTTACCGCCCAGCCGAAGG
>JBPOIW010000331.1:0-9051 GCA_052034165.1 Planctomycetota bacterium | reverse complement strand
TGACGGGAAGAATGCACGCGTTGCTTCAAACTCTTGAGTTCAAAGGCAACACAAGCCCCCGGAGGCCGCTATCTGAAAGGGATAAGCGATCCCTTCACTATGAACTGACTCATTTTGGGGCTGAATTAAGCTGAATCGGATTCGCTGGCATCGGCGGTCACGCAGAAAATCGGCGTCCCCGACCCCACTCCAGCACCGTGATTTCGTGCCTGCCGGACCATCTCGGACGAAACGCATTTCGCTGCCGAGGTCGATGTGACCGGAGCAGTGAACGGCAAAGGGCTTCGACGCGTCGGTCGGTTTCACCGGAGGGAGTTAGAACGCTGCATTGACGAAGTACCCGGGGTTCGCTGACTCGGCTCGGCTGGAGTGATAGCAGCTCAATTGGCCAGCGTCTCATCTGTATGTTTATCAGGGTCACAGAACAGGCAATTTTCAAAGGGTACCCACTGAAAAGGATGCCTCTGATTCGTCAACAGTCATATAGGGAGGCATGGAATGGATTTGTCAGGTCACTTCACGGGGAAGGTTTCAGACGTCCGCGAAGCTGGCGGTTTGCGGCGAATAGCCGTAAGTTCTTGCGGCCCGACCCGGTTTTCAGAATTTGACGGAATTGCTGTAACCTTCTGCTTTCTCAAGGATCTGCATGACGTCGTCTGTTGGGAGCATCAGACATTCGAGCCGTTATTGAGATCAGGAGAAACGCAATGGAACGCACACTGCCGCACTCAAAATCTGCAATCGAAACCTTTGGAAACGCGATCGCTGGATTCACCAGATTCGCTCTTGGCCTGTTTGCCACATGGCTTGTCCTCTCAACGCCAGTGTTGGCAGCGAAACACAGCAAAGACAGCCTTGAGGTCGTTCAGAATCGCGTAACAGAGAAGAAGGCTGTACTGATTGATGTGCGGGAAGCGAAGGAATGGAAGCAGGGCCATTTGAAAGTCGCGAAGCTTCTGCCGTTGAGCCATCTGGAACGCGGAGTGAGTACGGAAAAGCTGAAAGAATTCCTGCCGAAAGACAAGATCGTATACCTCCATTGTGCATCGGGCGCACGCTGCATTGAAGCGGCTGAATTACTGACGGATCTTGGTTTCGAAGTCCGACCTTTGAAGCCCGGGTATGACGCGTTTATCGAGGCGGGGTTTGAGGAAGTCGTTCCATAACGCGATCACTCTGCTGACAATTCCCGGATTGCGCTTTTGGAGAAGACGCTTGAGGTTTGCATCATCAAGGGGCATCTGTGCGAGCCTTGTCATTGCAGTGACGCTGGTTTCATTGGTCTGGGCGGATGACTCGAAGGTCAATCCGACGGCAGTCAATGCAACCTCGGTTGCGTTCGATGGATCATTTCCAGAGGGCGAGCTCGGTAATATCATCAGGCTCGGTCAGACTCTGATCGAAAACACATCGACCCATCCCCTGACCAAAGGCTATGTCGGGAATGCACTGGATTGCACGTCGTGTCATCTTCAGAATGGACTCGACCCCAAAGCGGCGTCGTTCATCGGTGTTGCGTCGGCGTATCCAGCCTGGTCGCCGCGTGAGAAGCGAGTCATCACACTGGAAGACCGAATTCTCAATTGCTTCATGCGAAGCTGCGACGGAATTCGGCCGCCGCTGGGAAGTCGCCCTTCGGTGGCCATTGCCGCCTGGATCACATGGCTGTCGAAGGATACACCGATCCAGATGAATGCCAAACGCCCGGCGGGGCCAAATGCCATCCTTCAGCTCAGTGTTGAAGCCAGCTCTGCAGACAAACAACGTGGTGCAACTATTTATGCCGATCGTTGCGCGTCATGTCACGCTGAGAACGGCGCGGGCATTGATGAAAATCCGCCAGTCTGGGGTGGCGAGTCGTATAATCAAGGCGCGGGATTCGCCAACAATGCGCAGCTCGCGGCGTGGTTAAAAGTCGCGATGCCCTTAGATGATGCGACCCTGACGGAGCAGGAGGCAATCGACATCGCCGCGTATGTCAATTCGCACGAGCGGCCGGTGTTCCGCCTTGCAGATCATCTTCCCAAGGATGACCAACTGGGCGAATACAATGGTGAGCCGGAATCTTCGGCCGATCCGAAACAACGAGATGGAAAGTAGACCATGTTGAATCGATTTTTGTGCCTGCTTTCTCTCTTCGTTCTGACGGGTTGCAGCCGTGAGCAATCCGCTTCGCCCATGACTCAGGGCGGCCGAAAAGAGACCGCTGCAGATGTGACGCAAAAGTCGACGGCATCGGACTCAAAGCAGACACCGCTTGAACGGGCCGCTGTGGCCAGAGAAGCGTTGTTCAACGAACTGTCAACGCGGCTTCTGGCTGCGATGTCAAACGGTGGACCGGCCAAAGCGATTGAAGTCTGCAGCAAACTGGCACCGAAGCTTGCGAATGAAGTTGGCGAACAACATCACGTCTCGATAGGACGCACCGCGATTCGACTGCGCAACGAGAACAATCGACCACCGGCATGGGCCGAGCCGCTTCTGAAAAATCTGCCAACAAAGCCAGTCGTTCAGGATCTGGAGAACGGCCGTACCGGCGTGCTGTTTCCTATTCTGCTCAAAGTCCAATGCCTGACATGCCACGGGCCACACGACAAGATTGCCTCCGAGATACGTACCGAGCTGGCTCGGTTGTACCCGAATGATAAGGCGACCGGTTTTCAGGAAGGAGACCTGCGAGGCTGGTTCTGGGTGGAAGTACCGGCGGACGGTGAGGAGCTGAAAAACAGTGATACAGAAGTCGACGCAAACTGAATTTCTCGTTGCGTTATTCGCACACTTTTCTAAACGAAAGTCTCCACATGAATCTGTTACGAAGTAAGCAGTGGTCTCCGTATCTCGTGGGGACCTGCCTCGGAATTCTGACTTGGTTTACGTTTGGAGTTGCGAAGAAGGCTCTGGGTGTATCAACGAACTTTTCACAAGTCGTCAAGGTTGCGGAGACAGCAATCGCTCCGGAGCATGCGAAGAGCGTGACCTACTTTGCTGACTACAAAGTCCCCACTGCATTTGGCTGGGAAGCAGGCATCTTCATAGGACTGATCATTGGTGGATTAGTCGCAAGCTGGCTTTCGGGAGACACCTCCGGGACGAAACTGCCAGACCTATGGACACAACGATTCGGCACAAGCCGTGCGAAATCTTCGGCCCTGGCGTTTATCGCCGGCATCATCCTGATTTACGGAGCTCGACTGGCGGGCGGCTGCACCAGCGGTCATGGAATCAGCGGATCACTGCAACTGGCCGTTTCAAGCTGGGCATTTTTCTTTTCGTTGTTCGCGTCCGGCCTGGCTACTGCATTCCTGCTGTTTCGCAAAACGACGCTGACCACGACGACCAGTCAGAGGTAGATCAGCACGGCGTCATTGCGAAGAAGGATTCTGTTTCGGCTCCACAGTCAGGGGTACTTTCATGTTTGAATCACTTTCCATCATCAGTCTTGGCCTCCTCTCCGGCTTTGTCTTTGGCTTCCTGTTGCAGAAAGGCGGAGTCACAAAGTACGAAGTCATTGTGAAACAGTTCCTGCTACAGGATTTCACCGTCCTGAAGACTATGCTCACGGCAATCGTCGTCGGCGGTTTCGGCGTCTATTTTCTGGAAGGACAGGGACTCGCCAAGCTCTCCATCAAACCTGCCATTCTCGTGGCGAATATTGGGGGCGGGTTGATCTTTGGAGTTGGCATGGTCCTGCTGGGACTTTGCCCGGGAACGGCTGTCGCGGCACTCGGCGAACGCAATGGTCGAGCATTTTTCGGGACGTTGGGAATGTTGACCGGCGCCTGGATTCAGGCAGAAACCTACGGGCCGATCTCAGGCTGTGCCAAATGGGTGGATCTTGGCAGTCTGACGTTGTCGCAGCTCCTGCATGTCTCCCCGATGGTCGTGCTGACCGGTTTGGCGATGATCTCCGTTTCGCTATTCATCGCCATTGAATTCTATGAGCGAAGAAGGAAGTCGTCGGTCTAAGCGATCATTCATTTGGACCCACTCGCCCAGCCTGCGAGTGTTCCGAGTGTCCCGGCAGCGACTGCGGTGCGTTCACAGCATTGCTGCATGTGTCGCAGAAACGCAGGTTCGTCCGCAATTGCGTACATTGCTGGCTGCCCATCGCATCCAATGACGCCTTCTTGCTGAAGTTCTTTCAGTACCTTCAGAACATTCTCTTCCGATGCGCCCGCCTTTTCGATGATGTCGGTCAGCGATAGAGATTGCTTGTGATTCATCGCCAGCAGCATCACAACGCGAGCTCGGCTGGCAGACTCCCACCACTCGGACACCTGTTTCCAAAGGTCATCTTTTGAGTACTTTGACAACAAGTCATCGATCTCTGTATCATGTGGCTGCGTCATGTCCGTATTTCCTTATCAAAGGGTAAGATTCTGAGAGACTGATCCGTTTCGTTTCGGAAAGTTACACATGGTTCTGTACTTTCCCGAATCTGATGGAGAAGCGACTACTACCCGAAGATGACCAGCGAAATCATTCGCAACGTGAGCAATACCGGCGCCTCGTTCGGCCGTTTCCTCGAAGCCCGCAGCCGAATCCGTGTCGGAGATAAGAAAGTGATCATCCCCGTGGATTTTCAACAGCAGAGGCTGCAGGACTGACTGCGAAAAGACATGGGAGATCAGGACTCAGTCTTTAGCTGGTAGCAAGCCCTTCAACGCAGTTCAGAGAATGCACAAATTAAAGAGGTGCAAACCAAAGAGACCAGACTCGGGACCTGACCCTTTTGCTGCAGACCGTTTCGGCCCTCAAGGTCCTGTCAGTGTAGTCTTGCATTTTGAGCAAGACGTTCAACCGGCAATTATCTCTGGAAAGGCGGGAATGATCGACGAATACTACAAGCGTCGTTCTCCTGACCCGGGCAAAAACGCTCAAGGGAATCTGTGCCGAGAATGTGGTAAACGGATAACAGCTGGGGTACTTAGAGTGAAACAAATCGCCTTCCCATCGCTTACGAAGCACTTGGCAACCAAGAGTGATGCATGACAATCGCATGTCGGTTCTTAGCAATAATGTGTGTCACATTGCTGGCGTGGCCGGAAGCTGCTTACTCCGCAGACCCCGCCAACAGGCCTGTGAGCCAAGACTCATACGTCCTTGTGTTTCAAGAGCACCCGCGATTCGAGGTTCTTCACAAAAAGAATCGAACCAAGGATGAGATACTGTCGGATGTCTATAGTGTTTCATTGCCGGCAGAAAGTGTTGTCGATGCGATAGTTGAGCTAGGGCTAACATTTCCGCCAGAGGCGATCCCTTGGAAGAAACTACTGGAATTAGCTGACCGACCTGACACACCGAAATCCGTCGCTACGTGGGCCACGATTGCTTCAGGAAAGGCGCTTTGCTGTTCCCCTCGTCCGCGGGACTTTGAGCGGTGGCTGTTTCAGCAAATGAGCGGCGGCCGTAATGCTGAGCCTGCGGTTGTTGTTCTTGGGGTTTCTCGGATTGCTGGTCATGTCACTCTCCGAGAGTGGGCTCGCATGCTGCGTGATCCAGAGACACCTGACAGCACGTGCCGCTACATAGGAAAGTATGCCGTTATTTGGGGAGTAGTCTTTGAGGGAGGGGATTTCGACGAAGCGGTCAATTGCTTGTTGGCGGGATATAATGAGGGATCAAGCTCTAAAGGTCGAAAACAACTGTACTGGGAGACACTCAGCTTGATTCCAGACGCTGTCATCAGCCGTGGGGGCGTTGAGGACTCGACATTACGATCGCTCCATGACCTTGCGCTTCGAGAATTCGCGAACGAAAGTAATCCAGAGGCGATTCGTGCTGTAGCAACGACGGGGATGAAGCGTGGTGAGACGATTTCCAAAGAGGCTGTAACAGCAGCGAAGAAGATTCAAGTCGGAACAGAAACAGGGTCGCAGCTGCGTTCGGCGGCGGATCATGTTATTCGAAGTGCAGAGAAATATGGCGTAGATAAGTGAGCATTCCTCTTGTTGACGAAATAAACCAATGTGAGATGTTGGATGTTGTCTGTCAGGACATCGTCGTCAAGCAAATCGAGAGGCATTTGCCGCTTAATCCGGGACAATGGATTTCACGCTATTCCCTGCCTTGACCGTGAACCTATGGCATCTTGCATCGCTTGTAGACAAATCAACGCACATCTTTGCCGTATCGGATTGAGCGTAATCTGAATTGACTCTAGGATCTGCGATGGGGTGATCTGCATTAACTCCGACTTTGTGCGTCCTTCGATGTGTCGGCATAGTAAAGATGCCGACACTTGGCTAATTGCACAGCCTCTTGCTTCATGCCATGCCGTCTCAATGTGATCTCCGCTAATGCGAAGATGCCAGATAATCTCATCGCCACAAAGCGGATTCCTGGCAACTCCGGTGTGCGTAGCTTCTGGAAAACAACCACGGTGATAGGGCGATCTCAACTCATCGAGAAAGCTTTCTTGATTGTCGTTATGTTGTTCGACGGGTTCCATTGTAGTAGGTGGACCTGTAACAAGAAATAGACCTGCCAGACCCGTTTATTCTGAGATCGTTGCTCCAAGATGACAGGTCTCACCATCTCTCGGTCGATGGATCGCGTCTTCCAAGGCTGCATGCGACAATCTGATCGGAGTGTCTCGGAGACGCAATCTCCGATCGAGCCTTGTGTATCGCTCTTTGTCCTGCTCAGCCACCAAGCGAACGAGATCAGCTTGCCAAGCGTGGTCTTGAGTCCAGTAGTAGTCCACGACAGCAAAATGACAACTAAACTCTTCTGGTGATTTGCTTACAATCCTGGGATGGGCCACCATTCTCGCCACTTCGCTTGAATCAAGGCGGACACCGCATACATGTGCTAGCGTCAAAATTTCAGGATAGACATCATCAAAGTCATTCAAGCGGTCGCGAATGCGATCGAAAACCTCCGTTTGCGACAGTAACTCTTGCGATAGTCCGAAGCTGACAGCACGCATTGCCTTCTTTCGAACCTCCAGTGAAGTGGACCGTGAGGCCATGATGGACTCAATCTGTGCTTTTCCCACCACCGCGTCGCAAATCAGGAGAGCAGACAAGATCGCATCAAGGTTTTGTGCTTGTCCGGGCCATTCACCCTTTAGCGGCTCTTGAATCAATCGCTCCAGAACTACAACCTTATCCCGGGCGCTACCACGCGAATATGCGAGCATTGCGATCCCAATCCTGGCCTGACGCGGCGTACATCGCTTCGCATCCTCCACCTGCGGCACGATCTCTGCGAGTTTCAATGATGCAGCGAACTGTGAGAGCTCATGATGCGTTTCCCGTGCGATGCCATTACAGACATCATCTTCAACGAGCCAATGGTCAGCCCAGAGATAACGGAAATATGTGCTAAGCGGAATCGATTCATTGGCATCGACATGCCGCTTGATGTCGGAGAAGTAGCTGGTGAGCTGTTTCGACGGATTGTCGGCAGTCAGTCGCACCAATTCTGGTTGGCCAATTCCTTCACACTTTAACAGCAACAGCCAGATGCCGGGTTTCGCCGAATTGTGAAGATGGCGCTGTATCTCAGGAAATGATGCGCTGTACGATTTCATCGAGTGCCTGCATAGAAGCGAACAGGCCTCTCGAGTTGAACTGGTCACTTTTACAAAATCTGCAGACTGGGAAATCGCGTACTCACGGGCCAAGCCAGAATACGCATCGATTTCAGAACAATCGGCTCGGGGTAATGCGATCGTGACGACGCAAAGTCCTATTACCAGAATCGTGTGAATCTTAGAGTTGACGAGTGACGTCAGCCACCTGAGCAGCAGTGATCGCATAAGGATGTTCTCCACAATTGGACTCCGGGTTGTGGTGAGGCGCAAAAAAGGGTCAGGTCTCTTTGAATTGAGACCGGCCCGCTGGCAGCGTCTCAGGTTGTTGTTTCTATTGGTACGGGTGACGGATGAGTGGGCACATGCCGGATCGCCCCGTCTTCCATTTCATAGATTGTATCAAACACCTCCAGCGTTCGCTGGTCGTGAGTCACCACAATCACTCCCGCACCATGCTCGCGGGCGACATTACGGAACAGTTCCATCACTTGCCGACCGCGATGGCTGTCCAGTGCAGCGGTGGGTTCGTCAGCGAGAATGACGCTCGGATGATTGGCCAACGCTCGGGCAACGGCAACTCGCTGCTGCTGTCCACCTGACAGCATGGCTGTACTGTGATCGAGGCGGTCTCCAACTCCAAGTTCATTCAAAAGTTCGGCGGCTCGCTTGCGGGCTTGACTCGCGCTGAGTCCGTTCAATTCCATCGCAATCTGAACGTTCTCAATTGCCGTGAGAAACGGAATCAAGTTCGACTTCTGGAACACGAAGCCAATATGTTCACGACGAAAGCTTCGGAGGTTTACCTTCGCGACCGGACCATCCATCACGAGGACGCCACCGATGCGAACCTGCCCTGAAGTCGGAGCATTGATCAGTCCCACGGCAGTCAGGAACGTTGATTTTCCGGAACCGCTCGGACCCAGCAGAGCGATCACTTCGCCGCGATGAACCTTCACGCTGGCGTCACGCATGGCGACGACTTCAGTATTGCCACTGCCGTATATCTTTGTGAGATTGGTTGTTTCGATTGCGAGTTCGTCGGCCATGTCGGTTATCCCATCAATGCGTCGTTGGGTTCAACTCGCATGGCTTTCCAGATCCCCAGCAGACTGGACAGCACTGAGATCACAAACACGATTACCGCCAACTGGACGAGGTCTTCATTGGCCAGAACGACTCGGCGAGGAAAATGCGGAAACAGCTTCAAACCCACCAACCACGCGATTCCATAACCCAGTCCGCCCAGCAGAATGGCCTGCTGTAGAATCAGGCCGAGAATGACCGTGTTGGGAGCACCGATCAACTTGAGCAGAGCAATGGAATGCAGCTTGTCTAATGTCAGCGTGTAAAGAATCAAAGCCATGATGATCGCGGCGATAATCGTCAGGAGCACGCGAAACATTCCGAGCTGCCGCTTGGCTTTATCGACCATACCCTGAATCAGCAGGTCTTCCTGTCCGGCTTTTGTGAAGACTGAGACATCGCCCCATGACGAGATGATGGATGCCACT
>JBPOIW010000108.1:0-54639 GCA_052034165.1 Planctomycetota bacterium | reverse complement strand
AATTCCACAACGATTGCTGCCAACTCCGCGTAACTCGGTCGTTTTGCTCTTCCGCCCATGAAACGCGGTGTAGCACACATCACATTTCTACAATACCCCGGTTTTCACGGCAGAATGGACAGCTACGCGGAAACAACGTCAGGGCTTACTTTACAAACACATCAGACTTGTCAGGTTCGTCTCCGGTCGTCATGCTCATAAACAGCCTCTATGCCTTGCCATATACGGTTCGTTACATCCGCATTGCATCGCATGAGGGCCATGTTCTACTTGACCAGTCTTTCCAGAATCCACGCATCAAGTGCGATAACGCTCACTTTTGATCGCGTTCGTCCCACCGTGAGTTCCCTCCCTCCAACCTGCAAAAATGTGAGTTCTCAGCGTATGCATACTATGTTTGGAATCACGCTGACGATTGTTGGGGGGATACTTTGGATTGGCAATGTCTCGGGTATCTTTCCGACAATTCCCTACGTCGGCTATGTGCTGATCGCCGTGGGCGTGAGTCTCCACCGCATGGGAGCTGTCGCCGCAGCGCGAAGTCTGCGACGGACGATTCGGGAGACACCCTCAATTCCTGCAGTGGAATTGGAACCCAACGAGGAGTTACCTGGAATCTGTGTTCGGTGCGGGGAACCGGCAAAGAGCCTTGTGGCCTGGCGGTATGTAGGCATGTCGGAGAAGTCTGAAGAACCACATGAGGAGAGCATCTCATTGCCAGTGTGTGCAGTTCACCTCGCCGCGCCGACCAGCCCTGCTGAATTCCAGATTATGGCTGCTGACCGCAGGGTTCTCATCGTAAATGTCTCCCGCAATTTCGCCCGAGCCGTTCGTGAGCAGCAGCGGCAACGATTGCTTGCCTTGGGGAATACCATGTCAAGCCTCGCGAGCAACTACGAATCGCCCGAAGATTTTCTGCGGAATTTGGAACGTTAACTTTCTGACCGTATGATCAATAGACTCATCCGTCTGCCCTCTATCCCTTGTCAGCCGCAGTATAGAATTGGAGCCGAAGCGAAAGAAAGTTCGCGATAAGTGTACGCGCCGCCGAGCATCGAACAAAGGCTGCGTAGTCATGGCGTTGCCGGCGTAACTGCAGTTGCGCGACTGAATCGGCTGCAGTTCAAGCCCGGCAAACGTGGAGCAATCCCGAAGAATGCTCCACCGATTCTGGACCGATTAAACCTGTCGCCAACGATTTGGGTGCACCTCGTCGAACGTTTCCACAAACGCTGCACCTCCAGCCGCATCACGCCAGCCTCAGGATTCAACGCTACGGCGAGGCCGACTCTACAGGACTCAAACGTCAGGACATCAAACATGTTCGGCATGAACAGCGAAAGCCCGGCGTTTTGAAAACGCCGGGCCTCTTTGAAGGGAAACAATTCCTCGGGCGGCTCGCGAAACCTAAAACAAATATGCAACATAGACGGGAGACACCTGCAGCATTTCCCGCCTTCCAAGATCTTCCATCGCACCGAAAAATGACGCAAACGATTTTTGATATCTGGAACCCTGGTTCACCGGGGCGGGATCGTTAATTGAAAGCATCGTTCCTTCAATGCCGGTCACAACCCGAATATGCGGGCCTGGAGCCCAGGTTGCGACCCACAACGGACCCTTGCGTTCAAGCAACGATCGAATGGCATCTGACGTGTAACACTGGGGCGCGTCAATTTCGAAGCCATTTGAACGAAGAATGAGTTTGTCATTGGGATCAAGACCCTCAGCATACGACGTCATATAGCTGGGGCCACCAGGATTCTGGGCGATCACTTCATCGGGAATCGACATCTGTCGTTTCCACCCAAGGATCATGGCAATACTTGCAGCCCAGCAGGACATCGATGTTGTCTGTGGAACGATTGGAACGTCGTGCAGCATGCTTACTCTCCGTCTACTCCGCTATTCGTCAATTTTCAACACACATCAAACGCCAGCGAGCCACAAGAAGTACACATCCTGCGTCCCTCTACGGGCATTACTTCTATTGTCTGTTGATCGCTTTTCTGGTTGCTGGTTTTTTCTGAAAAAATCCCGCTCTCTTCGCAAAATTTGGCTCTGCGCAAAATGAAGTGCATGTTCGCAATTGTGTATAAGCGGAGTTGCGGCTGATCGACGTTGCGACAGTTGCGATTGAGCCTGAAAAGCTCGGGAACAGTTCGAGGAAACAAGCGTCTCTAACCTGCGCGCTTCGCTTGACGCAGAGCCCGCATTCGTGACGTTGCCGGAGTGCCGCAGTTGTTTGCCTGAGACGGCCGCCAGCTCAAGCCCGGCAAACGCGGAACAATCCCGAAGAATGCTCCAAGGGTTCTGGGCCGATTAAAACAGTTACCGGAGCCTTGGCTGCACGTCGTCGAACACTTCGCCAAACGCCGCACCTCCAACCGCATCACGGCAGCCTGAAGATTCAACGCTACGGCGATGCCTGTTTCACGGCCAGTAGCAGCTCAGCAAGTTGCGAGTGGGATGTGGAAAATCTACCCAGAAACGATGGTTCCCGTTATATGTTTTGATGGCCCAGGTTGCTGGTTCGCAAAATCCGGATGACAACCTCCGCCGCCGCCGGCTAGACTCATGGGACCCGCCGAGTGCTGGTGATTGCTTCCGCATAGGGCTCCCCTCGATCCCCGTGCACGCCGATCCACAAAGCGGAACAGTTCAACGCACAATCTGTACGTCAAGCTATCGCCGGACGCATAGATTGCAATTCGTTATGCCGCAAAGAAAATCCGATGTGGAATCAAGTAAAGCGATGGTTTGATCATACCAGCAACGCGACTGAGCTGGGTCAGAGGCTATTCTCCATCTTTGATGCAGATCAGGCATCACGCGAGGCCCTTTTTCAACAAATCGAGAGTGACTTGAAGGCTTGGGGTTATGACAGTTTCCAGAGCCGACAAGCGGCTAAACGGATCACAGAGAAGGCCACTGAGATTGGGGCGGCGAATACTGACGCAAAAGGGGCAGAGACAAGGGTCGCTGCCGCGATTCAAACGAATGATGGTGACCTGCTCGAACATCTCGCGGCAGAACGTGGTGATGGCGTAACTTCGGAAGACATCCGCTGGTACTGGACCCTTCATAACATAACGCGTACGGCAATGAGGCTGTTTGACGAGGAACTTCGCGGTAGGATGTGGATGGATCGACATGCGTACCATTTATGCATGGAAGATCTCGATCAAGACATAAAACGTCAACTGCCAGTGTTTGGCGACCCTATTAGCCACGACAGAGATTCACCGCTTCCACCCGAGCTAAAGCGGCGATTTGCTTCATTTATCACGCGCACGAAGCGAGAGCAAGCATCATTCAACGAATGGAGTACGCGATTACAACAAGCGTCTTCAATGAACGCTTTGATCCGAGAACTCATTCGGTCTGGAGATTTCTAACTGGCGTCGCTGCACAGTACTTCTGGCGCCCGTAATTTCACTTTCAACCGATCTATTTCGACTTCGAATCGGACTTTGGCAATTCGCAGCGTCCAAAAGTGGAAATCGAGAACCCGACGACCCATTCGCGAAGGCTGACGCTGATCCCTCCGACTTCGAAGCCGGCTGAATCGACGATAACCCAGCCCCACAGGTCGGCTGATTTCGTTGTGCAACCGGCCTTCTTGTAAGCCTGATCATGAATCGTTTTGTGTTCAGTCGCCGTGAAGTACTTTCCGTTGCCCGGAGTATTCGATGAGTAGAGAACCTGCAACTCTTTTCGGATCGCGTTCATCTCCGGGCTCTGCCCAGTGACTGTGCAGGCCTTGACGGCATGAATTCGGAAGGCACTTGTCAGATACTGCGAGACTGCCGGATTGTTGTAGAACTCCCAGCAGTCGTTGGTGTCACTTGACGGCGGCGGAATAACGATTCCAACACCGTCAGAGCCGAACAATTTCGGCACGCTGCTTTTCTGGCTGCCGGATTTACTCTGACTTCCAGCACCGGTTTGATTGCTGGTGTTGCCTGGTTTTGAACCTGAACCCATTGTTTCCACCTCGTGTTAGGCGTCGCTAAAGAATAAATGGCCATTTTCAGTTTCTTGACCGATAGATTTCGTAGTTCCATTGGCCGTGGAAGCTGTTCCGTTTAATCACAACTTCCACAAGTTGTGCGTCACTGACTTTGCGTCCTTCGGTGTATTGCCTTTTGTCCAGCCATGCGGACGAATCAAAGAACATTTTGCTCGGATGCCATGATCGTGTTGACGAACGCACGGCATATCTTTCAGTAAAGTAGAATGTCCCCTTTTGCGATTCCTGTGAGGTCGGTATTTGTGTCATCGCATACTCGACAACTTCCGAGAATCGCTCGTACTTTTTCTGCGCTTTCAATCATTGACGACACTCTCCCAGTGACGCTCGCCTCGAAATACACACTGCCGATACCGAGAGTCCGCAGACGCCTCGCTCGATTAAATCGGTCAAGAAAGAGCAAATCGGCGTGCTTCATTGTGTTGACCCAGTAAACTCGCTTCCCCAATATATCTGCTCCAGCCGCAGTTAGCTCAGAAATTATCAACTCACCGGGATGAACCGCCTCATCTAACTCCCGCATTCGTATTGTCGTCTGCAGGCTCCCGCCCGGCGATGAGAACGTTGTGACAGCACCTTCAATTGAGACGACATGCCCCTTTGGGACCGCTATGTCAAAGCCACAACTACGGAATCGATGCAACACCAGACCATACTGAAGGAGTGTCTGTCGGCATTTCACGTGGAATGAATTAATCAATGCTTGTCGGTCCATTGGCAACTCTTTACGGCAGGTTCGATCGGTTGTCGTTTTGGTGTGGCGCGGCAGGGCTTGTTCTGTTGCTGTTTGCGCCACTGTTTAGTTCCTGGATGTGCTGACCGACCTCCCTCGGTGTTTCAACCCCAATTACATCATCAGCATCAACATCAGTACCCGTCACGTCGTAAAACGTCTCGGATGCAAAGGATGAGCAATTGTTCGTTAGTGACCATGAATCACCTTCATGAATGATCTGCTGCAGATTGACGTACTGTTCGTCTGTGATTTCCTCGCAGTAGGAATAGTCATAGTTCGCGCCGTGGTCATTCGCGAGATTTGGCCGAATGTCAGACCCGGCTCCGTTGTTGAGACCGCTGTTAATAATGCTTGGGTGGTCATCTGGCCAGAGACCGTAAGTATCCACCGTGCCGTCCGGGTTGTGGACCGAAATGTTTGCGTGCCCGTCGGTGATGCCGGGGTTACCGTCGCCTTCAGCAACGTTTGAGTTAATGCAAAGAGTGCGGTTTTGTTCTTCGGCTTTCTGTTTTGCTTCTTCTTCGGCTTTCTGTTTTGCTTCTTCTTCGGTTTTCTGTTTTGCTTCTTCTTCGGCTTTCTGTTTTGCTTCTTCTTCAGCTTTCTGTTTTGCTTCTTCTTCAGCTTTCTGCTTCGCCTCCGCCTTCTTCTTCTCTTCCTCAGCCTTCTTCTTGGCGGCCTCTTCTTTTTTCTTCTTTTCCGCCTCCGCCTTTGCCAGCAACCCGTCACCCATTGCCTTCGCAGCGGCGCCGCCTTTGGTGACGAGGACTCCGTTCTTGCCGCTGCCGGTTTGATCAGCCGTTGGTGGGGCCGGCGGCTTGTTGGGGTTGATGCCTTTGCCGGTGATCATTGCCGTAATGAGTTCTCCGGGAGTTCCGGGAAGCTTCATCTGGTTGAAGATCTGCATGTAGCTGCCAAGGCTGCCGAGTGATCCCAGCATGCCAATGAACTCAAGGCCCTGTTGAATCCCTTGTGTCACAGACTGAATCGTTTTTAACGTTCCGGTTATCGTATCCAGCGTGGCGAGAACAGATTTGATTCCGTCCTGATCCGCGTGCCTGATATCCACGGTGTGAGGTTTTGTCAGCAGGCCAGCTCCTTTGACATAAGGAGCCCAGGGGCCTTGAAAGAGTCCCTGAACGTCTTTCAACACTCGTCCAGCATTCAGATCTTTCTGTGCCGCTGGATTTGGCGATGCCATCAGTCTTGTCGGAGCGATCCAGGTCGAGGCCTGCTGCAGAGGGCTCGTTCCGCTGGTCGTGCCGAAATGATACCACTCGTCATTGATCAGTGTTCGGCCAAGGATCTTCGCATCTCCTTGTGGCGTCTGAACCGCATGAAAGATCTCCTCGAGCTGCGGGATGTCAGGCTGGCCGGGAGACACTGGCCGTCCGGAAATCTCCGATGCCATTCGCTGCAGAAAAAGTGTTGATTGTTGCGGCGGGCCAGATTTCAGAACGTTTCCGATGGTCTCTGGAGGCAGTGCTGCCAACCGATCATGGGCCAGTTGATTGAGCGGAGCCATCTGCGACAGTGATTCAATGGACGCCTTTTGGAGTGCTCCTTTCGGAACCTGCGATATCGTATCCGAAAGGGACGCCATCTGGCTGCGAATGGAATCATTAGACAGCAGGTCGCCGACAATTGGTGTCTTCCCTGATCGTGGAAGATCAAGACGTCCTGTGCGAACAGCGTCATTAAGAGATTTACCGATTGGGTTACGCGAAAATGCGTCGACTTCCGCCGGTGTTTCGCGTGGCAATTGTCGCAGGTCGGGAACCTTCCAGGACGGCGTAACGGGTTCCGTGACGACATCCTTGGAACGCCAGATCTGCTTGCTGAATTTTGCGATTTGATTCATGGGGATGTCTTTGCCACGGCGATGCGACTACTTCTTTGGGGCCTTGGACATGCGGACCAAATCCGGGTTCTGGCTATGGGTGTCATAATCATCTCGTGGCTTGATGACCGCACCACCGTTTTGTGCATTCTGTCGGATGAAATCGTCTGTATTCCGAGACTCCGTTACCTCATTCTGTTCGGCCTCAATGCCGCTGAACGTTCCGCCGGAATCGTTGTATGGAGCGGTTCCGGGGTTGCCTCCTGTTGCCGCATGACTTCCGGTCGAATCATATGATGAATAGTTCGTACCGGAGGAAGGATCGCAAACATTCGCGTCTGGCCTTCGGAACGACTCTCTGGACTGATCGGGACCGCCGTTGTCGTCGTTTCGGGTCCTAACGACTGAGGCATTCTGAACATTGCTCGGGATGCACTCCTGACCGCCGTAGCCCACCGCCATGTCAACGGGATCATAAAGACCCAGATTGCGGACCTGAATTCCTTCCGCATTGAGTCTCTCCGCGAGCTGCATGGCTCCATAGCCTCCGCGGCTATGCCCATAAATGTCTACCGGCAAATCGGGACGTTCTGCGAGTCGCTGCTTGATGTGATTATAGGCGTCGTCTTCCAATTTCTGCATTTCGGAAGAGATTGGGCCGATTGGAAACACGTTGTCCGGACCATCATGAAAGTACTTGTTCGATGCGTCTGTATCGTAATCGCGAACGAGTTTTTCGACATGTCCGTCCTGGGTGCCGGGTTCCCCGGAACCTGTTCCACCGATTCCTACGACGATGGCATCGCCCGGCTTACACATCAGGCCTTCGCCACTCGGAGGTACTGTACCGGCCGTGCCGTTTTTGAGTTGCTGAAGGAAATCCGGCTGGGGGGGGATCGTCGACTGTCGCTGTTGATTGGCTTCAGCGGGATCTGTTTTGAGCAGTTCCCCAACGGATTTTCCAACTTTGACCATGTCGCCGCCGATACTGGCGGCAGCCTGCAGTGCTTTGACTGGATCGCTCCAATCCGTATTCACTGCTTTCTGGCCAGCACCGAGAACTTTTGAAAGGTCCCCGAGTCCCGCTCGCCCGGCCATGCCGGCCAGTGCACCTAACGCAGCTCCTGGATTCGACCAGTCAACCTGACTCAATGAGTAAGCCTGTTGCATTAAGCCTACAGCATCCTGGATGTTCTCCACATCCAAAGATTTTGCGATCTTATCGAGTGGGCCTAATTCTTCCGGTTTCTCTGCCTCCAGTGGAGGATTCTGCTGGCTGCCTGGCTTTCCGCCCGGGGCCACTGGTCCGCAGAGCATCGCTCCCAGATAGATGACCTTGCCGATCGTGTTGCCGGGAGCCTCGGGGCCAAGGCAGTTCATATGATACAGCGTATCGAGATGCCGATGGACGGCCCCCTTCTTTTCACAGAACACGGATGAGACCGGAGCAACCGGACGACACCAGCCACCGACGGAGCCGGAGACAACTCCCAGTCCGACTCCCGGCGCATCATTTAGACTGAGCGTGACTCGGGATCCCATATGGAACACAGGAAACGTCTGAAAGTTTGTTTTTGTTCCGCAGAGTGTGCTTTGGCCGAGGAAAGCGACGATGGGGTACGGAATCGGAGCAGCAGGAGACTTGCACACATCGGGCGAGTCCGCAACCACTATGAATCCATTGCTTTGCGCTGTACCTTCTTTTTCCGCCATAATATAAGGATCCTCTGCCAGTCGACTCAGCCTTCTGAACTGTCCTTCACCCGTACTTCCAGAACTCGCAGTGGAGGATCGACAGGATACACCGATCGCCACGTCAAATGCATACGACCATTTGCAGCATCCACATGGACTGTGTCCAGCATCACCGGACCAGGAACGATCTCGCCACTTTCAAACCGCATGATCGTTGCTAACTGAAACCCGGGCAGGGCAAAAACGGTTCGTCGCTCTTTCGTCAAATTGACCAGCTCGATTCTCTCGTCGCCCTTGAGGAATGGCTTAATGACAAAGTCCTTTGAGCCCGTGTTGAAATAGTCGAATTGAAAGTCGGCAGGAAGGTCGGGAAACCGAGTCCGCTTCCACATCTCATTGTACGTGCCTACATGGTCCTTCCGCGGAGACCAATGAGGAGCAACGGGGCCAAATCCGGCAGTAGTCACGGGCTTCCCGTTTGACACTTTCTCAACATCGTATTCGGCTGCAAAGATCTGCGGCGCAGATTGTCCCTCAGATCGATCCTTCGGTGCAAACCCGCGACCGACGGGATTGTCCGGCCATGATTCGCGTTCACCGGAGGCATCCTGAAAACTTCCGCCATACGCCAGTTCGTACAGCATCGGCACTTCAACAGCTGGTTCAAAATCCGACAGTGACTGAACTCCGAACCGACGCTGCCAACGCCGGGGGCCAGTCACGATGAGGCTCTTCGATGTGGCACCGACCGTTGCACTGACCGTCCACTTAGGCTCCGCACGGCCAGACGGGGAGAACGCATTTCCCGTCACAATAAAATCCGATGCTGGCTTGAATGGGGCAAGGCAGCTTTCCACCTTCATGCTCGATAACTGCGGGTCACCGTAATACTCATCCTTCCACAAGATGGGGTCCTGAAGTTCGACGAGTTCAGCGACGAATCCGTGGCGAAACTGGAACGTGCCACGAAGGACGAGCACCCCATACGTCCGCTGTTTCTCGTCGCGGCTGTCGAAGTGGAGCGGTGGGAATGGTGTGTAATTTCGAAAAATCATCGTCCGGATGCCAATCTGAGCGGTTAGTTTAGGTCGATGGGACCGCCATTGATTTTTGTGGGACCTGTCGAGTCGATCAGGATGTTCGTCCCCTTGATTACGATCTGGCCGCCTGAGTCCATTGTGAGAGAACTAGCACCACATTGAATGGCAATACTCACACCGGCAACGATGATCTTTGTGCCTGCCACTTCTTCAGCACTTAATGCGCCAACAATTGTATTCATCGCAACGCCAACGTTCACCGTCTTGAACATGCCTACCATCTCGTTGGAGGCCAAGCCGACGGTTTCATTCTTCGTTGTTCCAATCGAATTGGACTGGGAGGAGCCAATCTTATTACTCTGACTGCTGCCAACGGACACACTGTGAGCACCACCAATCTTCGTTGTCTGATTCGCTCCTACGTCAACGGTCTGACTGCCGCCGACAGACTCCTTGTGATCGCTTCCAACTTCAACAGTTCGATCTGAACCAATCTTGACCTTTTCATTGTTGCCGACTTCGCGTGAACGGTCGACTCCAACAGACTCAGACTGATTCTTGCCGACGGTCAAAGTCTGGTCATTATTGACATTCGAATTCATGTCATACATGGCGTTCATACGGAGCTGTTCTTTGCCCACAGTATCGTCCATGGTCATTTCGTTGTAGCCGGCGCCCTTGTGGGTCTTAGTGGTGTTACCTCGGCGAGTTTTGTTCTCCGGCAGCGAGTACGGGACTTTATTGTCTCCGTTGTAGACGCGGCCGGTGATGATGGGGCGGTCGGGGTCGCCTTCCAGGAAACTCACGATGACCTCTTCGCCTATACGAGGCAGATCGATCATCCCCCAGCCCTGACCAGCGTGCACCTGTGAGACACGAATCCAGCAACTGCTGTTGTCGTCTCGCTTGCCCTCACGGTCCCAATGGAATTGCACCTTGACGCGGCCGTGCTCGTCAGGCCAAATTTCTTCTCCCGGAGGTCCCACGATCACTGCCGTTTGAGGGCCTCGAACTCGCGGAATTGGCGTCTTGCGGAACGGTCGGTAGGGGGCTGTTGCCGGAATACAAGTAAAACGGTTTTCGTAGCCTTTGGTGGCTCGCTGCGAGCCGGTGACAAAAGCGTCCGAAACATCCAGGCTGTGCGAAACGGATGTCACGATATACGACTTGTTGCGTTCTCGCGGAGAATGGTGGCGACCGATTCTGAAGCGGGCTCCCGGAGAGAATGAGCGACAATAGCTTTCGCCGTAGACGATATCGACTGCCGCCTCTTCTGCTTCAAGTCGGATCTTGGCGTACATGTCGCCCTTGCCCTTGTCTTCGAAGCGTCCGGGGAACTCGTAGACTTCGATGCTTTGATTGCGAGGCAACTGGACCTTGGTATTAATCGTGGTCAGCAGCGGGTCTGTTGGCTTTTTGAAGTTGAAGTCCTTGTGTGCCCACTTACCGGGACGCAGTTCGTATTCGTGCTCCCAAACCCAGATCTGGTCGGTTTCACTGCGTTCGCTGAGGTTATCCGCGAAATCCACGAGGCTCTCTTTGCAGTCGGTGCAGGCAGACGTATTGTCGGCCATCACCATCAGCAGGCGATCCTTCTCGTGCCGGAAAAAATAGAAGATGCCCGCCTCTTCCATCAGACGCGAGATAAACGCCAAGTCGGACTCGTTGTATTGAACGCAGTACTCCAAAGGCTGATAGCTGGCCCTGACCTGAGAGTCTTCGAAGTCCGTGTATCCTCGATCCTTCAGCACCTTCCGGATGATGTCCGGGATCGTCATCTTTTGAAAGATGCGGCAGTCGGAATTCAGCGACAGGAACCATGTCCAGGGCACGACTTCAGCTCGATATCGCGACAGGCGGTCGTCGTGGCCGATGTACCGAAACTGACTGACGAAACAGTGAAAGAAGCGTGGTTCGTTGTCTGGGTGCAGGACCCAGAAAAGGACAGGTTGACCAATGATTTCTTTGGCCTCGATGTCGTCTCGTGTCGAGAGCATCTCCAGTTCATACCGAAACAAGCCAGACATCGGCTCTTCGCCATCAAAGCGGCAAAGCAGCAGGACGTCTTTGCCTAGCGGCGTGGCCAACCCAAATCGACAGCCATCATGAGTAAGGTCAGACATAGAAACTGTAGCCGATCATAAATCGACAGGATCTGCAGGGTGGTCAAAGATTGCAGTTTACTGTCACTAGACTGTCATGCAATGGTACGGGAGAGCAATGACTTTATGGGTGTAGTCGCGGATTTCGGCAGGTTCTTCTTGCCGAGGAGTACTTCGGGGCTTCCGCGAGCTGTCTGCAAGCCAACCAAGGTACCGGGGCGATATCCTGTCGCTTTCGCATACGGCGTTCGCATTGCGGCGAATGTCCTTTCCGGCAGAAAGGACCCACATTGGCAATCATCCACGACTACACCCTGGCTTCGTCGAGTTGGATGACCGCCTGAAAGTGAATGGGAACCAGATTGCTTCTGAGCGAGCGTCGGAATGCATTTTTCCCGGAGGGCTAACGCCCTGCCGCTCGCCCTTATGATTTCAAAACGCACCGTGTCAAACATCTCTGCCCCGAGCCATCAAACTTGCGGTCGGATAAATGTCCCTCCGCCGACCGGAGTTCTCAGATGACTGAATTCTCTTCGTAACTGGCGTTCGGTTGCGTCATTGTTTCCGATTTCTTGAAAATCAAGTATCTTGACAAGGGCCGACGGGCCTCTTTCCCTACTGGGAATACTGGCTCAAGGTTCAGAAATCGCTAATATCGCTCGTTTGCTAGTCAGGAGAGCACCGCGGACCAGTCCCAAAATAAGATCCCTCAATCACAACCTGACGCGTAACGGCCTGTTGATTTAGTGGGTCCATTAGCCGAAGGGCGCTAGCCGCGGTTGAAAATCCCTGAATTTCTCAGGGAAATAACCGGGGCTAGCGCCCTGCGGCTGATTAAATCAACACCCCGTGACGTTTCGGGTTGTGATTTTTCGCCTCCGCAAAGAACCGTTTGTTCTTTCGGGACTATGTACTGGGCGATAAGGGCGCGGGTAAAACGCCCGCCTGGCAGATAGCCTTCGGCCCTTCAACTACTCACGGCGAATTGCTGGCCGTTGTACACGGAATCGAAATATTGACCGATTGGGAGAAGTGACTTTGGCAAGACGAGTCAAATTGCAGAGAGCGTATCTCGGAGAGGCTGGACCAGCCGTTGCGGAGCTGTATTCCGGCGGCGATGAAGTTCTGTTCGGTACCACGTCGGAGTGTCAGGTTCAGCTTCTTGGCGGATATGAGGGAGCTGAAATTGTGGCTGCCCTCAGCCTTGACCCGGAGGACGGCTGTCTGATTCGCAATACGACTCAGGAACCATCCCTCGTGCTGGTGGATGGCGCGCCTGTTTATTCCATTTTTAAGCTGGAGGACGGGGATCTTCTGGATATTGCCGGCGATCAATTTCGTGTGTTGATCCCTCGATTTTCAGAACAACCTGCTGCACCAGTGGTGGTGGCTCCACCGGTGAGAATCCCGGAGCCGGAAATCCCGAAGAGCAGTTATGAGCTGCAGCAAATTTCCGGAACAACTGAGTTTTCCAGTTTTGGCCCTGCGGACAATCTTTGGTCGCTTGATGAGGTTTTGGATGCCTTACTTGTGCAGCCGGGGGCTTTCCTCTTCGCCAACTTCCGGGGAGCAAAATCTCGCCCGGAACCAGGGCTGGAGATCGGGGAAGATTTGCTTTCTGCGGCTCCGGAGGAAATCCGGGACATGTTCTCATTGCATGCGATTGCTGAAGGTAAGCTGGATCAAAAGAAGAGGGTGTTCCGTCAGCTTGCGGCAAGAGACTGTGCTGTGATTGTTCTTCCGCAAGGAGGAGACTCTGGAGCCTGCGTCAAAGCGTTAAAGCTGTATTATGGTTGGTTGACGAAGCCAAGTGTTTTGGATTTTACGCTTTTGAAGGGCTCGAAGTCATTGACGACCGAGATCCTAAAGCCGATTCAACTGTTCCTGATGGCAGAGATCGGCAGAACTCCGGAGTGGAAAATCTGCATCAAAGCGACAGCAGACGTGCAGAAAATCGCGTCACTGCTTAAATCGATATGACCAAATCCGCCCACAAAAAGTTTGCCAAATCGTCACAATGATGAATTTGTTGATCCCCCGAAGGAATCCCTTCAGGGAGGGACGATAACCCTGTGGTGGGCATTGGTTGATATGGTGTCGTGCCTGAATTGGATATTTCCCCGGAGTGAGCCATGCGATTCGGATTTTTGAGAGCGACTTTTGTTTTGTTTGTTGCAGGGTATCTCAGTCCGCTGTCAGTGGCTGGAAACGATAGCTCCTGTTCTTCGTGCGGAGAAGCCGCCCAGGTGGGTGGATGTATCGCTAACGCCTGCAGCTCCTGTGGTTGCGGTGTTGGACTGCCAGCAGTCTGTGGAGTTGGTAACTGCTGTTCGTGCTGGGACTGTTCCAACGAAGAAGGAATTGATGTTGATTCACTGACGCCCGAAAGCCAGTCGAAGCAGTTGAAAGACGCCATGATGGCACGAATCGTGTTCATCGGGCCGGATGACGCAGGCGTAAGTCTGATGGGGCAAAAGATGATGACCCTCGGCAAGAAGCGATCATTCGTGGTGCCTGTCGACAGCATCGACAAGACCTTCAAGTATGAAGTGAAAGTGGATGTTGTCCGTGGTGGCAAGAAGTACTTCAAGGTCCACAAAATTGATAATCTGCAGGCCGGAACGATCCTTGAACTGGCCGTAGCAGCCGACGCTCCTGCCGATGGCGAGCCAATGACGATCGTGATCGAGCCAAATCAAGTCGCTCCAAAAGAAGCAGAGGCCGCAACAGAAGAAACGCCCGCGGAATCAGAGAGTGAACCGGGCGAAAAGAAAGAATGATCCCGATCGCATTGCGTGCAAAGTCCTCTGGTTGGAACAACTGCCAAAATCTTGATCTCCGCTCGACTCTTCGAGATTCTTCCGACGGCCACTGCGATTTGCAGTGGCCGTTTTCGTTGAGCTCGCCTTGGCCAGGCATTTTCATGAAACGCGCGAACTAAAGTATGTGTTGCGCCTCGCGATCGTGATCCGACCGTGGGACCGGAAGTCGAGCAGAAGCGTATGCATCGGCCAGCCTCCGACTTCGCCGGACGACCCTGGTATTTGGATACTTCCTGAGAACAATTGCGTCGCCCCGGCCCCATCCGGCTTCATCAAGCCGTAAAGATTCGCTCGGCTGTTAGTGCATAAATGTGACGATTCAGTAGCTGTTCACGGACGCAGACTTTGATATCCTAGGGGAGGAGTGAATTGGTCGTAGAGGCATCGACAAGACTGTGACAGGCACCCTTAGCGGGTGCTTTTCTCCGTGATTCCCGGATCACTGCAGGAGCGAGTCCCGGCTTTGTACTGCGCTCTTCGTGTGACCTTTACCCATTTGGCGTGAAGGGCTTTGGTTAATATGTCCGTGAATCCTTCCTGGCGTCCTGCTCGTTCAAGTCGTCGCTCGTCGACTCGTAAACTAAAAATCCTTGCGCTGAGTGCGGTTGTCGCCGGCATTCTGGCGGCGGTACTCTTCCTGTTGTTCTGGAAACCCCTGGCCCCGAAGGTCCATTTTGCTGTCATCAGCGCCGACCTTGCCCTTAAAGAGGCTCCGTTGACGCCACGCTCAGCCGGTAATGGGCTAGTGACGGAGAAAGAGATTCTCAACCTGGCGAGGCTCCTCAAAGAGAAGAACCCGAAATTGGTCGAGGTCAGTGAGAGCCCACACCGAAGTCTGAAAGATTTCACCGACCAACAACGCTATTCTGAGATTGCAAGTGCGGTCATCTATATCTCCTGCGATGCAGTCTGCCGCCTCAAAGACTTAGGGCAGCAGGACGGTGAAGCCGAAATTGTTCTGCTGATGCCCGATAAGAACGAGGTGGTGGAGGAAAAATTGAGTGTTCTGCTCGATCATTTGAGCGCCCATAAACTCAGGCGATCAATGCTCCTGCTGGACATTTCAGGCCCACTGAGCGGATTTGCTTCAGGAGCACTTGCGGATGACTTGCACTCCGTATTGGTCCGTCAACTTGATAAAGCGGCAATTCCAAACTTGTGCGTGATCTGTTCGCACAAAGCCGGTGAGCGAAGCTGGGAATTTAAAGCGACAGACGACTCTGCAAGAGCGGAATCGAAGGAAGGCAACTCCTCAGGAAGTTCGGCTTCCGGTACTGGATTCCCGACAGCTTTCGGGCATTTTCTTGTGGTGACTATTCTCGATGGCCATGCCGGTACCAATGGAGAGTTCCTGGCAACGTTGAAGAAGGACCTCGGTCAGTGGGTGAGAGATTCCTATGGAGAAGGCCAAACTGTTTGGACTCCATACGACAGTACAACTGATGGGCTGCTGAGAGAGCTTGATGTGCCATCTCCATCTCGGAACCTTGCAAAAATCGCTGAGTCAGTAAAGCACGGTCTGACAGACAATGAGCAAAAGAGCAAATCCGATCCATCCAAATCGGCGGATAGGACAAAGAAGGAAGACAATCAAGAGGCGGTGGCCAGTTCAGAACCGTCCACTACAGACGAAAAGAACACATCAGGCGCATCAGCCGCGAAGAAAGAACGTTCAGGGTTGTCCAACTTTGACGAATCTCTGCTCGTCACTTTCGATGCAATGCAGGTTCTGGAATTGGACAGAGATCAGTCAGATCTCACGCGATTTCAATGGCTTGCCAGCAAGGAGACAAACGCTCGACTCAATGACAAAATCCTTCACCTAAAACCGGCGTCAGACGTTCGCTCTCAGGAAGACGGCGAGATTGATGTATTGCTTCGCTGGATCGGTGCAGCGGTCGATGCTGACAATACTCCAGCACCCAGGGACCTGAAGGCAGAACCCGCCTTTGAAGAGGCATTGATGCAAGTTGTGCCGAAGCAAGGCGATTCAACTCCAGAGGAATCCATGATCGCCTTGTCTCTGCCCGAATCACCGAAAGGGAGAGCGAAGTTCGCAACGGATTTCGTAAAGCATATTGCCGGAGAGGCTGGACAGGAGACGGAAGCCAACTCCATCAAACTGTATCGCGGCCTGCTGAAAGCTTTACCGGAGAATGGTTGGCCGCTGAGAGATTTTCCGGAGTCAATGGCGACCATCTACGAAGTGGTGCTGGGGCCACCAACATCGCAGAAGATCACTTTAAAACCACTGTCCAGACTCCTTGAGGTACGACGTGCCGTTCTGAACGACATGAGCCCGACCTCGGTGTCACGCGGCGACCGAGATCCCGTCTGGCTTCGGATTTCGAGAGCGGGGAACGAACAGTACACCGAGAACCTCGAGTCAATTCTAAACGAGCTTAGCATTGCTGAGCGTTGGCTTTCGATCGGGATTTCTGGCGATTCATTCGCAGGAAATCGAATTGAAAAAGCTGAGCGGCTACTGCGCGACGAATTAATGAAGACGCAGGAAGTTCTCAGTGATCGGGCGAAGCTAAGATTTCAACTGCGGCGAGAACTCCCGTTCTATATTCAGTTCTTGGCGGGAGAAATGGACCAAAATCTGCTCAAAGAGGTGGAGGAGCTGGAGCAGCTCCTAGAGCTTGCAGACAACACAGCAGACAACTCCGGCAATACAAAAATCCCCGAGGGTTTCTCGCTTGGTCAGTTTCCGGCTGAGGTCCGCGATGCTGTCATGTTGCTGAATCACCTTGTTGATTTAGCGCCTGAGACCAATGGCCCACTGTCGGAATCTCAGAGCAATCAACTGGAGGAAGTACGAAAGAAAATCGAGGAGCTGAAGACCGCGAAGGAAAGTCGTTCTCTCACTCGATTTCGCCTGCTGGCTGTCCCACACCTCGCTCAGAAGGAAGAGCTTGCGAAGTTATTGTTTTCCACCACTGGTGCAGTTCCAACAGCTGAAACAGGAACCCGGACCTGCAAGGGTATCTGGATGGGGTACTGGTCTCTGAGAACACTTGACTGGTTAACTGGTGAAAAACATGAGGAAGGCTGGAACGCCTGGAGAGATCTGATCAGAAGCCTCGCGCCAGTGTCTGGCACAGCCAAAGTCGAGAGCAAAGGCGACGCACGCAAAGCGCCAACAGTAAACGCGCGTATTCGTCTGGCAAGTATCCTTCAGGAGAGTTGGTTGAACGTAAATGTGGCTCCTATGTGGGATCCAGCCCAGAATACACCGCTGACAGAGTTGCACAGATCAATCCTACAGGCGGAAGCCAGGCGTCGAGGTGAGTATTCGACGTATCCCAAACTCTACGCCTCAGTCAATCGTTCCGGCAGTCTTTCCAATATCGGCCGGAAGCCAGGTGTATTTCAGGTTGAGCAGACTAAGGATCAGTTCGTTTCAATCCCGGAGGAGATCCAGTTTAGTGCGAGCATTTCAACATTCTATGTCCACAGTGAGCAAAGCCTTCAGCTTGACGCGAAGCGATCTGAAAACTGGTATGAACTGAAGCTGGAAGAACTCAGGAGTCGTCGTCTGAAGCTGGCAGGCGAGTTGAAAGATCGCAAATCGCTGTGTCTGGTTGGCGTCGATAAAGAAAACCGGCCCGTGGAAGTCGCATGGATCGAAGTCTCTCCCCCTCTCGATTTTCAATGGGATTTGGTGGTCGAGGAAATCATTTCCCCGGACGAGCCTGCGCGCGAAGTCATTCTGAGCAAATCGAAAGACGGTCCAGAGGGTAGCAAAGATCTGCTTTTGCCTCCTTACACGGAAGAACCCCGGCCGCTGCGGCTGGGCCTCGTGCAGAAGAAAGGATCCGCCACTCAGGCAAAAGTTTCGGTCTACCCGCTCAAGGGTGACCAGAAGATAGAAGCAAGACCGTTTCTCAAGGACACGCCCCTGAGCATTAATGGAAGTGAACGGACGTGGATTCCTCCGGCCAACAAGCCTCCAGCGGCCGGGGCCGCTCCGACAACAGCGGGAAGCGCCGCCGACATCGACGGGATGCTGTTTGAAATCACTCCCGTGACATCCGGCGGGGCAGACGCACCGACTCAGCACTTAAGACTAAATTTTGAGTTTCATGCGCCAGAAAGCTTTACCACTTTTCCTCGCGTATCAACTACGGATGACAACAGGAAGGTTGAAGTGGAGTTCAACGTCGAGAAAAGAGGTAACAGTTATATTGGCGTCCGGCCTAACGACAATTCTGTCAAGGCTGACATCTATACCTTATGGAATGCGAAAACGCAGCCACTTGAGGATGGTCGATCGGCCGAAGTTGATGTCAGCACCTCTGTGGAATTGAGCATGGATCTCGTGGGGGTCAAGGACGTTTTTCGTTGGGATTTGGATCAAACTTCCATTGAGCTTTCCAAGACGGCTGGCGTAACGATGTCGGTTGTTACGCCCGAAATGAAGGAAAACGTCTGGCGAGTGATTGATAGCAAGTGCCAGAAAGCAGCGGCTATTCAAGATGGTCGACAGCCACTCGAACGAGCAGAAGAGTTCCTTTTCGGAGCAACGGACATGGAGAAACTCGCAGTGCAGTGGGATGTCGCCATTCCTGCAGATATGGTGACGCGAGACGAACCTGCCAGTCTGTCGTTGGTGATCAATACTCCTTCCGGAAGTTCTCACAAGGTTCCTCAGCAAAACGACATCACAGGGCGGTACCTAGAAGAAGTACATGTCGCAGCGGGTGAGAATTCGTTTCTGTTTTCAACGAACTGGCGGCATCACTCGATTGGCCCCATTGCTCTGGCAAAGGCTCTTAGGCAACTCGATGAAGAAGGGATGTATGAGTGCAGCGTGAGTTTACAGAACAACGATCCTGAAATCACAAGATTCTGGATCGATCACTCGTCGCCTAAAATTGAAATCATCATCAATGAAGCGTTCAGTGAGTCACAGGAAGTCAAAGGTAACGTTCGGGTCAGCGATTCGGGCAGCGGGATTAAAAGCATTAGCGTGGGGTTTTCGGCCGAGAATATGAAAGAAATCGACCTCTCAAGTTTTCCGAAACGGCCTAACATCGAATGGAAGATCGGGAAAGAAATTGAACTGAACTCAAGGTACCTGAAACGTCCCGGCGCCGATGACTTCGCTCCGGGCAAAGCACAAACAAGCTTAAAACTCAGGGTTGAGGCGAAGGACTTTCTGGACCGAGTGGCAACTGAAACATCGAAGCCAATCACATTCACTCGAAAATTGCCTAAAGAGCCACTTAAACCGGCCGCGGAGGAGCCCGGGGGCATCGTTGTCTTCGGCTTTGGTACCTACGGTGCTGACTTTGAGGTGACGGTTACTAAATCCGATGGGAAGAAAAGAGATTCGAAAACAAGACTCAAACAGGCAAGAGAAGTCGCATTCGATAGTCTGCCACCCGGAACATATGGTGTAAAGTGGGAGAAAGATGCTCTGAAGGGCGAGGCTACTGTCAGGGTTCAGAGCGGGAAAGTGGTACGGGTCGAAGCGACATTTTGAATTCGACCTTCCCTAACGGGAGCATGCGTTTGTTGCCTCGCTCCTAATTGTTCATTTCTAAACTATCAGGCGGGCGAGTCCGGAGAGATTAGTGTCATTCCTTTACAAATCGCTTGAGTGGATTCGCTGGATGTTCGGGATTTTCCCTCGGACTGCGATCGGCTCACGTACAAAGTTTCTCATAGTTCACTACAGCTTTGTTGCCGTAATCTTTCTATTGCTTTGCATCTTCACACCCCAGTTGCGAGTGCCACTGCATCTGCCAAATATGGAGCATGTCCCGTGGGTTGAGCGGATTCTCGTCGGGCTTTTGTTCCTGCTCCTCTATGCACTCGTTCGCGTTGTATTAATTCTGGTACAGCTTCTGGGGATCGAGGAAGAATCTGAATTCCCGGACATTGAAAGTGATTGGCAGGAAATCCAGAGTGCTCTTGATCGGGAAGGGCTATTTCTGGATGAACTACCGCTGTTCCTCGTCAATGGGCTGACTCCTGATCAGGAGAAGACTGCATTTGAGGCCGCGTCGGGAATTACCTGGCGAGTATCAGGTTCTCCCTTTAATCGCCCGAATGCAGCGTTGCGAGTCTACGCGAGCGAGAATGCCATCTATTTATCGTGTACGAACGTTGGAACAACAAATCTTCAACAGGGAAAGATCACAAAAGAGTCATCCGCATCCCCCCACGCGGCTCCAGGTGTTACGGGAACACGAAAAGCCGGTGCCGCATTACCCCAGGGATCGCCGATCATCCGGCCCCTGAAAGGACCGGCGACAGGCACAATTGTCTCCTTGGCGGATCCGGAGCCATTCACAGGGGAGGAAGCCTCCGTTGCTAAGCCCGGCGGCATCGGAGAGTTCTTTCGAACCATGGCCCCCGGCGGACTCGACTGGGCCAATCGCACTGTCATGCCCGGACGCATGATCAATAAGGGATTTGGAAAGCAGCGACTCGAGCCTCTCGGCCCCCTGGATATTGAAGTGGGCAATCGCCGCATGGCGTTTCTGTGCGACCTGATCGAGAAAGCCCGTTATCCGTACTGCCAGATCAATGGACTGATTCAGGCCTACCCCTTGTCCTGGGCCAGCGATACGGAATACTCCAGGAAACTGGCGCCCGCAATCCGGAATGACCTCGCAACGGTTCATGAACGTTTTCAGCTGCAGTTTCCGGTTGTCGCAGTCGTCACGGAAGTCGACGTGATCGCAGGCGTGAAGGACTTCCTGATGCGTTCGGAACGCCTTCAGCCAGGACTGCGCCGCACGAGAGCTGGCGCGAGCTACGTTTCAGGAGCAGAACCGACAGAGGCCAATGCTCAGTGGATTGTGGATAAGGGGATGGATTGGTTTCGGGGCTGGGTCTATACCGCGTTCTCCGCAGACCTTGACAACAGGGATAACCCAAAGCTGTTTCAGATGATGTGCGAAATCAGTCAGCGTCGAGCAGCAATGGCGGCATTGATCAGCAGCACTCTATATAAGGTCTGTTCTCCTGGAATTCGCCTTCAGGGCGTGTACTTTGCGGCCACCGGACGGTCGCAGCAGGAGCAGGGCTTCATTCGTGGCGTCCTGGATAAAGTCCTTGATTCGCAAAGCCTGCTTGCGTGGACTCCCCTACGATTGACAGAGCAAAAGCGGTCAGGAGTGCTGACAATGATTTTGAGTTCTCTTTCCTTAGTGATGTTTGTTTTGGCGATCTGGATCTATGCCTATCTCTGGAGGCCGACTGTGACGCCCTAGTTGGCGCGGGGGATCGGTTTTCTGGATAAGAGGTTCCTTCAAGGGTATTTCGATGACCTCAAACTCGGGTTGGCGCGGAAATAGTTCACGACGAGAGTCTGCAAGGCCCTCTCGACCGCAACCAGACTGGAAAACGGCAGGACCCAAGGGCGCTGCAGGGCAACAAAGACGAGTCAATAAAAGGAAACTCCTGGCCCCGATTCTCGGAATTGCGGCCGTTATCGTCCTAGGTGTCTGGGCTTGGAAACCAGCGAAACCCCTGCGCACTGCCGCCGTTTTCCTTAATCTTCTGAAACCGGCAGATTTCGAGAATCAACTTGGGTTCCAGATGCCGCAAAATCTGAAGAATACAGTCTTTCAACAGTTTCGAATTGTTGAACCCAATGAACTAGAGCAAGATGACAACTTTAAAGACGACGATGTCGTGTTGGTCCTTCTTCAGACTCACCTTATTCCGATCAGTGGTGGCGACTTTGCTTGCGTGACCCAGGGAACAAATCCGGACCTGAACAACCCGAGACGATTCAGCGACGTGATGCGTCAAGTCATTGGTATTCGAGACCGCGGAAAGAATGTCCTGCTGGTGGTTGATTCCCAAACAGCACGGGCAGACTGGAGGACGGACTTGCCGGGTTGTGATTTGGGAAGCTTCTTTGAAAAGTATCTTGCTGTTGAGGCCTCTAAAAAGAATCAACTTGGAAGCCTGGCAATCGTATGCTCTGCAGCCTCGAATGGAGACAGCGAGCCAGGGTCGCCCAATGCAGGGGGCCTTACAAGACTATCGTATGCATTCCAAGAATCTTTCAGTCGAGAGTCCGTCGCAAATGATGAAGACCTACGATTGAAGGAGTTTCTGAAAAATCTTCAGAAGTCTTTCTATGACGATTTCAAGAGTCCGGGCATTGGGTTCCATTCGCCGCACTTGATAATTCTTGGACAGAGTTCAACAAACGAGCTTGCAAAATCGAGTGAGCAGATTGGTGATTTTGTTCTCTTCCGAAAGATGCAACAAGAGACTCCTCAGATCACGGCACCGAAAGACGAACTGGAAGTGCTGAGGAGGTCTCAGGATCTATGGACGAAGATGGAAAAAGAGAACATTGTCAGCCGGTGGCCGGAGCAATGGATTGCCATTTCAGAGCAATTAGTCTGGGCAGAGCGAGCCTATTTCCAGGGGCGAAACAGTACGGCGGAAACTTTGATCAAAGTCGCTGGCGACCGACTGGATCAGGCGTTGAAACAACCGCAGCAAACCTTTGATGCTGCGGCCGAAAGTGCGGACGTCACGGGATCCTTGAAGGAACTCAGTTCTCGACTTGAGGCCGCCTATCAAAAGTATAGCCCGGGGAATGATGCGAACCGATATGTCAAGTTGCGTCACGACTTTGAAGATGTCGTCAAGAATTGTGAAACACAGCTATGTGTCCACTTGCTGTATGACACACTCCAGGACGTTCATCAGCAACTTCTGGAAGCGGAAGACAGAAGTTTCTCACTCCGGCCTGAGGATCGGCTTGATGAGACAGAAATTGACAAACTCGAAACGATGGTGACGAGTTTGAGGAATTTTGCACAGGCTTATGGTGAAGCATTTCGAACCGCAGACAGAGCCCTGAGACTTCTTCCGGGAACGACGTTCTGGTGCTCAAAGCGTTCGACCCTTCCTGCGTGGGCTTCCTTAGAGTCCGAATGGCTGCCTCATTTGAAACGACTTTTCGATCATCCCGATGGCCATCTGAGTCTGGAAGACGTGGCGGATCTGGAGGCGACTCTGAAGGCACGTCAAGACGCGTCCGCTTCTGATTCCGCTCCCCAAGCTCCTCCATCCAGAGTCAGAGCCGCTCGAACCATTCGATCGCATGCGATCCTGAGTTTGGCTTACTCAAGGGGTCTCATGAAAGAACTTCATACGATGTTCACGGAACCCGGCAAGCGATCAGACAAGAGCGCTCGGTCCGATTCTTTCTGGGTCGATCGGACGAAGAATTTGAAGCGGTGGACCACGAAAGCTGCTCAGGAACTGAAATCCCTTGAGGAGGAATTCAGGAACGCGATTGATGAAGAAACAGCCACTCTTTTGCAGGGTACCGACGAACAGTCTCTCCAACATGCTTTCCTTTACGAAGCATTGCCACTGACTTTCATAGGCACCGAGCAACGCCGACGGATCCATGACAAACTGCGAGAAATCAGGAAGACCGCATCCAGAGTGGTTGTTCAGTCCAAAGAGGATGAAGCCGATTCGCAACGCGGAGCCCTTACAGAGCTTCGCTGGGCCGCCGCACTTTCAAACCTGCTCGTAAATGCCCTGTCGGAGCAGCGGAAGCAGCTTACGGAAATTGCAATGAAGGACGACCGGCTTTCACACGACGACATCGCCGAAGCTTCCGCGAAACTGCGGAGCCTGTGGAGTGCAGCAGGAACTGAAGTCAGGGCATCCTATGACAATGTGGAAAGAGATGCTTTTCCACGAGCTGTCGTAGGCTCACTCTCTTGTCGACTGCTAACGGAATATGACCTTCCAGACCTGGGAGACAAGCCGCAATCAGTTATCGATCGCGTGTCTTTTCTCAATCGACTGGAGAGTCACTTGCTTCACGCTGACCTCATCACTCAAAGCGGATGGTCTAACGGCGAGGACAATTGGTATCACACGACCGCAGAGAAATGCCTTGCACGTTTTGATGCTGTCGCCAAGAACAGAAAACCACCCACTATTCTCCTTGAACAAGAGCAAAGAATTCAGGAACAACGGGATCAGAAGTATGAATTGAAGTTTGCATTGCGTGATCCAAAGCAACGGCGACTAGGCAGCGATGAGCAAAAGTCTGAGCGGATCGAAATCGGTGGTCAGGCTACGCTTCCGGACTGTGTGAACGGCTTTGGTGCGATCCGTTTCATGGGAGAGACCACTTCGATTCCGAGGGGCTTTTATCGATTTGGGAACAAAGAAGAACGACAAACAATCGAGTTGAGATCGACGGGACCAGTGTCTTTAGCGACGACGATTACTCGAGAGGGAAGTGCCTCCGAAACAGGCTGTGAGCATGATATCCCGGTGAATTTGTTTTTCCGCGGCCGAATGTGGTCGCAGGACACACCCCTGAAGATCTCTGCGTGTTCCCCGATCAAGTTCACGACGATCATTGAACCACGATCAGAGAAGGCCGTCATCGGAGTCGACGGGAAGGATCCGCATCCCGTGGTTTTTATTCTTGACTGGTCTGACAGTATGAAAAATGAGTTACAGCCCGGAGGACAGCAACGCTATCAGGCAGCGGCGGACACTCTTAAGCTTCTCGCTCGGAATGCTAATCTTGGGGAGTCAAAAGTTCTTCTCAGGGTGTTCGGTCATCGGACGCGTATGTCGACCGGAGAGAAAATCCCCGAGTATGAGGCGTTGTTCCAGAAGCCCAACACTGCAGAACATGCAAATGAGGATACCGAAACCGAATTTCAAGGGAGGCTCTCGAATCCTGCCAAGCTTCAGGATTTTATAGACACAATTGACGCACTGGAGAAACTAAGGATCGGAGGGAAGAAACAGACTGGGATAACTCCACTTCTGCAGTCGATCATTGAAGCCCTTGTGAAGGATCTTAATAATGGGCCCGGGACTGTGATTGCAATCACTGACGGCGAACCAACGGATGACGGTTTGCCCGAAGGTGGTGATGAAGCCATCAAATGGGACAAGCGAGACAAACTGCGGAAAGCTCTTGCTGCGAATGACCAGGCGAACATAAAGATTGTTACATTTGATATCGCCGCGCAGGAACTTGAGCCTCTTAGGCAGACATTCGTCAACGACACTCGAATGGAAGCGTTCAAGAATCGCATCGAATTAATTAACGCGACCGATAAAGCGAAACTCAGTCAGGCACTGTCTGTTGGACTTGATCCAAGACCTTTTGTCGCGAGCGACAGCCAAGGTGATCAGCCCCCGACTGAACTTAATGAACAAATTAAAGTTGATCCCGGTCAATGGCGCGTTCGGATGGAGGGTTCGCAGTTGGTGGGTGGCGATCCGGGCTATCGTCTGAACCGGGGCGACACACTGAAACTTAGCTACGAATTCAACAATCGTCGGTTCTTATTAAGCGGTAGGATTCGTAAAGCAGACAAGCTTTGGCCAGAGCAGGATCTCGACGGCGTACCAACCTTTCACCCGACGCGCATCACGGGGCACGCGAAGTTAGCGGGAGACGCCCAAGTCAATGTCTCATTGTGGCTGGAACGTTTTAGCCCGGCACAGTTTGTGGAACAGCCTGCTGAGATTGAGATTCTGGTGGCTGCAAATGGAAAGCCCTTGAAGTCCATTAAGCAGACATACGATTCTTCTGACGGCCTACCGGGATGGAAACTGGAATGCTTGGAATGGCCTAAGGAGGCCCGTGCGAAACTGAACGTTGCGTGGAAGATGACGCGTACAATGCCTGATGAGGTCTGGCAATGTGACAACGAATTGCTGAGTCATGGTAACTTCGAAAGCGCAATACGCCTCGAGGGAAAGAATTTACCACAAGGCAAAGTCTGGTTCAGAGATTTCCTCAATGGAGAGCAGAGGTGTTTTGAGGTCAGGATCGACCCGATGACCGACGAAGGGACGGAGGAGAATCCGGTAGATCGAGTTCGCATCGAGCTTGGAAGAAGGACTGCTGTTGGACAGAACGAAACCTTTACTCCCTGGGAACTTCGCACTGAAGTCATACGTGTGGATAAGGCTGTCGTTTTTCGCTTCTACTCCGATGACAACCAACTCACCGCTGGCTCGATTCGAAACCTGGCAGAAATCGCATTCACTTCACTCCAGTCGCGTTCTGAAGGAGCGATCATAGCGAAAGATCTTGACATCGGCGTCCAATGATTTTCAGATAGGTCCGTCCATTTTTCACGTACAGAACTCCGCGTGCGAGATCATTCGCGACCGCGGGGGCTCCGTCAGTTTCCCCGTTGAGCCGTGCGAATGAAACGTTCGTATTCCGTTCGTGTAATCATTCGATTCGCGAGCCAGGCGCGAAGCACGTCGGTCGGGGGTTTTTCCGCGACCGGATATCCGTGCCACGCGGACTGATTATCGAAGAAGAAGCGATAGGCCTTTCCGTCCTTGTAAGCCCAGAGCGAGGCTGAGTTCCCGGACTTGCCGGGGACAGCCTCTTTCAGAAGCTGCGTGGCATCCTTCTCAGATAAATCCATCGGTGTCTTGCGTTTGCCCAGACTCAGATTGTTCTTGTCATGATACTCGGGCCTGAATCTCCGCGACGCGGGAGTGTTTAGTTGCCGCTCAAGGAGGTTTCCCGCACCGTGTAGAAACTGATCGATCTCTCGTTTCAGTAATGTCAGCGGTTCAGACACGGATTTTGGCGTCTTATCAAGGGGTATTCTTGAAATCAGGTTGCTGATCGCCCTCAATTCACCTTTCAATTGGGCTGCAAATCTTGCGTCGGAAGCGGCCATCTGAATCGCTTCACGAGTGACTCGGATATACCGAGGAAACTTGCCGAGCTTGGCGATGTCGCCAAGATACGGAATCAAGCTGGCTCCACTAACCACGGCATCCAGCCACCGCCCTTTCACCAGCGAAATGGCTCCGCTGGCCGCATCAGCAAGGCCGGTCGGGTCGATGATTCCGATCAAGTCAAGTCCGATCTGCGTGATCTCAAGAATTATGTCTGCCTTGCTGGGCATATTGCTCTGTCCGATTCGTCAATAACAACTCGCGTGTAAGTGAGAACAGATGGCGCTTGGTACCTCTTTTAGAGATTACCGTGCGGCCCGGTAATGCGATTCACCCCGGGCATCTGCAGTCCGCTATCAGGAGCTGATGGGATCTCCGGGAATGAAATCAGGTGCGTCCCCTGAGGCCAGTCTGCCAGCGTATCGCGACGGCAGAGGCGTTTCGAGTTGAAGCTCGCAGGTTCCCTGATTTTGATGACAAGCGGAAGGTCAGAGCATTCTTAATCGGCTGCGATCAAACGTTAGAAACTGCACACCCACCGAGTGCGCCCGCAACTTCAATTCTCGCGATCGTTGCGGATCCAGCCGAGGAAACAAGGATGCAACGGCCCGGTCACTAAAAACAGTTTTTGATCGGGCCTGCAGAGCCGCCATTGTGCTGACGGGAGTCCAAAGACTCTGAGTGGGTTGGAAAGGAAGACCACGCACTTGCTCGTGTGAAAGGCCTGTATCTGTCAGCCAGTTTCCATCAAACGCATCGCTGCGAACAAACATCGACATCGGCAGGCTGCGAACAGAAACCGGGTGTGTAAAGTCAATGTCCTGAAGATAACGCTCAATCTCGGAATCCGGCGTGATTCCGGACGATTTCAGAAATCTGATAATCGTATCAACGGTACGGCGCACGTATTCAGTAGACGCGAGGCCCAGAGAAATCAACGTTTCTTCGGAATGGAGTGCCTGACGGGAGTCGGGCAACGGCAAGAGTAGTTCCTGGTCGGAAAAGTGCATGTCACATTCTTTCTCGTATGGATCTATCCAATGAGGACCGTGGGAAATCCCATAACAATCGCCCGTCCATGTGCCGTCATATCTCCCATTCGTGCCGCTGGCATTCCGCCGATTAGAACGGTAAATGAACTAAGAGCTATCAAGTCCGGAGGCCCGAGGCAGACGGCCAAATCCGAGACGCGGGCCGCGGGCATCCCGCCAATGAGGGTTGTGATGGCCCCGGAGGCAGAATCGGACCTTCGACGTGCGGCACAATACCAGTGACCAACGGACAAACGTGCATGTCTCCCACTCGGGCAGCTGGCTGTCCCATAACATTTCTTTCGTGCGTGAGTTGTGAGTTGAGATCGGCGTACGCAATGCCGGAGTTGTGCAAATGTGGTTTAGCGAATTGCGAAATCTGATGCCAAGCTGGCTACCATAAGGAACGACGATCGGAGCAAACAACACCAACTCCGACCGAAGTGCAATCATCGAAAAGACTTACGCCATGCATGATGGGTGCTTATCCCGTTTGTTATGCGCGCAATTGAGAAAACCCAGTGGTAATACAGGCGAGTTACACTCAGTCGTCAGATCAGGTGACAGTCGCCATTGCACTGTTTTCTGGTGTTGCTGGGAATCGTTGCGGACTTTCCGCAAGAAAGCTCACAAGTGGAAAACTTAAAGGCGATCCGAAGGCTCGGACTACCAGAATCCCCCTCCTTCCTCTGTACTTCCAGATGCCAAGCGGTTTACAAAAATGGAGTCGTGGAACCGCGGATCCATGGAAAAACATGGTTGAACTCCTGTATTCTTCCACCCTTGGTGTGGCATCTCACACTGAAGCTGGCACATTGGGGAGCGATTCGTGAGACACGACGCACAGTGCTCTTGCAAGAGTTCTGTGAAGGATGCAGCTCCAGTCAAATGTGCGAGGCGCCCCCGGGGTCAACGTGATCCTAATTATGATGCGAAGCACGCTACGATAAGCCCGCGGGAATGAACTGCGGGGCGCAGAATTTTCACATAGAAAATGCTCGGAGAGCACATCAATGGCAGATTCCAGCTCCACGCCTGATCAGGCTGCCCCTGCGGAAGATCGGCCTTCTGCCTTCTACGGGACGCACGCGCCTCGGTTCGGGATGAACTCAGGCGGGGAGGTTCCGCCCGGTCCAGTGGTGGCTTCGCCAGCAAACTCGCCCAACTCCACAAACTGGCGAGATAATCGTCTGGGCAAAGCTCGTGCTGCTACAGAGCGGGCAAGTGCACCTCACGGAACAGTGCAACCCGGGTCAGGGAGCCTCGCCGTGATTGATCGACAAGACCGGGCCTTTCCTGCGCCTGAGCAGTTTCGAGAGGTTTCTCGAACGCGTAAGGCCGATGCGAAAATGCTTCGGGACATGTTGACGAACGACACAGATACGCATGCTGGAGGCCCTCCCCACTCGGCAGATCCTCGTGGAACGGTAGCCTCAAACCTACGGCGCAATCAGGTTCTGATCGCACCTCCTTCCGTAGGGAAAAGCACCTGGGATCTTCATATCCAGCGGAAACAAATCGCCGGCAATGTGACTGGACAGGTCAGTCTGCTGCCCAACGATGGTTCTGCTCCCTCCGGGCTTCAGACAGCACTATTAGCAAATGAACAGTCCCCGGAGTATGAAGTCCTGAGCAAACTCGGCTCGGGCAGTATGGGCATTGTTTATCATGCGAAGCAGTTGTCGCTGAATCGAGAACTGGCCATCAAGACCTTGCAGCCAAAAGCAGACTTCTCTGATCACGATCAGGCGATGTTTGTCTCTGAGGCGGTCGTGACCGCGAACCTTGTCCATCCGAACATTGTTCCAATTCATGATCTTGGCCGAACTCCTGACGGCAAGCTGTTCTATTCGATGAAGAAGGTGACTGGCGTTGCGTGGGAAAACGTCATTCGTCAGCGATCTCTGGAAGAGAACCTCGACATCTTTATGAAGGTCTGTGATGCGGTGGCTTATGCCCATTCGCGAGGCGTGATCAATCGAGATCTGAAACCCGAGAATGTGGTCGTTGGAAGTTACGGTGAAGTCGTCGTGCTGGACTGGGGCATTGCCGTCACAACCGAACTATTTGAAAAGCGAAAAAGCATTCTTCAGGACTTCCGGGGCGGGGCCGGAACACCAGTCTACATGGCACCGGAATTGGCTGATCCAGATATCTCACGCGTGGGGACCCATAGTGACATTTATCTGCTGGGCGCCATTTTGTTCGAGGCGTTGGAGGGCTACCAGCCTCACTTGCTTAAAGAATTTTGGGGAATAACGGACCCGTACGAACAATTTGACGCTGTACGGACAGCCATTGAACAGAACCTGATTGAGGAGGATGTCACTCAATCGGGAGAACTAATGCAGATCGCCAGAAAAGCGATGTCAACGCGTCCAGAAGACCGGTTTTCATCGGTAGAAGCGCTTCAGGAGGCAATTCGGGAATACAGAATTACCGGGCGTGCTGAGGAACTCCTGAATTCTGTTGATCCATCCCTGAACCGAGGTTATACGGAGTATCAGGGGGCAGTGGCTCTGTATAGCGAAGCTGTTCGCAAATGGCCACACAATGAACGAGCTCTTCGGGGAGATCGAAGAGCTCGACTTGCCTATGCTGAACTCGCCATGCGGAATGGCGACATCGACCTTGGCCTGCAGATCCTTGCAGACCAGAAAGATGCCTCGTTTCAGCCCATCATCCGGAAACTTAAACGAACTCGACTTCGAAACAATCTGGTTCGCGGAACCTGGGGAGTAACCACCGTGGCGGCTTTGATACTGCTGATAGCACTGTATGCAAAGAACGGAACGATTGCGGATCTGGACAAAAAGGTCGAGGAGAAGCAGGCCTTAGCTTTTGCTGCCGAGCAGCTGGCAAGTGATGCAGAGAAGCGAGCAAGCACAGCGACATTGGAAGCAGAAGCTCAGAAGAAGTTGGCAAGTAACGCTGTAAAGGATGCTGATGAGAAAGTGACAATAGCCAAAGTCAAGGAGCAACAGGCGAACGATGCAGCTAACGCAGCGAACCGGGCAAAGATGGAAGCAGAGGATCTTGCTAAACGGGCGAAAGAGGAGGCCACAAGTAAATCGCAGGAAGCCGCATCAGCCAACAAACAGAAATTGGAAGCTCTGGCTGATAAGGAAAAAGCGGACCAAGCAAAAGCCAGGGCTGAGGAACTGGTGAAACACGCCGAAGACCAACGGCATGCTGTCGAATGGAGCCGGTATGAGACGCTTACGACCACACTGATGGACTCGGGTGAGTATGGTCGCGTCATAGAGGCGTGTAAACAAGGCCTTACTGCAGCTGAAGAGAATACAAAGATCAATAAAAGAGCTCTGCAGGACCGCCTGAAGGAGGCAGAGAAACTGGTTCAGGCGACTGGGAACACAGGACTGAAGTTGGGCGTAAGTCCATCGGTCGCTGCGATCAGCAAAGACGGCTCAACGATCGTGACGTATGCAAGCAACTCCGTTGTCGTGCGCCGAGCGGTCAGGAACAACGAAGGTGACTTTGGTCCGGTTGAAGGAGAGTTTCAGCTTCCGATTGCAGCAACGGCCTCGAAGATTGGCAACGTTGTCAAGCTTTCGGTCAGCCCAACCGGAAAACACATTTTTCTGACCACTCCCGGAAATTTGCATTTCTGGACCTTCAATGGAACAAGTTTCGAGAAAGTCGAGCTTGTTTCGGAAACATCTTTCGCAATGGTGCATTTTACCGGCGACAGCAAGCGCTGTGTTCTTGTCGGCACAAGAAAGGATCTGACAGCGGAGATCTGGGACTTTTCCGGCGGCAGCCCAAGGTTACTTGGACGCAATGTGATTGGTATGGGTCTGAAACGTGGCGCAGAGATAAAGGATTCGGTCCTGTATCCGGATGAAAGCGCGCTATTAATTGCGACCGACGAACTGCGGATCAAGGAATGCCGAATCCAGTCATCAGGTGACGGATACTCTGTGCAGTCAATTCAGGACGGTGGGAATCTCGTTACCCTTTTCGAAAATGGCGATTCTGGTAAGCAAATCATTCAGTGCGAAAAAAGTATCTCTCTTTCGCCTGATGGAAGTTGCCTCGCACTTAACGAATCACGGAGTAATCGTGTCTTTGTTCTGAAGGCAGCCAAACACGAAGACGGTGGAACTACATTTACCGCTGAAAAGGATCGACTCGTCGATACATGCATAGATCTGAGGTCACCGAAAAAGGTTGACAGTATCGTGTTCAGTGCAGACAACCGTCGAGTCTGCACAACGCATTCGGCAGACTCTGTTCGACTGCTCCTTTGGGATCTGCAGGATCAGAAGTATGTCCCCTGTGAAGCAGAAGGCTTGAAGCCAGTGAAAGGTTTCAAGAGGCATGAAGGAGCGATGCTCTGCGGACACACCAGAAATGACAAGGCACGAGACTCGAATGCCGGACTGTACCCCAGGATCATGGCAAGCGCATTCCCGGAAGGTGATTCGGACCGACTGATCACTGTCGGTGAAGATCCCGCAGTCCGATTCTGGAGGATTTCGACGTACAAGCAGTATAAGAATTCACTCGAAGCATTGTTGAAGGATTTCTTCCCGCCAGAGAAAAAGCAACAAGTGTCGGAAGATTCCGCAATGATTCAGGGAAATCCGCGATCAGACCGGAGCCCGCGACTTGCGGCATCCGCAAGCAAATATGTGCTCACACAACAGCCCCAATCTCCCCCGGTTGAAGTCGAGATTAAGCATGGATCGCCGGTCTATTCCGTCAGGTTTAGTGCCGACGCGAATCGTATCGTGGTGGGTTCCAGCAACATGGCGGCAGGGATCTACGATAGCTCGACCGGAGAAGAAGTTCCCAAGCGGAGCGAGGTCGCCAGAGATGCCTTTTTTGCCCCGGCGCAGAACAACCTGCTTGAAGGTCACATCTCATTGATCTCCGCAATTCGATTCCTGCCTCCGCACGGTGACGTTCTGTTGACTTCCGATTACATGGGTTCGATTTCCGCATGGGATTCAAAGCAGGATGAAGATGGAATAGGGCATGAACGAGCAAGACTTCTGGTCGACCTTGCGTCCAGTGAATTCTCCGTTTCCAGAGATGGCAAGTTGGTTATCACAGGTGGAGGTCGAAAGAAAGAGAATGATTCCGGCGCAACAACCTCGGATTCGAAAAACGGCCAGTTGGAACATTTCGGACTCGTCTGGAGAACAGACGACATCCTGAAAACATTTGTGGCCAAACCTTTTCTGCGGCTGGAGAAACAATACGCTGATCAAGCGATTACTGCAGTGGCCATTTCGCCATCGTCAACACGGTTTGCAACCGGTGGTCGACGAGGAAGAATCGTCGTTTGGGATGCTATGGGAAATAAAATTGCAACCGCCGAAAGACAGCATGGTCGAGACCAGGTGTCCGGGATCGAGTTCATAGACGACGACCGGTTCATCACCACTGGTTACGATGGTACCGTGATGTCCTGGACGATTGCTGAGAAAGTACTTCAGGGGCAACAGCTGAACGGGGGGCTGTCAGACAAACGCGAGTCACCTACCTTCATCCTCAGGCTTCGCTCGTCACCTGACGGCCGCCACTTCTCTACCTCTGAAGTTGTTGAGAGTAGAGACGAAAACTCTCAAAAGAAGAAGCGCCGCTTAATCATTAGGGTGTGGGATCTGGGTGAAACTGCTCAAATCGCCGGGGAACCACTCGCCCGGGTCGAGAAGGAATCAAAGGGAGGGCGTGACGTTGTATCTCGAAATGTCTTTGAGAGGGAACTGACAACAGAAGATGCCGCGTGGATGCATGATGTTGCGTGGTCATCAGATGGCAAAGAACTTTTGATTACCCATGATGGTGACGATAACGAGGTGTTTCGTTTGCTGGATGCCTCCACATGGAAGCCTGTACTCATTCGCGATATGAAAGAAAGTTATGTGCGTCCCGCGCGAGCAGTGCTGCGTCCGAAGTCTGACGGAAGCATGGCAACTGCAGCGTCGTTTGATGGACGGTTCACACAACTTTGGAATCTTAAGTCCGGCCAAGCTCTGGCGGAGTTTCGATCGCATGCCTCCTATCGTCTCGCAGCCTCTTTCTCACCGGATCGTCGTTTTGTTGCGACAGCCAGCGAGGTGCTGAGGATTTTCGACGCGAATGAGTCATCCACGTCTGAAGAGTCTGGATCGGGGTTCGGGCAGAGTATTTTTCGTCAGCAGGTCGACACGAATCCATGGATTCCGCTCGCGGACGTAGCCTATTCTCCAGTCGCAGGTGACGCTCGAATTGCGGCAATTGACCTGCGTGGAACGGTGTTTGACTGGAAGTTCAATGAGGAAACTCGTGTGGTCGAAAAAACGGGCGAGTTCACATTCAACGCCTCGGATCCCTCTGCACTGGAATCAGACGCGGTGAAAGGAAATGCGGTCGCATGGTCACCGGACGGCAAAATGCTGGCGTGCATTCAACAGGGGACGGCTGTCCTTCGGCTCACTTCCGGTGACGAAAGACCAGCAGTTCATCTTCCGCTGGAGCCGGAGACGAAGTGTCTCTTCAACTGCCTCACTTTTGCCAGCGTCAATGGCAAGCTCCTCATTGCTGCCGGAGGGATTGCTTCAAGCCAGTCGGGGGCTCCCGATGCATATTGTGCCATATGGACGGTTGAAAATGGAATACCCACACTTACTGGAACAGTGACCGGACAACATTTGGAGGAGCCGGCCTCTAACGAGGCGTTGCGAAATAAGTCAACCCTCCGCCAGGCGGGTGTTACTGCGATCGCTATTGATGCTCGAAACGAGGATGTGATCACTGGGGGAACTGACGGACGGGTTCTTAAATGGATTCTTCCGGAATCTACAGAAGAGCCGACAAAAGTGCGTCGATATCAATTCAGCACTGAAAAGAAGCATTTATTGCCGGACAAGCCGGGGCGAACCGCACACGAGTCCGCAATGGTCACCTCCATGGATGTAAGGGCCGACGGCAGATTGGTCACAGCGGATTCGACGGGACTCATATTCCTGTGGCCTGCGGAATAATCTCCTCTGGACATGCTGTGAACAGCGAACTTCAGCATCATCCGGAATGACAGCGTTTGACGTTCGTGCAACAGTAGACTTTATTCCGATTGGCGTAGGCCGAGGGATTTTTTGCGCACAAGCGATGATAGCGGCTGTTATCATCAGCGATTCTTGCCGCAGATTGCCCGTGGCTAGCGCCATACCGCTTGCTACGTCAATGCCATTGGGCGTCCCGCCGGGCTGCCCGTCAAAGTTTTCCAGGTCAGCGTAACCGGCAGAAAGCAGTCAGAAGTGATTTAAACGTTGCCCCCCTTACGCTATTTCGGCGACAAACGAGCAGCGTATAGCCGAATTCTATGGGGACGTTCGATCACTTTCTCGCACGGAGGCTTCTGCGATGTCCAAGATGGGCCATCACTCCACGTTTCGCATGTTTTGCTTGACGCTGATTTTCTTATGTGCTGGCTCAAGTGTGAGCTTAGCTCAAAAACCCGGAGGAACAGGCGGAGACTCAGGTGCTCCAAAATGGGGAGAGTACCTACTCCGTTTCCGCACGGACCCTCTGCTGCGAAAACCATTTCATATGCAGCCGGACACTGACATCAAAGGCTTGGCAGCCAAGATCAGGTCTCAGGAACTCGATATCGGCAACCGTAAGAGAGCGATTCGATATCTCGCATCTCTGGACTGCACGCAGTTTCCAGAGGCGAAGAAGCAGTTGACGCTGATGCTCAATCCCAATGATGAGCGATGGGAAGAAGTACGATTCGAGGCTGCGAAGGGGCTTCGAGACATGCTGGCTCGACATTCTTGCTGCCCAGAAACCGCTGAGAAGGCCAAGAAATCCAAGCGTGACAAGTCCGGTGCTGACGGAAAACCATGTCACTGCACGACATGTTGTGATCCTGACACTCTGAACGCTCTCGCAAAAACGGCGTACGAGATGGACGAGAAGGGCTGTTGCTACGAACCGTCGCTGCGAGTTCGTGAAATGGCAGTCGAGGCAATCAAGGTTTGCGGCATCCCTTGCAATTTCAAACCTTACTATGGAACGCCGAATAACGAGGAGCCAGGCCCACCTGCAGTGAGCGGAGATATTATCGACGACGGACAGGGAGGGGAGAAAAAAGGTGAGGTGATTCCGAACGGTTCGACTAATGAGACTGTTCCAGAAGGAGCTTCACCACAGGCATCAACAGTTCCACAAGCAATTGAACCAACTCCGATCAGTCGCCTGAGAAAGGTCTGTATCGTTTCTCTCACCAAGGGGCAAACTCGCCCAACTGACCTGTCTATTCAGTCGGTTCATCGGGGCCGGGTTTATTACTTCGCAGACGAGGAAGCTCGCCAGGAGTTTGAATCGTCGCCGGAGCGATTTGCTGTCGCCTTCGGTGGATGTGACCCAGTGCACTTCCTCCAGACTCATGAGCCAGTGGAAGGTCGCTTTCTCACAGAACATGGAGGACGATACTACATGTTCCTGACGAAGGAGAATGTTGCAAAGTTCAAGGAAAATCCTGACCAGTACTCACCGTCAGCCGATTCATCGCCAGCGGTGGCGGTTACAGCCAACTAGAGATTCATTGGTGCGTAACGGTTAAGAATTATTGACTAAAGGACGGACGCGAAATTCTCGTCCGTCCTTTCTCCGTTTGATCCGCCAAGCTCGCGGCTTTCCTGTTGTTCATCAGGAATCTCATTTTTAGGGGGATTCTGTTTCGTCCAAAGTACGAGCATCGCGATCGAAAGCAGAACACCGCTGATGAGAAAAGCCGCTATGGCGACTCGCTTTGGAATATCGCTCTTCAGGGGCGGTACATTCGGTTCCAAGGGCTCTCCTTGAGGTGGCTCGGTGGATGTATGACGAATCCTCCGTTGCAGGTCCATGGCCAAGACCTTGCGTGCTTCTGCAGGATCATGGCGGTTACCCGGCATTTCTTTATTCAGTTCATGCTTGAATGCACCTTCGAGATCCCCAACAAACCCCAGCACCACAGCGAGATAGAACATTTCTGCCACGTCAGCGCTGCTTTTGGACACACACTCTTCGGCTTCGACATAGAACTTCCACGCTCGGTGACGTTCCCCAAAGTACTTGCGTTCGAGAATAAAATCTTCCCATGTGGGGAATTGATGTGTCAGGACCTCGTCAGACCAGTAGATCAACAGTTTCTTAAGGCTTTGCCATTCCCCAATGTTCACTGTTGAATTCCCTTGTTCGACCTGTGCCTGAATGTTGTTCAGGTGGCTGGAAAGGTCTTTCTGAAGTCGTTCCAGTTGATCTGAACCATCGATCGGCTGATTGATGAGTCGAAACACATCAAGGAAGAATTTCTCCGCCAGAATAATGATTGGAGTCTTCATAGTCCTAGCTGCCTTCAGAGCTTCGAATAACGAAGAGCGAAAAGGCCAGCGTTGCCGGGCTGTTTGTCTCTTTGTCGTTGATATCGATTTTGTTTTCGCCGTTCACCTGTCGGATCACCATCCGCTCGTTAAAGCGGATACCAAAGTTCAGACTTCGTTCTACAGTAGTCCATGCTTCGTCGCGGTCAACCCTGAAGAAATGCCAGTTCTGGCGAGGAAGCGAACGAGGCACTTCGCCGACCGGAACAAAACGCACCCCCCGCCGAGCGAATTTATAGATACTGTCGACCTCTTCAGAACTTCCCGCCTTCATATCCATGAGAATTGATGATGTCAGGAGATCGTTGACTCGCCCCGTTCTTAAGGTCGATTCAACTCCAATATAGAAAAGCCATCCTGGCGCAAGCCAATCTGATTGAAGCCGTACCGCCATCTGCAACCCTTGCGCCGCAAAAGGGATCCGCTGATAAGGGGCCTCGTCAGGTTGCGTATACAGAAGCTTCTCCAGTTTTCGGAACATTGGACAGAGGTTGTCATGGTCATAAGCAGGAAGTTCGAGCAGTTTGCGATCCTTTCGAAAGATGGCAACTTGTCCAAGGGCGCGACAAAGCTCTGTGTAGAGAATAAACGGATGCAAACCCCGCGTTGACGGGATCCAGGTTAAACCACCAAGTGCGCAGTTCAGAGCATGAAGATTCAGGATTCGCTCGAAGTCTTCTCGATGGCCACTTTCAAACGAAACCCCTCGGTCCGACATTTGTCTCGCAAGCTGGTCAGACAATGCTCCCAATCTGTTCACGATCGTCGAGAAGAAAGCAGAGAGCGGTTCCCAGGCCTCCTGAGTCAGGACTGGAGGAATATAGTCCGTATCGACTTCTGGTGGAGCCTCCGCCGTCGCGCCCACTTTCAACTGAAACAATGGGACAGCGTCGTAGCCTTTGGCCGCGTCATCGCCTACCAGTATGCGGGGATTCAGCTTTCGAAATCGAACGACCTGGGAATTTCCAGCTCGGTTTTCATCTTCGACCTCTTCCTGATGTTGAAGAAATCTAACCGGCAACGACTGATCTTCTGTCGTGTTAGCGACTCCGTTACGGGATTCTGGAACTCCTACGTAAACTCGAACACGCGTCTCGCTATTTGGAAACAGACTTCGCGGGATTCCCACCCCTGCCAGATGACAGTCTTCTGGAAACCGAAGCAAAGTCCCATCCAGCAGCCTTGCATGCACTTTTCGAACAACGATCCGCCAATTGGCGAATGAATCTGTATCGAACGAGACTTCATGAAGACCATAATCGCTTGGCGTGGCCCAGCGAGAATGGAGGTGAAGGGAATGGTGAAGCTTTTCTTCCAGCTGTTGAAAGTGCTGGGGACGAAGGAACACTCCGTCGCCCCAAAACAATGAATGAGAGGGCATTGAAAATGAGCTCTATCTGAGAAGGGTTAATCCAGACTCTTTCCCGCCGCAGGAAGGTGGATGCCATGTTTTGCCGCTACGTTGCTATTACGACAGCCGCCCCAAAGCACTTCATTCCGCCGACTCCATCCCGGGGGTTCCAGCGTTGCGCGCAAAGCATTTTTCCAAATATCTGATGATTTCTCACACAGCGAGAGTTCCACAAACGCTGCCCCACTGGGCTCGCTAAAGCAATCTTAGGGTTCCTGACTGACAGTTATCCATTATTTCACAATTCAACGAATCCTTGAGCCATGGGGCATTCCACCAGAATTTCAAAAAAAATGCATTCTAAATGGACATTTCCCACAAGGGATTGTCAAAATGACCTTAGGGACCTCTTGGAGCCAAGGGAACGGTGGTCGAAAATGGGGAAAAATGAAGACTACAAGCCGCCTGCGACTTCCTTCAAGTCAGAAATCGTAGAGAGCGGCAATGCTTCCACAGAAATCGTGAGTGGTCAGCCATTGCTGGATTGGATGACAAACCAATTTGGTACCTCGGAGTTGCAGCGAAGTACATTGAGTTTGATTCAGTTGGGACGGGATCTGGAGAGTTTTGATTTTTGCTTTGAGCCAGTGCTGGTGTCCATGGTTGCGGAGATACTTTCGGACGTTCGCGGTTTGTGTGATTCCGAAATGGGCAAGCTCAGGGACTCGGTTGCGAGTTCTTTGTATGACAACATCCAGTCGAGGGACCGGCTGCAGCGATTGTGGGAACAACTGAAGAGTTCTGCTGTCCGGGTTTCTTAGGCTGAAAGACGTATGCCCCACGCGACACCACAGGAATTGGTTAATAGTTGCCAGGGCTTGGTTCGATCCATTGCCTGGAAGATTCACCAAAAGGTGCTCCGGCATGTAGACCTTGATGATCTGATTGGCTACGGCCAAGTGGGCTTGGTTGAGGCCGCCCGTGATTTCGACCCGGAACTCGGTCATCAATTCACGACCTATGCCTATCATCGAGTTCGAGGCGCTATTCTGGATGGATTGTCGACGATGTCCTGGTTCCGCAGGGCTGACTACCACCGGGGACGTTATGAGACAGGCGCGTCCGATATCGTGGAATCATCAATGCAGGAAACCAGAAGTGACCTGGACTGGTTTCGTTCTACGGCACATTCCCTGTGCGGGTCGTTTATCGTTTCGCAATTGTCTCCGGAAGTACACGAGACGCCCGATCAGCGAAGTGACATTTCGCCGTCGGACCACTTGGTCGCCAATGAAGTTGCTGATCGAGTTGTTACGCTCATTTCCACGCTCGAAGAGCAGGAGCAAACATTGATCCGGCGTGTTTACTTTGACGGGTGGTCCATAAAACGTGCTGGCGAGGAACTAGGTATTAGCAAAGCCTGGGCAAGTCGAATTCACTCCAGGACTCTTGAGAGACTGGCCCTGCAACTTTCTCAATGTGAGTAGCTCCATGAGTGAAGTTGTTCCTTGAGTCCATCAACAGCCTTCGAGAGTATTTGGAGAACCCAGTGATTTCAGATGTTGATTTGTCTACTTTGCTGCGCCCGTTTGATGGCGATTTTCGTGGGGGTAAAGATCTGCGTGAAAGCGACGACCCCAGAAACCAATACCGACGACTAAGGGATCTTCGGCAAGCTGCGCGTGATGAAGAAAAGAAGGCAGACCTGCAGGTTGCCACCGGTGATGAGTCTTCAAATTCCGCAGGTGCTGTCTGGCGGGAGCTCTGGGAACTGGGCATGTCCTATCTGGAGTCCACGGCCAAGGATCTGGAGATTGTTGCCTACATGATTGAGGCCTCAATTCGGATTGAGGGATTCGTTGGGCTCACGCGGTCACTTCAGCTGACTCGAGAGATGATCGAAGCGTTTTGGGGAGAATTGCTGCCTACCCCGGATGAAGACGGTGCGGAGACGACCATCCGGCCTTTAGCAAGACTGGATGGCGATGTCATCACATATGCAATTTCAAGAGTGTCGATGACGGATCCTGATCGGGTCGGGATTTACACGCTTTGGCAGTATCAATATGCAAAGCGACTTGAGTCGCTTCCCAGCGAAGAACGTGAGAGAAGTGTGTCTCGCGGGGCAGTCAGCTTGGCCGAGTTTCGATCGCGAGTCGCCGAAACAAAAGTCGAATACCTCAGAACCTTGAAGGACTCCATCGCTCGCTCCATCGAAGAGGTGGGCAGACTGCGATTAACTTTGGAAAGTAAGGTCGGCGAGGAAAAAGCACCTGGAATGCGAAAGTTCGAGGAGGGACTGCGGGCCGTCGATGCTGCACTCGAAGAACTGGCCGGGGAAAGACTCAAAGCCGTGCCAGTGACGTCAGATTTCCAGAATGCAGCCAGTTCAGCATTGGGTGGGCAGACTGGCGTGTTAAATCCCGGAGTGGGGACGGCTCAAATCTCCGGCGATATTGGATCAAGATTGGTAGCTCTGGATCTGCTGGAAAGGGTTGCTCAGTGGTTTGAACGCCATGAGCCACAAAGTATCATCCCGTCAGAGATCAGGAAGTCTATTCGCAGGGCGAAAATGACACCAATGGAATTGTACGCCGAGTTGATTAGCAATAGTGATGTTCGCAGGGAGGTTTACCGGGATGTTGGGATCATTGTGCCCGACTAGTCCGCTTCAGGAAGAATAGTTGATGGCAGTAAGTGCTGGATGCGTACCTGATGACGCCTCCCCGAGTATTGAGAGAATCAATCCATTCAGTGATAGTGCGGCAGCTGAAACACTGGTTGAAGATTTTTTTTGTCTAAGTCTTTAAACGCTAAAGAAGAGGGTCGACATGTCTACAGGGCAGGCGCATAAACTCAGTCGCGTGCGAAAGCCGCGAGTCCATATCACTTATGACGTGGAGACTAACGGGGCACCAGTAAAAAAGGAACTGCCGTTCGTCATGGGGGTCGTCGGAGATTTTTCCGGCAATCCAACAGCGCCTCCAAAACCGCTGCGTGATCGAAAATTCAACTCAATCGATCGTGATAACTTCAACGACATCATGAAGAGCATTAAGCCGGAATTGAACATTCGAGTTCGGGATGTGTTGCAGGGTGGCGACAAGGAAATGCCGCTCAGCCTGAAGTTCAATTCGATGGATGATTTTGATCCCGACCATCTTGTTAATCAGGTGCCCGTACTGAAAGCGATGCGGGAAACAAGAAACAAGCTCAGAGATCTGCTCACAACTGTGGACCAGTCCAACCCTGATCTGGAAGCGAAACTTGAGCAGATTCTTTCGGACACTTCACGTCTCCAGAAAATGGCTGGTGAGCTAGGTGTGTCTGAGCTTAAGAAAGAAGAAGGAGGTGAAGCATGAGTAGCGAACAGCAACAAACATCCGTTCCCGGAGAAGTGACAACAGAATCGGTCAGCCTGCTGGATTCAATCACGAGCATGATGCCTCGCGCGCTTGAGCGCGATGAGGCTCAGGATATGGTGAAGAACCTTATCAACGAAGCCATGAAGGGCACACTGACTATCGAACGGAGTCTGACAAAGACCATCAATCGTGCCATACGAGAAATTGATGAAAAACTATCCCGTCAACTTGCCGAAGTCATGCATCACCCGCAATTCCAGAAGCTTGAGGGGTCATGGCGAGGATTAAGCCACCTGGTTTTTAATAGCGAGACAAGCAAGACCCTCAAACTTCGCATGCTAAACGTCAGCAAGAAAGATCTGTTCAAAGATCTCGACAGGGCAGTCGAGTTTGATCAGAGTGAATTATTCAAGAAGCTGTACGAAGACGAATTTGGTATGCCGGGTGGAGAGCCCTTCGGAGCATTGGTTGGAGACTTTGAATTCTCCAACCATCCTGAGGACATCGAGATGCTTCGAAAGATCTCCGGGGTCTGTGCTTCGGCACATTGCCCGTTCATTTCCGCCGCCGATCCTGCGCTGTTTGGTTTCGAGAGTTGGACGGATATGTCCAAGCCTCGCGATATCGAGAAGATCTTTATGGGAACTCGATACACGCAGTGGAATTCGTTCCGTGATACCGAAGACAGCCGTTATGTAACTCTGGTGATGCCTCGGGTCCTTGCCAGATTGCCTTACGGAGCGTCGACAAAGAAGATTGACACTTTCGGTTTCGAGGAGTTGGAACTTGACGAAAGAGGTGAAGCAAAACCGGCTTCCCACAATGATTACTGCTGGATGAATGCTGCGTATGTCATGGGAGCAAACATGACGAAGGCATTCGCGGAGACAGCTTGGTGTACAGCCATTCGAGGCGTTGAGAACGGAGGTAAGGTTGAGAACCTTCCCGTTCATAATTTCATGAGCACTGATGGCGAATTGGTCGCAAAGTGCCCGACCGAAATTGCCATTACCGATCGTCGTGAAGCAGAACTTAGTAAAGAAGGATTTCTGCCTCTTAGTCACTTCAAGAATACAGATTACTCTGTCTTCTTCGGTGCTCAAACATGCCAGCGACCGAAAAAATATGCCGGGGGAGAGAAGGGCGTCGATGCTACCGCCAATGCGGCTATTTCCGCTCGACTTCCTTACATCATGGCAGCAAGCCGAATTGCTCATTATCTGAAATGCATAGCTCGCGACAAAATCGGCAGTTATCAGACACGTGAATCCATGGAGGACTTTCTGGTGAACTGGATCGCAGACTACTGCACTCCGGACACCAGCAGCGGTGATTTAAAGGCAAAATATCCCTTGGCAGAAGCAAAGATCTCTGTCGAAGAAGTGCCGGGAGCACCCGGATCCTACAACGCTGTTGCATGGCTTCGCCCGCACTTGCAACTTGAGTCGCTTACGGCGTCTCTCAGAATGGTGGCTAAGCTGCCTCCTAAGGCAGGTTGATGTAGTGAGTTCCCGGGCGGTCGTGGGGCTTGCTGCGCGACTGTCCGGATTTCGATTTTCTGCAATCCAGGTTCAAATGCCAAATCGAGGTCATAAGGACTCGTGTCGGTTCTTTTAGTGGGTTTCAGTCCCTGTTTCATATTGGCTGACATCTCCAGCGACACTTTCTGACAGGTAAAGGCTTTGCATCAGGCATCTTCGCAACCCCAGTCCACCTCGGTCTTTCGAGAAATACCCACGGATCAGCCTTCTGAGGTTCGATCTACCCCGTCTTTACTGGCGACGATGCTTGAAGCAAATCGAGTATCGGCGGATCGTCAAACGCCGATGCTCGGGTGGCTTGAAAAGGCCGCTACCGCAGACCCCGCTGAACTTCTGGCAGCCTGGCTTCAACTTAGAAAAGGAACGAAGCCGGATTGGAAACTGATTCGCCGCTCACTCTCACGCGATGTCTCGAAAATTGATCAACTTCTGACGAAGCAGGTGAACGGAATTCTTCACACGCCAGAATTTCAGGAACTGGAAGCTTCGTGGCGTGGCTTGCATCATTTGTGGAAGTCAAGGCGTTCGCTCTTAGCAGAAAGTGGGCTTGATACCGCTGCACCTCGAGTTGACATTCGACTTCTTGATGTGAAAAAGAGAGAACTGAAAAAGAACTTTGATGCGGCAGGGGAGTTTGATCAGAATGAATTTTTCAAAAAGGTCTATGAAGAAGAATTTGGGATGCCCGGGGGGACTCCGTATGGCATGATCATTGCGAACTATGAGTTCTCAAATCATCCTGACGACATTGATCTTCTTCGTCAGTTGAGTGAAGTAGGTGCATCAGCTTTTGCACCCGTCATCACAGCCGCAGCTCCATCGCTATTGGGAATGGACGATTTCTCCACGTTGGAACGAACTCCAGCACTTGAGCCTGTATTTCAGCAGGTTCGCCATCTCAAATGGAATTCACTACGTAAGCGGGTCGATACGCAGTTTCTTGGACTAACTCTGCCACGTATTCTTTTGAGAAAACCATGGCAGGACGATGACTCCGCCAGCCATCATTTTCGTTTCATTGAAGATACGGGAGATGGTTCTCGGCGGAACTTCTTATGGGGAAATGCCGCTTGGGCGTTTGGTGCAAATGCCATGAGAGCATTCGTGCAGTCCGGTTGGTTCGCTGACATTAGAGGTGCTGAGCAGGGAATCGAAGGTGGCGGATTAGTCGCAAACTTGCCCACCTTCGACTATGGGGCTGATTCCGCGGGCGTTGCAATTCGAAGTTCAGTTGAAGCATGCATTTCCGATACGCTTGAAGCGGAATTATGCGAGTTCGGATTCATGCCGCTCTGCCATTGTAAAGACACGGAATATTCCGTCTTCTATTCTAATCAGTCGGTTCACAAGCCGGAGGTCTCTACTGATGCGGAAGCAACTGCGAATGCCCGCCTATCGTCGATGCTGCAGTATGTATTGTGTTGTTCGCGAATGGCACACTACATAAAATGCCACGTTCGGGACAAGCTGGGCAGTCAAGCGTCGGCTGATGAGATTCAGACAGAGATCAACGACTGGTTATTTCAATACGTGGTCGCGAATGCTCGGGCGAGCCCGGAGATTAAAGCGAAGTCTCCCTTGCAGGACGCGAGCGTGACAGTTGAGGAGATTCCAGGACGGCCAGGGGAGTTTTCGATGGTTATGAGGCTATTGCCTCACTATCAACTGGACCAACTGACCTCCCACATGGTTTTTCGCTCCCAGCGTATGGAAATGAAATCCTGAAGTGAAACATTTTTCCTCTTGTGCAATCGAGTTTGGAGTTGTTTGTGGCCACTGCTAGAGAACTCTTCCATTCCGGGAAACTGGACGAAGCTTTGACGACGACGATGGAGACCGTAAAGAAGAATCCATCTGATATTGAAAGTCGAAGTCTTCTTGCTGAACTGCTCTGTTTTTCAGGAGACCTTGAACGTGCTGACAAACATCTGGAGGCCACCTCACAGTTCGCGCCTTCGTCAACTTACGGTGTTGCCATGCTGCGGCACCTTGTTCGTGCCGAAACGGCCCGACGCGAAGTGTTTCTCGCCGGCAGAGTTCCTGAATTCATCGAGTTACCCACAGAGAGTCAGCAATTGAGGCTGAAGGCACTACTCGCGATGCGCGAAGCAAAGTACGAAGAAGCGGCCGAACTTTTAGAGAATGCCAACGGGATGGAGCAAGAAACACTGTTGGTCGTGAACGGAAACCCTGTTGCCGATTTCCGGGATCTCGATGACGTTCTCGGTTCCAATCTTGAGATCTGTACCGCGACAGGGAACTACTATTGGATTCACATTTCCAACGTTGTCTCGCTGGAGTTTGCTCCGCCAGAGTGTCTTTCGGACTTAATGTGGAGAGCCGCAGCAATCGAGACGACGGGCGAACTGAAGGGTCGCGTCTTGCTACCAGCTTTGTATTTTGGATCACATCAATCTCAGGAGCCTTTGGCCAGAGTGGGAAGAGCCACAGACTGGAAGTCTTTCGCGGACGGAAGGTTGATTACAGGTGTTGGACAGCGTGAATTCCTGATCAATGATGAACAGATTACAGTCATGGAATTGAAGACCGTTTGTCGGCCTGACGAGGAAGATGCCTCGTGAGCCGCGGAGAGGATCAAAAACGAATCGTTCTCTCCGTTCTTGATCGGCTGTTGGATGAGGAGCCCGATCATTCGGGTGAGGCACCGATAGATGATTCGTTGCTGCTGCGGTATACACAGCAGGCCGTTCGTCGCGATCTGCAGGATCTTCTGAATGCCAGAATCCGGTGTGTGCCATGGAACGTGGAATGGAAAGAGCTTTCGGACTCTTTGGTCAACTACGGATTGCCGGATTTCACCGCGGCGGGGATGGATGCCGCCTCAAATCCGGAAAAAGTGCTGGAGAGTATTCGGCAGACGATCGAACGCTGGGAACCCAGACTGTCCGGCGTACGAATTCGTCAGACATCGGGGGATTCGTATTTCAATCGAGTGATTAAATTCCGAATTGAAGCCACGATGGTAATTAACGAGACGAAGCATGTTCTGTTCTACGAATCGGTCCTTGAAGCAACTACCGGTCAATTTGATGTGAAGTAGTGTCAACATGAGTGAATCTCTCGATGGCTGGTATCAGAAGGAACTCGATTTTCTTCGCAGTACCGCAAGTGATTTTTCCAGCCGGTTTCCCAAGATCGCCAATCGACTGACATTCAGTGGGTCGGGAATTAAAGATCCTCATGTTGAAAGGCTGATTCAGGCATTTGCCTATCTGAATGCTCGCACACGGTTGAAGCTCGACGACGCGTTTCCGGAACTTGTCGACGCGATGCTGGGGGTGCTCTACCCTCACATGATGGCTCCGGTTCCTTCCACGTCGATTGTCGGATTCAAGCTGAATCGCAGCCAGAAGGATCTCGTCAAAGGGCACTTGATCAAACGTGAGACGTCGATTGAGTCTGAACGAATTGACGGAGTCAACTGTCAGTTTCGGACTTGCTATCCGGTGACTCTGTTTCCCATGGATGCAACGTTCACGAAGCTCATTCCGCGACCATTTTCCGGACCGGCTTCTCCTCGCCGAAACGATGCCGAATCTGTGCTGCGATTCGAATTTACGACACTGGATCCCAATAAGAGTTTCAGTGCGTATCCCATCGGATCCCTGCGGTTTCATATCGCGATAACAAACTTCGAAAAAGCGGCCAGGCTGCTGGAACTTGTGCTGTCTCAATCGCTTGAGATTGTGATCAACGGCGGCAATGAGCAATCTGTCTCCATTTTGCCTGCCTCCGTCCTTAAGCCCGTTGGGTTTAACGAAGATGATGCCGTGTTACCGCGCAGAGCGAATGAGTTTCCGGGTTACCGTCTATTGACGGAATACTTCGTCCTGCCGCAGAAATATCTCTTCTTCGATCTGACTGGCCTGAATTCGGACGTTCTGAAGCATTGCGGAAATAAGCTCGAGATCTCTATTTTGCTTGATGAACATGTGCCGGAGCTGGCTCAGATTATTTCCCCTGACACTGTCAGATTGGGTTGCACACCGATCGTGAATTTGTTCGATAAAACAGCGGACGCGATTCCACTGAACTTTCGTGCCACGGAAGTTCATTTGATCCCGGACGCGAGAGCTCAGGCGTCCCATGAGGTCTACTCCATTAATGACATTCATGTCGATGACGAAGGTGGCACCAGCGCCCAATTTCGACCGTTTTACTCGGTTCAACACGGCACATCGGCAGGTATAGCTGGCTATTGGCATGCGGTGCGTCGCCCCGGACCGATCGAAAGAGATCGAGGGCATCTGGACGGGCCGTCGGAAATGTACTTGTCTCTTGTCGACACTCGATTTTCGCCCTATTCCCAGCGCGAAGGTACGCTCTATGCCAATCTGACTTGTTTCAACCGGGATCTTCCTGAAGCTCTCGCACAGAAACGTGATGCTGCACGCATCGGTCTCGATCTTGTGGGAGGAAAAGGGCCAGTTGGCGAGGTTAAATGTTTGCTGCCGCCAACGAAAACATTCCGGACCCATCTCGGAAGAGAAAACCTTTGGCCCATGATTTCGCAGCTCTCCCTGAATCATCTTTCGCTGTCCGATGCCCCTGCGGCTCTCGAGATCTTACGGGAGATTTTAACACTCAATGACGTGAAGGAATCAGCAGAGGCGCGAAATCTGATTGAAGGACTTGTGAAAATCACCACAGAAGCCAGTGTGCTGCGAATGCAGAATGCCTTCGCCAAGGGAACTCGCATCCACATTGTGATGCGTGATGAGAATTTCGCTGGCGACAGTCCTTATCTGTTCGCGTCAGTGCTCAGCCAGTTCTTCGCAATGTACACGTCGATCAATTCATTTACTCAACTCACTGCTTCCACACAGGAACGGCAGGCCCGAAATTTGAAAGTTTGGAAATGGCCAGCACAGGCGGGAAAGCAGCAGCTCCTTTAGTTGAAGACCTGATCCAGACACCTTACGAGTTTGAGTTCTTTCAGGCCGTCCGCATCCTGGAACGGTATGCCCTGGAGCAGGCCCCTGAGAAGTATGCTGCGTTGGGGACAGAATTCGACTTCCATCGCGAACCGATGCGGTTCCGTAGTCTCGTTTCGTTGTGCTTTCCAGTTGGTCAGGTCAGCAGTGTCCGCCAGGTTTCTGACATTGTCTCTGATGCGGCGGAAGATCTGTCGGCATCTCAAACGCACCCTTTTGAAGTCACGGTCCCCTTCACCGGACTCACGGGGCCCGCGGGCGCCTTGCCGCAGCACTATACTTCGCTGCTTATAGATCGCGTGCATCAGCGAAACAAAGACTTCGCGATGCAGGAATTCTTCGACCTGTTCAATCATCGCATCATTTCCCTGTTCTATCGGGCGTGGGAGAAATACCTATTTCCCATTGGTTACGAGCGAAGCCTGAAGGACGACGTTCGCCAAAACGATCTGTTCACAAGATCTCTGTTCAGTTTGGTTGGGCTTGGCAGCGACTTTCTTCGTGAGAACTTTGCGTTCGATGATCTTACGGTATTGGCTTATGGAGGTCTTTTTGCGCAGAGGACCCGATCCGCAGTCGCACTTCGGCAGATCGTCGCGGATTTCTCGGAACTCCCCACGCGGGTTGAGCAGTTCGTGGGGCAGTGGCTCAGATTAACCGACGACCAAAAGTCGTCCCTTCCCTCTGGATCGAATCCGTTTGGGATGAACCTTGAGCTTGGCGAATCAGCCATCGTGGGTGACGCGGTCTGGGACATTCAGAGTCGGCTCAGAATCGTCATCGGGCCTGTGGGCTGGGATGACTTCCTGTCATTGCTTCCAGACAGCTCTCGAATGACGTCGATTCAACAGCTTGTACGATTTTATGTTGGCCAGCATCTGGACTTTGATGTCCAGGTACTTCTCGACAAAAATCAGGTCCCTCCTTGCCGACTGGGCGAAGGAGATGCTTCATTTGCTCCTCGACTTGGCTGGACAACCTGGCTGGAATCACCGGATCGACCGCACCATGCCGATGACGCCGTTTTTCGGTTCTAATGCTTCTTCAACGCTCAAAGTGCAAATTGCGCATTCCTGTCCGGCTGCGTCTTGTCTACTCTCGAACGTCACATCCCCTCCCGGCAATCTGTCATGCCAGAGTGGAAATCAATTTCGCTCCCTTGCAACGGTACATAACATTTGTGACGATGCCACCCGCAGGGAGCGTCAGACCTTGCCGGAAGTGGCACTCGAAAAACCTTTAAGGTTCTTGAAGTAAACAATGGCATCGGTAAATCTCAAATCGCTGATTGGCAAGCTCAACACCACCTGCACGCGAGCCCTCGAAGCCGCTGCCGGGCTTTGCTTGTCCCGCACAAACTACAACGTCGAAGTGGAACACTGGCTGGCGAAACTGCTGGAAAGCACGCAGAACGACGTTGCTGCCATCCTGAAGTTCTATGGAATCAACACTTCCAAAATTGCTGCCGATGTGCAAAAAGCGATCGATCGGCTGAAAACAGGGAACGGTAGTCAGCCGCTGCTGTCACAGTATGTCGTGGATCTGGCTCGCGAAGCCTGGCTGTTGGGTTCGATCGACTTCGCGTCATCGCAAACACGTTCAGGCTATCTGTTTTTGGCCCTCGTTTCAGAAAGATCTCTGTCGCAACTGACACAGCAGATTTCTCCTGAGTTCAGCCGAATCAATCCGGACGCACTCGTTCGAGACCTGCCGACTATCCTTGCCGAAAGTTCTGAAACCGTTACATCAACGGCTCCTGCTGGTCAAAAAGGAACGGGTCCGGCTACAGGTGGCGCGCCTGCTGGTGGGCCAACACAAACTCCAACGCTCGATCAATACACAATTGACCTGACCGCCAAAGCTCGTGCGGGCAAGATTGATCCGGTCTTGGGTCGCGACGCGGAAATTCGCCAGATCATTGACATTTTGACTCGTCGTCGTCAGAACAACCCGATCATGACGGGCGAAGCGGGCGTCGGCAAAACGGCCGTCGTTGAAGGTTTTGCTCTGCGAGTTGCCCAGGGAGATGTCCCGCCGGCTCTGCAAACGGTGGCCGTTCGAACTCTGGACCTGAGCCTGCTTCAGGCCGGAGCGGGTGTCAAAGGCGAATTCGAAAACAGACTGAAGTCAGTCATCGAAGAAGTCAATCGCTCTGTCACTCCGATCATTCTGTTTATCGACGAAGCACACACACTGATTGGTGCGGGTGGTCAGGCAGGTCAGGGTGATGCGGCTAATCTTCTGAAGCCGGCGTTGGCTCGAGGTGAATTGCGTACGATCGCGGCCACGACGTGGGCGGAGTATAAAAAGTACTTTGAACGAGATGCCGCGTTGGCTCGCCGATTTCAGGTGGTGAAGGTCGAAGAGCCGAGTGAAGAAAAGGCTATCGCGATGATGCGAGGCCTTGTTGACACTCTGCAGAAACATCACAAGATTGAAATCCTGAACGAAGCGGTGGAAGACTCGGTTCGCCTGTCCAGCCGCTATATCTCCGGGCGACAGTTGCCGGACAAGTCCGTCAGTTTGCTGGACACGGCCTGTGCTCGTGTTGCGATCGGGCACACGACGATTCCTGCGGCCATCGAAGATTGTCAGCGAACTGTCGATCTGACGACCACGGCAATCGGAATTCTGGAGCGAGAATCTGCCATCGGTTCAGATCATCAGGCCGAACTGGAGAAACTGCGCCAGAAGAAAGCTGACGCGATGGCTCGCTACGAAACGCTGAAAGTCCAGTGGCACGCCGAGAAAGATTTCATTGCGAAGATTCGCGCTTTGCGAGAGCAATTGTCTCCACCGGACCCAACCGCAAAACCAAAACCTCCGGCGGCTGGCTCAGCGACAACCCCCGCTGCGGGAACTCCGGCAACTCCAGCACCGGCTCCGCTTTCCGATGCGGACCGTCAGAAGCTCGCGGCCGACTTGGCCGACTTGAATGCTCAGCTTGCTGCGGTTCAGGGAGAAACGCCGTTGCTGCAAGCCTGTGTGGATTCGCAGGCAGTAGCGGAAATCGTCGCCTCATGGACCGGCATTCCCGTGGGACGCATGGTCAGTGATGAGATACAGACGATTCTGAAACTGAATTCGCGACTGGAAGAACGCGTTGTCGGCCAGTCGCACGGTCTGGAAGCGATCGCTCAGCGAATTCGGACTTCACGAGCCAACCTGACGGATCCTAGTCGACCAATTGGTGTGTTCTTCCTCGTGGGCCCCAGCGGTGTTGGCAAGACCGAAACCGCGATTGCTCTGGCCGAACTGCTTTACGGCGGCGAGCAGAACATGACCACGATCAACATGTCCGAGTTTAAGGAAGAGCACAAAGTTTCCTTGCTCATGGGATCGCCTCCGGGTTATGTCGGCTACGGCGAAGGCGGGATCTTGACAGAAGCGGTTCGACGTAAGCCGTACAGCGTGGTGCTTCTTGATGAAATGGAGAAAGCCCATGCTGGCGTTCAGGACGTGTTTTACCAGGTCTTTGATAAAGGCAACATGAAAGACGGTGAAGGACGAGACATCGACTTCCGCAACACGGTCATCCTGATGACCTCCAATGCCGCGACCGATATGATCAAGAACATGTGCTCCGACCCGGACACAACCCCGGATGCAGAAACATTGGCCGCCGCCATTCAGCCGGAACTTCAAAAGTGGTTCAAGCCGGCGTTTCTGGGACGCATCACGGTGATCCCATACTTCCCCCTTAGCGACACTATCATGCGTCAGATCGCGGTGTTGAAGCTGGGCAAGATCAAGAAGCGAATCAAAGAACACTACGACGCCGAATTTACCTGGACCGACTCCGTCCTCGACCACATCGTCAGCCGCTGCACCGAAGTCGACAGCGGTGCGAGAAACGTGGATAAAATCCTCAACGGTACTCTGCTACCGCAGATGTCCACAGAGTTTTTGGCGAGAATGGCAGAGAATTCGGCGATCAAGGTGATCAACGCTGAAGTGGATGAATCGGACCGTGGCTTCCGATTTGAATTCCCAGTGTGAACAATTCGTCCTTTGACTTGGTAAAGTTAACAGACTTCTGGAGCCTTCCACCTATGGACATGTTGATAATCACAACGAATGACGGTGTCGAGATCCCACTTTTTACCCACCTAATAACGCAACATGCAACCATAAGAGTTGATGGGGACAAGAATTGCAGGGCTAATGGTCAAGACAATTACTTGGTGACTATAGTAAACCAAGCAAGAACCAAGGCATTGTCGGAGAAGGTTGTTGCCGGTGGAAAGAAGGTGGGCGAGAAAATCGGGGAAACGATCGTCGACGAAATCAAAGGAAAGTTGACCGAGCAAATCATTCCATTCGTGCTGCGAGCAATGACGCTTGAGAAAGTTGCTGGATATGTAGTCCACGGGTTAAAAGTTATTGGAACTGCTCCAGTTCAAGTTGTTCTTGGCGTTCTAGGGGATGCACAGGAGATAGGCGGAGTAAAGGAAGGGGCCTACCGACAGCCACTAGGCAATGGGCTTTCCGCTTTGATTCATTGGATTGGGGACCCTTCCAAAGGGGACCCAATACGTTAAGGATCATCAGAACGCCGACGATCTAGCTGAGAGGCGGACTGCTGCGATTTCTTCCTGTATCTTTGTCGGATGAGGGACCTGGTAATTTCACTTTAATCGTGCGGCACCTGAGCATTGTTCAGGCACTGTTGGGTTTCCACTTTCCTTCTGTGGCCCTTTCGTGTGACTTCTTATGAATGATGGTTCCACGTCGCGTTCTTCAAAAAGGACGCTCCACGTCGATTTAAATGAGCGTGCAAAGTGCCGTGGGTTGCAGCCGCGGCCGCCTGCGGTGACATTCTTTGCCGGGAATCTGGATTCTCGCCTGCAGACGCCATTTCAAATGAAGCCGTGGACGCGAAGTCAGCGGCGATCAATCGCGATCTTGAGAAAGGGGCATAGGGGAGTCGGAACACAAAAAGGTGTCAGGAACCGTTTATTCGCATTCGCGAATCAATAGGAATCGGCGGTATTGTGGCCCCATCCGACAATCAATGGCTTTACACATAGCGGGGTTGCCGGTGGTGCAATGGCCGGGGAGGACCTTAGTCACCCTCAGCGGTGAGGCGAGTTTTCGCCAATTATCAGGTTGAGCTGTCGTAACTTCACAAATCTTTGGGATGTTCAAATGGCAAATGGTGACACACCGGTCAAAGCGAAATCGCTAAATCAGAAGGTTGAGACGAAGGTTAAAAACGCCGTTACCCAAGGGAAGCTGAAGCTTGATAAGGTGGTCGATGATATTTCGAAGGCTTCCAATGGTGATCTCAAAAAGGTCAGCCCCGATGGTTACAAGATGCTGATGGACTTCGTGAGTGATGCTGTTTTCGACGAAATGAATTCTGACAAGCCTCCTGGAATCAGCGTCCCTATCGAATTCATGCTTGACCTTCCAGATCAGTCGCGACTTCGCCTTTGGTACGACCCGAAGACGAAACAAACTGACCTGCGGTTTGGGGTTCGATTTTAGTGTCTCATGTCGCAGGTTGCATCGTATGAAATGAATCAGGCTCGTTGATAGAAACCACGTTTGTGGTGCAGTGGTGTTAGATTGTCGAAGTAGGTCCTTTCTGCCGGAAAGGACTTTCGCCGTAAGGTGAACCATTTGTGGTGTCGGCTGAGGATTGTGGCTGGCTTAATTGGAGCAGTTGCACTCAGGTCGCGACAAACCGCGAAGTCCTGCCCGGCAGGCAGGACCTACGGAAAGCTACAATTCAAACCCAGCGTTCTGCAGAACGCCAGCGATTGTCAGACCTAAAAACGTAGGTTGGACATTCTTGTCCGACAAACCCTGCGACGGGCAAGAATGCCCATCCTACACCAAAATGAAGTTTGGACTTCCCACCGGTGCTCATGGAGTCGAGTTAGTAGCTGTCCATTCTGCCGTGAAAACCGGGGTATTGTAGAAATGTGATGGGTGCTACACCGCGTTTCATGGGCGGAAGAGCAAAACGACCGAGTTACGCGGAGTTGGCAGCAATCGTTGTGGAATTGCGTGCTGAGGTTGTGCAATTGAAGGCTCGGATTGTTGAGCTGGAGAAGAA
>JBPOIW010000118.1:0-2141 GCA_052034165.1 Planctomycetota bacterium | reverse complement strand
ATACTCTTTAGAGGAGCGTACTTGTCAGCGAAACACAAACTGAATGCAGCACATATCAACGGTGCGTTGTTGATCGCTGCGGTGTTCGGAATCGCCTCCGAGAGCTTTGTGGTGTTTCTGTTCTTGGTGAGCTTGCTTATTGGTGGCGCGATGCATGACGGTTCGATCCGCAAGTAGTGCACCGTCACCATCGTTCAAGAGCCCGCTATCTTCGTCTCGGGGATAGCGGGCATTTTTATAGACTCACAGAGCGACGTTCGGCTCCGGCTCTGTTTCATTCATCATCCTTTTTGAGGAATTCCTGCGTGTCACATATTGTCGAAATCAAAACCGAAATCCGTGATCCCGTGGCAATCCATGCTGCGTGTCAACGGTTGACTCTGCCGGAACCAGTCTTCGGCGAAGTCAAATTGTTCAGCACGTCCGCCACTGGCTGGGCTGTGCAGTTACCGGACTGGCGTTATCCCGTTGTCTGCGACGTGAACACGGCGAAGATCGCTTACGACAACTACGACGGCCGCTGGGGCGATCCTCGGCAACTGGATCGGTACCTCCAGAGCTATGCCGTGGAAAAGGCCAAACTGGAAGCTCGCAAAAAAGGGCACACCGTATTCGAGCAGCCGCTTCATGATGGTTCGATCAAACTCACGATTCGTGTGGGAGGTGTCGCTTGAGCGGTACCTTAAAAACCATCGAAATCATTGTCGCTCCGAACGGTCAGTCGAAAGTGGAGACAAAAGGCTTCACGGGGTCAGAATGCCGTGACGCCAGTCGGTTTGTGGAACTGGCCATCGGTCAGCAGACCAACGAAATCCTGAAATCGGAGTTTCATCAGACGGCTACCGCACAACAGCAGGTTCAACAAGGTCAGTAAACAACCGCTTGCTGTCACTCATCTCACTATCACTTTTCACAGGAGAATTTTTCTATGTCATTGATTGAACGGTTCAGTGAGTACGTGCGAGCGTGCTTTACTGGACTCTGGATAGAAAGCCACGAGCATCAGGATGCGCTCACGGCCATCGCACTGCTCTGTCGTCAGGAGCAGTGGCGGCTGGCGACCTGGGATCTTGATCAGGGGCTGCGTGTGGACGGATCACCCATCGAAGGCAACGGAAACGAGCCGTTGGCGGCGATCAGGTCCATCAACTCACTGGCCACATCGGCCGGCACGGCGATTCTGGTGCTGCAGAACTTTCACCGGTTTCTGCAGTCGGCCGAGATCGTGCAGGCCCTGTCACAGCAGGTGCTCGCCGGTAAACAAAACCGCACGATTGTGGTAGTTCTGTCTCCCGTGGTGCAGCTGCCTGTAGAACTCGAAAAGATGTTTGTGGTCCTGGAGCATGAACTTCCGGACCGCACACAACTCGCGGAGATTGCACGCGGTATTGCGACGGAAGATTCTGAACTGCCGGAAGGCAACGAACTCGCCACTGTGCTCGATGCAGCCGCTGGCTTGACCAGGCTGGAAGCCGAGAACGCTTTCAGTCTGTCGCTGGTTCGACATGGCCGGATTACTCCGGATGCAGTGTGGGAATTGAAAACTCAAATCCTTCGCAAATCCGGATCTCTGGAACTGCATCGTGGCAAGGAAGATTTCCAGAACCTCGGCGGTCTGGCGTCATTGAAATCGTTCTGTCAACGTGCCATGCGACGACGAAGTCCGGAACAATTGACGCAGCGATCTCGTGGTGTGCTGCTGTTGTCGCCGCCGGGCTGCGGCAAGTCGCAGTTCTGCAAAGCTCTGGGACGCGAAGTCGATCGACCAGTGTTGATTCTGGACGTCGGCAGTCTGATGGGCTCGCTGGTCGGTCAGAGTGAAGAGCGAACACGTCAGGCGTTGCGTGTGATTGATGCGATGGCTCCGTGTGTGGTCATGATCGATGAAGTCGAAAAAGCGTTCTCGGGAGTCAACGGCAGCGGTGACTCTGGTGTGTCCTCACGAATGTTCGGGACGTTTCTGTCATGGCTCAATGATCATGAATCAGATGTGTTCGTTGTGTGTACAGCGAACGATGTCTCGAAGTTGCCCCCGGAGTTCGGACGGTCCGAACGCTTCGACGGCATCTTTTTCCTGGACCTGCCGGGTCAGGAAGAGAGAGCGGCCATCTGGAACATCTACCTGGATTTGTTCCATATCG
>JBPOIW010000085.1:0-28998 GCA_052034165.1 Planctomycetota bacterium | reverse complement strand
ATTAATCCGCGAGTGATCAAAAGAAAAATGTCCCGATGGAACAAGTGCCGTCCCAAACATCGAAAGCAAAAAACCTTGACGAAAACCTTTGACCAGACTGTGGTTATGATTCATTGAACGGTATTGGCAGTAAACGAGGATCCGGAATACGGGATTCAACCAATAGACCCGCAAGAAGTAAATCTCGCCTATTTTGAAGCAGATCCACCAGCGGAAGACTTCGCCGAAACACAACGTGACTATTCGCACACTTCGTAACCTATCTTGGCTGGGCTTCGGAGAATCTCCATTTTTGCCCGGAAAAAAAGTCCTCTGGAATCCGCCGCCGTACTTGCGTCATGCCACTTTACCGATAGTCTCATGAACTCCCAACGCTGGGAAGTACTTCGTCGTGGGAAGAAGAATCGAAAAGACGCATTCGACTTCACGATGACTCAGTCATAAAATTGGGAGCACCGCGGTGTGTGTCCGGGACGTGGAGAGCCCGGCTCGGCTATTTCCATCAGAGGTAGCTCTTCGGTTCACGATGGCCTGGTCCGTGTCGGATCCTTGAAACTCAGGAATATCACAATGAAGAAGATCTTTTTGTCAGCAGCTCTTTCAGCATGCTGCTTTGCATCCGCCGTTGCTCAGGACTGGGGCAACGTCTCTGGCCAGATTGTTGCGACTGGCGCGATCCCGGCTCCCGAGCTGCTGCACAAAGCCGGTGCGGACATTAAAGACAAGGCCGTCTGTGCTGCCGCTGACACTTTCAAGGACGACCTGTTGATTGACAAGGACTCCAAAGGCGTTGCCAACGTCTTTGTTTACCTTGCCAAAGCTCCAAAGACCGTTCACCCTGACGCCAAGAAGCCTGATCCAGCAACCGTTGTGTTCGACCAGAAGGGCTGCATGTTCACTCCGCACGCCATGGTGGTTCTGGGTGGTCAGACCGTGGAAGTCATTTCCGGTGATGCGATTGCTCACAACACTCATACTTATCCATTGAAGAATCAGCCGATCAACGTATTGATCGCTCCGAACACCGCTTTGGGCAAGGGCGAAAAGGTTGATTACAAGGTTGGTGAAAGCTTGCCAATCAAAGTCACCTGCGACTTCCACCCATGGATGTCTGCTTACTGGATGGTTGTTGATCATCCCTATGCCGCTGTGACTGACAAAGACGGCAAGTTCACCATTCCAAACCTGCCGGTTGGCGAACACGAATTCCGCGTTTGGCACGAACGCATGGGCTACGTCAATCGCAAGTACACTGTCACCGTAAAGAAGGGTGACAATGCACTGAAGCCTGTTGAAGTCAGCGTTGACAAGCTCAAGGGCGAAAAGAAGTAGACTGAAGATCGAACCCTGAAACGCTCGCATTCGAAGCCCGGCTTTTCTAAAAAGCCGGGCTTCTTTTCGTTGGCCACTTACCGAACGGATCTCTCATGCTTCGATCTGTCCTGCGATGCTTCACAATTGCGGCGATCTCTCAAACCTGTTTCGCACAGGAGATCTCTGTCGCACCGTTGACGGACGATCAGAAAGCAGCCATCCAGACAATCGAACAATCCGAAGTCCTGTCGACAGTGTCGTTTCTGGCCTCGGACGAAATGGCGGGCCGCGACACGCCGTCAACAGAACTCGATATCGCCGCCGCGTATGTCGCTGCCAGATTCAAAGGCGCCGGGCTGGAAGGCCTTGGGCCGGACGGTAGTTACTATCAGACAACTGAGCTGACTCAATATCTCCAGCCCAAAACGGAGCCGATGATCACGCGACATGGGATGCCTGTGGAATGCCGAGGAGTCCTCTTCGGAGGCGACAAAGAGTGCGCGGTGACCGCGAAACTCTCGGACGGGAAAGACCTGAATGATGTCGCTGGCAAGATCATTGTGATCGATGAATTCCCCTTGCCGCCTCAAGCGGTCGACAATCCTGGAATGCTGGTCGCCACCTTGTCCCGACGGGTCATTCAAATTGCCAACAAAGGTGCGGCCGCTATTCTGGTGCGAGTCGACGACGACAGCATCCTGCCGGAAGCCGCCGGTCGCCTGCGAGAAAAGCCGTTGACGTTTCCCGCTCAATTCCTGACATCATGTCCGGTAATCATGATTGGCGCCGATTCAGACATCACCGGCGAGATTCACGTTGAAGCCCCCGCACGAGAAACCGTAGCAACCCCGGTCAGAAACGTAATCTGTGTTCTGCGCGGCAGTGATCCGGAACTTGCCAAAGAAGCCATCATTATCTCGGCTCACCTCGACCACATTGGACGACTGCAAGGTGATCGCGGGGGCGATACGATCAACAACGGAGCCGACGACAACGCCACCGGAGTCACAGCTGTCGTAACATTGGCTGATGCTTACAGCTCGCTCAAACAACGCCCGAAACGGTCGGTCATTTTTATGACGTTCTGGGGTGAGGAAAAAGGCCTGCTCGGTTCAAAGTACTATGCCGAGAACCCGCTGTGGCCTTTGGAGAAAACCGTTGCCAACATCAACATTGAGATGATCGGGCGGCCGGAGGAAAACGCCGACGGCAAAGCGTGGGGAACCGGTTGGACGCGATCAAATCTTGGTGATCAAATGGCTGCCGGCGCAACACGGGCGGATGTGACGATCTTTTATCGTGAAGATGTCAGCGAGATGTTGTATACTCGGAGCGACAATTATGCGTTTGTTCAAAAGGGAGTGATCGCTCACAGCTTTTCCGCCGGATCTCTTCACAGCGATTATCATCAGCCGACGGATGAAGTGAGCCGTTTGAATCTCCCGCATATGACTCGCATCATTCAGGGGCTTTTTGCAGGTTCACTGCCAATCGCGGACGGCGAATTGACGCCATCAAAAACAAATCCGTAGCCCTTCTGAACTGATCGACGAGTCAGCACAAGCTCAAGTACCAGCAACAGCAGGAAGAGCCCCATCAGCAGAGCCCACAGCTCCCAGGTGCTCTCCTCGCCATACATTCGCCGAGCCAGCTCGCTGAAAGCCGGCACAAAGTGGATCCGGTCGTTTGCGGCCAGTCGATCTTGGTCGGCCGCGGTCAGTTCCGTCAGATCATCTTCAGCATGGTCATAGTTCACCACGAAAGCATCGCGTGGTGGAGTCGGCCATTCGGCAGGTCCGTCAACACGGTAAACTCCCGGGACAAACGTTTCGTTGAAAACAGCCTCGGCTGTGGTGCCATCGCTGACTCCGGGAAATTCTGTTTTCGACCGGGATGGAGTGGTGACCGTAAACACTGACGAGGGTTTTTCGCGGGGACTTCCGCCGGCCGAATTGCTGGCCTCGTTGTCGGCGATCGCGTTACTCTCCGGCAAAGAGAACCGCAGAACCTGAGGTTCCGCGAACCCGATATTGCGATGGCTCCTTGATGACGCGACATGAAAAACAGCCTCGTGCAGAAATGGCACGAAGTCGGAACGTGTGGGCAAATCAGTCCATGTGCGATCGAGCGTCGATGTCAATAAAAGAACAGTGCCCGCCCCATGTCGAGTCTGCAGAATCAAAGGAACCCCGTTACTGAGCTGAGCCAACGTGATCGGCAGATCAGATTCCAATGTCGCCGTCGATGATTCCGAGGCTGTTAGGTCTGGTTCAACTGTTTTCGTTTGCACCCACGCGGCAAAACCTGCCTTCAAAAAACTCCGAGATGGGTCGGAGCGAAAACGATCCAGCCAGCCCGGCTGAATCGACAGCGGTGCGAGCTGCAAAGGAACATCCGCCTCGGAGATCTCTTGTGTTCCTATGACACGCAATGGCTTCAACAACCCGGATGCCACGAAAGACTGCTCGAATGACTCCGGTGTTGTGTTCGGGCCACAGGCAATCATGACACCGTGTCCAGCCGCAGCAAACTCCGCCAACGCCTTTGCGGCGGCCTCTGGTACTCTGCCGACGTCACACAGAACGACAACGGCCGCCTTTTGAAAATGCTCCGGTGTCAAATCTTTGGCATCAACAACGCGTGTGCGAACCCACGGGACGCCCTGCTCCTGAGGAGCGAACGCCAGCTCGGCAAAAAAGGTTGCTCGCTCAGCCGGTGTCGACGAGGGCACTCCGTTCACAAGCAACACAGACAAGGAATCTGAAATGTGCAACGCCGCATGACTGACGTCATCCGCGACGATCGCATCTCCTGAGATCTCCGTGGCAACCGTCAGCACATGCGTCCCGGCCGAACGCGCGGAGTGTTCGAATTCGGCAATTCCCTCAGACTGCGCTGGTATGGATACATCCTGAGTCTGTCCGGGCAGCGTCTGACCTTCTCTCTGAAGTCGAACAGGAATCTGCATTTCGCGATCAGAATCATTTCGAATCGGAACCCTCAATCGTACAGGAAAATCAGGGACCGACATTTCTCGGGAGATCTCAATTCGCCCCACTGACACGTTACGGGAACTCGGATCGACAGGAACCCCCACATCGACAACCCAGATTTGCGGCCGCACCGCAGGAAACTTGAGCATCTCATCAACACGAGCCCAATCGGCGTCACTGGTCGGACGCCAGCCCTGACTCTGTCGATCGCTGAAGACCACGATTTCTCTTGCAGCAGCACTGGAGCGTCCGAGAATTCCAATCGCCTTCTCAATCGCCGCCAGAGCATCACAAGCGCCACCTGGGCCGGGCAAATTCAGTAACTGCTCATCCACCACACGGATATCTCGCACAGGTGATTCGATCACGGATCGAGGCACATCTCTGGCATCAATCAACGCAACCGTGTCATTGGGACCCAAAGTGCGGAGGAACTCCATCGCACGACGAACAGCCGCCTGATGAACAGTCTTCATTCCATCCGTCCGTGACATGGAATTGGAACCATCGATCACAAGGACAACTGTTCGAGAACCCGACGAATAGAAACCGCTGAGAAAACCGCTCGGTATCACCGGTCGCGCGACAGCCAACACGATGACAGTGACAAGAGCAATCCTCAGCAGAAGCAACAGCAATTCTTCCAGCTTCAATCGGCGACGCGTGCGGCGCGAGGGATTGAGGAACTGCATGGCGCCCCATTCGACCACATCGAAGCGTCGTCGATTCAGCAGATGAGCAATCACCGGTAACGCAATCCCAGCCAACCCAATCAGCAGCCAGGGATTGATGAGTGATTGAAGCATGAGGACCACGGTCTGTTTCGAAAATCGGCGTTCCTGATTCGCCGAGTTTTTCGGCTCAGCAATCTGTTACTCCAGAAACACCGCGCGTTCAGCGGGGGTTGGCAGGCGGCAGGCGTCGTGTTTTCCGAACATTCGGTAACGAAATCGCGACACCAGTCGATAGCCCAGATCACGCACGGGAAATGGGATCAGCCACAGGATAGCACCCAGCACCTGCCATCGGCCACCGAGCGTCATCAGAATGCGGCTCACGGCGGCGGTACGGATGTAGGTTGTGCCGTTGCGGACAAAAACCATTGTATCAAGCCGGTCGCGAAGATCTGAGGAAATCATCGCCGCAGCCGTCGCACCCTGAAGCGGAGCAAATCGCAGGCGGTGTTCTGGATCGCGAGCCAGTAACCAATTAACGCTGTGACTGCACAGACCACACACCCCGTCAAAGAAGACAACGGGAAGCCCGGAGGTCGCTGAAGTGGATTGGCCTATGGCAGACATCATACGGCCTAATGAGAGAGGGAAAAAGTTCTCTTGAGCCTGAGGCGCTAGTGGCTCGTCAAGTTTTGATTTGGGGGTTACCGGTGGATCCCATTTTCGCCGACGGAGCGGCGAAACTACGTAGTCGAGCCGCTCCGTCGGCTCGCATTGAACCCCAAATCCTGTTCTTAACAGAACACCAGCCGATGCAATGAAAAAACTCGGCTAGCATCTGAGGCTCATTGGGTTAAACCGTGGGTGGAAGCGAAAACTAACAGATCGAGAAGACATCGGGCAACGCATTCCTTGCACCAACGGTCGGCGATCTGGGAAACGGCAGATTCCGGAGCAAAATTCTGTGGCTCGACGGTATACTTCCTGTGAATTCGTTCTGATAAATCCTTTCGAGTCCGTGCCATCGGTTTTGGATCAGTGAAACATGTCCAGCAAGATCTCCGTTCAGGAATTTGCCCCTCTCAGTCGTCAAGGCGGATTTGACCTGATTGACGTGCGGTCGATGATGGAGTTCTACGAAGTTCATGCCGTAGGGGCATTATCCGCGCCGTTGGATACCTTGAATCCCAAAGCCATCATGGAATCTCGCGGAGCGAAAGCCTCTGAACCGCTCTACATTATCTGCCGCTCCGGCGGCCGTTCGGCACAAGCCTGCCAGATGTTTGAAAAAGCGGGTTACAGCAACTTGGTCAACGTCGAAGGGGGAACGCTCGCCTGGGAACAAGCTGGCCTGCCGGTCAATCGTGGTCAGAAGAAAATGATTTCTCTGGAACGACAGGTTCGAATTTGTGCGGGGCTGCTGACTCTGATCGGTTCCCTGCTGGCATTCTGGCACATCGGGTTTCTGGTCGTGCCGGCATTCATCGGTGCTGGTCTGGCATTCGCAGGACTGAGCAACACCTGCGGGATGGGAATACTTCTGGCAAAAGCTCCCTGGAACCGTTCGCTGAACAATTGTTCGACTGGCGGAGGATGCTGCTCACAGGGACAATGTGGTTGATTGAAAGGCTCAAAAGAAACAAGAGGACGGCATGATCAATCTTCCAGCCATCGACTTGCTTGAGAAACGACATTCGTTCCCGTGCCACTTCACCTTCAAAGTGATCGGCTACGCGGACGGAAATTTTACAGCGCGGGTGTTGTCCAGTGTTCGAGATGAACTAAAACTGGAGAGCGATCCACCGTTTTCGCTGCGGAATACGGAACACGGGCGACACGTGGCTGTGACGATTGAACCTATGTGTGAATCTTCTCAACAGGTTCTGGCAGTCTATAGTCGGCTGTCCGGAATGGATGGGCTGGTCATGTTGCTCTAACAGGGCTGCACCTAGCTGGACAGCGCCATGTTCGGCTCCCTTACAAGCCCGAAGCGCGAGCGAGTGAACACTTTGCGACTCATTCCCTCGCTGGCGTTTCGGGCTTGTATTCTCAATGGTTTTCATGAACATGGCGCTGTCCAGCTAGTTCCGATCAGCCGCAGTGCGTTAGCACCGGGTTTCTGGAGGACAGACCGCACAAACCGGACGCTAACGCGATCCGGCTGATAATTCGAAATACTGAGTCCGGTGGTTACAGGAGTTTCAAAGTGACGCTTTCTCTACAAGGCAGCTTTCTGGTTGCCGCCAACCACCTGAAAGATCCCAATTTCTATCGCAGTGTGGTGCTGATGCTGGACCACAACGACCAGGGCGCCATGGGCCTGGTGATCAATCGACCGTCGGCAATGACAATCGGCAAGGCGCTTTCCCAACAGGGCGTTTCGAATGTCAACGACTCACCGGTATTCGTTGGTGGCCCCGTCGAACCCACTTCTCTTTTCATCCTGCACAACTGCGTTGCTTTGGGAAAAACCGACCAGGAAGTCGCCCCCGGACTCTTTCTGGCCAGCAGTGAAGATTCATTCGAAGAAGTCGTCCGCAACGGAAAGAAACCCGATATCAGCGTCAAATTTCGTCTGATCTCCGGATACGCCGGCTGGGGCGAAGGTCAACTGGAGAGCGAACTGGCACGCGGTGACTGGCATACTCTACCAGCCGACGGCACGTTGGTTCTCGAAGAAGACATCTACGGGATGTGGGAAGTGTGTACTCGCCGGCTTCATCGAGCGAACCGGCTGCTACCGCACAATATTCGCAATGCGGAATGGAACTGATCGGGTTTGCTCTTCGGCAGAGTGCTGATGAATTTCACATGAGCCATTGAAATCCTCGTTACGCTTTTGAGGGTGCAGTTGCACCGTCTTTCGGTACAGGTTTGGCGAATGCCTGAAGTCCGAACGTCTTTTCGAAAAAGCGGTCGGTGATCATCAGCAGCAAGAATCCAAAAATGAGCGTTGCTGGAATGAACAAGAAGTGCCGAATGAAGCTGCCCTGCAAAATTGCGGTTTTTGCGTAGAGGGCATAGCCAAATGCAATCGTGCAGAGCAGTGTCATGGTTGCATGAATGCAACCGTAGGTCGTCATCGCACCGATCGACGAATCATTTCCATATTCCAGACGCATCACGTCCGTGGGCGATCCGAACTCGGATTTACCATAGACGATTCGGATTCGTTCGGTCGCACTCTCGCCAATCGTGTCACGATCCTTGATAACGGCCCCGTTACGAATCAGATACTCGCAGAGTCCCAGCAGACGGTTGTAGAGTTCCTCCGACGGCTCGGGCGACTTCAATGCCTCAAACTCTTTCAGATCGAAAGCCGCCAGCCCTTTGGTAAATCCGGCCGTTGTGCCATCCTCGTTTTCCGCCACACAAACGTTGACCCAAATCGGAACAGGCAGATCATCCGGTAACGAGTCGCCCGCGATACTGGCAAACAGTCCGGGCGGAAATACCTGCGACGAATTGCCCCAGTAGATACCGTTCGCCGCCGAACACGCATCGGCGAACGCAACTGTCGCCTTGGTCAGCACGATCATCTTAGCCAGATGGTTCCCTTCTCCAATCACCGTGACGATCACATGGTTGGTGTGCTTCTTCAGTACTTCCGAAGCTTCCGGCCAAATTCCGGAAGCGGCGCACAAAGACTCCAGCTCACTCCACGGAATCGGCGCTGGCATCAGTCCATAAATGACCTCGCATGCGCCCACACGAAGTGACAACGTATGCGTCTCATCTTCGGAGCCAGAAGAAATGACCGACTCCGACCAGCGCTTCCACCACGACTTTGCAATTTCGTCGATCGAAACATGAGGCTCGGCATTTAATGTGACCATGGAGATTGCGATGGTCATGAACAATGTCCTGAAAGCTAAAGTGGACTACTCGGATGAACGTAAATAGGATTCGACAGAACCCAAATCATAGGTTCGTCGGCAATGTTGAGCCATGCCTCGCAGCGATAAACACCGTCAGTGTCTGCAGGGAACGACAGAGTTCGACCGTCTGACTCGTGGATGACTTTGCCGTTTCGCACGAGCTTCCAATGGACTGGCAGCGGCGCGGCGGCGTTAAAGTTGAGAGACTTAGAGATGACGAGCTCACTGCCCATCTCATGTCGCCCTTCAGATGATTCTCCATGGAAATCAAAGCCCGTTGCATCGGCCATCCAGTCGAACGCCACGAATGCTCGACCTGCTTCCAGACACTCACGAACGGATGGTTCGGAATGTTCCTTCAGCAACAAATGAGTCGCGACGTGTCGCAGGCTGTTCTCGTAGCGATCAAGATACATGCTGAAGATCGGATCACCCGGCTTTTTGTCCTTGCGAAGGTTCTCGCTGTCGGGCAGAAAAGCAAGATCCATGTCTATCAGCTTTTCTCCCAACGCATCTTCCAGTTGTCCTTTCTCACCGTCAGTCCATCGAATCACAAACCCAACATTCTGATGGGCATCGTTGGCTGAAACACCTGTGTGCGGAGCTTTCAGGCAAAGCTCGTCCCAGCGCTTGAGATAGTCGGCCGGATAGTTTTGCAAAGCCGCAAAGCACTCCTGAGGATACTTGCGAATCAATTCTGAAAGCTGAATCATCCGAAACGGATTCTTCAAGGCAGAGAGCATGTTCTTTTCATCTTTGAAGTCGGCGTGAGTATTGTAAATCTCCATACCGGTCACGCCCTGAATCTCCCAGTCCATGCGCTCCTCCGGATGAGAGACAAACGCTTGTCCGTCTCTGCCAAGGATCAGATCAGACAGTTCCTGCGGCGACTTTGGCGTCACACCACGCAGGCTGAATGTCGGATAGGCAAGGAAACCGTTCATTTCGGCACCGGGAATCAGCAGCACGCCATCGCGAAGGCCATGATGCCCATCGACAAAAAAGTCGTAGTGATCTGCGGGGTGCTCGGTGAACATCACAACGCTGGTACCTGCACGCTTTGCCGCCGCAACGATCTCTTCAATGGTGCCAACACTGTCATGTGACCAGTGTGAATGAACATGCAGGTTGGCTCGATGCTCCTGATAACCGTCCGACCGAGGAACCTCGACACGTTGGTTGCGGAGTGCATCAACGCTGACACGAACCGCCTCCAGTCGTTCGGCCTTGAGCTTTTCAAGTCCATCGGCGAAAGCCACGCCATGGATGATCGCACAGATAAAGCAAGCCAACGTAAGCTTTGATCGAAGTATCGCGTTTAACACAATCAACACCTGATCGTCCTTTTGTCTGCGGAAACATCGGGCGACTGTGACTCAACGGAGACTGAATCAACACAGATTGACTCAACAGTCGGGGAAGCCCAGGAAAACGGCAAACGACGGCAACAGAATATCGGTGGTTCCACTAGAATGACAACTCGACCAACAATACAGAAACAAACCGAAAGGCTGAAACATGGATTCGTGGAACATGCTGTTGCAGATCATTCTGCTTTTATTGGCATGTTTGCTGGCAGGAAGCCTGATGTCCGCGCTAAAGCAAAGTCCTCTGGTTGGATATCTTTTGGCCGGCATGGTCATGGGTGGCCCCGGAAGTTTTGCGATCGTCAAAGCTGAGCAGCAAATTGAATCGATCGCAGAATTGGGCGTTGCCCTGCTCCTGTTTAGTCTGGGCCTGGAGTTTTCGTGGAAACGCGTGATCGGGTTGGGCAAGTCTACCCTACTCTGCGGCGCCGCGCAGGTTGTGACGACATTGGTTCTGGGAGCATTGGTCTGTCGCCTGTGGGGACTGCCTTTTACAACATCCGTCGCGATTGGAGCGATGATCTGCCTGAGCAGTACTGCTGCGGTTCTGCGAGTGCTCGTGGACCGCGGGGAGATGGACTCGCCTTCCGGCCGCAACTCACTGGCCGTGTTGCTGGTTCAGGACATGGCTGTTGTGCCCTTGGCAATCCTGATTCCATTGCTGGCTGAAGGAGGAGAACCAGCGGCGATTGCGTCTCGTATCTTCAGCATTTTTCTTGCGGCATTTGTCATCATTGGCAGCCTTTATTTCCTGATGAACTATGTGGCCGTTCGAGCACTCCAGTCAGCATCGTTCGGACGAAATCGAGAACTCACCGTTCTGCTCAGCATCATCATTGGACTCGGCGCAACCTGGGCGGCTCATGCGGCAAAACTGTCGCCGGCACTTGGGGCTTTCGTCGCTGGAATGTTTCTGGGGAACTCCAAGTTTGCTGTTCAGGTTCGAGCCGACGTTTCTTCTCTGCGAATCGTGCTGCTGACACTATTCTTTGGCGCCGTCGGGATGATTGCTGATCCTGTCTGGATGTTCAAAAACCTGCCCACGGTGCTGTCACTGGCCGCCGTGATTCTGGCTGGCAAGGCTGTCATCATCTGGGGCTTGTTTCGCCTTTTCGGTCAGAGCTCCGGCGTCTCGCTATCAACGGGGTTGTGCCTGTGCCAGGTCGGAGAATTCGCATTTGTTCTTGGCAGCGAAGCACGCGCCGGAGGAATTCTTTCGGCGACACAATATTCGGCGATCGTTTCCGCTTCGATCGTGACCCTGATGGTTACACCGTGGCTGATTGGCGCCGCTCCGAAGATCTCCGCTTGGCTGAATGGACGACGAGGATCAGCAGAAAATCAGGACTCTGATCACTCCGACGGACATTCGCCCTGTGAAGTTTTGGTCATCGGCTTCGGTCCGGCGGGTCGCGGAGCAGTCAGAGGATTACAGGACATTCGCGACCGTGTCCTTGTAGTCGACCTGAGTTCGACCGGAATTGCGGCCGCGGAAGCACTGGGATTTCGAGCGGTCATCGGCGACGCGGGCAATGCGGAGGTTCTGGAACATCTGCATCTGGAACATGTGCGAGTTGTCGTGATCACATTGCCCTCACGCGGAGATGCTCTGGCCGTGTTGAATCTGGTTCGGACATTGACTCCGCAGGCAACCAAGATTGTGCGATCACGCTATCAGCTTTACATGTCAGAGTTCCTTGAAGCGGGAGCCGACATCGTCCTTGGGGACGAGGAAGAAGTCAGCAACGCAATGGCTCGTACGGTTCATGAGCATCACCGAAAGTCTTCAGCCGCACCAGCGTAAAGTCGCTCGTTTAACTTGTTGACTCGATCAATCGTTGCATAGATGCCGGACCTTGCAAAGAAGTCCAAGGCGATAGCTGACGCTTTGCGAATGAACCGCTATCCTTCGAGATACCCCACCTCGTTCTTTGAAGGATTCTCGTTCCATGCGACATTCACTCCTAACTGCGGTTGCTCTTCTACTGGTCTCCGTGACCACGCATGCTGCCGACGCAATCGTCGACTCCTGGCAATACTCACTCGAAGCTCCAGCCGATGGCTGGCAGAAATCTGACTTCGACGATAAAGACTGGAAGGAAGGCTTCGGCGGCTTCGGCAGTCGAGGAACACCTGGCGCCAGAATTGGAACGGAATGGACAAGTCGCGAGATCTGGCTGCGGAAGTCGTTTGAACTGACAACCATCCCGGCGAAACCGGCTTTGCTGATTCACCATGATGACGAAGCAGAAGTTTATCTCAATGGCCAACTGGTGAAGTCGTTCGCTCGCTGGACTTCAGAGTACATTGTCGTACCGCTGGACGACAAAGGGACTGCGACGCTCAGGAAGGGACAAAACTCCATCGCTGTGCATTGTCATCAGGACGCAGGTGGTCAGTTTATCGATGTCCATGTTGTCGATGCCGACAATGTTCCGAAGTTGCCTCGCCCCAAACGTAGTTTGACACCATACACATCGCCATTGACCACAAAATGGGGCGAAATGGTGACGACTGAAAACGTCTGGAAAGAGTATCCTCGGCCACAGTGGGGCCGCGAATCCTGGCAGAACCTGAATGGGAAGTGGGACTATGCCATCACACCGAATGCCGAACAAAAGCCACCGGAAAAATGGAACGGAAAGATTCTGGTTCCGTTCTGTCTGGAATCGAAACTGGGCGGAGTTCAGAGACTCTTCGAGGATAGTGAAGCTCTCTGGTACCACCGAACATTTACTGCCAAACCAAACGCAGGTCATCGAACGCTGTTGAACTTCGAAGCGGTTGACTATCGCTGCAAGGCATACCTGAATGGCCAGCCAGTTGGAGAACATGTTGGCGGGAACAATCCATTTTCATTTGATGTGACGAACGCGATCAAGAGCGGGGACAACGAGCTGATTGTGCGAGTGGAGGACGAGACTGAAGGCTGGCAATTGCGAGGCAAGCAGGTACTGGAACCAGGCGGAATCTGGTACACGCAGGTGTCGGGAATCTGGCAAACCGTCTGGCTGGAAGAGGTTCCTCAACAGTACATCGAAGATCTGAATATCTCGACAGATGCTTCTAAAGGCACCATCACGGTCAAACCAACAATTGCGGGAAAAGGCGAGACAAAAAAGGTGCGTGTTCGTGTCTCCGATGATCGTCGCCAGGTTGCAGAAGCGATCGGGGACACGACCGGTGTGGAAGTTGTGGTTCCCGATGCAAAGCTCTGGTCGCCAGACAATCCAACTCTTTATCACCTGGACATTATGCTTCTGGATGCCAAAGGCGAGTTTGTTGATGGCGTCGTTTCCTATGCCGGAATTCGGACCGTCGGAAAGTTGCGAGATGAGAACGGGCATTGGCGAATGACTTTGAATGGCAAGCCCATCTTTCACCTGGGGCCACTGGATCAGGGCTGGTGGCCAGATGGCTTGCTGACCCCGCCGTCCGATGAAGCGATGTTGTCGGACATTGAGTTTCTGAAAGCTGCGGGCTTTAACATGATCCGCAAGCACATCAAGGTTGAGCCACGTCGTTATTACTATCACTGTGATCGACTGGGCATGATGGTGTGGCAGGATCAGGTCAGCGGAGGAAAAAATCCGCCGTGGACTCGAATGGAGAAGAACCCAAAAGATGCCGAGTGGCCAGTGGAAGCGCATCAGCAGTACATGCTCGAGTTTGATCGCATGATCGAATCTCTGGACTTTCATCCCAGCATCGTTGTATGGACACCGTTCAACGAAGCGTGGGGGCAACACCAGACAGTGGAAGTCGGGGAATGGGCAGTGAAACGAGATCGCTCACGTTTGATCAACATCGCCAGCGGTGGAAATTTCTGGCCTGTTGGAGATATCGCGGATCATCACGAATATCCTCATCCAAATTTTCCGTTCGATGCTGATCGATACAAGGACTTCATCCAGGTCGTCGGAGAATATGGTGGGCACGGCTTCCCGACGAAGGGCCACATGTGGCAGGAATCGGAAGCAATCTGGGGCTATGGCGGTCTGCCGAAGACTCTTGATGAACTCAAGGATCGATATCGAGTCTCCTGTGAGCGACTTGCAGAACTGAAGAACAAGGGCATAGCCGCCGGTGTCTACACTCAGACCACCGACGTGGAGATCGAGGTCAACGGGTTGATGACGTATGATCGAAAAATCATCAAGATCCCGGCGGAAGATCTCAAACGTTTTCACGAAATCATCTTGAAGGAAAAGTAGCCTTCACACCTTCATCACACATGAGAGAGTGACAGTCTGCTCCACAAGGGACATCATTCTTCGGCAGATCATCTGATGTTCTCCATCACGGTGTGAATTGAGACCGGATGTTCGCGGGATATTACGTGGAAGATCGACACTGCCGTGGCCTTTGAATGAAGATGCCAGGATCGCCCCACTGACTAAAGTCTACGGAATTCATGGAGTCCGTCATGACGATCATCGTCCGCTGCGATGAATGCGAAAAACGCTATCGAGTCCCCGATGATCGCGCTGGGAAACGAGTCAAATGCAAAGAGTGTGGCACCATTCTGCTCGTTCCACCGCTCGACGAACCTCCAAAATCACGGGACGGGACGGACTTGTTGCGGCACGAACCGAGGGTTCGTGAATTCGAACTGGCTCCGGGGAATGAGGTGCATACCGAAGCCATTTCGGCTCATATCGAAAAGCACATCGGCCCCGTCCACAGGGTCTTTCACGAAATCATCTCGGACCTTGTTCATATCGATATCCATTGGGTGAAACCATCTCAGGAGCGACCGTGGCATACTTTGATCACAAGTGGCATGAGCGATCGGCCAATGACTGTTCCGGATGTGTGTCGGGAACTGCAGTTCGCAGAACTCCTGATCCAACTCCCGAAGACATGGAAGATTTCTCAGGAAGCGTTTAACGAGGAAGAGAACTACTGGCCGGTGCGTCTGCTGAAGGTACTGGCCCGACTGCCGCATGAGTACGACACGTGGCTGGGTTCAGGCCACACCGTGCCGAATGGCGATCCGGCCGAACCCTATGCAGAGAATACAGCATTCTCCTGCGCGCTCCTTCTGCCACCGATCAACTGTGGCGACGACTTTCATCAGCTCGCAATCGACGATGAACGCAGCATTCACTTTTACTCTGTGGTGCCGCTGTACCCGGAAGAGACGAACTACAAACTGGACTTTGGACTCGACAAACTGCTGGCTCAGTTTTCACGACACAGGATTGAAGAAGTCGTCGATATCAAGAGAGTCAACACATGTCGCCGAAAGAAATGGTTTGGCTTGTTTTGAATTCATCGTTACGGAACGCCGGATCTGCTTTTCAGATCCGGCGCCAAACGTGGCTAAAAACTTGCCAATCCTGTCCCCACAAAAGATCCGATCAGGCAGTCTGCGCAGATTTCCTTCTGGCGATCGGTGGCACGATAACTCTCAGTTTAATTCTTCACCTGGCTGACAAGATTGGAGATATCGCTCTCAGTCCATGGGCCGAATAAAGAAGGAACGAAACTAAGGGTCCTTGCTGAAGGAGTCTGGCAATGGATTGCCAAAAGACCAGGTTGTTTGCCATTCGCCGCTTTGCTGCCGGCTTGCTGCTGCTGAGCAGTTTGACAAGTCCTGTACTGGGACAGGATTCTGATCTCTCCCTGGAAACCCTGCTGGAAAGAATCGAACGGCTTGAGGCAGACAATAAGCGTCTGCAGCAAAGGGTTGCCCCTATCGAGTCGGAAGAGGCTGAAACTGCCGATCCAAACGCCCCTGAGTCTGACGTGGAACAAGCATCATTCTCGGGCTCCACCAGCAAACATCCGAAAGGCTGGATGTACGAATCCACCACGCCGGAAACTCTCTTTGCTGGTGGCACTGCCACGCCTCTTCTGAATGAAACTTATGTCCGTCACATCGTGGCCGAAGAGATCATTCAGCGCGATCAGCAGATAACGACGTCCATGTCTGGTAGTGACCAGAGTGCCGATGCCCTGCAGGATCAGCGAATCGCCAGCCTCGACAATGCGTTCAAATCGTTTCAGGAGAAAGCCAACAAGAAGACCTATCCGTCCGTCACTGTGAATGGGGTGTTTCAAAGCGACGCCGGCTGGATTCATCAGGACAGCAACAGCGAAGCACAATACGGGCAGATTCAGGATGGAGCCGATTTTCGACGAGCACGTCTGTCGGCCAAAGGCAGTGTGACCGAACTCACCAACTACTTCTTCCAGATGGACTTTGGGTTCTTCGGACGTCCAACATTCACAGACGTCTGGGTGGAACAAACCAAAGTGCCGTTCTTCGGTAATGTTCGGATCGGCCAATGGAAGCAACCGTTTGGACTCGAGACTGTCAGCAGCTTTCGCTACACGACATTCATGGAACGATCTGTCCTGTTTCAGCCGTTCACTCCGTTCCGCCACATTGGTATCGGCTTCTATGATCACTCCGATGACCTCAGCAACACCTGGGCCGCATCCGTATTTCGATCGGGCCAGGATCAGTTTGGAGGAACACTGTCCTCTGACGGAGGCTATGGCACGGCGGAACGACTGACATGGGTTCCTTCATGGGATTGTGATGGAAAAAATTACCTGCACCTTGGTGTCGGGCACTTCTTCAATGCTCCTCCCGGAGACACGATCAACTTCCGAACAATCCCCGAATTCTTCGTCGGAGCCAACGGACCTGGCGCTGTCGGTAGCAGCGGCCAGGCAGTCCCAGGCGGAGCCGATGGAACGCCGTTCTTTGTCGCGACCGGTCCACTGGCCAATGTGCCTTACTATAATGTTCTGGGAAGTGAGCTCTTATGGGTTGAAGGACCATTCAGCCTCCAATCCGAAGCCATGGTTAATCTCGTAAACCAGAACGGTGTCAATTCTGCCCTGCCTGGCGCGTATGCTCAGGCCGGATATTTTCTGACCGGCGAACATCGGCCATATGATCGCAAAACCGGTACCATTGACCGAGTCATTCCAAAATCAAACCTGACGTTCGCAGGGACCAACTGCAACCCGGGTCTCGGTGCATGGGAAGTGGCTGGCCGCTGGTCGTGGCTGGATCTCAACGACAACGCAATTCAGGGCGGCACGATCGTGGACTACACAGCGGGAGTGAACTGGTATTGGAATCCCTATACCAAAATGGTCTTCAACTACGTTCACTCAATTTCTGACAGCCCTGTCCTGCCGCAAAGCCAGACCGACATGTTTGGCGTTCGCGCTCAAGTGGACTTTTAAGGGCCGGTCTTGAGTGGTGTTTTAACAGACGATGCGTTGCCAAACCGTAGTTTGTAGGCTGGACATTCTTGTCCGACCTTGTTTCGACGCGCAAAAATACCCATCGTACCGGAAAATCAAGTCCTGACCTCGCACTGCACGTTGTTGGCAAACCGGATTCATTTGTCGGCATCGCTAGCCCGAGGGTACTCGCGACGCAGCTTATCTGCTTCAGCTTGTCTGCCGGACATCTCCAACGCTGTGATCGCGTCCTCAAGACTGGCGTTTGTCGTCGCTGGATCAAGAGGTTCCAGCAGCGGCATCCACAGCAGACTGGTAGCTGCGTTGTCATAATCATGAGTCGCCAACAGGGCTCGCCCGATGATGAATTCCGGGCCGGATCGAGTTCGACGGTCCAGTTGCTTCACTGTCTGGCTCCAACTTGAAACTTCTGCTTCCCGTAGCTGCTCCGGATGTAACAAACGCAGACGCCAGAGCTGAGCTCTCACAAGCTCCAAAAAAACACCTGTCGCGGACTTCTCCAGATCTTCGAGAACGGCGACCGCAGCCACTTCCTGACTCGAATCATGCAGCAACGCTGAAGCAGCCGTCAGCCGCCGAACCTCGGAAGGAGATTTTAGATCGGCCGCAGCCACTTGGATTCGATTCGCGACCGGCAATCGCTCATCCCAGACCAGCGGTAACTCGACAACGTGTCGCGTATCAGGATCATCCTGAACAATTTTTTCGACTGTCGCCAGACATCCTTCGAACTCCCCCAACGCGCGATAGGCCTGAGCCAGGTGGGCATTGATTTCGCGACGAGCCCAGTTTCGATTCTCTGTCGTCACCGCTGATTGCAGCGATGTCAGTGCAGTCTTCCAATCACGCTCCCGAAGCTTCTTCAGTCCTTCGTTGAACTCATCCGACTTTCGGAACTGAACTGAAACAACGTCCTGCAGACGAATCACATTCACGGTGCTGCCGGTGCGACGGACGACAATCTTTTGCCCGCCGATGTCTTCGATGACACAGGAGATCGTCTTTTCGCGATAGCCTCCGTCCGAGCGAACAACGACGCGATCATCGGTTACCAAAGGCAGCCGCGACACCTCATCCGCGCAGGTGGATTCATGGCAAAGTATCAGAGAAAGAATGAACAGCGGCTGCTGACTCAGCCAACGAAACACGAAAACCGGTTTAGATCTGGCTTTCTTGATTGATTGATCTGCTGACATTTCCTGTCGCCTCACCAGACAAGCGGGCTGTTGATTTAATCAGCCGGAACACGCCAGCGTCCGGTTTTTCGGTACCGAAATCGCGGCACAAATAACCGAGGGCTAACGCCCGGCGGCTGATAAACGGACTAAAGTCCATCACGAATAAAATCACGAAACTCGAAACGCCGATACTCGCGAGTCTGATACTCTTCCAGATACTTGAGATACTCGGGCGACAACGGCTGGCTTTCATCGGGCGCCAACGGATAGCGAGTCATCGCTTTGAACGGATAGGGCTCAGAGGATTGTCCATAAACCGTGCTCAAGTCAGCATCCTTATCCCAGCCCACGTTGTAGAGCACAAAATCTCTCTTCCATCCGGCTGGTATCTCTTTCGTTGGTACAACAAATTCGACGGTTAACTCATCACCAGGTCCCATCACAACCATTTGATCGTCCTGCTGGCCCAGCAATGGCAACACCTCACCGTACCTTGTAAATCGGCCCAGCATCTCATTCCATCGCGGCACCGTCGTGACAGAATCATAATCGTATCCCTCTGGCGCGTGCCCTTCTCGGAAGAGCGCATTGTCTGCGTAGGTGCGGCGCGAGAAACCTCGATAGTGCAAATCAGCCGACGCCAAAGAACAGTCCTGTGACTGTGTTTCGGCATCCTCTTCATCCACGGTAAAGAAGACCTGATCCCAGTAGAGTTCCATGCTCGACCGAATACGCAATCGATAATCGGTCGTCAAAAATGCGTCCGTCAGATCAACAACCATGGCTTTCGTCTTACCACTTGGGAAGCCGATGAATGGTCGAACCGTTTTCCACTCACCATTGGAGTCAATGACCTCCAGCGACGGCGGTGCCGGTGGATCCAGCTCAGGGTTTTGAACGATTGCCTGGTTGATCGATGTGTTCGTTGGAAACACCCAGCCAATCATGACCAGTCGAATATTCTTCGGACGACTTCCGTCTGATGTAGCCAGCGCCCCCAGATCAAATTCCATCGTCCATTCATCCGTCAGTCCCTGCAGGATTCGACCTTTGAAAGGCTGCACATAATCCTGATCAAGAGACTTCAAACCTGGCAGAAGATCTCGGCCCGTGCCATCAACAACCGACACAGGCAGACGTGCATTTTGCACCGTATGAATGCGGTGAGCCGCCATCGCAGGAGAGCCGACCTTTTCGTTGGTGAAGATTGAAACATCCGCCGGATGATCGACAGCCATCAACTTCACTTCATCGAAATAGGCAGCCTCCCAAAGTTCTTCCGTCAACTGTAATACATAGCGACCATCTCGCGGCTTTAACTGTTCTCCGGGAATCATCAGGTACTCCCACTCGCGGGTCGGCGCCATGTCGCCAGTCGCCTGCACAAGTCCGATCGGAGCAGCCCACAAACAGTCACTGAAGAACTCAAACCGTTCGCCATTCCACGTGTAAATGTATGGGCATGACCCATTCAGGATCTGCGGCGACAGAATTCCCAGACGAGCCCGCAGCAGCGACGTATTCGTAATGTTCTGTGGAACACCGTCCGTCAGAATGACACGAATCGTATCGATCTCTTTGGCCTTACCTAGACCCAGATGCAGCTTTGGAGTCGTGATCACGTGAGCCTGATACGCGGTCCCCGCTCGCAGCTCAATCACTGAGCCACGAGCATGCATGTTGACTCGATTTGAGGGAAATTGTGGATCGTCTCCAACAGCCCGAACGACGACTTCAGCCCATTCGTTTTCGTTGCCGCCGTTGTTGGTCAACTGCTGCAGTTTTCCGTCATCGGAAACAACGATCAGATCCAGGTCTCCATCATCGTCCACGTCAGACGAAGCCACACGGATGGCTTTGGTATCGTTCGGCAACAGCTTCGTCAGATCTTCCGCCTTGCCATCATTGGTACCGCGCAGCAGGGTCAATCCGGCAGGACCAGCCGACACGAGATCAGACCGACCATCGTTATCAAGATCCGCACGATGAAGAGAAACGCCGGAAACGGTTGCCAATGACTCGGCCTTCGAATCGGTGAGCAATTCATTGTTTTTCGGGGCGATTAAGCTCGTTCCGGAAGACCCTGTGATCAGCAAATCCCAGCGGCTGTCGCTGTTGAAATCATCGATCAGAACGTCTTCAGCGCTTGTCGGACATGGCAAACCATCAAGCCATCGGAAGCGCGAATGAAGCAGATTCTGAAGCCATCCCGCCTTCCCATCAGCACTCACACCGATGACATCCATGGCCATGTCGCGGTTCCAGTCGCCAATCGAAACAGCCGCGATCGGATAACTCGGAAGACTGACACCTTCCGTGATCGGTTCAAACGTCTTGCCATCGATATTCTTCCAGAGTGTCATCCCGGCTGATGTCGCGAAGATCAAATCAAGGTCTCCGTCAGATTCCAGATCCGCTGCGTCGACATCATTAACTCCCGTGACTGTTGCTGCCTGTGGAAGTACTGTCAGACTGCGATCACCCGCTTCTGAAGACTCATTCTTCATAATCACAACGCCAGCATCACCCCAGGCCACGATATCCAGATCGGTATCAAACCAGCGATTCTTTCCGCTGCCGTCTTTGACGATCTTCTGATCTCCATCTCTGTCACGCAGCTTCATGGGATTCTTGATGTCCGACAGAGCACGATCAAAATCGCGGTCGATGTCGGCCAAGAGAAAGTTGTTGAAGGTCCCTGCCTCCTGCGGAGATTCCATCAACAATGTCCACGGCGCGGAGATATCAAGGCCGCGCGAATAGATTCGAATCCGACCGTCCTGAACAAGGATCAGGTCATCAGCTCCATCCAGATTCATGTCCTGCAACTGAACCTGTGTCACGCCCGTGATCTCCGGAAGTCCGCTTCCTGGCGTGAACTCTTTCAATACGGTTGGCTCAGCTGGAGGAAAAACAGCCGCTCGAATTTCCTCTTTCAACGGCAACCTACCAGGCAGATCAACAATCAGGTACTCCAGCAGATTCTGATCAATACGACGCTGGTCAATCTGAGTCGCCAGTTCAGGCAACATCAGGTTCTTTGTCATCATCGCCGGCCCCAGCAGCAACGCCGGGTTATCTTTGCCCGGGCCTCCCAATGCTTTTCGAATCGTGTCAACAAGGTCGACTCGTCGCTGTTGCTTGATGGCGGAGTTCAGAGGCAGCAACAACGTGGCCACCTTATCCAGTGTGTTTGAAATCGTGCCAGCTAACTGCTTCGTCTCCGCGTTCTTTGAGTTAAGCCCCAACGCCTGTTTCTCCATCAACTTCCCGATGACGGCCAGGTTCTCCGGAGCCAGCTCACTGGTCTTTTGCAAGGCCTTGATCAGTTCCGGCGAGTCCGAATAATCGCGATGACCTTCCATCGCCAGCGCGAGGGCATACCACATTTGCGGGCGATCTCCTGAAAGAGTAATCGCGCGACGCAAATGATCGAGCGCCACAGTGATTCGGGGATTCGTTGAGCTGTCTTCATAAGCGGCCTGCTTGCCAGCAATCAATGCGGCGACTGCTCTCTGTTCGTCGGTCTTCGCCAAAGCCTCCAGCAACTGAATGGCCTCATTCGCTTTCTGGACGGCCGTGGCATAGGCCTTGGGGTCTTTCGATTGTGAATACGGCGAGCTGCGATCGATCAACGACAGCGTCCGAGAAACCGCCAGGTTGTTGACCGCATCAACGTTCTCAGGCAACAGCGATTGCAGCTCACTGAGTGCTGCTTCGGCATCAGCCCACTCGTGATTTTCAAGATGCCCCACGCCACGGTTATGCAACTGCACGATTCTCTGAACCTGCTCAACTGCCATCTCAGAAGCAGGAGTATTCTTAGTCACTCCGCCACCATCGGAATTGGTCTCCGGCGATGTTCCGCCGGGCTTTGGTTCCGTTGAGCAGCCACACAGACAGAACGTGAGTGCGAACAGCAGAGAACTCAACAGAGGGATTCGATGAATTGACATGCGAGAAACTCAAGCGGGGTTGGGAACTTAATGATCAGGCGAATGCGCGGCGCAGTAATATCCGAGATAAGATTCGAGACTCTACTTGTCGCTCATAAATGAAAACACTTTACCATCGCGAGACCAGTCGAGCCCGCTGTTACTGCGATCTTCTGGCTGCAACGCATAGCGATTCGGCTGCTGGCTTTTCTCCGCCGTGACCTCATAGATCTGGCTTAGTTGTCCGGAAATCTGTCGTGGGAACAGGATTTTTCGGCCATCAGGCTGCCACGTGAAATCCGGCGCGACATCGGCCCCATTGCAGCAAACTGTCAGATCGGCACCATTTACCGCGGTCGAAATTGTGGCGATGTCAATATCCCCATTCTTGCGATGTCCGCGAAAGACAATTCTCGACGAGTCAGGAGACCATTCGATGTTGTGCTCGATATACCGATAGGGATTATCGCCAGCAGCAAAGACCGCGCGCTGTTCGCCCGTCGCGACATTCCGGATGATAAGGTCACTCCGCTTGACGTAGGCCACATGCAACCCATCGGCTGAAAACTGAATAGCCCAGCCTGCACGATCAATCAACTCTTCTTCATCAGAGCCTTCTTCGAAACTGCGAATGAAGACTCCTTCGCCATACCGACAATACGCGATTTTTTTTCCATCCGCAGACCAGTTGGGCATGCAGCCAATCCCAAGATCTCGAATTTCATCTGTTTCGAGACTGGCCACCAGAACATGGGCATCGCTATTAGTCTGATTTCGCTCCCAGCCATCGGCAGCCACCCATTTGTTATCGGGTGAAATTTCCGGCGAACAAACGAATCCAAAGCCCGGAAAGGTAATAGCCTTCCGGCGCCCATCTTCATATTGAACTCGAATCTCGGCCGGTGGGCGATAATTCGTAACAAAGGAAAACTCATTCAGTGACAACGCTTTGTCGTGATCGAGGTCCAGACGCTGGACATACTCGGCCGAAAGAGCCGCCAGCGGAACTCCCGGCAACAACCGAAACTGCAGCAACAGACCATCATCATTAGTATCCACCGCGCTCATCCATGATGCCAGAAGATTGCAATGAGGCATCAACTGATACTCGGAAAGCGAAATCGCGCCGTCGTGATTGTCATCGAAGCCGGTGAACGCAAACGAGGCCATCTTCTTCCAGTCTGAAGGCAGTGCATCAATCTCTGCGCGGGACAAGACACCATTCAGATCTGTATCCAGATTCAGAAACGTCTGGACGGGGTCTGTACGGTGATCTCCCTGAGAGAACTCCGCAAAGTCGAATTGACCATCAAGGTTCTTATCGATTGAACCGAACCAGCCTTCTTTATTCTCTGCACCACCGAGCGCTTCAAAGTAATCCGCCTTGCTGACCATTCCATTTTCATCGACTTTGAGACCACGAAATGTGATCCAGTCGACAACTCGCCCGGCGTTGTTGCGAAGCAAATCACCCGCAGGAGTTCGAATGCCGTAGGCGACTTCCAGTGTTCGAGCAACATCGTCTGGTGAGATCTTCGTGTCCCGGTTCTGATCCCACTGACTGAAATCTGCGTATTGAAGCCCTGGGATCTCTGCGGCAATTCGACCGGCGGCAAACTCTTCTCGATCCAACGCAGAATCGGAGTTCGTATCCCACTGGCCCCATCGCTCAAGCATCCCGGTCAGTCTCGATTCCGCAATGCGAATGACGGGATCGTTGATAACTCCCCGATGGATTTCACTCTGCCCCATCGGTATTGTCAGAAACTCATCCAACGATAACTGTTGGTCGCCGTCGAAATCGAACACCGCAAAATCACGCTTTTGCCGCGCAGCCTCCGGTAATGAGGCGATTGCATACTCGGCTTCACTCAGCCTTCCACTGGCATCAACATCACGTTCAACAAAAACCGTCCTGAGCGGATTCTCCTCATTCGGGATCGGAGGTTTCAATCGGATGCCGGGAGGCTGCGCATATCCTCGAGCTGAACCGGTGAAGAAACTCGCACTAACGATCAGCAAACACGGGATGATTCTCTTGTTCATTCGAAGCCTTGCCATCTCATCCTCCCGTTTAAACTCGTCGCGTCCACATGCTCTTCCTGGTTCAGGCTATCAGAGAAGTTCGGGCGAATCCAGGTGATCAATTTCGGTCGTCGATCACTTCACGTCGATCCGTCCGCCGGGCGAAACACCGCGATCGAACACGAATAAATGCGGAAATTCCATGATCGCCACGCATCATGTACGGGTGACAACCGTCCTGACGATGAGTATCGTGAAGAATTGTTTGTCTTTCTTGTCCGATTCCTTCATTTCGGGAGATTTTCATGGCTGACGTAAAACCAAAGTCCGCGACGGGCCCCAAAGTTTCGCCCGCTCGCACTGTTGCTTCACTAATTCTTTTGGTGGTAGTGGGCGTCGTCTGCGCCATTGAACTCCGTGCCGGATTTGGACAAATGATGTCCGGAAAATCACTCGCCGCAAAATCGAAGGATGGCGAGTTCACCGACCTTTCGATGGAAGATGCTCGCGGAATGATGTCCTTGTCGCCGAAGGAAACCATCGAGAATCGTGGTCCTGATGCATACTACCACTATGAGTGGTACAGCTTTCTCAGGCCTCTGATGGGGCAAACGAATCCGAAGCTGACCATCGTTGCGACGAATGAAGACAAACCCATGGCTATGGCGTTCTTCGCTTCCGACGAAACCGACAGCATCGCCAAATCTGCTCCATCACTTGAAGGTTCTGCCGACGCAGGAGCAGGCGGTGGCGGTCCCGGTATGATGAGCGGCGGCATGGGAGGACCGGGCATGATGGGCGGCGGCATGGGCGGTCCGGGAATGGGCGGCGGCCCCGGAAGCGGCGGAAAGAACAAAAGACCTGCGTTAGAAGACGAACCTGCGTCATCTGATTCCTCTTCGCCCGCAGAAACCCCGGCACCTTCCGAAAGCACTGTACCGGCTGAAACCCCTGCGAGTGAAACACCGGCAGACGACGCTCCGGCACCATCCAGCGATACACCTGCAGCCGAAGAACCAGCTCCAGCAAAGTAATGGCATTCTGTCTTTTGCATGGTGTTCACAGGTCTTGCCTGTGAACACCAATTCTCGACTTCGCAACGGCCATAATCCTGCCACGTGGCCGCAAGTCTCCCGGGAAGACTCGATCAAGAATAAATCGAGTGCCACGCGATCGCCTGAGACTCGAACTTTTCCGATGCCTGTGATCATTCATGGCACAACACAGATCAAATCCCCTGCCCGTTCTCACAGCTCTTCTGTTAGCAGCGGTGGTCTTGCCCTTATTTCTGAACTCGCAAAGCGATAAGTCCGAGACGCTTGTCGTTTATTGTGCGCATGACTCAATCTTTGCAGATGCCATCATCCGCAATTTTGAACAACGAACCGGAATTCGCGTGCAGGTTCGCTATGACGAAGAAGCCAATAAGTCGCTGGGGCTTACAAATCTCCTGATCGCTGAAAAGAATCAGCCTCGATGTGACGTCTTCTGGAACAATCAGACTCTGGGCACCATTCGACTGAAGGATGAAGGCGTCCTGCAACCTTGCGATCCGAAACTCTTTGCTCGGATTCCACAGCAGTTCAGAGATTCAGACAATCAGTGGGCCGGGTTTGCTGCGCGGCTTCGAGTCTACATCGTGAACACTGACTTGATGCCGGCCACAGACGATGCTATCCAAAAGGCGCTGGCGAGCGATTCTCTTTCGCAGGCCGCTATCGCTGTGCCTCTGTTTGGAACAACGCTCTCTCACTACGCGGTGCTCTGCGATGAAATGGATATAGAGGAACTCAAGGCGTGGCACCGCTCACTGCGTGATCGAGGCATCCGGGAAGCTCGCGGAAACGGCGCCGTCAAAGATCTGGTCGCAGAAGGAGCCTGCCAATTCGGGTTCACAGACACGGATGATGTCTTCGTGGCCATCGACCAGGGCAAGCCCGTCAGGATGCTTCCCGTGCGACTGAAATCAGGAAAAACGATCTGCCTTCCCAACAGCGTTGCTAAAATAAAAAGTTGCCCGCACCCGGAATTGGCAGACAACTTTATTCGCTTTCTGCTCTCTGAAGAAGTCGAAATCATGCTGGCCAATTCGGCGTCTCGACAAATCCCGCTGGGACCTGTCGACGAAACTCAATTGCCTGCCGACCTTCAGCCACTCCTGAATTGGGCAGCCGACGGCGTTTCTCTTGACGGTGCCGCACAACATGATCAGGAAGTGCTGAACTGGTTGACTCAGGAGTATTCCGGAAAGTGAATTCTGCAGCATGACACTGACCGAATCGCTCCTCTGGTCGCTCATTCGCTGCATGTTTGTGGCCAGCATTTCCCTTGCACCAGTTGCAATCTTGACTGAGCAAATTGAGTGCTCCACCACCTCACGCTCGCGCCGACTTTGGATGTTCCTGGCGATCCTTCCGTTCTTTGTGCCGGAGTTACTGATCGGCTTCAACTACCGTCTGACAGCGACACAACTGAGTCAGGGAACATCCGGCCTGTTCGCCGCTGTCTCGACAGAATTGCTGTACCTGTTGCTGCTCGTTGCGAGATCCACGGCTTTTGGAGTTGCCGTCAGACAGATGGTGACTCGCTCCTCCGTCAGCAAGGAGTCGTTGCATGCCTGGAACTCACTGAAGCCCCCGAATTCTTCGGGACAAATTAGCTTTCTCACCACGATGCAATGGCGGCAAGGATGGCTGATGCTGCATCTGACGGGTCCCTGGAGATCCAGCCTGATCGCCTGGAGCATCATGGCTCTTACTTCGTTTCAGGAATTTGAAACCGCCGCATTGATGCAGATTGATCGATACCCGGTAACATGGTCGGTATGGCTGTTTGACGCACACGCGAATCGGCAACCCCTGAGCGACTCCATCAGAATGATCCTGGGGCCGCTGGCGATCGAACTGATCTTGCTTTCACCGTCTTTATGGATGCTGTTACGGCATGCTCCGAAGTCAGCGGTCCAGTCGTTCACGCCGTACTCTGATTCTTCCGAAGTTCCCGCGCTGCGTCTGCGGAGCCTGCTTTGTCTGTCCCCCGGACTTGCCTTGTTTCTTGTCTGGCCGCTGTCAGTCAACTTACGCAGCGCATTAATTGGATTAGGAGCGTTGCTGAGTAACACCGATATGCTTCAAATGGCGGCTGAGCAGATTCTGACGTCGACGGGCTTTGCAGTGGCGGCCGCCGTGCTTTCAATCAATCTGTCCGGAATGATGCAGCAAGCTTCGGGACTTGGCGAAACCAGGTCCCCGAATCCGAGTCTATTTAACAAAGTGCTATTGCTGCTGCTGATCCCGGGATTGATGGGTTCACTGGTTCTAAGCCTGCTTCTCGTCGCTGCTTTTCAGCTCAGTCTGCTGCGACCATTTTACGACACATGGCTGCCGATGTTGCTCGGACAGTCTCTCATGATTCTTCCCCGATCCTTTGCTCTCGTGGTCATCATGAATCAGATGACAGAGAGAACCGCATTGCATTCGGCGTCACTGTTGATGAGTTCTCCACGACTCGAAATTCGCCGACGTGTGTCGAGCATCTTTTGGAGAATGACAACTTTCCGCTGGCTGCTGTGTGGGCTGGTGATTGCTCAGTGGTGTTTCTGGGATGTCACCACGACATCGATTCTCAGACCTATCCAACTCGAACCTGTTGTGTCGCGCCTGTACAACGAAATGCATTATGGTCGCACGGAGTCGCTGATGAGCCTCACAGTACTCTCGCTGTTGATTCCGTTCGCCCTATGGGGATTGCTGGCCTCTGCCACATGGCTGAAAGCCGTCGTGCGGCCGACGGTTTCAGATACACCGCGTTAAGCACTCAAGAAGCGCCGTTTTCATAAATTGACAGCGTTTCCTCGGGAAATTGCAGGTACATCCAAAGCGTGAAAAGTCGCTTTCGTCACTGGCAGCGGCACTATTTTTGACGGGCTGACTGTTCACCGGGCTGTAGCAGTCAATAATGTCTCACCACGTTAATCCTGCAGAACCGATTCTTCGTCAGGAACAGATCCTCGATGACTCAGCCGACCAATTCCGCAACACATAATCGCCCCGCCACACTGGCAGAACTTCAGGCCAGCGGCTGGCGTTCTCGATCTGTCAAAGCAGAAGTCCGCGAGAATTTCCTTAAACAAATCGCCGCTGGCACAGATCTTTTCCCCGGCATTCTGGGTTACGAGAACACCGTAATCCCGGAAATCAGCCTTGCGCTGCTGGCGGGACACGACATCCTGTTTCTTGGCGAAAAGGGTCAGGGGAAGAGCCGCATGATGCGTGCCCTGCCTCGCTTTCTTGATGACGCGATTCCGTATCTGGATCTGCCCGGCTGTCCGGTTCACGAAGATCCTTACAAGCCCATTACGTCACAAGGCAAACGTTGCATCGCCGAAAAGTCTCCGGACCAGAT
>JBPOIW010000103.1:0-117421 GCA_052034165.1 Planctomycetota bacterium | reverse complement strand
GTGAGATGGAGTCTGTCATCACCGGTTTCTAGCGCAGCTCATCCCTGCCCGCCAGGCCAGATGCCTTCAAAATTTGACATACAGAACGTAAAAACTCACAACCTCGATGCGTCAGCGAGGGATTGTTATTGAAAAACGCGGCAACTTTTATCCCTCACTGAAGTTTAGGGTTGTGAAAACGCATTAAATCAACACGCCGTGACGCGTCGGGTTGTGATGATTCCCTGTGTTTTCGCCCTGTGGATTTCTCCGATTGTCGAATAGCGCAACTTGAAAATGCGTCAGCGAGGGATTGTTGTTGAAAAACGCGGCAACCTTTATCCCTCACTAACGTTTCGAGTCGTGAAAACCCATGAAATCAACGCGCCGTTGCTGACCCGGTTCGCAGGGACTCGTTTGGTGAGAAGCGTCTAAGCCCAGATTCAGCGCTATTTCACGGTCGGCTCAAAAGGCATACGTTGTTTACAGCAGAATCGTGATGAGATAGCCTGCAGGAGATATTCATGCAGTGGTATTCCGGACGAGGAACATTATATGACGCCCGATATTTTTCGACTGACCAACCAGACTCGACGGCACCTGCTGCAGACCGCTGGCCTTGGTATTGGTTCCATGGCGTTGCAGGCTCTGTTAGCGACAGACAAAACGGACGTTGCGGACGCGTCAAAAGAGTCCCCCAACGGCGTGCGAGCCCCGATGTTGGCGCCGCGAGCGAAGCGGGTGATTTATCTGCACATGGCTGGCTCACCCTCGCAGCTTGAGCTTTTCGAGCATAAGCCTGATCTGCAGAAACTGCACATGCAGGATTGCCCGGCCTCCTTTCTGGAAGGCAAGCGATTCGCGTTTATCAAAGGTGTCCCGAAAATTCTGGCGGGGCAGTTTTCGTTTGCTCAGTATGGTGAAAGCGGCCAGTGGATTAGTGAACTGTTGCCGCATTTCGCGTCGGTCGTCGACAAGGCTGCTGTGATTCGGACGGTTCAAACGGAACAGTTTAACCACGCTCCGTCTCAGTTGTTTATTCACACGGGAACGCCTCGCCTCGGCAACCCGTCGCTGGGTTCCTGGATCAATTACGGGCTCGGAAGTGTCAACGAAAACCTGCCGGGGTTCGTCGTTCTCCTGTCGGGCGGAAAGACGCCGGACGCTGGAAAATCGTTGTGGGGCTCCGGATTTCTGCCGTCGGTTTATCAGGGAGTTCAGTGTCGCACCGCCGGTGATCCCGTTCTGTACTTGAGTGATCCGGCGGGGATGGATCGCAAACTGCGTCGGCGCATGTTGGATACTCTGGCCGAGATGAATGCGGCGGAGTTCGAACGATCGGGCGACCCGGAAACACAGACTCGCATCTCACAGTATGAACTGGCGTATCGGATGCAGACATCAGTGCCGGAAGTGATGGATATTTCGAAGGAGCCTAAGCACATTCTGGAGATGTACGGTGCTCAGCCGGGATATGTTTCGCCCGCGGAAAGTGCGGATGATCCGAGAGTACTCTACAAGGGTGACGATCCGACGTTTCCGAACAATTGTCTGCTGGCTCGACGACTGGTGGAGTCGGGAGTTCGCTTTGTTCAGCTTTACGATTGGGGCTGGGATCATCACGGTTCGTCGCTGGGCGAGAGTATCGATGAAACTCTGCCGATCAAGTGTCAGCAATCGGATCGTGCGATTGCAGCTCTGATTAAGGATCTGGATCAGCGAGGACTGCTCGACGAAACGCTGATTGTCTGGGGAGGCGAGTTTGGTCGTACGCCGATGATGCAGAACAACGTCAATACGGAACTTAAAAAGGGCTATATCGGCCGTGACCATCACCCGTATGCCTTCACGATGTGGATGGCCGGAGGTGGCGTTAAAGGCGGAACGGCGTACGGAAAGACCGACGAGTTTGGATATTATCCAATTGAGAATCCCGTCACGATTCGTGACATTCAGGCCACGATTCTGAATGCGATGGGACTGGATCCGTACCGCTTCAGCTATCTCTATCAAGGCCTGAACAATCGTCTGATCGGCCCGACGGACGAAGGCAAAGTGCTGAATGATCTGTTGGTGTGAACTGCTCTCAGGAATTCCTGCACAGGAATTGACCGAGCACGCTCTGTGTCATGGGACGGATTCTAGAAGAGGGTTTTCTCTTCGGTGCCAAAGAGTTCAAGTCCGAACTTAGTCAACGATTGCAGACTGATTCGTTGCAATGGTCGAGGATACTGGGGAATTCTGACCAGCGCTGCGTCAGGTTGGGGCCACAGGATTGGTTGAGGCGATTTGTCCGTTTCCGGAGTGTGCAGCAGGCTCAATACGCGAGCCGTCACACCGGCGTCGATGACAGCACGGTGAGCATTCGCGATTGTTGGGATTCGCAGTGCTCGCGCGACCGTCCCCAGTTTTGCATCACGGGCAACTCGCTGGCGGCGAGCCAACTGCATTGTGCAGATCTTTTGCAGCGTCCGTGGCATCGGCAGTCCGCTGACGGCAAACTCGGAGCGGAGGAAGCCAAGGTCAAACGAGATATTATGCGCCACCAGGTGTGTCGCATCGGCCATACAATCCAGTAACTCAGGAACCAGTTGTGTGAATGTGGGAGCATCCTGAACCGCAGCGTCAGAGATACCATGAATTGAAGCGACATAGGGTGGGATTCGGCGGCAGGGATGCACAAGCGAGTCCAGCATCCGCACGACTCGGAAGTTTTCATCGAGCATGATAACGGCAATTTCGACGACGCGATCACCCTGGTCTGCTGACAGGCCGGTGGTTTCAACGTCCAAGACTGCGAACCTGGTCACTCGATAAAATTCCTGACAAAGACCACCTGAGCTCCGGACGAAGCAGCGGCAAAAAATGCCGAGTTGCCCGGGTCAGACGAAGGAAAGATGGCCGTGAATCAACCGCCATCGCATTCAACTTACGCCACTCTCGGGCAGTCGTTACAGTGCGGAATGTGCGGTAAGATAACACCGCAGGATATTCGCTCCGTCGTCTTTCCGGAACTTTCTTCATGCATTTTTCAGCACTGCTTCGGGGCTTAGTCGTTTCGAGTTCTCTGGCGGCGATTGTCGGTTGTCCGTCACCGGGGAAAGTCAGCGAACATGAGGACAGTTTCACTGCGGAAGCGAATACGGTTCTGCCCGTCACGTTTACGGACAAGGAATTGCTCCAGAGCGGAACCGGCGTCATGGATGATGACGCGCCCACGGAGTTTTTGCAGACCGATTCGGGTCTGAAGTATCGAGTGCTGCGAAAGTCAGATGGTCGGCAGCCCAAGGCCAGGGATACGGTCACCGTCAACTATCGCGGCTGGCTGGACAGCGGGAAAGAATTTGACAGCTCTTACAAACGTGGCGAGCCAATTTCGTTTCCGCTGGACGGAGTTATTCCTGGCTGGACCGAAGGCATGCAGCTGATTGGCGAAGGTGGCATGATCGAACTTTGGATTCCCTCCAGACTTGGTTACGGCTCTGAAGGATCACCGGGGTCCGTGCCACCCAATGCCACGTTGCACTTTATTGTGGAACTGCTCAGCGTCAGCTAGCGTGCCTCAAAACGATCCGGCTCCCTGGGGCGTGCAGACCTCGTTGAGAATCACCAGCTCCGGAACCCGGGTTTCTCCATCCTGTTCAGCAAGCCTGCGGTCGAGCTCAACGATCACCGGAATCTGTTGGCGAATTTCCGTTACAGTGAAGACAACCTGCTTGCGGAAGTGTACGTAAGCGCCCATCAGGTTCATGATTGAACTGAGCCCTGCGACGCCCATCGGGATGGCTGCGAAGAGATTTCGCCAGTAAAGATAGCGAGTGTCTCGATGCCTCATCATTTCCCGAGTCAGTCTGGCGAAGCCCATAAGGTCTCGCTTAATTTCAAACCAGCGAGGTCGATGGTTCGACTTCACCTTCAGCAGTTTTGAAAGTCGCAGAATTCGATCAAAGTACCGCTTTGGTTCGTAGACCGTTGATACCACAGTAACCAGATCTTCCATGATCCGCTGTCGGCTGCGTTGAGTTCTGAAATTCAGGCCGGCAATGGTCTGATCGATCGGTTGAGTTTCGAGATTGCGATCTTCTCCCCTCGTGAACATTTCCAGTTCAGAATCGATCAGTCGGCCACCCATCGACAGCAACCGACGCTCTTTCAATAACCTGCGAGTCAGCTGGGTGTTTGGGAGAGCGACAAGAAGTCCAACCATCGCGAAGTTGATACACGCGTCTTCGATCAGCTCAATCATCAACTCATCGACGCCGTCTTTTTCGCCGTCAAAGCCGAGAATAAAGCCGCCAAACGCGACCATTCCGTGATCGTAAAGTTTATGAATTCGATCCAGAATTGGTCGATAAGAATTTTGCTTCTTCTGAGTGATCCGCAGGACGTCCGGATCGGGCGTCTCGATGCCAAAGAAGACGTTGCGGAACTCCGCTTCACGCATCTGAGCCATCAAAGAATCATCGTCCATCAGATTCAAAGATGCCTCCGTGGCATAATAGAACGGACTTCCATTCCGGCGGTTCCATGCGATAAGTCCCGGCAGCAGATTCTTTGTCAGATTGACCTTGTTACCGATGAAGTTGTCATCAACGATGAAGACTTCGCCCGAATAGCCCTGAGCCAGCAACGCATCAAGTTCGTTGGAGATCTGTTCGATGGTCTTCGTGCGGGGCCGACGACCGTACAATTCGATGATGTCGCAGAATTCACAGTTGAAGGGACAGCCGCGAGAGTACTGGATGTTGATCATCAAGTACTGGTCAAACTCGACGAGGTCGAAGCGCGGGGTTGGAGAGAGGGTCACATCCGGCTTGTTGCGTTCTGTGAAAACGCCATGTGAATTTCCTGAACGCCACGATTCCAGCCACAGAGGAATGACTTCTTCACCTTCGCCCACAATCAGAGTATGAGCCCTGCGATAAAGTTCTGACTCGCTGGAAGGATCCGCTCCACCGACAACGATGTACTTGTCCTCCGAAACAGCTCTCTCAATGATCTCCAGCAGGCCAGGCTGCTGCGGCAACATGCCTCCAGTACAGATCATGTCGGCCCAGTCCCAGTCGGACTGCTGCAACGGGCGTACGTTAAGATCGGCCAGCCGAAACTCCCAGTGCTGAGGCAGGATGGCCGCCACCGTCAGCAATCCCAACGGCGGCGAGATTGACTTCGCGCCCTTAAGTTCACATGAGGCGGAGAAGCTCCAGAATGACTCCGTTTTGAACTCGGGATTGATCAGCAGGCAACGAACGGCCTGATCCGGAGAAAGCTTCATACAGTGGGTTTTCCCGGCGGGTTTCTAAATCAAGATTGGGGGAGATGTCGGTGATAGTCTGCATCACATGAAGAAATACAGCCGACGTCCTCAAAAATAAAACTGCCCATGCCAGGCCACATATCAGTGCGTGATACGCCAAGTCTCTGGATCAACCCCAGCCATCATGTTGTTTGACCCCTGACTTAGCAATCCTACCTGGACCCAATCCTTTCGAGTATTCAGTTTCCATTCCTTGCCGCACCTGCATCTTTGTTCCCATGTTTCATAGCCTGGCTAATCAGCGCGACACGAAGAAACTGTGTGATCATCCGCCTCAAGGTCATCGCGATTCCGATAGTCCCCGGCGACCTGGCTTGCTCAAACCCGTGATGGGCCACTCCAATCAGGTTTTCCATGCGTTTTCTGCGGTTCCCACAGAGCACCGCTGATCCTCTTTCCGATCCCGGCAATTCACTCACTCGGCCTTAAAGGAATCACGAATGTGAGATGTTCAGGTCCTGTTATCTGCGAGTTTCGAGCCGTGGGCGTCACACAGCGGATTGGAGCAAGAACGGCCGATGCGGGGGCTGGAAACCGCCGACAGCGATCTTCGAGAAGCGAGTTTAGATAGAAGTCACGAGTGCGGTGAGCTGCTGCACATCGTGCTGGAAAAGACTTCCAGGAAGGGCGTGCCAAATTGGCCCCGGCGAACGCGGTCCACCGGGTGTTCGCGAATCTCGGTAGATCCTCCGTGCCGAGCTCGCCTTTACCCACATTTCCTCGGGACATTATTGAAACGATGACAGTTCGTCATCATTGATGCAGTCCCTGAGGTTCGAACAAAAGGGGAAGAGGGCCTCAAGCATTCGCAGTGTTTCGGCTTCGCGCCAATGGATGGCTGGTTTGAGACCAGAGACAGCTCGACCCCAACGGGGTTCTTCAACAAAGCCTGGTGGCCCGTAACATCGGCGCACACCGGGGAAATGTTGACCAGCGATTTGGACCTCAACGAGGTTCCACAATTCGCTGATGCGATACCTGATAAAAGAATGATGTCCGTGCTGCGGAATCCCTCAACGGGGTTCTGGGGATTCGTTGGTCCTCTATCCGAGGTGCGCCGCAAGCCGGCGACCTCAGGCCTTGTTGTTGAGCCTGTAACGGGCTGAATCGCAGGATTGCTCGTGGTGGATTCTTCTGGGGCTCAGCCACAATGGACATGTTCCCTGGCAGGCAATATTGGTGCAGATGATTGCGGTAGAAGGGAGCTACATCCGCAATCATCCGCAAGTACACTCTGCCGACCGGACCACTGCTCTCCGCACAAGAGCACGTCATTCGATGAGCGGCCTTTGGCGAGGGGATGACTTGCGATGGAACTCGTCGAACTCGGCAGGCAGGAGGCTTAGAAGTTCTTCGGTACTGAGTGAATGCAGATCCCAGGTCAGATCCAGCTGGCTCAGGATATCTGCAAATCGACGCGGGCTGCCCGGGCCTTTTCCGGAAAGCCCTGTTCGATTGCGCCCTTTGGTCGAATCGTAATAGAGTCGAGTCGCTGCCCCAACAACCGCCTGACACGTGACAAGAGACGGCCGCGAAGCAATCAGTGTGACCAGCAGTCCCTGTTGCTGCACGGATCCGCAAAGCAGCGACAACGCTCGCGTCGGATCGTCGCGATGAGCACGAAAGACCTGATACGGACCAGCCAACAGATGCCGACAGGATCTGCGAGGATCCTCGAGGTCTGCGATCCAGCGACTGCGATCTCCGGGCTGCCAGCGTCCATGATTTGACGGACACAGAGTTTCAAACCAGCACAGAGAAAGCCACGTCCAGAAGCCCGCGTCAGTTCGCAGATTTGTTGCATCCATCCGGAGGATACGATGCAGATGCTCGGCCACTTCCAGCCGCGAATGAAACTCTCGCGGCTCAGCATCGACCTCAACGTCAATCGGTGCCGACGTCGCCGCCCCGGTCAACAGTTCCATCGGAGCATCCAGCGATGGTTCCGCCTTGAGGCTGCTGAGGAAGGACTCGAATTGAGCCACTCCTTCTGCGGTAAGACGTCGGGCAAGCATGAACTTCTCAGATCAGAGCCAGAGCCACTTCTGGGCCGTGTCAACAACGTCACCAAAGCACCAGTAGAACAGAGTGCTCTGCCCACAGTAAATTTTAACTGTCACCTCTGCACCGATACGCTTCTCCGGAAGTGTCTGTCCTTCGTTGGCGACAGCGTTGAGTTCGAACACGGTCCCAAGTTCCGTGTCAGTCGTGGAACGAGTGGCCACTTTTGTCAGATGACATTCAAACTTCGCATCCGGCTGAGTCGCCATGGTGAAACGTCCTGGCAATTCGACGGATTCATTCTTTGCTGCCGCTTCCCGCTGGGCACGAAGAAGATGGCCCATGCGCTTCTCCTGAAGCAGAATCTCCATATGCCAATCGCCATTGTCATTCATAATATCGAACAGATGATCGCCCTGTCGCACCGGGCGGTCCTCCAGAAGCTGTCGCAACTGGAAGTTGGGAATGCGTCCATCAGCCTGAGCACGTATCGTGAGCTTTTCTTCCTTGCGAGTCTCCAGGTTGATCACCTGCTGTCGAGCGATCTCAAGGTCACCTTCGATTCCTCGCTGTTCAACTCGCATGCGTTCGATATTGGCCAGACTTTGAGGCTTCTCTTCATCCGACAGCTTCGGAATACTCAATTCTGATTGCACAATCTCCGCCCGCTTACCAATCACCAACTGCTCATACTTTCTGACCGATGCTTTGGCTTCTTCGATTTGCCCTTCGAGTTCGTCATTCTCCAGCACAACAAGGATCTGGCCCTTTTTGACTTCTTCGTCGCCGTTGACTTTGAGTCCCTCGCGAGTAATCACGCCATCCCAGGTGGCGAAGACCGCATGCTGCTCAATCGGCATCAGCTTGCCTTCGGCAGTCACCGGATAATCCAGCTTGATGAGCGTGAGGGCTGCGGAGGCGATGGCGATTGCAGCCAGGACCGCTGTGGTGATCATGAGCTTCCGCCCTTTGAACCACTCCAACGCCGTGCCGATCAGCTTCCAAATACTCAGGCCAAAGATGCGCCCATGCTGGCGAGCGTTCCAAATCGCCGCGCCGACGTGATCCGCGATCAGTTCGGCTCGCTGTTCCAGTTGTGGCAGCGGTTCGGATTCAGCAATCTGCTCGATCACAATACAGCCGGTCGCCTTGACGCGTTTCTTCTTGCGATCGCGATCGGCCTCCTCACCCTGCTTCCGCACCATCTCTTCGGTTTCGAAAGTCGGAACCATCATCACCATGCGCGAGCCGCTTTCCTGCACAAACGCTGCCAGCGGTTCTTCAATCTGCGGTGCAAGACCTTCGACCTTGCCTGTGTAAATGAGCGTTTCGCCCATTTCAATGACGCGAGTGGCCAGCTTGTTCATGGCTGCAATCAGATTCGCGCGAGGATTCACGCTGCTCTGACCACTGACCGCGCGAACTCGCACGCTGCGACCTTTGCGAGTCACCACGCTGACGCGGTCGGCCCCGAGCAATGAGCGAGCATCACTGGCGGCCGCGTCGGCGACTTCCTGTTCAACCAACGATCGCTGAATGCGCAGTGAGAATTGCTCAAAGTCTGTCCAGAACTGATTCTTCAGATCGGCCTGATCGCCAGGATTGCGGCGTTTGCCTTCGATGAATCGAGACCCATAACCACACATTTGTTCCAGAAACTGCATGTATCCCGATTGAGCTTTGACCGGAACATCAGGCCGCTGAAACAGCTCGACAACACCAACACATTTTTTCTCTTTGTGCAGGGCCGACATCACAAGAACATGCTCAGTCGGAAGCTGAGCTTCGCCACCATGAGTCAGCGTGCGAGCTTCCCCGGTCTGCAACACGTCGACAATCAGCTTTTCGTTCATCGCCAGCGCGCCGGGACGCTCGCGAAGTCCGGTTTGTTCAAGGTTAACCTGAGCCACCAGGCCCAGACGATTGGATTCATCAACCAGCCAGACAGCTCCCGCGCGAGCACCAATGGCGGTCACGACGCGAACCAGAAACTCCTGAAAAAACAACGGAGGAGCGAGATCCTGACCGGACATCTGCTCAATCTCGCGCGCAAGCTGCATCACTCGTTCGCGGACTTTTTTCAGATTTTCGTCGGTAGGGACGGGCTCAGTCATAGGATTTCCGATGCACTCAGAGGTGCCAAATTCGTCTGGATCATGATCCGGTCGCGGGGCTAAATAAACATTGCCTGCCCGCGCGGAGTGAACAATGTACGTAAATCCAGGGACATTTCAGCGCTCTGGTGACGCAAAAATGTAGTAACTCCCACACGCTTTGCCCGAATCGCCGAAACTGCGGAATTGTTTACGTATCCGGAAAGGCGGTCAAGACCGGCCTGATTTCCTCCGCAAACTTGGCCGAGGCAAGTTCTTCCAGCGGAACCTGCGTGAGATGGGCAAATTTACGACCATTGTGTCAGGATGGACTTGAGGCTGCGATCACATCGCTATCATTGAGCTCTCGAAAGACCTGAGCAACATTTGTTGACAGGGTTCGATCCCGCTTTCCGCGAATGCTTTGAAGTGGTCCTTTTTGCGCAAATCACGCGGTTCTAAAGTTTCGGCCCGCGCCATTCTGCAGCGGCATTTTTACTGATGGAGCCCATATGAGTCAGGACTTCCGAGGTTTCCTGCAGCAGATGCAGGGATGTGCCGTTTCTGTCGTCACGTGGGATCACGCAAGGCTCCTGGGGACGCTCGCTGCAGTTGCCGACGACTGTATTCGCATGACGGGCGTCGTTCTGCAGGACTCGCATGAAACCGGTGGATGGTCCGATCGCCTGTTGATTGAGGACCTGCTGGAGGATCGCGGAAATCAATGGCCCGAGATCATTATCCAGCGAAATCTGATCAGCACCGTGACCATGGTCAGCGATGTGATGCGTGCGGATCCAAATCCACCGCTCGGCGAGGAGGATGCGTCGCATGAACTCCTGAAATCACTGTCAGCGTCCACTCAGGAACTGGACCCGATCGTTCAGCACGCGTCCGTCTACATTGATAGTGTTTGCCTCGAACTGGGCTCAGCCGTGGCCGATGCTCTCAACGTGGCGAACGATCAACTGTTAAGCCATCGAATCAAAGATCGCATCACAGCGACGCGAGTCGATCTGGAGAAGACGCTTGGCTTCCAGCTCCATCCCTTCCGGATTCTGTCTGGTTCCACGATGCCTTCGGACCAGTTTCGAGTGCTGATTCACGGTGTTGAGGTTGGTCGGGGGACGATCATTCCCGGAAAAGTGCTGGCGATTGTCTCAGAGAAATCCGCTATGCCGCCGGGAGGCATTAAAACCATCGAGCCTGTCTACGGCCTGCCGGCGGCCTGGATTGACCCGAATCAACGTCAGCAGGCCGTGGAGATGGGTTCCACGGTGGTTGATTCGATCAGTGTCATCGCAACAATGCTGGATCATCACGTCAAACGACAGGCAAGGGATCTGCTGACTTATGAAGCTGTTTCGATAGCCGTCGATGAATTGCGAGAGTCCCATCCAATCACTGTGGCCAATCTGATTCCTCATCCGGTGTCGCTGCGTAGCCTGTTCGAAGTTCTGCGAGGACTTGTCGAAGAACGCGTTGTCATCCGACATTTACTTCCGATTCTTGAATCCGTGGGCCGGCACGTGGAACATTGCGAATCAATGCCACTGCTGTTGGCTCGTGTCCGCAGTGACATCCCGCTGATCATTTGCGGTCCACATCTTGTCGACAACGGACGTCTGCCCGTGATTGTCGTTGAAAAGGACGTCGTCCAGGAAGTGTTTTCGGAGCAGCCAGAAGTGGAGACCGCCGACTCAAACATTCTGACAGTATTTCTCGACGAGGTCCGCAAGCTGAAACGGCCGTCAGATTCGACTCGGCCACCGATCCTGTTGGTCCCACGTTCAGCGCGCGAACGAGTCTGGGCCCGTTGCCGTTCGGTGGTCGAAGATCTCGTCGTTCTCTGCCCATCCGAAATCCCCTTCCATGTGCGACTGGAAGTGCTTGGAACAATCGGCCCTGATCTCTTTGGCCATCTGCCAACACAGGTTGAAGAATCTCCGGAAACGATCACAGAATTCCTGCAGCGAAAACCTCGGTGACCGGGCGGGAAGCCCACGAAAGTCATCGCAATCAGGCGAATGTCCGGGATTTTCTTTTTTCCTGTGAGTTCCCTCGATCAGCCAGGACTCACCACAATAGGACCCCATGTTCCTGTCCGCTGGTGAACCCGCTGAAGAGCCCGATGCGTCCTCCTGATACTCGTCATAGTCTCATCGTCAGACTGAAGGACTCGCGAAATGATCTCGCGTGGACAGAATTCGTCTGCGCCTATGAACCGTTTCTGACGCGTCTTGTTCGTAAACAGGGAACTCCCGACCGACATTTGGCGGATGTGACTCAGCAGTTGTTGATTGCCATCGCGAAATCTGTCGATGGCTGGAAGTCTGACGGCAAGACGGCTTCTTTTCGACGATGGCTGGGCCGCGTGGCTCGGAACGTGGTCGTTAAATTTATGGTGCGGGAGAGAAAGCATGTTACCGGTGAAGGCGGATCGGATTTTCTGAAAGCCCTTACAGAGACCATCGACCCGTCGATCGATGCGGAGTTGCAGCGTCAGTACGAACAAGAGTTGATTCTGTGGGCTGCTGAACGAGTACGCTCGGAGTTCCGTGAATCGTCGTGGCGAGCGTTCTGGGAAACAGAGATCGTCGGCCGATCGATCGCTGACGTTGCGAAAGATCTGGGCGCGAGTTGTGGAAGTATCTACATGTCTCGCAGTCGGATCTTTGCTCGGATCCCCGTGATCATCGAAGAGGTGCTGAATGAAGAGTGAGCTCCGCCACCGGGTTCACCCCGGTGGTCCAGGGCCTTTGCACTACGCGCTGCGCGCCGAGTAACTTGTCCGCGACATGAGGAAAATTCAGCGACGAGTTGGCGAAGCCTCCGGCGTTGATGGAACGTCGCTGTAGTGCAAAGGCCTTTTCTACCGGGGTAAACCCGGGTGGCGAAAATGTACATCGCCTGTTTGCCGACGACGGCCGAAGTTCGCACTGTCTATTCCATACGCCCATCGTCAAGTAACTCTTCAAGCTGTCGCAGGGATCGAGTCAGCATAACTCGAATCGCACCGTCGGATTTGCCGAGCTTGTCGGCGATTTCTTTGGAGGGCAGATTCTCCACATAACGCATGCGAAGGGCGTCCTGTTGTTCCTGTGTGAGCTGCTGCATCGCGATCATGAGTCGTTCTTCGCGACGGTTGCGAGCAAACGCCTGGCTGGCGGAGGTGATGCTGGCGATGAGCAAATCGATCAGGCCGGGACTGGAGTCTGTGGCTCCGCTCAGTGGCACGCCTTTGTCGGCCGCTCGCTTCTGAGCCGCATGATGGCGATGAGCATCCACGATCTTGCGTTCGAGCACCTGATGGACCCACGGCATTGGATCGAGAGATTTACAATCAATCTCTGTAAAGGTTTTCAGGCAATAGGTCATCGCTTCCTGAACCACATCGTCCGGCTCGACACTGCGTTTTAGCAAGTCGCTCATCTTGCGAGATGCTGTCGCCAGTAACTGCCCGCGATAACGCTCCATCAGTTCGGCCATAGCATTCTGATCACCGGTTCGGACCCTGCGAATCAGATAATCGTCTTCCGTAGCCATGGAATCTCTTCAGCCTGTTGAACTATCAAAACGCGGCAATAGGATCGCGTAGGCTACTGATCCGTCACGCTGACAACAATAGACGGTTCAACTCTTGCGAAGCTTCTTTATTCCGTCGACTGTCTTTCGAGTCGCAATCGACAGGAGCGAGTCATCGTCATCCTCGACGGCCTTGTGGAACGATTGCAGGACCGGCAATGGGTCGAAGGCCTGCCAGGCTGGCATCGCCGACATGAAGGTCGTCAGCAATGAGCCGCCTCGAAGAATCCAGATCACATAGCCGACTGACAATGAGGTTGTGACCACAGCGGCACTGCCGACGGCAACCTTGCCCGCCAGTTCTTCGCGTTCTGAAATTGTCGGCTCATTCATCTTCTGAACCAACTCGTCAATCGTAAAGAAATTCAGTGACACCAGTGCACTTCCGAGACCGTTGTCCAGAATCATGCCGCCGAAAACCGCCGCTTGAGCCAGTTCGACGCTGACCGCCTTGATGCGTTCGCTGCGCGTGTTGATAAAGAAGTCGCTGACAAAGACCGAACTGATGAGTTCACCGGTGATCGATACGTTGTCGCTCTCTGATAATGATTGCTGGCTTTCTGCCAGTGGCTCAGCGACAGGAACTGTGGATGCGGCCAACTTGTCGGAGCGATCCATGGACATTACCGGGGGAGCCAGAAACTGCGTCGTCGTCACGACGGTTAGTTCCTCACCGCCATCCGAGCCTGAATCCGCCGAATCCGCCGAGGACTCGCTAACAATCGAGTCCATCGTCGATTCGGCGGTGCTTCCTGAACTTCCGCCCGACGATCCACCGACAGCAGCAGCCACGTTGATTGTCACTGTGACCGAGGCGCTGTTCGCTGAACCATCCGTCACGTAGTAAACGAACGTGTCGAGGCCCGAGAAAACTCCGTCAGGAGAGTAAAGCAGAGAACCGTCAGCGCGCAACACAAGAACGCCATTTGCTGTCGTCGAAACGAGAACCGCCTGCAACGCATCGCCGTCTTCATCGAAGTCGTTCAGAAGTAATCCCGGTGTCAGAACTTCAATCGCGGTCAACTGGATCCCGGGAACCTGATCACTGACAGCAATCGGAGCATCGTTGACATCGAGAAGACGAATGGTAAACATCTGCAGATGCGTAAAGCCTCCGCTATCGGCGACTTCCACCGCGATATCATAAGCGGCCGTCTGTTCATAATTCAGAACGGCTCCAGATGCGACATCGATACGGCCCGTTGAAGAGTTGACCACGAACATTCCATTGGCATCATCAACCAGAGTCCAGGTCAGGACTTCTCCGGCATCAGGATCCACAGCGCTGAGTTGTCCGACAAAGGTTCCGGCTCCACGATTCTCCTGAACAGTTCCGCCCGCGAGGTTGATCAAAGTCGGAGTTTCGTTGAGATCATTCAGAGAGATGACGACCGACATGGTTGCTGTCAAACCACCGACGTCTGTGACCTGAATTTGTAAACTGATCGTCTGGCGAGATTCGAAATCCAGCAGCGAAGAATTTGCAACTTGAATGATTCCGGTAACGGCATCAATCGCAAATGGTGAAGACGGAGTGCTGCTGATGATCGAATACGACAACAGATCCCCGGCATCCACGTCGGAGGCTGTGACTGAGCCAACGACTGTCCCGGAAACGGAGTTCTCATCAATCGACAGAGCCGTAGGCACATCAAATGTCGGTGCTTCATTTCCGTCCATGATGCGAACCAGAACTGTCTGCGGCAGAGATGTCGTCGTGCCATCACTCACTGAAAGTGTCAGCGAATACGTCGATGTCGTCTCGAAATTCAGCAACGCTGTGTTGGTAATTCGCAAAGCACCGGTCACTGGATTGATCGCAAAGGTCCCATCGGTGTTTCCAGAAACAATCGTCCAGCCCTGAAGAGTTCCTACTCCGTCCGGATCGACAGCCGCGGCGGTGCCAAAGACAGTTCCGACGCTCGCCAGTTCTGAAACGTTGAACTGCTGACCTGGAGTAATCACCGGCGGAGCATCGTTTACATCCAGGAGAGTGATGATGAATGCCTGAGTGCTTGACGAGGAATCTGCGGAAGTCGCTCGAACAATGACTGTGTGACTTGCCGAGGCTTCGAAGTCGAGCAGCGTGCCATCGGCGACCGTGACAACTCCGGTGCTGGCATTGATCTGGAATCGACCATTGGCGTCATCATCAAGAGAGTACAGTACAACATTGGTCGTTGCATCAGCATCGGATGCTGATGCTGTGATTCCCACGATCGTGCCATTGGCGGAGTTCTCATACAACACGTTCGCCGCGGCGTTGGAATCGACAATTCCGCTGACATTGAATTCATTGACGTCGATGACGGTGATCGAAAACGTCTGAGTACTGAACGTTCCGTCCGCCGAGACGGCTCGCACGGTGATGCTGTGAGACGCCAGGTTTTCTCTGTTGAGCAGCGTGCCGTCAGCGACTGTCACAATGCCCGTGACGGAGTCGATGGCAAAGCGGCCGCCAGCGTTATTTGTCAGGACGTATGTGATTCCGTTCGTGCCCGAATCACCATCTGTGGCCGAGGCTGTAATACCCACCAAAGTGCCGGGGACTGCATTCTCGTCGACCGCATTGAGGGTCGCGTCGGAGTCGCTCACTGCCGAAATGCCGAATTCATTCACGTCGTGAATGGCGATGACGAAGCTTCGCGTCGCAGAAGACGAGTCAGCCGAGGTTGCTCGGACAATAATCGTATGCGACGTAGCCGTTTCCGCATCCAGCAATGTGCCGTTGGCGACGGTGACTATTCCTGATGCACTGTTGATGGTGAAACGCCCCCCCGCATTGTTATCCAGCGACCATGTGATCGTATTGCTGGAAACATCACTGTCGAAGGCATTGGCTGTAATGCCAACGATGGTCCCGTTGGCGGAATTCTCATTGACGCCATCCGCGCTGAGATTCGAATCAGTGATCGGCGAGACATCAAACTCATCAACGTCGCCAAGATTCACGACGAAGGTCTGAGTCGAGAACGTGCTGTCTGTTGAGGTTGCTCGAATGATGATCGAGTAAGATGCGGCCAGTTCGCGATCCAGCAAAGTGCCATTCGCAACCGTTACAACACCGGTCACTGAATCAATCTGGAAACGTCCGCCTGCATTATTATCCAAAGAGTAGCTGATCGAATCTGTTCCGTCCGGATCGGTGGCGTGAGCCGAGATTCCCGTCAGCGTCCCGGTCGCAGCGTTTTCCAGAACCTGATTTACGGCCGCATTTGAATCGACAACTGCTGATGCTCCCGACTCATTGACGTCGGTAATGTTGATCAGAATGACAAATGTCGCTGATGAGCCATCGCCGCTGGTAGCTCGCGCGATCACGGAGTGACTGGTTGACAGCTCATAGTCGATGGCCGTTGCACCGACTGTGATAACTCCAGTGGTGGAGTCAATTTGGAATCGTCCGCCCGCAGAATCATCCAGCGTATACGTAATTGTGTTGGTTGTCGCATCGGCATCGCTGGCCGAAACGGTGATCCCTGTCAGCGTGCCCTGTAGCGACAACTCCGCAACGACGTTGGCCGCAGCGTCATTGTCGGCCGGCGTGCTGATCGCGAATTCATTCACGTCGATCAGACTGATATCGACCGAAAGAACGGCGATCGAGCCGTCCGTGCTTGTTGCTCGCACAATAATCGTATGCGAGGCTGTGGCTTCGCGATCCAGCAGCAGGCCGTTGGCTACGGTGACAATTCCTGTAATAGAATCGATCGCAAATCGGCCGCCAGCGTTGTCGTCAAGTGTAAAAGAAACGAAGTCAGTGCTGTCGGGATCCGCGGCGAACGCTGTATAGCCAACCGCTGTCCCATTGCTGCTGTTCTCCGCAACGGAGTTCGCCGAGGCATTGATATCACTGATGGCTGAGACACCGCTCTCGTTGACGTCTGTCAACTGGATTGTGAAGACTCGCGTCGAGAAACTGCCATCTGTTGACGTCGCACGGACGGTAATATTGTGCGATGTTGCCGTTTCATAATCCAGGGCTGCGCTGTTGGCGACCGTGACGATACCCGTAACGCTGTCGATCGCAAATCGTCCGCCAGCGTCATTTGTCAGAGAGTAACTGATGGCATCGGCCGCATCAGCATCCGTCGCGACGGCAGTCACACCAACAGCCGTTCCGTTGCTGGAGTTTTCAGCGATGATCTCGTTCGATGCATCCGTATCTGAGATCGCCGATATCGAGTTGTCACTGATGTTCGTCACATTGATCGTGATCACGGCGATGCTGGAAGCACCAGTTGCATCTGTCACTTCAATCGTCAAACTGAACGACGTCAGTGTTTCGTAGTCCAGAGCCGCAGGATTCAGCACAACGATTTCGCCGGAGCCCGCATTGATCCCGAAAGCTCCGTTAGTATTGCCGGATACAATCGAATAACTTTGCGTATCACCGAAGTCCGAATCTGTCGACGTCGCGAAACCAACGGTCGTTCCCAGAGTCGTATTCTCGACAACGGAGAACGTCGCGGAGTTCATCACGGGAGAGTCGTTAACGCCGCTAAACGTCACTGAGACGGACTGCGGTCCATTGCTCAGCGATCCATCACTGACAGTCACTTCATACGTCGGAGCCGCTTCATTTCCGTCATGAACGAACTGGACAGCTCCGTTGTCGATATCGGCCTGAGTAAAGCTGGTGATGGCCACGCCCGCGTTGGCCACGAATTCAAATTGTCCGCCGAAGACGCCACTGATCGTGTAGGTGAGTTGTGCGGCTGACTGCTCCGCGTCCGTTGATAACAGGTCAGCGGCCGTAAGAATCACCGTACCGCCTTCAGTAATTGTCAACGAGTTATTGTGAATCGTTGGAGCATCGTTCGACGTCAAAATCTGGATGCGTGACGTTGCCGTATTGCTGGCGAAGACACTGTCTTCCACCGTGATAGTCAGAACGCGAGTGGTATTGTCCGCATTCTGCGAAGTGTTGTGATAGGTGATTGTTCGCAGAACCTGCTGATAGTCGCTCTCATTGGCTGTTCCTGTGATCGTCAGCACGCCACCGACGTAACTGGCGTTTAATGATGTGCCACTGGTGTCAGCTGTCAGGATTTCGTTGGAACCATCAATCAGATTCGTGATGGTCACTGTCATCTTGTTGAGGCTGGAGGTGTCGGTGTCAAAAGCGATCGCATCAGCATCCGCCACATTCACCGGACTTCCGTCTTCCACATAACTGGCGACGAAGTCTGCACCGGTTTCGCCGCTGCTGTCATCAGCATCCAGATCAATGACCGGGATCGGCGCTACGATGATTCGATTGGCACTGAACTCCGATGTATTACCGGACGCATCCGTGGCCGTTGCTGACACATATTCACCAACCGCAACAGCTGCTGTCATGTCCGTACTGAATGTTGCATTTCCGGCAGCATCAGTCGTCACGCTCACAAAGCCAAGATAACGCTGGCCAGCTCCGTAGCCCGAGGCGTGTTCCAGACCCACGGCATTGGCAAAGACTTCAATCCGATAGACTGTGGAGGCTTTTGCCTGCAGTGTTCCTTCAACTCGAATGGTGGCTCCACCGCGAGCTGCCATGGTGATGACAGGGAAGTTGCTGAGTTGGTTAGCTCCCGTATCGCTGTCGTTCGCGTCGTTTACAGTGACTCCATCTGCTGCCAGGTCGATCCCAATGCCCGCATTCTGAGAGATGGAGTTCCCGAGAATCGAAATTTCGGTTGACGGTGACAGAACCTTGATCGCACTGCCAGTGCTATGCGCGATGACGTTGCCAGCCCCGGCCGATGTTCCACCGATCGTTGATGAAGTGGCATTCCAGATATCAATCGCCGCGCCGTTAGCATAGGACGCTGTTTGTGACGCATCGGTGCCAAAGAAGTTCCCTTGAACTGAGATGCTGGAACTACCGCCCAGAATCCAGATAGCCGTGTTGGCAAAGCCGCCTAATGTGTTCCCTTCACCAGCGGCCGTTCCCCCGATCAATGTATTGTTGACTCCGTTCAGTGTGATGCCAACGGCACCCGAGGCGAGTACTCCTGAAGCAGTCGCGTTCACTCCCAACAGGTTGCCCTGAATCGCATTCGCGTGTGAACCGAATGTCACTTCGATCCCGATATTGCCAAAGCCTGCGATCACGTTTCCGGCCGCGGCACTGCCACCACCAATCAGGTTGCCGGTGGCACCGCCTGTGATCGTGATTCCATTGCCGGCCGACACAATGGCCGACATTCCATCCGCTGATGTTCCGATGTAATTTCCGGAGATCACATTGCTGACCGCAGAGGCTCCGGAGATCGCGATGTTTCCTGCAGTGTTCCCGGAGATGACGTTGCGTGTTGCCGCTGTCGTGCCACCAATCGTGTTGCCTGTTGACGAGATAAAGATGCCGCTGCCGTTTCCCTTTGCGGTCGTCCCGTCCGTCTCCGTTCCGATCCAGTTGCCGACGATGGTATTGCCACCGCCGCCGGTCAACGAGATCCCTCGATCATCGAAGCCGCTGATGATCAGGCCTCGAACCGTCGAGCCTCCACTGCTGATCCACAGTCCGTCAGCCCCCATTCCCGCGGCTGTGCCGTCGAGTTGAATCAACGGTGTACCCGCAAAGTCCGGCTCTGACCAGCCATCAATAACGATGGCCTGAGTAATCTCCGGCAATGCAGTGGCCAAAGAAATCGTATGCGGCCCAGATCCGGAGATACTGAATGTAATCGTATCAAGTCCTGCGGTTGAGTTCGCCGCGATGATGGCTTCGCGCAATGAGATCTTACCGTCAGCACCACCGCCCGCCGCATGCAACTGCTCGATAGTATAACTGGAGCCCAATCCGCTATCGTCAATATCAGAAACCGTTGTTACCTCGAACAACGAAATGACATCGGTTACGGTGACTGAAATTATCTGTGTATCGGTTGTTGTTCCATCCGTCGCCTGAACCTTCACAACGTAGATGTTATCTGCATCCGAATCCGTGGGTGATTCAAAGTCAGGGGCAGCCACAAATGTCAGAATGCCGGTGACACTGTTGATCGTGAATCTTGCTGCATCGAGCGAATCCACGTCACTCACGATGCTGTAAGTGATCATCTCGGCGGGCAGGTCGGCGTCAATCGCATGGACCGTGGTGACGGCTGTGGAGTTCTCTGAAACATTGACCCCCGCCGTCGATCCAGCCCCATTGCTGATGATGACAGGACTGTTATCATTGACTCCGTTGATCTGAAAATTGACAAGAACTCCCGTGTCGGCTCCCAAACCATCATCAACGGAAAAGGAAAAACTATCGGTTGCCCCTTCCGTTCCTGCGTGGTCGTAAGTCAACTGGCCGGAATTGACCTGAGCCTGTGTAAAGCTATCGCCGGAACCGAGCGTCAGGCCGTTCAATTTCAGCACGCCCTGGCTGGGCAGAATGCTCAGAGTGTAGATCAGTTCGCTATTGGAATTATCAACATCAGTCGTAAGCAGTGTGTCTGTGGTTACGACGTTGCCTGTGGAGCCTTCCAGGAAGCTCTGCCCTGGGCCCGCGACAAAGATCTGTTCATCATTGACTGAGTTCACAACCAGCGAGCTGCTGGCTGTTGCGGTGCTGAAGGCTGTGGTGCCGCCGGTCAATGATGTTGCTGTGATCTGGATGTCATCGAAAGTCACCGTTTTTGTCTGGTCGACATTCGTGACGATCAATCGAATTCGAGTGGTACTGCTGATATGGCTGGTGATGTCAAAAGTCAGTTCTCCTGAGCCTGTATTTGTCCCGGAAGAAAACAGGGCCAGATCGGTGTATGACGCACCACCATTGCTGGAGATTTGCACGCGAATAACATCAGCGGATCCACCGAGCTGATTATCGTACGAGAACGACAGGCTGGCCGAAGTCGCTGAACTCAGATCCACCTGGCGATACACGTTGTCATTATTGCGATCAGACTTAATCTCAAGACGACCGCTGCTGATGCGAATCCGTCCATTGGACGCTCCGCCTCCATTATTGTCTGTTTCAACCCACGAACCAGTCCAGTTGCCGGTGCCGTTGTTATTCGAATACGAGATTGTGTTGAACTGATCAGCGAACGTGGTCGGAGCGATATTCGCTGTGCTGCCAGCAACCCCACTCGTCCCATCCCAGGCAGCAAAGGTGATTCCGTTGTTGACAGTGCCATTATAATTCGGGTTTGGAACGAAACGAACTTTTGTTGAGGCATCAGCTTCGAGCAATCGAGCGGTCGACGCAGAGACGCTTCCGAAGCTGAGCCAGTTTGAGCCATTGTCGATCGTGTAATGCCAGGTGCCATCAGCGTTATTTACGGCGATCACAGCGATCCCATGAAACGCTCCGGGATCCGGATCAATCACATGGCCGGTGATCAAAGCTGAGACCAGCGTTCCATTGTTGAAGATATCATCTTCATCGATCGCTGTGAGATTATTTGCTCCAAGCAGTACCGGGGCATCGTTTTCTGAATCGACAGTGATAGAGACATTGCCGTTCGCCGCCTGCGCTCCACCACTTCCTGAGTTACCCTGATCGTCGATCGTATACTGCAGAGTTTCCGCTCCATTGAATCCTGTCGTGGGCGAATACGTGATCGAAGCCAGTGCGTTATTCAGATCGGCCAGAGTCCCTGTGAACTGCATGGACGTGTCGAGCGTGCCGTCGCCAACATTGAAGGATAATCCTGACGTCGATCCCAGCGAGATTGTTCCCGAAGCATTGCTGAGATTCAGAGTGACCAGCAGGTTAGCCGATCCTGCGTCCGGATCTGTCACGGAAAGGCTGATGATTCCGGACGTGTCTTCTGGAACAATCAGCGGTGCTGAAGGCGTGACAACCGGGGCATCATTAATCGCGGTATCGAAATCGATGATGCCTGTGGCGATGTTGCTGGTCCCGCCATCTCCGTCCGTCACAATCACGGAGAGAGTTCGCAGACCCAGCACCGGAATATCAACACTGGAAGTGAGTGCGACAGCCTCATAAACAGATTGAACTCGAGCCAGCGTCGCGTTGGCATTGAAGGTAATGTTGAGTGGAACTCCGGAAGCTCCCCCGAAAATCGTGCCGATCGTGATTCCATTCACAAGCACGTCAGTCCCGGAAGTCGTGACGCCTCCGACATTCGCCAGAGTGACTACATCCCCGGATTGCAGGCCACTCGAAATTGAAGCGATCAGCGTGCCGCCATCAAAGTCCGGGCTATCCGAGTCCGCGAGTGTGCCGACACCAAAGAAGGGGGCCGCAGTTCCGCCTTCGGACATGGAGACCGTATTTCCGTCTGCCAGAATCGGATCTTCGTTACCCGCGACGATGACATTCGCAGAAAACTCCGAAGTGCTTCCGAAGTCTCCTCCGCCGAGGTCTGCCGTGGCAGTCGCGGTGACGATTTCTCCGTCCGTCAAAGCCCATCCGACCAGAGTCAAACTGATGGCCGCGTTGCCGGATCCATCGGTCGTGACTGTGATCGCATCGAGGTATGTTTCCGCCTCACCATGCCCCGATGCATCTCCGTCCACCGATGTATAGAATTCGATCAGGAATGTCGTTCCGGGCGCGCTGTTAATCGTTCCTGTGATCACTGTGTCACCGCCCACGATCACAGCACTCGTCAGAACCGGGAAGTTCTGCAAACCGTTTGCACCGGTATCTGAGTCATCGCCATCGTTGGCCGTGACACCGTCGTCTTCAAGGTCGATCCCGATGTTGCTGTTGGAATAGATCAGATTGCCAAGAATCGAGTTACCCGAATCACTCGCGCTGTAGATCGATACTCCTTTGGCGTTGAACGCGATCACATTGCCTGCACCAGCTGCCGTTCCTCCGATTGTGTTGTTGCTCGCGCCCTGAAATGTGCGAACGCCCTGTTCGTTGTTGCCGAGGTCGACCGATTCGCTCGAATCAGTCCCGATCCAGTTTCCCTGAATGACGTTTCCGTTCGTTCCGGTCCCCTTCAGTTCAATACCAGCCCAGTCATTGCCTCCAATCACATTGCCAGCACCAGTCGCCGTCCCGCCGATGATGTTGTTCGCTGCGCCGTTTTCAATAAAGATGCCGGTACCAGCACTGGAGATCATTGTCGTTCCATCGCTCGCAGTGCCGATCAGGTTGCCGAGCACCACGTTTCCGCTTGCCGCGGCGCCGCTGATGACGATCTCATCGCCGTCATTGCCGGCAATAAGATTGCCGAGTTCCGTGGATGTCCCCCCAACAATGTTGTTAGCCCCGAGAATCCTGATGCCAATCCCCGTATTGCTCTCAGTCGTGCCAGCGTCACTCCCGTCGGCGTCGAAGCTGCCAATGTAGTTGCCGACAATCGTGTTACCATCGGAGCCCGCCTGAATCTCAATCCCGTTTCCATCAAAGTCACGAATCACCAGGCCCTGAATCGTGCTGCCATCGGCCGTGCTGCTCAGAGTCAGTCCGTTAGCGGTGAGATTGTTTCCATCAAGCACAATGACTGGAGTTCCCGCAAAATCATCATCGGCCGTACCGTTCAATACGACGGCTCCGGTGATTGTGGGAAGAGCGGAGGCGAGTACGATCGTGTGTGCGCCGCCAACCAGCGGGTCCGTGATATTAAAGAAGATGTAGTTCGTGCCAGGGGTATTATTGGCCGCCAGAATGGCTTCTCTCAGACTGATTCTTCCGTCTGCTCCCTTATTGGCAATCAGGGCAGCGACGCTGCTGGTATCACTACCGGTTGTCGAGTCACTTGTCGTGTCGACGTAGAGAATCTGCGTTTCATCATCAAAATTGATGATCGACAGGCTGTCCGGCGATACCCCCGAATAAAGAACGTCGCTGCTGCTTAACGCATTGATGTCATACGAGTAAGCGACATCACCGTCAAACAGGGCATCGTCAGCTCCCTGAATCGTGACCAATTGCATCGTATTCCAGTTGCCCGCTGTAAACGTCAGCCCGGAGGTGAACAGACTGCTTTCGTTAGCATCACTGACAGTTGCTGACATCGACACGTTGGCGCTTGGAGCAACATCCAGCACAACATGGAACGAGACCTGGTCGCCCGACTCGGAGGTCGCCGCAGTTCCGAGATATCTCTGCATGTAAATGTCTTTGTCGCCGGTTTGGTCGCCGACAAAGATCACTGTAAAGTCGCCCTCGTCATCCATGGCGACGTTGGGAAAGTACTGCGAACCGGAGACCGTCGTGTTGACTCGAAACTCGCTGCCGATCATCGCTCCATTGCTGTCAAAGCGACGAGCAAAGACGCCCTGATTACTCCCGTCACGGTTACTCTCATCCCAGGCGATGACAAAGTTGCCAACATCGTCCATCGCGACGACCGGATATGTATCATCATTAAAGATCGAGTCATCGGTGCCGATCAGAACCTGCCCTCCCAACGGATTGGCGGAGGCATCAAAACGGCGAAAGAACATCTGAGTATTTGAGCCTGACTGCTCGTTACTTCGCCATGCAACAACAAACTCTCCGGTGTCTGACATCGCGACCGTTGGCCAGCTCACACCAACGCTGCCAGCTCCACTGATTTGAAAATTCGATCCCTGAGCCACTCCGGAACTGTTGTAACGTTGCCCCATAACATGGCCAAAATTACTATCGGCCCAGACGACGACAAAATCACCGTCGGCATCCATGGCTGTTGTGGCATGTTGTTGAGCCAGCGTCGTCACACTGTTGACGCGAAACTCTCCTGTCACCGCCGAGCCCGCAGAATCGTAAACTCGAGCCCAGACACCATCTCCGCTGCCATCGCTGCTCAACCATGACACGACGTACTTGCCGTCTTCACTCATCGCCACGGACGGGGCACGCTGACTGCCTGCTGTCGTGACATTCGCCCGCACTTCCCCTGTAACGGCATTGCCATCAGAATCGTATCGGCGAGTATAAATGCCGGAACCGGAGCCGTCCTGAGATGAGCTTTCCCAGACGACAATGAATCCACCAGTCGCGTCGACAGCGACTACCGCGTTCGTTTGATTATTGGACGTTGTTGTGTTGATCCGGAACTCAGTTCCTGCTGCAACGCCATCGCGATCATAACGCTGACCGTAAACTCCTGTGCCGCTGCCATCCTGAAGATTACTGGTCCAGACAACGATCGTGTCGCCGTCTTCATCCATGGCGACTGCCGACGCGACTCCAAAATTATGAAAGACATCCTGGTCGTTCGTTGTCGTGGTGTTGACCCGAGTCTCCGCTCCTTGCACCGGAGCAGAAATCAGAAGCGGCGTTCCCATTGCGGCAAATGACAGGCTAAATTCCGACGTATTGCCAAACGTGCCACCCAGATCGACAGTCGCTGTTGCAGAAACAGCGTAGCCCGAACTCACGGTAACGCCGGTCAACAATTGATCAAATGTTGCCTCTCCACTGCTGTCTGTTGTGACAGAAATTGCTCCAAGGAATCGTTCTCCACCACCGTATCCCGTCGAATCTGAAAACTGGCTTTCAAAGAACTCAATTCGAAATGTGGTGGCCGATGTGCTGTTCAGAGTTCCGCGAAATCGAGTATTCCCGCCTGCAGAATAGACCGCGGTCAACACAGGGAAGTTCTGCAGTGCGTTGGCCCCGCTATCACCGTCGCCAACGTCGTTTAAGGTGACGCCATTGTCAGCCAGATCGATGTCGCGAGTACCATTCTGTGTGATTGAATTGCCAAGGATCGAATTGCTGGAACCGCCGCTGTTGTCGACCGAAACACCGTCGAGCCCATTGTTGGCAATCGTGTTTCCGGCATCAGGATCAGCTCCGCCAATCAGGTTACTGCTGCTGCCGGTATTGATGTCGATCCCGTGAAGCGAATTCCCCACGACGGTAACGCCGTCGGCTCCGATTCCGATCAGATTACCTTGAATCGTGTTTGTGGACGAAGAGTTAATCTCAATCCCGTTCTGACCATTACCGGCGATGACATTACCCGCTCCCGCATCGATCCCGCCCACCAGATTGTTTACAGCCGAATTACCAAGTTTTACCCCTGAGTTACCGTTGCCCAGACCAACTAATCCGGTGATATCGGTCCCGATGTAGTTGCCCTGAATCGTGTTGTCGTCGGACCCACTTCCCTCAATCTGAATTCCCGACGCCCCATTTCCGGCGACCACGTTTCCCGCGCCTGCTGCCGTGCCCCCGATGGTATTGTGATGGGCTCCGAGCGAGACATGAATCCCGTCAAAGTCATTTCCAATCACTCCCGTCCCGGCAGCATTCAGGCCAATCAGATTTCCCTGAATGGTGTTGAGCGTTGTGGCCGAGCCCGTGAGTTCAATGCCCTCATTGTTGCCGCTGATCAGATTCCCCGCGCCTGTGGCCGTGCCTCCGATGTTGGTGTTGCTCGCTCCATTCTGAACCAACACGCCATCGTTCGCGTTTCCACGGTCCAGAGTTCCGGAAGAGTCGGTCCCGATTCGGTTGCCCTGAATAAGTGTGCCCGTCGTTCCGGCGTCGCTGACAATAATCCCGTAAGAGTTTCCCGAGATTGTATTGCCTTCGCCCGCATCGCTGTTGCCATCCGCATCAGTACCAATCAACGTTCCTGTGGAGGCTCCAAAGACATAGATCCCCGCGTCTGCATTGCCAACGACCGTTGAGCCATCGGCCCCCAGTCCAATCAGATTCCCCTGAATCGTAGCTCCACTGCTGGCGTTGGCCACAAGCACGCCCACATACAAGTTGCCGGAGATCACGTTATTGCTGTAAACGTTCCCTGTCCCAGCTCCCCAAAAGGAAACCCCGCCACCAGTATTCCCAACAGCATTCAGCCCGGTAACATCGGTGCCAATATAGTTTCCGGAGACTGTATTGTTGTTGGACGTCGTGCTCAGAATCTCGACGCCATAATGGTTATTGCCAGAGATGATATTGCGAGCACCCGCGCTCGTGCTTCCGATCTGATTCCCACTTGAGCCACTGTCGATGTAGATGCCAGTCTGGCTCGAATTCCATGTGGTCCCGTTGACATCGGCTGTACCGGCGGCATTGGTGCCGATGTAGTTGCCGTAGATCACGCTGTTGTCGGCGTTCAGCATGGCGACACCAAGGTTGCCGTTTCCGGAGATCACATTCCGATGCCCGGCCGTCGTGCCCCCCAGAATCGTACCGTTGCTGTTGTCAATGACGATGCCGTGATATGTGTTTCCCAGTGCGGTCGTGCCAGCGGCGTTTAGACCGACGTAGTTGCCGTAGATTTGAGTGTTGTCAGCACCGCCGCTGATAATCATGCCAACATTGGAGTTGCCGGAGATAACATTCCGGTCCGCCGCGTTGGTCCCCCCAACAATATTGTTGTCACCGCTCCAGATATTCAGGCCGTTGTTGTTCCCCGCTGCGGCGGTACCTGCAGCGTTTGTTCCGATGTAGTTTCCTCTGATGGTGTTGCCGGAGGTCGTTACGTCGATGGCATCTTCTGTGAACCCCTGCAACACGAGGCCGCGAATCGTGCTGTTGTCAGAACCAGCGTAGAGTCTTAGACCATCCTGAATCGCATTGTTGCCAGTGATCACAATCAGTGGCGTGCCCGAGTAGCCGGTCTGCGTCGTCCCGTCGATGATCACGGTGTCTGTAATGTCGGGAAGAATCGTCGACAATGAGATCGTCTGGACTCCGGAACCGATACTGAAGCTGATGGTATCAGTCCCCGCCAGATTGTTTGCATCAATGATCGCCTGACGCAGTGATCCAGCTCCGCTGTCATTCGTATTCGTTACGGTGAATGTGGCCAGCAGGCCCTGCCACTGACGCTGCAGCTCGCCGCTGACGATGATTTCAGAATCAATATCTCCGATCGCATACTCAAGATCCCAGTCTCCACCGATAGACTGCAGCCCGGTTGAATCATCACTGGCCGCAATATCCGCATCTGTCCAAAGAGCGATGTTCTCCAGAATACTGCGGCCAGATTCTCCTCCAGCCAGATCGCAGCCATAGAACACCAAATCCGCTTCTGGTGACAGTACATTTTGCCACTGTTCGAAATCACTCTGGTGCGAGGCCAGACTGCCCGTATCGATCCACGTCGAACCCAGCTTGAGTGCTCGATCAGTACCGTGCGTTATGAAGTGGACGGTGTCGACCGTCTGTGTCATCCCGGACATGTAAAGATTGATCTGCTTTAGACCATCCTGAGTGGCATCCAGCAGCACGACCTGAACGGCTCGAGTTGATCGCGAGTTGGCTCGAATATCGTTGACGAGGGCTTCGTAGTCCGCGATCCCTGTATCCACGAAGACCAGTTCGACTTTGGGAGAGTCCTGAAGCGTTTCGTCGCTCGTCGCTGGATCTTCAGTCAGTCCATCGTCATCGCGATGAGCATTGGAATCCAACAAGGGCTGCGACATCGACTGTGGCAGGATCTCGTCGGCAATCAGATCCAAAAACTGCTGATCAGAAAGTGCTCCGCTGTCCGACGAGGGTACGGAATCGTCTCCCATCGAAATCATAGCCGAGGTTAATGCATCTCCGGCGTCTGCGAGCTCCGCTGCAACAGGAGCCATTGCTGACGCGCTGAACAGAATGCGTTCCTCGAGCCGCGCAGCTTCCAGAGGGCGTTCATAGACGCCCCCATTCGCTGTACCTCGCGTCACGTACAGACCATGCTCGATCAGCATTTTGGTCTGACGGATGAAATCTCGTAACGACATCCCGGATTACCCCAGTGAGGTCGCTGCAGGGCACTATGGAGAAATCTGGACGCAGTATCAGCGCAGTCAACCTCAATAGAAACGTACACCATGAAACGGGGGGATGTGCCGATCAGTCGAACCCGGGGGACTTGTTGCCAAAACGCAACAACATGCTGGATGCTTCAGGATGACTTTGGTGAATGTTCCATGCAACCGGTCTGTGATGGTCGTGCGGGTCAGAGGAATCCGACGACCATCAGATCTCGCTCCGCGAGCAACGCCATTGCGTTCGCCACCGGTTCGCACCGGATGGTCACACGGCCTTTCAAGGCTGGGATTGCTCGCGGTTCTTCCGACTCTAGATCAAACCATGCAACGGCCCGCCCGGTGCCCCCAACTGATCGACTCGCCGAGTAATCTCCGGATCCGTCTCCAGCGGCGGGGCCATGTGCGGTTTCACTCGAGCGTCGATCACCAGCGAACTGCGGCAGCCCCAGTGCTTTGCTTCCGTAAACGAGTGAACGCCGTAGATATCTGATGCTGGATTGCTGCGAGTAAACGTCATCCACAGGAAGTTATTCAGCGTCTTCGCGCAGAACTCACTGTCGTCGACAATCACAATCAGGGGCCAGCCATCAAGAGTGGAAACGTTAGCTTCAGAAAGTTCCCGGCAGAACCGTTCAACGTGTCCGTCATCTTCGTAAGGCTTACCAACATGTTTTGGTCCCTGAATCGCCATGATCCCGGGCAGGCAAATATGAGGCTTGGAAAACCCATCCGGCAACTTCAGGTCGGAAGAAACGTTTGTGGCCAGCGTCCGTTTCGCATTGCCCGCAGCTGCGATGACAAGTTTTGAACCCGCATTGAATCCGCTGCCGGTATAGTCCAAAGTATCGATGGTTGTGCGAGTCTGAAAATGCAGGTCACGAGTCCAGTCGACTCGCTGCAGAAGATGCTGCAGGAAATCTCCGATGTCATGAATGTCCAGTTTCGGATTATCTTCCTTCGCCACGATCAACAGATACTTGGCGAGCGACAATTGTCCCTGCCCAAGGATGGCATTCGCATTCGTCAACAATTCCTGGGGCTGTCGCTCTGAAGCATACGGCACGTATCGTTCGCTGCCGATCGCTAACAGCAACGGGTGTACTCCGGCAGCATCGACGGCATGCACCGCATGAACTCCGGGAAGCACTGCGGGAATTGCTGGGCCAGTCAGATCATGAATCAATGCCCCAAAGATCGTGTCTTCCTGTGGCGGACGACCAACCACCGTAAATGGCCAGATTGCATCCCGACGATGATAAACGGCATCCACATTCACGACGGGGAAGTCATGAGTCAGGCTGTAATAACCGAGATGGTCGCCAAAAGGTCCCTCGGGCAATCGTCGGTCCGGATCGATCGTGCCACTGATACAAAAATCGGCTTCCGCGCAGATCATTGGGTTGGCACCCTGACGAACCATTCGCACAGCATGACGTGATAGCGCGCCCGCGAAGGCGACTTCAGGGATTCCATCGGGCAACGGCATCACGGCAGCGACAGCCATTGATGGCGGGCCGCCAACAAAGATGTTGACTCGCAGAGGCTTCCCTTTGGCAATCGCCGCCGCATGATGAAACCCGATGCTGCGATGAATCTGGTAATGCAGTCCAACTTCTTTGTTGGGCTGATATTCGTTGCCACTGATCTGAACGCGATACATCCCCAGATTGGAATGGATGTAGCCAGGACGATCCGGATGCTCGGTATACACTTCCGGCAAAGTTACGAAGGCTCCACCATCTTTTGGCCAGCACTTTAACTGGGGCAGCTCCTGCAATGTCGTCCGGCATTCCATGACCGGACCCGTACTGCGAGTTGCACAGCGCATCGAGATCAGAGTTCGCAGGGCGGCAGGAATATGCCCAGGATGTTTCAGCAACCACGCGGGATCTTTTTTGAGTTGAACAAGTGTCTCGACGCCTTTCATGGCATCGCGGAAGATGAATCTCGCGCGCTCAATGGTCCCAAACAGATTGCTGACCATCGGAAAACGACAGCCTGCGACATTCTCAAATAGAATCGCCGGACCACCACGTTCACAGACACGTCGATGAATCTCAGCCGCCTCCAGATTCGCGCTGACTTCGCACTTCAGGCGAATGAGTTGTCCGTGACGCTCCAGATCACGAACACATTCCTGAAGGTTGCGGTAACCCATGAAAATCAACTCCGACGACACTGACTTGGATTGAGGCAAAAGCGAGATATCATGCAAACCCTGGACGGATGGATCGCAAATCTCTGCTCTCGCTGCATGATATGCCATCCAGGGCAGTTGACCACCCGGAGACAGGGCTGCACGAACGCTGCTTCTCGCGAATACGAGACTGTTTCTCCGATCTTATCTGTAAATAGAATGCTTGTTTCATGGCTTCCCCGCGGAAAAAATCCGTTCCCACTCCCGAAGCAACAGTCCCGATTCCGGAAGTGTGGCTGGGAAAAATCCATCAGGGCGTCTGAGTTCAGACGCTGTCTCAGATCCCGGATGGCTGCGTACATCTGGCTTTCGCGGATCCGCCGTTCAACATCGGTTACGAATACGACGAGTATGACGATCGCCTGGACAGCGAGAAGTACATCGAATGGTCAAAGACGTGGATGGCTCAGATTCATCGAGTACTCAGTCCAGTCGGAGCGTTCTGGCTGGCGATTGGCGATGAGTATGCAGCAGAGCTAAAGATCGAAGCTCAAAAGCTGGGCTTCGTCTGCCGCAGCTGGGTCGTGTGGTATTACACATTCGGAGTGAACTGCAAAATGAAGTTCACCCGATCGCACGCTCACATCTTTCACTTTGTTCGCCACCCGGATTGTTTCACCTTCAACGGCGACGACATCCGAGTTCCCTCCGCGCGGCAGTTGGTTTACAACGATAAGCGAGCCGAGAGCAAGGGCCGCCTTCCCGACGACACATGGATCCTTCGTCCTCAGGATTGCCCGGAAGGATTCAACGCCGATGAAGACACCTGGTATTTTCCTCGCGTAGCCGGCACGTTCAAAGAACGCGCCGGGTTCCACGGTTGTCAAATGCCCGAACAACTTCTGGGACGCATCATTCGCGTCTGCTCCAACGAAGGCGAAGTGGTGCTGGATCCATTCTCCGGCAGTGCAACAACGATCGCCGTCGCCAAGAAACTGAATCGTCGGTTTCTGGCATGTGAGCTATCCAAAGAGTACGTCGCGATGGGAACACAGCGACTGGCGAACATCGCCATCGGCGACAAACTCGATGGCGCCCCGGAACCCAAAGTCAGTGCTCCGTCGACAGCCGAAGGGAAGCCACTTTCTGCAAAAAAGAAAAAGCCAGCTCCACCCCAGCGCTCACTCCTGCCGGAGTAGACGCGATCTTCGACATCAATTTATTGCAGCATTAATAGATGGATGCGAACCACACAGGACAAAGTCCGGCATAAAGGGCTTCATTCTTGTGATCGACGACTTCACGTTGTTGCCAACATTGGCATCAGCGGGACGTTTGGAACGGGACTGTGCTGTCCGCCGAGGCTCATTGGGCTTGAAATATTCCGGTATTCTTTGACAGCCTGTTATAATGGGTAAGCCACATTCTTCCCGGGGCACGTGTCAAGCCGAAGCCACTGATTCGCAGGTTTATTGCGACAGGGGTTGCTGAAACACAGAAGGATGATTGTGTGCTCTCAAACGCAGAGGACCATGCAGTGGGCAACACCTGATTTCTGCCGGTGAAAACTTCGGGGCATTGCCTGCACCACGATCAGTATCACGCCTGTCCCTTCCAACGCTGTTCAGACAAAGAGCTACGTTGCGATAAACCACGCCAATGCATGAGGGAGTTATCGTCGCTTAACTCCACTACCGGCGGCGGAGAATGTCTCAGAATTCGGACACTATTTCGCCGCCGTCGATCGTTGCGATAGCGTAGTACACTTTCATGTCAATGTTCTGGCTGAGAAACTTCACGCTGCCATCGCCAAAGCCAAAGTTTGCACCGCTGTTGTGCCAACTGTTGTATCCATGATTGAGGCTGGAGCCGACACATCCGGATTTGAGTTCTCTGCAGATATTCATGGGAAATGCAGAGATCCCCAGTGTGACGTTGTTCCAATACCACCAACCGAAATTCGACCACTCGTTGATCGACTCACCAGTCATGACAGTGTTCGAAAGGCCGTCCGTAACATCTGCGAAGCGAGTGAACACTTCGTTCCGATCATTCGGATCGGGCAGATCAAAGTATCCACCGGTAAACATCCCGTTATTGCAACAGTCTGCCCGCCGGCCACCTGCAAAACGTCCCGTCGTTTCGACATGCCGGTAATTCCCTGAATTCCAATTACTTCCTCCTGAGCCACGATAACTGAGGGCTCCAGCCGGATGATTGAACGGGATACCGCCTGCGAGGAAGCGATCTGTTCTTACGAGTTCGGTTGGGTCAGAAGGGCAGTTGAACATGGGAACCGGTGTTGCCAGAGCCGTCGCGTTGTCGGGAATCATGGGCTTCGTGACATCGATCTTATCGAATAAGTTCTTTTGATCGATGTAGGGTAAAATGCTGGTCCAGATCGACTGCGCCCATGATGACTGACTTCCTCGATTCAGAAGGCGACCATTAGGAAGTCGTAACCGCACATCATGAAAGTTGTGCATGGCCAATCCAATTTGCTTCAGATTATTGACGCACTGCATTCGCCGCGCCGCCTCCCTGGCCTGCTGCACGGCCGGAACCAGCAACGCAATGAGCACGGCGATGATGGCAATGACGACCAATAATTCGATTAATGTGAATCCCGAACGCAGGGATCTTCCAACGTGGCGACGGTTTCGCGACAACATGATCTGCCTTCCTGTTTCGAATACCTCAGGCATCGAACGTTCAATAAATCGTTTAGCTCAAAACTCCGAAACGACTTCCCCACCATCACGAGACCCAAGGGATCTCCAGACTCCGCCATCGATGTTGTCACTGAAATTTCTGACGGAACCATCTACCAGTAATGCCTGCACCAGGCCCTTGTGATGGCTTCTTGCTGACACGGCGGCGTAAGTGACGTGTGTTGCAAAAAGGCCTGGAGCGACATAAGGCTGATTCTCGCGAGCACTCATGAAGTCGGTGATTGGGCTGTTTGGAGTGAAGCAGGTTGTGAAACCAGTCTCATCAACGGTTGCAGTGCCCCAGTGGTGATGGCCGGGCAATCCGGATGACGTATAAAGGAGGACTTCAGCGTCGGTCGTAGGCCGCGGCACGTTTGGAGTTCCAGGCGTCCCCTGACCATATCTCATACCCGGCCTCGCCTTGACCTCGGCCACAGCCAGTGTTTGCGAAGATCCGTCAGTTATCGAACGAAAACCGATTCGACCGTTCGGAATGAAAACTCCGTTTCCAGCCGTTGCTGTATTCGGATCCCATACGAACCATTCTCCCCGGTTAAACGAGTAACACGGAGGAAACAGGTCCACCTGACCAGCAACTGTGATATTTGAAATCCTGACAGCGTTGGGGTCGCTCGGACAAACATACGTGGGAACCGCAACGCCAAGCCATGGCTGATTGAGATGGGGCGCTATGTTGAAATCGAACTTTGAATACAGCGGCTGCTGATCGAGATAAGGCAGGATGCGAACAAAAGTGCCAAGAGTTCCCATGATCAGATTGCGCGGTGCAAAACAGCTTGTGGGAGGAAACTGCTGAAAAGAATCGTGATATCCGTGCAATGCCAGCCCAATCTGTTTGAGATTGTTGCGGCATTGGGTTCTCCTCGCCGCCTCGCGAGCTGCCTGGACTGCTGGCAACAACAACGCAATCAACAAGGCAATGATTGCGATTGATACAAGAAGCTCGATGAGCGTAAACGCCCGTCGCGTTGACGAGGGGCCTGCAGTCTTCTCGCGGAAAGTCATAAGAGCGGCTCCATGTTGCGGAAACAGTCCGGAGGGCAATTCATCAACACAATCAGTTGCCGACGGGGCTATCGTGATCTATCACATTGGTCTGCGGCGACGCTGCTCGAAAGGCCCCCAGGCCAGCTTGTGTGTAGCGAGGTGGCCTGTCTGGAAGCTGCCGGCAATTCAGCGCCAGAAGACTTAGTTTCAGCTTCGAAAAATGATCTGCCAGCGCGGCATCCGATGGCGAGACTGCACTCCCGAGGAAGTACAGTGCACTCATTGTGGGTGGCCATTGGACGGATGAGTAATCCGGAACCAGGTCAGAAGGCGTTGCGCCACCCCCGGCGTGACAAATGATCAGACTCGAAATCCGTTCCAAGCCTCCAAGCTGCTGCTTCCATTGGTCAGCCCCATCAATCATGAGCTGAAGTCGTGCAAAGGAGGCGATGTGATTCAGTTCGGCGACCACCTCTGGTGTTAGCTGGTTAGCGCGGAGATACACGCTCTGCAGTTTGGGAAATTGTCGGACACATAAGCCGCTGACATCGGGAGCGTTAACAATGTAAAGCTGTTGGACTTCCGTGAAGGCTTTCCCAAGTGCTTCCACTTCGACGTCAGAGAATCCCGGCCCGTGGACAGTCAACTGCTCGAGTCTGCTGGCCTTGGGGAATTCCTTCAGCAAGTCATCGCTGTTCAGCGAGTCCTGCAGATGAAACGCCTTTAGCGAATCCCATTGAGCGATCGTTCGGCATGCTCCTGCGGAAAGTCCCGGGCAGTTATTCAGCGTCAGAACCTCAACGGCGCACGCTTCCAGAGCCGCGAAGCCCTCGTCGTTAAGCTGGCCGAAATGAGAAAAATCAACATACCGGAGCTCATCACAAAATCGGAGATTCTGCATCCCGGCATTCGTGAAGTTGGGATGATCACGCAGGAAAACACTCTTGATTCGCAAATCGCTGTCTGGCAGCGGCCCAGTATTAAAATCCTGCAAGGAGCCATCCTCCAGCTTCAGCGTGGCACGCCCGCCCACAGACAAAACCCACTCAGCCGCTCGCCGATCACTAATCCCTGGCAAACTGGCTGACTCGATAGACCCCTTCAATAATGCCCCGGTAGACTCGATGGGAATCGCGACACGAAATCCCCAATCAGGATGCTTATCGGATCCTCGAGTGGACAGTATTCGCAAACCATACCTGCAACAAACTTCCGAAACTGACCACGAGCCACCTCGACCTACGTGTCTCTGTGCGTCCTTATCTCGGTTCCGCGGATCAATCAAAGGCGCATCCCCGGCAAGATCACTGATCTGATTGTCGACCCATTCTGCCGTATTGCCGATGATGTCGTAACACCCAAATGGATTGGGGGCTGTACTGCCTACTGGCGATGGCAGGTATTTCGAACCTGGCATGCAACTCGCGAAGGTTAGCATACCGTCGGATTGATCGCCTGATATATACAGTGTCGTTGCTCCCGCACGGGCCGCAAACTCCCATTCAGCCTCAGTTGGCAATCGGTATGAGAAAGTCGCAGTCGCTTCTGTTGTTGCGTTTCGGTTGTTGTCGGTCGTTGCAAAATGCCTTTCTCGCAGGCTCAGTTGCCGACAAAATCTATCGGCGTCATTCCATGTCACCGCATCAACGGGAAAGTCCGCCAGCTCTGCCCCCACAACTTTTTCTGCCCAGCCCTGATCTCTTACAAAGAAGGACGGTTGGCGCCCGGTGACAATTCGGTACTGCTGCTGTGTTACCTCGTACATCGACAAATAAAACGGCTGAGTGATCACGATACGGCGACGTGGAAGTTCGAACTCAAGATCTTTCTGCAATTCCGTATTGCCAGCGAACCTTTTACGCAATTCAGACAACTCCTCTTCAGTCGTCCCTGAATCGTATTCACCGGGAGGAATGAGGACGAAAGTCATGCCGACAGAGTTCGTCCATTCAACCGGTATGTTCAGATATCGCGCCCAGGCTTCCTGATATTTTGAAGCCGCCGCCGCAGGGAAGGGAGCGATGGCCGCGTTCGGAGCATCGGTCGGCCAGCCATGCCAGCCAGCCCGAGGTGATTTGGTACTTTCCCCCGTTTCGGCAGTAGCGTTGGCAGGATTCGCTGCCGGAGAAGCCTTACCCGTCGCAGGCTCAGGAACAGCATTCCGCAGCGAAGAAGAATCCGCTCCATTGTGGCTGATTGCCCCGGGAGTCACTCGATGATTATTGGACTTTTCGAGAGTGGAACTCATGGAATCAGACGATTTACTGAACCACAAAGCTGCCGCAGTAATAGCCATGACTGCGATGACAAGTCCCGGAATCATCATCTCTTTGGAAGAATGGCCTGAGTGGTTCTGATGCGGAGCAGATTCGCTCACGGTCTCCGGTTTCGCAGGTGGCAACTTTGAGATTTGAGTCGCAGGCAGAGCAGGCATCTGACGACCGTCTTTCAACGCCTGAAGACTGTCCTTCAGAATCGTGGCGACTTCTGCTGCTGTCTGGATGCGGGCGTCGGGAGACTTTTGATGCAGACGATCAATCAAACGGCAAAACCATTCGGGGGCATCCGGAATGATCTCGCGAATGGGCCGTGGCTGATCTTCGGCTACTCGTTTCATCACCGCAAGCGTGGAGGGCGCACGAAATGGAGGGCGTCCGCTGAGCATTACATAAAGGACGCTTCCGAGGCTGAACAGGTCGGCCCGCTGGTCCACAAATTTTCCAGCGGCCTGTTCCGGAGCCATGTAAAGCGGAGTCCCGGCGATCATTCCGCTGCGGGTGACACTGGCATCATCGACAGCTCGTGCCAGTCCGAAGTCTGTGATCCGGGTTCGAATCTGATCCCCAGTCTCCAGCAGAATATTCGAAGGCTTCAGATCTCTGTGAACGATCCCGATCGCATGGGCTGCAGCAAGTCCAGATGCCAGCTGATAACCGATCTGCAGAATCTCTTCGACCTCCAGCGGGCCATTCTCGTTCAATCGATCCTGCAGAGTTTGCCCCGGCACATACTCCATCACGATGTAAGGAAGTGGTGCATCACCGACACTGTGAATACTGACGACATGTTCGTTGCGAATGGCGGCCGCGGAACGAGCTTCCCGCAGAAATCGCTTTCGTGCCGGCGAGGTTAAGGCTAATTCCGGCGACATGATCTTCAGTGCAACGGTCCGCTGCAGAGTTTGGTCAACGGCCCTGAAGACCGTTCCGAAACCACCATGTCCCAGCGGACACTGAATGGCGTAATGGTCGAGGAACGCGAGTTGTCCCGGTTCCGTTGATGGCCTGAGTCGCGCAAGAATTGCGTCCGCCGGCTGGATGGATTCGCTCAGGCTATGTCCCAGTGCAGCCCCCATCTGCTCGGTGGCGGCTCCGTCAAAGGGACTCTGCCCCTGTTCGTGAAACCGGAGCAGCTCGTCGACAGCGTCTCGCAGGTCAGGTTTTCCAGCACAAAGATGATCAAGGAAAATGGCACGTTTCGCCGGAGTTTTGATTTTCCGTGCCGCGTCAAAAATCTCGAATTCAGTCATTGGGCTGTTCTTTCATATGACAATCGAAGGTCAATGGCAGCAGCGAGATTCAACGAGAGACTTCCGCAATAAAATCACAAAAATATGAGATCAGGAAAAACTACTTCGGGGGAGTAAGGCCTTTGGCCAACCGAGCTCGAGCGTAACTCCAAAGGGAATCCGCCTTTTCGACGCTGATCCCGAGTGTTTCGGCGATGTTCTCCCATGTGAGTCCTGCATAGAAACGGAGGTCGAAAACAGCGGCCGCTTCCGGACAGACGGACTCCAGAGCCTCCAGCGAGTCATTAAGCTCCAAAGCATCGAGCACAGGTCTGCGAGAAAGGATTTCAACTTCCGCAGCCTCGACGCGTTGAGGGTTGTCTCCGCGTTTGAGTGTTCGCTTTCGTCGGCCAGCGTCGATCAGGATCTGTCGAATGGCTCGTGCTGCTGTTCTGTACAGATGAGCCGAATCGTTCCATTTCGACTCCGGAGCCAGTTTGAGGAAGGCTTCATGGACCAGCGCAGTGGCAGTCAATGTCTGTCCCGGGGCTTCGCCAGCCAAACGAGCCGCGGCAACACGACGGAGGTCGTCATACACCAGATGAAAGAGTTCTCTGGTCGCCTGTTGATTTCCAGAAACGGCGGACTGAATGATATGTTCCGGGTCGCGCATTGTTGATCTTCTGTTCTGCTCTTCTATGGCTGTTGATCTGTCAAAACTCGGAAACGATCTCTCCGCCACTGCGGGTTCCCAGGGATCGCCAGACATTGCTGTCGATGTTCTCATTGATCGTGTGGACGGATCCGTCGACAAGCAGAGCGAATACGATTCCCGCGTGCCAGCTTCTCGAAGTGATTGCTGCATAGCTGATGGACGAAGTGGGAAGAGGTCCCTGAGTCCATGTGCTGATGTAATCGAGGTATCCGGAGTTCGGCGGAAATGTTGTGGTAAATCCGCTGTGCATGATTTCTCCGGTCGCCCAGTTCTCGTGAGTTCTTCGGTCTTCAATAGACCAGGTCGAAAACATGGAATCGTCCGCCGGGCGCGGAGCACCGGCGTTCGATGGAGAACCGTTGCCTCTCTTCAAAGGCATCCGCGGACGGACTTCGGCCAGCGCAATTGTCTGTGATGTTCCGTCTGTGATGGCCGCAAAAGGAAGTGCCGTATTGGGATTAAAAACTCCGGAGCCAAAGGTGCGATCATTTGGGTTCCAGGCAAACCATTCGCCACGATTCAATGCATAGCTGCTGCTGTGGGCACCGCCCGCAGCCTCGTTATGGCTCGGCCGACTGGGGCATTGATAAAGAGGAATATCCTGTTCCAGCAGGACGTTGCTGGAAATACTGATGCTGTAATCAATGGCGGCATACCGATTTCCCTCGTCGAGAAACGGAAGTATCTGTGTTAGCGCTCCATGATTGCCAAGCTGCGAATTGGTCCTATGCAGGCAACTCGAAGGCGGAAGTCGATTATAGACGTCGTGATAGTTATGTAACGCGAGCCCGATTTGCTTCATCTGGTTGCGACATTGCGTCTTGCGTGCCGCTTCACGCGCGGCCTGAACAGCCGGAAGGAGCAAGGCAATCAGAAGTGCGATGACTGCGATAGAAACCAGTAATTCAATCAGAGTAAAACCGTAGTTCGATTTTCTTCGTGGGTACAGTGACATCGGGCAGTCCTCGTTCGAAATGATCTGCAGGTTGATCAGTTTAAATTCTTCTGTCGTAATTGCCGGATCGTCTCTTCAATCTGGTGCTGATTCAGCACACGAATCCCCGCGTCCTGGTGACAAACGACGTAGAGGTTTTTGCCATCGGCCGCAGGGCAGACATCCATAACCGCTGCCCCCAAATTGAGCTGATACGATAAGCTGAGCTCGGTGGAGGGTTGAGTGTTCCAGACAGACAGTGAACCATCTCTGGCGCCGGTGACCAGGCGCTCATCATCTATCCATGCAATTGCCTGAACTGCATCTGTGTGAGCACTCTGGAACAGCCTTGAAAAGGACTGCGTCTGGGTATCAAAGACCACGAGACTTCCGTCAGATTTTCCGATGGCCAGCATTTTCCAGTGGGGTGAAATACGACAGAGGTTGCAGTTGCCCATTCCCGGTATCGGCCATGATCTCAACTGGACAAGTTTTTTATCCTCAAGCCGACATTGCCTTAATTCTCCCTGCAATGTTATGGCCCAGATGTCGTGTCCCGCCCCGCCTGAAACCGATGCATACCTCTGAGGACGCTCGAAAATGCTGAATTTACCCGCATTAGCCAGAAGAACGGGCGGATTCTCAGGGGCTAGCTTCCAGGCAAACAGATCCCAGTCGACAGCGGCAATCAGTTCCCCGTGCTCCGTCCATGAGAAACCTGCAAAGATTGCCCCGTCAAGTGAGGGTGTTGCCAGAACACGTTCCGTATCTCTGATCTCGATCGTGCGATCGGTTTTCTGAAGGACTCGATCAATGACCACAACTGCCGTCCCTCCGGCCTGATTGTCAGCGGCCACGACAAGCCATCGACTGTCCGGGGAGTAGCAGACACAGTCTCTTGCTGCTGGCAACATGGAACCGATGGGCAGCCGTGACGGCGATCGACGATGATGGGGCTCATCCGAGGACTGCAGAGTCACAACAAAGTCGTCAACGCCTGTTCGTGGTTCGCCCTGAACAACAAGCTCGGAACCGTTCGGTGCGAGCCGCACAGTTCGGCTGCCATGAGGGTGTCCCATTTCACGCGAGAGAACGAGTGATTCAGTTCCAACTCTGGAATATTGTCGAATCCCCGTACTTGAAAATGTCAGAATGGCGACGCGCTCTGCTCGGGCCGTCATGGCGAGATCCACCTCGCCGGCTGTCGCACCCATCTGAATCGGTATACGATTGCGAATCTTTCCGCCCCAGCCATCCCACATGACCAGTTCTGAACCGCGTTCCGACTTTGTGTGGACCATGAATTGACTGCCCGATGGTGAGAAAGTCGGGTTCTCAAGCAACAGATTGACCGATGAGAATGTCGTGTTGGTCCTGTCATCGAGACCTTCATACAAGTGCTGCAGTTCCCGATCAGGCCATGTCTCCGCAGACATGGTGTGGTCGCCTCGACGGACGAAGAAATATCCAGTCGGATGAAATGTGCCACCACCTCGGTGCGGTGGCGGAAACTCCTGCGTTAGTTTGAATTCCTTAAGGTCAACAGCTTTAGAGCCTGATGCCGCATGAGCGACGCATGTATCCAGATCGACAATCTCAAATCCACCTGAGAAGTTTTCCGCTGGCAGCGGCGTTCCGATTTCGCAGAATCGGGCCGTGTCCCAGCAATGCATCAGCCGCTCGGGTCCGCCCCGACTTTCAGCGTCGCCAACGAAACAAAATGAACCATCCGGAGTCGTCCCCTTCCAGAATGCGGTAGGCCCAAAGTCGTGCGTTTGTAACTCAGGAGGCTCCGCTGAAAGATCCCACCGACATAAACGCCCCCAGCGAGTCCAGCCAAGCAGGAAACGATCATCACATGCAAAGCAACAAAAATCGAACTTTGCAGACTTGAGTGAAGATAACCCGTCGTCGATCAGAAGTTGCAGAGTTGGCTTGTTGTCTGGTGAAATGAAATTCCGAATCAGCTTGCCGTCTGAGGTATCAAACAGCGTGATTAGAGGATCCCGGCTTAGATAGTTGGAATTCATCGCAACAGCCAGCCGTCGGCCATCCTGAGAGTAGTCAAGATCCCTGAATTCGCCATTAATGACCCAGTCCGGCTCTGAATGGAACTCACCAGCGGCCAGTACCGCCGCCACGGCCGACCGCCACTCTGAGGAATCACTCAGCGGTGTCTCCAGAGTTGCGACATGCGACAACAAGTCCCATGATCGTTCTGCCCACCCTGGCATGCGGCGAAACTCTTCGCGGGCAATCTGTCCCATCGTGCCGACATACTCACTCGTTGCGGATTCACGTTTCAGCAGTTCTGTTTTTTCCTGAATACTTTTTCGTTCACGCTCTGCCAGAGCCTCCTTTGCCTTCGAAGCGATCAACGAGAGTTCCGCATTCCTCTCGACCTCTGCTGCTCGAGCCCTGGTCTTCTGATTCTCAATTTCCTTCCAGAGAACCGCGGAGATTCCGGCCCCTGCAATCATCAGCATCACGATGGCGCCAGTGATTGTCCGCCAGTGCCGTCGTACGGTTTTCTTCGCGAGATACAGGAAGGAGGGGGGCACCGCCAGCACCGGCTGTCGATCCAGAAACCGCTGCAGGTCGGCGGCAAGTTCTGTCGAGCCCGAGTAGCGGCGGTTTCGATCTTTCTCCAGACCCTTCATCAGAACCTGATTGATGTCACTTTGCAGGAATGTAATCAAACGACGAGGATCGACCTGTCGATAAGCAGCAACGCTGGGAAGTGAAAGGCTTGAGCTAAGCCGAGAACTTGCTCTCACCGGCTCAACTTCACGGACAAGACGCAGCTGTTCCATCAGGGCTGCCTGCTGCAAATCCTCTTTAGGCAAGGGGGTGTCGCCCGTCAGCAGTTCGTACAGCACAACAGTCAGAGAATAGACGTCCGTCCTCGTGTCGATATCCAGCTGATTAAATGTCGCCTGCTCCGGTGACATGTAACGCACTGTGCCAAGGATTTGGCCAAACATGGTGTGGACTGACCGGTCTGTCAGCGGCTCACCAAGCGCTTTGGCCAGTCCAAAGTCAATAATCTTGACAACAGGACTTCCATCGTACTCGGTCACAAGAATGTTGCCGGGCTTCAGGTCGCGATGAATGATGCCCTTCTGATGAGCATGCTGGACGCCTCGACAAACCTGCAGAAATAAACGGATTCGTTCTTCGGGCGCAAGACGATTTTCATCACAGTATCGATGAATGGGAACTCCCTTGACGAGTTCCATCACGAAGTAGAGTTCCCCAAACTCAGTTTGCCCGGCATCAAAACAGCGAGCAATATTCTCGTGATCCATGATCGCGAGAGCCTGACGCTCCGCTTCAAACCGGGATAATGTTGATGCTGCAGCGACCGTTCCCCGAATGAGTTTTAAGGCGACCTTGCGACGAATGGCACCGGACTCCTGCGCCATATAGACGGTACCCATTCCGCCTTCGCCAATCTGCTGCAGAAGTTTATAGCGCCCGCCGATCAGTCGGCCCTCAACGTCCTGCGGTGTTGTTGCGACAAATGTAGAAGCCTGAAGCTCATCTTGTTTCTGAACATCGGCTTCCAGCAATCCTCGGACGGCAGCCAGCAACACTGTATTATCACCACACGCTTTTTGGAGAAAGGCTTCGCGGGCTACATCTTCCTGAATCTCGCGGGCAACTTCGAAGATCTCAAACTCTGTCATATCAACTCACATGCCTTAGATCTGGTGCATCACGAGTCAATCTAATTCACTCGATGCCCTACATAAACACCGCCTCGCTGATTTCTCGCTTCAATTTGCTGCCCATCCCATCGAATCCTGCAAGTATCTCGAAAGCCTCCCCTCGGGCACCCCGGACATACGTTTATGATCACCACTGCATCCGTGTTCAGTGTCCACGATTTTGGATAGGCATCTTTACCATCGTTATCAGGATTGACGGTGAAATCTGTGTAGAGTACCCAGGTGAACGTTTCGTGCTGCCGCGGATAGGAGAGTCTGCAATGCCATTTTGCGACGGGCTTGGCAATCGAGCTTTTCTCTTCAATCAATCGCTGCGCCTGTTCGAGTCCGTGTTTCTTGGTAACCTCATTGATGACTCGATCATAGGTGCGAGCCAGCTTTCTTGCGGATGCATTGAATTCGACGAGATAGCTGGCCGTGGCAGGTCTCATCAAGGTTGAAAAAGGCAAATATCTGAACGTCTGAAACGCCACCTCTTCCTCTCGCAGCGCGGCAATGATTTCCAGCCGACGTTTCTGCGGAAGTGATGTCGTTTTCTCCACTTCTTCACGCGTATTATTGAAAGCGTCTAACAGACGAATTGAGGCATTGACGCAAACTTCGTCGTGGGACTGCTTCTGCTCTTGAAGTGCAACGAGTGATTTATCAAGACTGGCTCCCGCAAATCCGGAACCGGCGAAAGATTGTATAGCCACGAGAGCTCCCAGAACTCTTATTGTCAATCGCATCTTGACCTCCACTAATGAACGGATTCAGTTTCAGCATGAAGTAGGATTTGCGACTCGCCGCCCCTGTCCTCAGAGAAGCGAGAACAGTTTTTCTAATCCCGGAAGAAAATCACCGAAAATAGAGTTTCCTTCGCACAGGATGGAGCATAGGGTACGTTTGAACACTCTTTCTGCGCCAAAGTGGGCCTCGGTTTCCGTGGATTGCTCTCGTGGAACTGCCTTGAGATCTCACGGGGGACTCTCCGGCCGGCCGCCGCAGATTGTTGTGCAAGCGAATGTCCTGATGCAGCGGGAGTCCGGCAGACGCTCGCATTCGACGTTGATGCCTCGAACACCGATTCTCAGGACGGTTGAAGAAGTTCGGGGAATTCCTTTGAGCAGCCGAGGCGGAGATCATGCGAATATTGAGTCGACAGCTTGTCATGTGACCAACGAAGGTGCATTTTACGCGGCTGGCTATTACCGATTCGACGGGGGTGGCCGCTCACTGACGCCGCTCAATGAGAGCCCCAGGGCGTTCACGAAACCAATGCGCGGCCGGTCGACGTGAAGTCGACGGCCGAACGATCACGAACGCAGGAATTCGGCACCGTTCACAGGAGCCATCGTGGACTTTAGTGGTCCACTCAAAAGGCGAGGTTCCGGAGGAACGTGAACGAAGAAGAGCCCGAATAACTTCCTGTTCAGACTTTGCGTTGAACTGGACTGTCGACTCATTCAATTCCCTGTGCAGCGGCTGTAATAACGACGGATCATCAACAAAAAAAGCCCGAGCTGCGGAAGCAGTCGGGCTTTGGGGATGGTTGCGGTTTTTGCCAGAACTAGTTGGCAGCGGGATCAGCAACGGGCGCGATCGGCTTGCCGGCTTCAACTGGGGTTCCGGCACAGTCGCCCGTTCCGCAGCTGCCCATGATTCCTGCTGCTCCAGGAGCACAGGTGGATGTGCAGCAGACAGTTTCAGGGATCAGCACGCATCGAGTGTATGGAACCTGTCGCATCACCTGTCGAGCGACCATTCGAGTGCAGGTGACAGGAACTTCCTTTGAGACCTGGCGGCAAACCCGACGAGTCGTCGTATAAGGAACCTGACGATTCACGCAGTAAGGAACTTTGCGAGTACAGGTTTCGCTGACCATCTTGCACACAGAGTACTGGATGTCGCGAGTCTTCTGTTCTGACACCATTTTGCAGACCTGATAAGGAATCTGCTGAGTCTTCGTTTCGCACTCCATCCGGCAGACTCGATAAGGAATCTTCTGCACAACTTCCTTCGCAACCATGCGAGTCACCTGAACCGGCACCGTCTTGACGACAACTTCGGGAACGTATCTCGTCACCTGCACTGGACACTGTTGACGCACAACCTGAGGAACCATGACCGTGTAAGGAACCTGCTCCTGCACAACCTGCGGGCACCAAACCCGTCGACAGACCTGACGGGGCGGACACTGAGTCATGCAGACCTGAGGACCACAAGGGCCGCAGACAACTCGGGGAATTCGAGGACCCGGGATACACTGAGTCTGCGTCACCCACTGACCAACGTTACGCTGAACGCAACGAGTACGAGTTTCGGGACGCATCACCGTGTAACAGCGTTCCTGTTGAATGGTGTCCGTCACACACTTCATGACAGTCTGGCGACATTCCTGCTGGATTGTTTCACAGACTGGCTGCTGAATCGTGTAGCGACACTCACGAACCTGCTCTTCCCAAACGGGACGCTGAACCGTGTAGTTGCAGGTGCGATAAAGCGTTTCCACAACGGGTCGCTGAACACAGTAAGTTTCCTGGCGAACAGCGGTTTCTGTCACCGGACGACAAACAGTGTACGCTTCTTCGCGGTACGCTGTTTCAGTCACAGTGCGATAGCAGGTCTGCTGCACGTCTTCGAAAACGTTTTCGCAAACCGTACGAGTCGAGGTGTATTCCTGCGGCTCATAAACAGTTTCGCAGACCGTCCTGTAACAGGTCTCGGTCGCGACACGACACGTGGTGTAGCACGAGGCCGGAGCACACGCGACGGTCGGACAACAGTTGTAAGACGGAACGCCACACAGTCCCGCCAAGCCAAAGCTCGGGAACGCAACAACGGCAGCCACCGCTGCAAGAACGCTTTTGAAACGCATGACGATTGAACTCCGTAATATCCGGAGAGCCGCGCGTCCGTTCGCAGACTTCTCAGTTGTTTGACTCCACCCGATTCGACAGTTCGTTCGGGCTCATGCCACCATGCAGACAGATTACCCATGCCGGATTCCACGACTCAAAGGCAAACCCTTCCCATTGTCGTTTTCCTTCCCGAAAGGAAGCAGATGTCCGGCTGGTGAAGAAGAATATGCTCGGCCAAATACGCGCTGCTGGCAATTTGCGACATTTGGAAGGTTTTTGGAGATGCCAAAAATCGACAAGTCCCCCAGAGTCCTATTTCTGTTCCGTCGCGATGTTTGACTAAGACGCCGGTCTGTGACGGAGTGATGACGTTCGGCAACACCCGTTTCCGCCACTGTCAACAAAAAGAGCCAAAGCGGCTCAATTCCGGTCGTATCTCTGTAAGTGGGACACTTCGTGACGTCCCCCAGAGACAATCTGTGTCAACGCCCCCGGAATTGAGCCAACATCCATGCTGCACCCCAATCCAGACCGCCAGGCCACTCTGATTCTTGTCAGGCAGCCCTCGGGACAATTCACGGTCACCGGAAAATCCTCAGCCTCTTTGGGTTACCGATATTCCGGATCCGGCGTCAGCGACGGAGAAGGTGTCTGGGCCGACTGGAATTGGGATGGTCGACAGCTGACTGTCCGCAACGACCGCTTTGGCTTCCTGCCTGTCTATTACGCTCAACTCCCGTCAGGTTTTGGCGTCAGCACTTCGGCTCTCGAACTGATTCGAGCTGGCGCGGCGACGGACCTTGATGACGCCGCAGTCGCCGTCTTCGTGCGCCTGGGTTACTACATCGGCAACGATACTCCGTTCATGTCTGTGCGACTGCTTCCGGCCGGAAGCGAACTGACATGGTCTGAAGGTGCTCCTTCCATCCGAACACTGGCACCGCCGATTTCTGAAACCGTTTCAACGCTGAGTCGAGAACAAGCGGTTCATGAATATGGCGTTCGCTTTCAGGAAGTCGTCGAAGCAATGGTGCCGGCGGCTTCCGAACGGATGTGCGTGCCTCTTTCCGCTGGTCGCGACTCGCGTCACATTCTCTACGCGCTGGTTCGAGCCGGGCGGAATCCGTCCATGGTCGTGACCGCTCGTTCGGCACCGCCGCGTCCGAGCACTGACGCTCAAATCGCGGCGAAGATTACGGCCGCTCTGAAATTGCCGCACACCATTATTGAACAATCCGAAGATCGCTTCGCCGACGAAATGCAGAAAGATCTGCTGACCAGCTTCTGCGCCGATGAGCATGCTCAAATGGTCCCCGTCGCGCGCTGGCTGGATGAACAGAAGTTTGCGGCTTCCTGGGACGGGATTGCCGGTGATATTTTTTCCTGCGGTGTCTACAACGATAATAAAATGCTGGATCAGTTTCGTAAGCGAGAACTGGCGGAACTATCCGGCTGGCTGCTCGCGGACGATGGGTATCTGACAACGAGTCTGACTCCCACTTATCGTGAACGCTGGAATCGAGATCTCGCGGTGGCTCGCCTGTCGCGTGAATTGGATCAGTATGCCGACCTGCCAAATCCGGCGGCTCCGTTCTTTTTCTACAACCGTGTTCGTCGCGAACTGGCTCTCTGTCCTTATGGAATGCTCAACCAGCAGACCCAGATTCTGGCTCCCTATTTAAGTCATGCGATCTTTGATCTGTTGATTAATCTGCCATTCGATTACTTCCGTGGACGACTGTTTCACAGTGAAGCGATCGACCAGTTTTATCCCGAACTGCCTCAGGTCGAGTATGTTTCCACGTCGACCGGATTTGTGCCCGAGAAACGCTCAAAGATCTGGAAATTCGCAAAAAGCATGAGTTTGATGGCGATCCAGGGGAACGCTTCGCAGTCCTGCATTAGACGCGGTTTTCTCTTACCGCGTCTCGCAAAAGCGATGGTCAATCGTGATTTCGGAACAGAGGTCCCCGTTCTGTTCTCACGAATTCTGGTCATGATGCATCTCGAAGAATCCCTGGCTCTCTCCGCCGGAATCTAACAGGTCGTCAGAGTTTGGAATGCTGAAACGTCAGCGATTGCGATTTTGTCCACAGCCTTTCAGCGTCCCTGTTCGGGCCATCAGAATGAATCACCCCAGACTATTGCAACTTGAAGATCGTTCGGCCAGCGTCAGTTTGATGACGACTGATAACTCGTCTCCGTCGATGCAGATTCAGCGTCCGCTGATCAGCATCATCATGCCGGTCTACAACGGCGAGAAATTCATTCAGGAGGCCATCGAATCCGTTTTTGCACAGACCGTCCACGACTTCGAACTGATCGTTGTCGACGATGGCTCCACAGATGCAACGTTGGCGATTCTCGAAACCTATGCCGATCGACTGACGATTCTTCGTCAGCAGAATTCTGGTCATGCGGCTGCTCGCAACGCGGCCGTCCGAATTTCTCGCGGCCAGTGGATCGCCATGATTGATGCCGACGATCTGTGGCATGCAGATAAACTGGCTCAACAACTGGCCGTGGCGGGCGACGCCCAGGTGATCTACACCGCCGCGTTCAACTTTGAAGACTCATCCCGTGTCGACACCACCACATTCGCCGATGGCAATTGTCATAACGGCGATGTGTTCGATCATCTTCTGCTGGACAACTTCATTACTCATTCCAGCATCCTGATGAAGCGCGATGCGTTTCTGCAGGCGGGCGGCTATGACGAATCATTGAAGACGACGTGCGACTGGGATCTGTGGCTCAGAATGTCGGCCGCCGGATGCCGTTTTCAGGGAACGCCCGCTCCGCTGACACACTATCGCTGGCGAGCGACCTCAAACTCTCGCAACCATGATTGCACTTGCCGGGACCGTTTGAACGTCGTGAAGAACGCACTCCGTTCTCCACGAGCTCGCCGCACATCGCTGCTGGTTCGTCAGAAGGCAATCGCTCGAGTCTGGCAGACATCAGCCTGGTTTGTCGCGGAGAAAGATGACCGGAAGGCACTGAACTGGTACCTGCGTTCCGTCGTGCATCGCCCGTACAGCATTCGAGGCTGGAAAGAGGTGACTCGCTGCTGCCTGCATCTCTGCGGAATCAGCCGTCGACGAATCAAGCGAATGCTGAAACGTAAGGGGTAAGAGGATTGATTGCAGCGTTCAAACAGAAAAACGCGGCAGTGCATGAAGCATCCTGCCGCGTTTTCTGTTGAACGTTAACGACTCGCCGCCTACTGCTTTTTGGCCGCATTCGGGTCCGTGTAGATCGTCAGTTTGACTTTCATTCCCGGTTTCACAGGAGTTCCCGGAGCAGGATCCTGTGACTTCACCGTGAAGACTTCATCCGGGTTCTTTGCGGCGGGGCCAGCCTCCAGAACGATCTGGTTCGCGGACGCATCACCTTTGACTCGCTTCAGCCCCTGACGTTCCAATTGCTTAACAGCATCATTGTGATTCAGGCCGCTGACATTAACGAGAGCTGCTTCACTGTCGCCGATGGCAGGCTTCGCGGCATTCTCCGCCATCTCGCCAGGCTTTTCTTCTCCGACCACCTGAACTTGAAAGTCACGAAGGTCGGGAGTAAATCGAGTTCGTGCATCCGCATTGACCCAGGGACCAATCCACTCCTTCTGGTTCTTCTTGAAGTCCTGAAATCGGTAGACCGTGATTTTCGTTCCTGCTGGGTCGAGCAACTGCACAGCCGTCGGCAGGAATTCTTTGAGGTCCAGAATCACGTCGGCTTGTCGCCAGTTCGTTGCGTCCTGCGGCAGTCGCGGATAGATCGTCAGCTTGGCACGCCCGGACTTCGAATCGAACTGACCATTGGTAAAGAAAATTGTGAAGCGATGCTTGGCTTTCTCCGGCGGCATGCCAAACAGGAACGGCAGCGGACTGTCCATGATGTTCTTGCCCTGCATATCGGCGGGCAACTGAGCGACAATGGCTTCTTTCTTTTCCATGTCCATGCTGTAGACGCGCTGACCATCACAGCTCCATCGTTCAGGCTGCTCCATCACGATCGTGAAAGGCTTCCCGTTTTTGCCAACACGTACGGCAGGTTTACGGCCTTCTGCTTTGGCTTTCACAACTTCCTGTTCGCGAGCAGCGACCAGCTGTGGTGTGACTTCAACCGGAGTGATGTCCAGTCGTCCCTTGTCAGCCTTCTCATAGGCGAATTCACCTTCAGACTGTTTTTCGACCTCAAACGCGGTGTCGTAAACAATTCGAAAATGCTTGCCCTGGAGACGAACAATGTCTTCGCTGGATGCGGACCAGAATTCCAGAATTCGATCCAGTTCCTTGACCAGTGCCGGGGACATTTCCGGAGCTTGCTGATTGAGCACATCATTTTTCATCTGGATCACGGCCGCGCCGGCATCGACGGTTTGAGTACCGCCGATTGCAGGCTTATCTACCGCAGCATCCTGAGTGCGACTCACTGGCCGCGCCGTCGTCAGAGGCGTTTTCGATTGTGCTTTGCCTGGGTCCTGACCGCGAGAAACCTGCGGAGGACGCGGCCCCGATGACTTGGTCTGGGCCGTTGCGACGGTTGACGGGAACACAACTGTGACAGCAATTATGGCGATGACGATTCTCACCATCGGACTCCTTCCGATGAAACGACAATCTGCGAAATCGCAGGGAATTCGACGCTATTGAGTCGTCTCAAAGTTGTTTTTTGCGTGGCATCCATGCCTGCTTCGGACCCCTTTTCTGACGACTCACTCCTGAACACACCGCAGGCCTACCGCCCGGCAGCGTACCAGAGAACCGGCTTATAGCGGTTTTTGAAAATCGACTCCAGAGGTGTTTTCCCCCCGTCTCGAGACTGTCGCGCTAAAGAACTGGTTCCAAATTATGTCCGTAAATGGTGTGCCTGCGTTCGCCGGGACGAACTTGTCACACCCAACAAATTGCATCGTGTTTCTGGAGGTTGTCACAAGTGAACCTTTTGCGAACGCAGGCTGACGGATTGAGTCTCCAGATCCATTGAAGCAGGACGTTATTTTCGGGACTGTTGCTCAGGAACAGTCCCGGATTAAATTCCGGATGCTTACATGCCTTGAAATCCCAAACCGAAACGTGACGGCCTGTTGATTTAATGGGTTTTGACAACCCGAAACGTCAGTGCGGGGTTGAGCATTCGCGTTTTATCAATGGTTCCTTCAATCCCTCGCTGACCAGCCTGTTGAATAAATCAGCCGGAACGCGTTAGCGTCCGGTTTTCGCCTCTGAAACCCAGGAATACAACCGGGGGCTAACGCTCTGCGGCTGATGAAGCGATGAAATCAACACGCCGTCACGCGACGAGTTGTGATAACCGGACGCTATTTTCGGGACTGTTCCTGAAGACTTGGCTATGCAGGACCACCTGGCGGTTTTCCTTTTCCTGCCTTGACGTAATCAGCCCGTTCGCGAGCGTACTCTTCAGGACTCATCTCGATCGCAGCTTCGCGTTGAGCATTCGCGGCATCAAACAGCTTCTTCAGAAACGGAACACACCAGCCACAACCAGTTCCGGCCCCGCCGCATTCACTCACCTCACTGGGCACTCGCGGCTGATGCAGTCGAATAAAATTCACAATCTTCCGTTGAGTCACATGGAAGCAATAGCAGAGCTTGTCGTCCGGCTGCATAACAGATCTCAAGATCAACAGAAGACCAGATTTACGTCACGACAGGGTAACATGAATGGAAGCGGCAGAAAACGCCGAAGCTCAAAGCAATTCTATGCAATTCGGCGATCTGATCGGTAAGAACTGCCTGGAGACGAAGAGTTGGTGTTGACGTAATCTGCCGAATCCACAGAATCCGGAAATCTCTCTCAAGTCGCGAATACTCTCCTCTCTCAAAACCCGGTCCTCGGGACTCGCGACCTGAAACTCGGCCGACATGGCCACCCACCTGAGATTTGCCTCTCCTTTCTCTCGGCAGGTGATTCTGTGAACAAGACACTGACTTCGATTGTCGCAGCGGTGACGTTTCTGGCCTCTTCGCCAGTGGTGTTCGGCCAGAGCGCCTTCTATGGGCAGCAACGGCACTATGCGGGCGGGCAATTTGCCGGGGCCAGCATTTATCAGCCGACCATGACTGCGATGACGGTCTTTCAGGCGGGTGATTCCGGCGTCCCGATTCCGCAGGATCCCGGAGGTTCGTCGGCACCGTCGTTTGGTGCTCCTTCGATAAATTCCACCACCACTCCTCTCGGCACCATTCCGCCGAGCAACGGTTCTGTGATCACATCACCGGACCCTTCGCTTCCAATCTATCAGAACGACACAACATGGAATGCGTTCTCTCCACCAGTTGTCAGTGATCCATTCCTGCAGCCGGGCTACGGTCAGCAGGGATATGGCCAGCCAGCTTACGGCATGCAGCAGTCTCCGTACGGAGGCTATACGCAGGGAGTGCCGCCGCAGGGCATGACGACATATGGCGCTAACGGGGCTCAGCCTTATCGTTTCGGTTGGCAGAATCGCCTTGATGTGTCATGGATGCCTGGCCAGAACGTTACCAGCGCTGTTCCCGGAGCCAGCGGCGACGTCGGAATCCTGGGCGTTGACTACGAACTGGCCTATGGAACGCCATTTCTTCCTGGCTGGGTGCTGAACTGGACGAATCAGTTTGGGTACCGAAACTGGGATGGTCCCGGCGGGCTGATCAGCCAGCCTCGCGATCTCTATCGCTTCGGCATCGACTTCGAAATGGAAACTCCTCAGGCCGGTCCCTTCAGCATCAGCCTCGGAGTGACTCCGTCCATCAACACAGACTTGAATGCTGATGCCTGGAAAGAAGGCTTCCAGATTGATGGACGCGGCATTCTGTTCTTCCAATTGGATCAATACTGGACTCTCGGACTGGGTGCTCAGTACTGGGATCGTGTCGACGACCGCATCATTCCATGGGCCGGTTTGATTTATCGGGACGATTACTGGGAATGGCAGCTCATGTATCCGGAAGCACGCATCAGCGTGTTCCTGGGTAACGAAGCGTACTGGGCCAAATGGGCTTATGTGCGAGCCGAGTATCATGTCGAAGCGTACGGGATCGAGAATACTTTTGGAGTCGTTACGACAGACACCCAGTTTGAAGTCGAAGATTATCGAGTTCTTGGCGGCTTCAAGATGGACGCCGGATACTACAACTGGTTTATCGAAGGAGGCTGGGTCTTCAATCGCGAAGTCAAGTTTGCGAACGCGACACCAGGCTATGAAATCGGCAGCGGCTTCATCGGCCAAATCGGAATTCGCTTCTGAGATCCCCTTCGTCCCATCTCCCCATCTCCCCTTCTGCCATCCTGAGCTCTCTTCATGTCCGCTCCCGTTGCTGTGATTCTTGCCGCCGGCAAGAGTACTCGAATGAAGTCAGAAGTCCCGAAAGTTCTGCATCCGGTCTGCGGACGTCTGATGATCGAATACGTTCTCGATGCCGCTCGCGCGGCTGGTGCAGAGCGACTGATTGTTGTGGTGGGCCACAAGGCGGATCTGGTCCGATCGTCACTCGCTCACCATCATGATGTTGTCTTCGCGGAACAGACGGAGCAAAAAGGGACCGGCCACGCAGTGATGATGTGCGAGAAGCACCTGGCGAAACATTCCGGTTCCGTGCTGATTCTGGCCGGCGATACTCCTCTGCTGCAGGGAAGTTCTCTCAGGGCTTTACTCGACAGCCAGGCCACTCAGGGCGCGGCGTGCGTGGTCGGCACGGCCGACACCTGCAATAACGATGGTCTTGGTCGAGTTGTTCGCGACAGCTCCGGAGCCTTTCAATGCATCGTTGAGCAAAAAGATGCGTCGCCGGAACAACGCAGGATTACGGAGATCAATACCGGCTGTTACGCGTTCAACACTCCGCTCCTGTTGTCGGCTCTGAAGAGCGTCAAACCCAACAACAGCCAGTCCGAATACTATCTGACGGATTGCCCCAGAATCCTGATGGATCAGGGCCACAAAGTCGCCGCCACCTGCAGTCTGACAATTGAAGAGGCTCTGGGCGTTAACACGCGAGTCCAATTGTCAGAAGTTTCTGCCAGCATTCAGAAGCAGATCCTGACGCAGTTAATGTTATCCGGTGTCACGATCGAAGATCCCACGCAGACACATGTAAACTTTGGGGTCTCAATCGGCCGCGATACTGTTGTTCGACCGTTCTCCGTGATTGACAGCAATGTCACCATCGGCGACGACTGCACCATCGGCCCCTTCGCGCACATCAGAGGCCCGCAAACGATCGCTAGTGGAACTCGCGTGACTTAGAAATCGAGACAGGCAAGCCGGAGCACTTTGCGGCATTATCCCTTGAGTTGCCTTCGACCGCTGATAATGACGATCCTTGATTCCTGCTTTCCAAGCGCGGCGAGCGGCTGAGCGTCAGCCCTCTGTGTTGCTTTCTTACCCGCGACAGAACCATTCTCAGCTGCCCGCTCTACTTCGCTAAGGACCAGTCCCGGAATAACTTCCGTAGCTGAAGTCGTGAGACTTCAGTCCGAACTCTCACGAGTTCGGCTACCACAGGATTCTATTACGGGACTGTTCCTAACTGGACAGCGCCATGTTCGGCTCCCTTACAAGCCCGAAGCGCCAGCGAGTGAACACTTTGCGACTCATTCACTCGCTCGCGCTTCGGGCTTGTATTCTCAAGGGTTTTCGTGAACTTGACGCTGTCCAGCTACTGTTCTGTCAGCAACAAGATTTGGGGTTCAATGCGAGCAGACGGAGCGGCTCGACTACGTAGTTTCGCCGCTCCGTCGGCGAAAATGGGATCCACCGCTAACCCCCAAATCAAAACTTGACGAGCCACCAGCGCGTTCCGGCTAATTAAATCAACAGACTGTGACGACCTCGGCATTCGAGGGGTCTGCCCTCCGGCCCTCAAACACAGCGAATCCACTTCTAACCGATCCCAACAGAATACGAGCTGAGTAGCACTGAGGATCGTGCTACTGGCTAAGCAATTGACCCGGAGGACTGACGCCCTGCCGCTCGCCTTGCAGGAATCACCCCCAGGATCAGCTCATCAAAGGGGGTTTGTTGCCGGATGGTCGTCGCGTGAGGCAGAAATTGCCGTGTCAGAATGATCTCACGTCACAAGTCTGGCGATCCGCGGTGTCCACGCAGATCAGCTAGCGAACACGGAGATTGCCAGTTGTGGAATTCATGCAGCCTGATTCCTGTCGTTTCGATATACAGGACACCTGCCTGAACAATGGACCTCAAGTCCACCTTCCTCCTCCGCCCTTCGGAGTCTTTACAGTGAAAACTCACCCAGCCCTGGCTGCCTTCTGTGCTGTCACGATGATCTTGTTGTGCACCGGTTGCGGATGTATTAACGGTCCGCGTACGTTTCATGCGAGTATTCGCGAACTCGATCATAAGGTCTGCAGTACGGAAAACACGGACGAACAAAGGCCCGCGCCGAGCATCGAGGTCGTAAGGGGACAGCCCAACAAGGTTGTCGACAGCATCGGCTGGGTTGTCGGGATTCCTCGCCGCATACTGCTGTGGGATCGACGCGTCGACAGCCACGAAGTTCAGCCTGAAACGATGGCGGAGGTCGCCACGTACGCAAAAGTGAATGAACTGGACGGTCTTTGTGTCCGTGTCAATCAATACGCACCCGCCGACGAATGGAAGCGTTTGACAAAGAATGATCGGATCAGTCCCGGCTGGCGCTATACCGTCGGTGCGTTAAGTGTCGTTGGTTACACGTTGCTGCCTGGCCGAATCATGGGGATCGATAACTATAATCCCTACACAAACAGCGTCTATGTTTACTCCGACGTCCCGGCTCTGGCCATGGAGGCGGCGGCCTATGCAAAAGACGTTAAGCATCGCGAGCTTCCAGGAACCTATGCGACCATTAATACTCTTCCGGTCGTTTCGGTGTGGCATGAAACCATCAATACTCAGGAGACTCTGGACTACCTGCAGACACACGGAACGTATGAAGAGCAACGGGAAGGGTTAGCAATCCTTTATCCAAACTACGGAGCGTCAGTCGGCGGAGCCTTTGGAAGCATCGTCGGATTCACAGGTGTCTTCGAAATCGGTGGTGCCGTTGTGGGACATGTCTCGGGCTGGCACAAGGCTGCTCAGGTCGATCCGGATAACATTGACACTGTAGACCTGAAGAACGACTCCCCGGTGTACAACAGCGGGTCGCGGTCCGATCTTTCTCACGAAACACTCGTGGCCGGCAGCACAAAATAGGACCAGTTCGGCAAGGACTTCCGTTCTGAGTTCCCTGGAGACTCATTCACGGATCTTGATTTGAACCCAATTCATCAAAGACATTCACGGCTCGAAGATTTCAGTCAGCCGTTCCTGGCCCAGGTTCAGGCGGTACATCAACTGATTATAATTGTAACGCGGCGTGGCCGGTGATGTTGTAAACGTGTTGCAGTAGGTGCCTTCGAAATATATCGTCTGCCCATTCTCCTGATCGAAGAAAACATGATGGCAGGGATTGTAGAAGCTCTGGCCAGGGTGCGTTGCGACTTTGACAGTCTTCACGTACGGCCCCTGAGCTGACTCAACTTCCGAATAAAACACTTCCCCAAGAAACGACGGGCTGCTTTTGTCCCACGCGTGTTCAATGGCGATCATGACCCAGCGTTTACGAAACGCATTCCATTGCACCGTGCCGGAATGCATCTGCACAATGCGATCTGCGATGTCGGCGTCTCGAGGCAGATAGTGCGCTTCGCTGATCGTCATCAGGCCGTTGTTGACCCAACGTCGCTCATCCTGCTGAGTCACCGGCGGAGCCTTCTTCCACGCCCAGACAAGCTGACCGTTGGCGTCTCGAACCGGACGACTGGCAGCAAGCTGCTCATCGGTCACAATTCGTCCCGCGACGTCTTCGCGACAGGTAAAAGATTCATAAGCATTCGGATCCTGAATCGCGGCCAGAGTCGCGGGAACTCGAGTCACGGGAAACGGATTGCCAAACATCAGATACTCCGTAGAGCCGTCCTGATGCCGAATTGGATGATCACGCAGCATTCGCCACGATTCATTCAGCTCGATCGACTGAAGCACTTCAAAAATCTGCCGTTTGTCATTCCATCGAACATGTCCCTGTTCCATCGCGTCCGCTAGTCCCTTGCGGCGTGAATATTGAGCCACGATCGTGTCGTGCCCTGAATCATCAGGCACCACACAGACTCCGTGGATCCAGACAACGCCCTCCGGATTGGGTACTTCGACCATCGCCCGAGCAAATCCGTCTTCGTTAGTGAAGTATTTCAGATCAATACCATCAGATGGGGCCAGTCCTCCTCGTGATGACAAGTCCGAAACCGCGCCGGCCGTCCGATAAAGTCCCAGCGGATACTGCAGCTGATTGGTGTCGCCCCAGAACCAATAAAGCTGATTCTGAAACACGGCGGGCTGGACTGAATCCTGCCCTACAACTTTTCCGTTAAGCAGTGAATGTTGAAGCGGCACAGATTGTCCGAGTCGCACAGAGTCCCGGTAAATGTCGCGACCGGTAATCCGATAGAGCCGTTCCGCAAGATTCGTGCGAGACATCTCGATGGTGTGGCTGCTGCCGGACTCAATCGTCAGCCTGACTCCCTCAATTCCAAAGCCGTCTTTCGCGACACGGTATCCCGGTGAAGTCACCTTGAAGAACACCAGAGCTCCCTTGAGTTCCGGTTCATCAACAGCGACACGCCCCGCACTATCGGTGATGTAAACAACGTCATCAACCGTTGTCAGTTCGACCATCGGTATGCCTCGACGAGTCTCCCGATCGACAATCCGAATTTCCATCAGATCACCGGCCTGTGCGGGCGACAGAGTCATGGCCAGGGCCAATAACCCCACGCCACGGATGATCAACTGCTGACGCAGAGCAAGATTTGTCTTCATTGATCGTAATCCTTCCGGAACAGCTCACCAAAAAACTTTCGCGGGCCGTCTGTTAATTCATCGTCTCGCCGGGGCAGCTCAGTGTTGGGCTGGCATTCGGAATGCAGATACCGGCAGACCGAGGCTAACGAACATGCATTTGCCAGCTCTACGATTCCACTCGCATCACAAGATAAAGCGGAATAACAGACAGCGGAACAAAGCCCTGAACGTCAGTCATACAGTTGACTTCAACGTGAGCCACGACAATGTAACGGCCAACAGGCTCAATCCCAGTGACCGCCGTTGAAAGTTGCAGAGACTCAGGAGCTTCAGTCGCTGTGCATAGCGTTCGCTCATTGCTTCGGGACGCTTCGGAAGGAATTCCTTCGACCTAGGAAACCCCGGTTGCCCTGCGAGAACTTATCGGAGGTGAGGCTCTTTCGAAAGGCAATTGCAATTTGGACAGCAGGCGACAGAATCCGCAAAAGTTGACCGTTCAGGGGGCCAGGGACTACACGCGATTGTTCTTCGTTTGCTAATAACGCAGGGGTTTTTCCCTGTCAGGAGTTTGATAGTGCCATGAGAGTTCTGATTACTGAAGAACAAATTCGGCAGCGAGTCATTGAACTGGGCGCGCAATTATCGCAGGAGTATCAGGGCCGTCCACTGACCATTCTGGGAGTGCTGACGGGCAGTGTTGTGCTGCTGGCTGACTTGATCAGGGCCACGAACGTGCCCTTGCGCGTTGCGTTGATTTCGGCCTCAAGCTACGGCGGCACTCGGACATCTCCGGGAGCACTTTCGGTCAACAGTTCCCTTGTTCCCGATTTGTCGGGACGGCACGTCGTTATTCTCGACGACATCTTCGATACTGGAAAAACGATCGTGGGATTGCTGGACGCGGTCCGGCAATTTGCACCGGCCAGTGTCAAGTCGGCTGTGTTGTTGTGGAAGACAGAACGCACTTGTGTTGAGCTGGTTCCGGATTTCTTCGGGTTCAAGATCCCGGATGAATTCGTCGTGGGCTACGGCCTGGATTACAACGACGAATTCCGGCATCTCCCTTATGTTGGAATTCCCGATGCCGACGACCTGCACATGGCGAATGGTGGATTCTGAAATCGTTGGGGAACCTTCGGAGGGTTTGAATTGGTTTGGAGAAAAGCTCCCTGAGCCTCAGTGAAGCCCGGGGGAGTTCTGGCCCGTCATCTCTGCGTCACACTCCCGCACCCGTGCCAATCACTGTTCTCCAGGGACAAAAGGATCAACGACAAAATGATAAAACGCAGTCAGATGCACCCTCATGCGGCTCTTCATCATGTTGTTACCATCATTTTGTCCACATGAATGAGAAAGAATTCGCGAGGGTGCTGGGACAGCATGACACCAACAAATCAGGAATCCGCGCCATGGCGAACGGTGGTTCGTCCACAGACTGCAGCACTTGAGTCCCGCAGTCTGTAGAATAGTTCGATCCCGTCATTAAAGAACATCATTAATCGGAGTCGTGCACTGCGACGGACACGGATGTTCTACTGCGGCGGAGTGATCCTTGCGACGCGATGAAAGTGGAGTTCGACTTCACGATCCACGACTCGACGAAGTCCTTCCAACAGGCAATTGGGTTCGTGATCAGACTCGCCCAGCCGTTTGATGTCCGACAGAGCAGTTCCGGGCAACACACTGAACGCGCCCTGATAGATGATCTGATTTCCAGCATCGAGTTCCGGGACGATAAAGTGCACGGTCGCACCGAAGCACAGCATGTGATGCTGATAAGCGTCTTCGTAAGGGCGGAAGCCTGGAAACGATGGCAACAGGCCGTGATGCAGATTGATAATGCGTCCGCCGGCAAACTTCCAGCAAAGTTCCGCAGGAAGCACACGCATGTAGCGGGCCAGAATCACATAATCGATGTCCTGCTCATCAACCACTTTTTCCAGGACCGAGTAATCCGGATTGCCCTGCGAGTCGCCCATGTTGATCCATGGCACATTAAATTGATCGGCCACACTGCGGCAGGCATTGCGGTTACCGATCATCACGGCCGCTTCAGCTTTCAAACGTTTGTCGCGAATTGCGCGCAGGATGGCAAGAGGAGGCTCAGAACGAAAAGTGGTACAGATCGCCAGACGCGGTGGGCGAGCGTGTTCATCTCGAGACCAGACTCGAACCTGCAGGCCCTTCAGTTTTCCGATCTCCTGCAGGCGCGATCTGAGAGTGCTGACAGATTCTGCAGCGGGACTCCACTCAATACGCATCAGCATTGCAAACAGATGTTCAGTGTCTCTGTCATACATCTGAATTTCGTGAATGTTCGCGCCAGCTCCGGTCACGTAGTGAATGATGGGATCGGCCAGGCCCTTGTGGTCGGGTCCAACAGCGGTGATCGTGACTTGCATAACTTCAACTCTCCGTTTCAACAATCAGCTTCCTGAGCTGGCACTTCTTTAGAACTCCTAACAAAACATGTGCACGTAGCCGAATTCGTGAGAATTCGGATCATGCGCACATAGCCGAATTCGTGAAAATTCGGAGCAGTTTCTGAGCTCTCACGAGCTCAGCTACGGTTTTGTTGCGGGTTCTTAGTCGCCAGGCTCGTGACAGAGGCAGGATACCCGGATTCATCAGATCCTCTGGCCACGACAGATGATATCGGGAGAGATGCAATTCTTCTTTCCGGGCAAAAAAAAAGCGGGGCTCGGGAATGAGCCCCGCAATCTTCAGTTTTTGACGCCGTCTGCAAATTACTTCGCGGACTCGTCTTTCTTACGGCGACGCAGTGACCGAGGAGCCAATGCGAGCAGTGCTCCCAGAATTCCGCTTGAGGCAGAAGTCACAGGCTGCGTTTCAGGTACTGACACTTCAGAGACCACTGCAACGGCAGGTACTGTATCCCACCACTTCTGTTCGTCCCATTGAGACAGGATCTCGTCCGTGTGAGGAACAGTCTCCGGAGCGACTTCGACAGAAGTCTCGGTCTGAGCCGGAACCGAAGCCTTCAACTGAACTCCGCTGTCCACGGACTGTTCGCTGATCACAACAACTGGCTGCTGAGAACCCGACACAAACGCGGGCAACATGCTGATCGTGGATTCGGAAACCACATCGTCCATGTTAACCGGGAACAATGTCATCGTGTACTGGCCGGGTAACTTCGGCGACTGGGTCTCCGATGCATCCGTGATCGTGAAGATAATCGAAGGAGCCTCTGTCAAAGCCGGCCCGCTCAACTGTCCATTGGATGCATTCACTGCTCTGACCCACGCTCGATACTTACCCTTCGCCAGAGGCGTCGTCGGTGTGTATGAGAGCGATCCAATTCCGGTCTGCTGCACGACGGCAACGGTCGGGTTGGAATCCAGGGCAATAAAGACCTGATAGCCCGAAGCACCGTCCACGGATCTCCACGAGATTGTCGGTGTGGTATCTGTTGTGGAACCGATTGCGGTCACAACAGGATTGCCTCCGACGTAGAACTCAACCACATTGCTGTAATTGCTCGTCGTATCTGCGGTGCGAGCCAACAACATCGCTCGATACCGACCGACTGGCAAAGCAGTCGGAAGGGTGTACGAGGTCGATGTCAGCCCCGACGCTGTGCGATAATTCGCCTGCACCACATTGTTTGGCAGGATCACGTCCAGACGGAAATCGTAGACCGGAACAACCGATTCGGTGCCGCCGACCGTCCCGCTCATGCTCGCCCATGAGAAGCTCGGTCTCGTGCTGAACGTTGACGAGGCTGGGCCAAGCAATGTTGGACCGCCCACAACCTGGAAGTCCATCGTCTCGCTCCAGCTGCTCAGCTCACCGAATGCAGAGCGAGCCTGCACGCGGAACTGGTAGCGGCCGATCGGCAGAGTACTCGGAACCGTATAGTTCAGTGCATTCAGGAAGCTTTCGCCTGATGCAACCACTCTCGATGGCAGTCGGATGACTTCAATCTGATAGGTCTGCCCACCAGTAACACCGCTCCAGTTCAACGTTGGAGTTGAATCGGTAACGGCCCCGGTCGGCCCAATCAGTTTCGGAGCCACAGTGACACGGAACGTCTTTTCGATACTCCAGTCGGAGCCAGTCGCTGGATCCTGCGACGACGTCGTTCGAACCCTGACGACATAGGTGCCCAATCCAAGAGCCGGCATCACCATTGAGGTGCCAGCAATGTTTGATTGACTGAACAGCAGCACCTTATTAGGGCCGTCCATACGATACAACTGCAACTGACTTTTCGCGGTTGAAGTCGTCTGTGGTGGATTCGTCCACAGCACCGTCGGACGCGTCTCGAACGTCGTGATCACTGGCCCACTAGCACCCTGCAAACCCAGGACAACTGGTGGCGTGACGACCGCAAATGTCGTTTCAAGGCTCACGCTGGAAACGGCATCCAACTGGCCTGACCCCGCTGCAGCAGTGTTAATTGCAACGACGGAGAACGAGTACCGTCCCAGTGGAAGTGAGAACGGCAGGGTATGAATCGTCCCGGTAAGCGAGTCATGGCGGTAAACTTCCGCGAAGCTTCCGAAATCCTGACGTACGACCAGACGGTAAAGATTCGCAGATGGAACCGCCTGCCAACCGAAGGTCGGAGTCGAATCCGGTAATCGTCCGCCCGGAGCCAGTATCTTTGGCACCGGTGCATAGCTGAAGACAAGAGGATTACTGGCCAGTCCGACGAATCCACCGGCACCGCGTGCTGTGACAACGACTCGGTACCTGGCCAGTGACAACGGCGAGGTTGGCGACCAGCTTGCTCCCTGAACTCCGGTGACAGACAACACGAGAACATTGTCAGTCAAATTGAACAATTGCACGTCGTAGGAAACCGCTCCTGTAATCGGGGTCCATGCAATCTGCGGAAGCGGTGTGATGACGACCGCCGTTGGCTGCAACACAACCGGAGCCGTGCGAACAAAGAAGTGCTGGTTAGCACTCCAGTCGCCCGGCAGATCGGCCGCATCGATGGCCTGAATTCGCGTATAGTAATTTGCCAGCGGTAGATTAGCCGGCAGAGTGAACTGGCCCGGTATCGCCATCGAACTGGTTGGCACGGTCTGACGAAACGCAAGCGTGTTCGACGATGATGAATAAACCTCGATCGTGTACGCCTTCGTGCCGGGAACATGATTCCAGACGATCGTCGGTCGCGAAGTATTCACACTTCTCGTCGGCGAAGAAATGGCAATCTTGACGACTCTGAACTCGATTGTGGAAGCACTCGCTCCAACGCCAGCCTTGTTAAAGGCCGTCAGTGACACCGTATACAATCCTTCCGGCAACAGCGTGCTCACGGTATCGCTTGTCGCAGTATAATTCGCTGCTTTCAACCGTGAGTACACAATCTCATTTGTGGTCTTGTTACGAACAATCAGCTCGTAATTGAAGTTTCGATCATGCAGTGACCATGCAATGGTTGGAGTTGAATCCGTCGTCTGAGCAATCTGTCCATCGGCCGTATTGAAATCAATTGGAAGGTTGATATCCGGGCTTACAGCCGGCCGCAGAGGACTCACATGCACACTGTAATCTTCAACCTCTCCATCGTTGGCTCGACCAGTCGGCAGAACCGCAGGATGCCCAGTTGAGGTCAATCGGAATCTCATCATCGTTGCGAAATCAGGGGTGCCTGCAGGAATCGTGAAGAAGATTCGATTCACACCCGCCTTCACCGCCCATGACTTGTTGCCCAGATGCTCCGTGGCATTGTGGTCGAACACACCATTCCGGTTCAGGTCCAGCCAGATGTCCAGCTTACCAACGCCCGACGAGTAGACATCGACATAAGCAGGCAATGGTCCGTCTGGTGACATCTCCAAAGTAGTCGGGAAGGTCACACCATCCTCATCGGCACCATCCTGTATTACACTCGGGCCCGGCTGGCTTTCGTTATCACGCGTCATTCCGAGCGTCAGATTACCTGTAATTGTATGCGCCGCCCCGTTGCTGCCCTTGAGCGTTCCGTAGGAATCCGGAGCATCACCGTAATCCACAATCAGTGTCTGTAATGTGGAGTTAACAACCGTTGAACTGTTTGGTTTGTTTCGACTGTCCGTAACTCGAAGTTTGATCGTTCGGGTTTGCGGTGCCGTGATGCCCAAACTCACAAGCTGTGCCCATGTGATCGTACGGGTCTGACTGCTGCCAGCGGCTTCACCAGCGTCGTTGTAGTCGCCGTCGTTATTGAGATCCCATGCATAGGTCAGAGTATCTCCAAACGGAGCATCTACATCGTAGCTGCCGCCCGCATTAAGATTCAGGGAGTAGCCCTCATCAACCACGTAGTTACCGGTCACTGCAACCGGTGCATCGTTCTCTTCGACGATCGTAATTTCGACTCTGAATAGCGCCGCACTATCCACGTTCAAGCCACCGCTCCCGCCAGTATCCCGCAGCAGGACGTCAAAGGTCGCCGTTCCAGCAGTATCTTTAAGAGCACGGTAACCCAGCGATCCGTCATCCCCGATCTGAATCGGGTCAAACAAAAGATTACCGAACGTGCGGGTGTAATTTACGATAGACCACACCGGAGACTGGGCCACTTCATCCCGAGCCGTAGAGGGGCCCATAGAGAAGGAATTGACCAACGCAACATTGATTTGCTGGACCAGACTCGCGTCCTCGAGACCGCTGATCAGGATTCGACGAGGAACCTCGTTGATTGGGTTATTGAATTTCGGATTTGGAACCGGAGCATCATTCAGTGCGTTGACGGTCAGCACGAACGTTTTTGAGACGGTGTTTGGTCCATCGATCAGATTTACCCGCAGCGTGATCGAACCGTTCACGTCCTGAGCAGTACGAAACGTCAAGTTGTTGTTTACAAAATCATAGGTTGGAGCAACCAAAAAGAACTCATCCTTAGTCCAGAACGACCCAGTCGGAACAGATACCGTCGAGATCGTCACAGACCCGGCACCGAGCGACAACACTTCATTAGGAGCGCCAGAATTCAGACTCTGAATAAAGTTGCCGTTGCCTACGGACAAAAGACCGGCATCTTCATTCACAGTAACCACCGGTGCCAAATTGTAAGTCGGCGGATCATTCACAGGGGTTACGTCGATATCGATGTCCTTCGTGGAGATCGCTGCGGCTCCACTGAACTCACCCATATCATCCACGACGATGGTTAACTTCGCAAACCCCGAGAAATTGCTCGTCGGCTTGAAACGCAGGCCATTCAACGCGGTGTTCAGATCCTGAAGACTACCGGTAAACTTCGCGACAGCATTCTCAGCATTCAGGGCACTACTACCCATCGTGAAGGAGAGACCTGATGGGACAGACCCCAGGATCGTAACCCCCGAGACCGCCGTCAATGTTACGGTAAGCACATTAGACCCGAGGTGCGCATCCTGATCGAAGATGGAAACGGCCTGAGAACCAGTGAACAGAAACGAAGTGTCCTCGACCATAGAAATAAACACCGGCGCGGTTATCTCCGGTGGGTCATTCACACCATCGGTCAACACAATATCAAAGCGAGTCGTGCCGTCAGATCTATTCGGCAGCAGATAATTACCTGCCAGGTCACGCGGCCCATCGATCGTATCTCCCACACTTAGTCCATCGTTATCGATGGTGAGGATGTAGCGAACTTCTGTATCCTTGTCAGCGAATACTGTCGCGGCCGTCAGGATGACCTCTCGGTTTACCTCATTGTATGCAAACTGGTAATCGACTCCCTCGACCAACAAGACCGTCGTCACTCCATCACCCAAAACCCGCTTCAACGCGAACTGATTCTTATTGATGGTCCTGTTGTCGATGCCAATCCCCTCATCAAACAGACGAATGCGGATCTGCCGGAGGGTTTGAACCTGATCGATCCAGACTTCATCAATGTCGGCATCACCATCGAGAGCAGACTGGTCTTCCGGATTCGCAAGCTGAACCTGTGGTTGAGCAAAGTCCACTCGGTCAATCGCCCCACGATCAAAGAGAACGCTGCCTCCCTGGCCCGCCGGCGTTTCCATATCCGGATCATTGCCTCGCAGTTGTCCGTACAAGTCGAATTCAGGTGCGATGATCGGAGAACCCTTGTCCTCGCGTCCATCAAGATCCATCGGCTGCTTGACTCGCAGGATTTCATCTCGATCACCCAGGGACGTCAACGAACTGTCGATCGCTCGGGAATTCGGTGCCAAATAGTAGTTGCGATTGGCTTTGTCCACGAACAATGGCTCGCCCGTCAGCAGCGAAATTGGAAACGCACCAGGCCCCATCGTGGAATTGACGGTGTTCCCGCTATACAGGGACGAACCAATGGTTGTGCCCGCGGCAATGGAAGATAAGTCCACGTTAATGCCGGTGCCGAAATCGACGATGATGTTATTCAGAATCGTCGGACTGGCGGACTGTTCCACCAGAATGCCGCTGCCCAAACCGCCACCCACCCCAACGATGGTGTTATTGATGATGCGGCCATAAGGAACAGGACCTGCAGGTCCTCCGGCCTGATCTCCGCTGAACCGAATACCGCCGCCAAGATTCGCTGCGATTACGTTGTTCATGATGACTACGCCCGTCACCAGACCTTCGTCATTAATCGTATGCAGATTACGCACGGAGCCTGGTCCAGGGATATCGCTATTGGCACCGCGTGGAGACGCATCTGCCACCACACCAAACTGGCTGGAATCCGTGATGCTGCTTTCACGGATAATCAGCTGACCCTGATCACGATGTTGATTCTGATCGCCGTAAGTACCCACAAAATCTTCTACCAGGACACTCGAGACCAGATCCGCGGACAATGTGACAATCACGTTGCCCGTCAGATGCAGACGACTGCTGGTGCTTGAGCCGCCGAGGTCAACTCCGTCACTTAATGACGCCTTAATCTTCAGCAAACTCTGAACCAGAGTGCTGTTGATCGCATCTCGCAGTTTCGCTGCCAATGATATCGAAGTTTCACCCGCGATTGGATCAAAAGACACAGGGAACGCGCCCTGCGTAGTAGTCGCGCCACCAACCTGATTGAACTCAAAGACAACGCTGTTGACGCCGTCCCACAGAGTAATCGTGCCCCCGTCCGCAATCCGCCACGACTGCGGAATCGTGAGTGATGTCAGTTCGCCATTGCGATCGTTGGTATCAATCGCGCGATAGAGGAAATTCGTGGGTGACTCCTCAAGCGTCAACCCGTAATCATTTGTTCGCCGGATTTCGACATCATAGGCCCCGAGATCAATTCCAAGATAGTCATTGCCGTCAATGTAGTTAGCCTCATCAATGTCTTCGTTCTGGATAAACGAAGTGTTGACTCCCGCATTGATGATCATCTCGCCTCGTTCGGCAAACCCGAGCACAATGTCGTCGACATAGACGCCTTCGACCGCATTATTCATGCTGCGAAGTGCACCCCTTCGATTCGCCCAATTCTGATCGTAACCTGTGGATGATGCACCAAAGGCGTCTCCGGGCTTCGATGTCATTAAGGACATTGGACCCGCATCTGTCACAGTATGCCGAATCATCCTGACCATGTTGACATGGGTCTTGATGACTTCACGATTCACCGCAAGCGGAGCTGCAACTCCATTTGCGTCGACCGCGTGCCCAGCCACCGAAAGATGAAGTGCATAAGGTTGCTCCGGAAATGCGCCACTAGCCCCTGACGCTTGCCCAATCTGTATGTAGTAGGTCCCTGAATTCAGCAGCACGTCCAAATAGGAAGACAGAGCATTACTACCCGGGTCAATGACCCCGCCTGTCGTATTAGAAAATATCACCGTGCCGCTGCTATTAAGAATCCGCACGACCGTATTGAAGTTGGCCTGCAGTCCATCGACATCGACGACAACCCTCGAATTATTCGCAGGGACATCGAATCTGTAGTAATCAGTATTCGACTGCCAGAAAGATGTGCCAAAGATTGTCACGTGCGGCAGCGTAGTTGAATCAGTGATCAGACTGTTCGCAGTTGTTGTCCACGAGACCGCCTCAAGATTCTGAGCTTGCGCGGTAGAATTATTGTTATTGAAGGCGAAGTCAAACGGAGCGTCCACTTCCCGATACGCACCCGCAGGCAGCAGATTGTTTGCCATCGCCGTAGCAACCGCATCTGCGACCTGTGTACTCGTCATACCAGAATGGATAACAACCGGAGTTGTTCCGACCGACACGCCGGGGTTGCCTTCCAGAACCAGCCCGGGAGAAGCACTTTGCGTGACAGTCACGGCAGTGCTGAACGGCGAGGCAGGAGGAGCTAACAGCAAATTCAGACGATTTCCATCGAGGTAGCTCGTGAGATTCCTGATCGGGTCAGCGACAAGTGCAGACGCCACCACTCCGTCGATCGCGGATTTCAGGGCCGCCGCCACTTGTGCCGGCGTTGCTGATGCAGAAATTGAGATCGGCGTCCGTCCCGCCTGAACTCCATTGCCAGCTTTGTCGAACTCAAATGCCGTCCCCTGGATTGTAACGACTTCGCCCTCTCCGATCGACGCCCCGGTCGGCGCGACCAGAGTGTAGCCCATATCAATTTCAAACTCATTAACACCGTCAATGATATAGGATTGACCGTCACGCAGTTTCGATCCAGGCTTCACATAGAACTCCTGCCCGGTCGTTGTGAAATCCCCTAAGTCGAAGGAGCCTGCCGTAGAGAACTCGAAGCGAAGTCGAAGATTGCTTCGCCCTGCAAAGTTGCTGAGGTCAATTCGGGCCTGTCGCCAGTTGCCAGTGTTGTCAAATGTCTCAACGACATCCGGGAACGTCTGTCCTGACGGCGCCGAAGTCCGCGTCCCATCTGGTCCATAGTCAAACTCATCGTTGCGTTCTGACTGTCGGAAACTGTCGTTCGTGGAAACCAGGCTAAGTACTCCGGAGCCATCGTCTACAAATACTCTGAACGAATCCCGCATCAAATCGGCCGGGGACTTATCCCTATCGTCGTTCGGATTCCATGCAGCGTTCTCGGTGTCAAGGCGGTAGTTGAAATAAAGCACTGGCTTATCGGCACTGGCATATCCTTCAAGGCTGAATTCGTTGCTCTGAACAGCCCCCTGAGCACCGCCCGGGAAGTTGATGTTGTTGAGTTCCGTGTCAGACAGATTGTTCTGATTCCCTTGATTGAACCCGCTGTTAAGGTTGCCAAAGTACAGGCTATTGAGTCCAGCCTGGCGAAATCCGGCTTCAATAATGCTGTCGTCAAAAGGCCGTAACAGACCATGGCCGATCTCGTCCCAACGATTTCCCGAGATACCCCAAAGGTTGCGATCCAGCGTACTAAATGCCATGCCAGAAGGGGTCTGTCCAATCTGAGTGGTAACACCGGTGGAAATGACACTCTGTCCGTCGTAGAAGATGCTCTGCGCAACACCGCTGGTGTTGAACGCCATCAGATTTCCTGTGTCCGTCATTCCAAACAGCACATTCTGATATCTTCCGCCTTCAACATTTCTCGGTCCAGCCGCCAGACTTGTAAACGTGGCTCCCGCAAATGTCGAAATTAACGTCGCACGACCTGTATTCAGATTGAGAGAATAGAATCCTCCCGTGTTCGTGACGATGTAAGTTGAGTTCCCAACTCGCGCCATCCCGGTCACAGTACCGGTGATCGCAACGTTAGGTGCAGTCGTGATCTGACCGATTTCTCGTTGTGTCGTGCCAGCACCCTGAACCGCCGCCAGCGAACCAGTCGCGGGGCGGTTGTCTCCATTCCCATCAACCGCTCCGGTAGTTGCGTTGAACCGATAGAGAATATTATTGGTATACTGGGCACCCACGTTTGATGTAGCTGGGAAGGTCCCCTGGTCGAAACGATTACCAATCGCAAACAATGAATTGACATCGGACGACGAGGACGTAGTGAATGTCATCGCGTTGAAGCGAATCCCATTGTTTGTGTATCCGACAATGGCATCGTCACCAGGATTCTGGTTATCAAGATTCGTTGTGATGCCGTCATCACCGATCAGCGTCGTTGCGGCGGTTCCCGTATCGATTCGCAGGTAGTTTCCGACATTTCCTGAGTTATCGGCCGCCGGATCCGGATTATTGGCCGCTCCAGTTGAGAAAGTATAGAGCTGTCCGTCGGGTCGCATTGCGATATCGCCAACCGACGCACCAAACGATCCAACGTTAAAGCCATAATCCAGTACACGAGCCCCAGTAAATGGATTCACCAGAACGACAGCGGTCTCATCGTTGCCTTTTGATGCCCCGGTAATACTCACGAAGAGCATCACGTCGCCCAATGTGTACGGAACGGTGTTCTCGGCGGTGAGCAGCGAGCTGTTGCTGCCAAACAGATTGACCACAGGGCGTTCGGCCGAAGTCCATGTGTCGTTCGTCCCACCCGAATTAAACCGCTCTTCAAACAGCCGCTTGACTGAGTTCACTGGTTCCACGCGCAGGAACGGATTGGCCGTAGTCGCGGAGTAGAACTGGTCCATGACTGCGGGCATCTGTCGATTGTTGAAGACAGCGAGTGAATACTGCCCACCGGGCAGTTCCACGCCCCCAATAAACGGGTCAAATGTTCCCACAGAACCGCGGGTCAGATCATCGGTATCGCTGCCTTCCAATGGCCCGCCCTGATCGTCTGTGATGTTCGAGTCACGGCCAATGAGAATCAGACGACCGGCCGAGTCGTAAATCGCCAGATTCAGGTCCGCGCGAGCCAAACCGTCTGCGTAGTCGAGGTCAAACACTACCGGCACATGCGGTGCAGTCAAACTCACTCCCGCAATTTGCTGGGTATGCGTATAGTTGACCTCAAACTGGTAAAAGTCGACGTCGTTCAGACCGCCGATGGTTCCACGCACCGCCAAAGCGGCCCGATCCTTATCCATCAAATTCCCGAGCTGACCGGTCGTGCCTTCCACCTCTTCAGATTCACCGGTCAGCTGCGAATGGATCGGCTGGCCACTGATGTCAATGCCGTTCACTGCAAATCGAACGTCAGTGTACTGAACTGTCGTCCCCGCAAATTCATCTTCTTCCTGAAGTCGAACCTGCATCTGGTAAACGCCGGTTGTGAGACCGTTGCCCACTTTGCTGCTGTCCTGCAGGTTGGTTCTCGGTGTCGCTGTCGCTGAATCAATATTGCTGCTGCGGACGCGGATCCAGAATCTCCCGCGCACCCCGGCTGTGCCCGGCAACACCACTCGCATCCCGGCGTCCAAAGCGTTCGTCGAATAATGGTCGTCGCTGAGGTACTGTGAATAATCAAGGCCATTGGCCTGAACGTCACCAGCAGCGGAAGTCACCACTTGCCATGTACCAAGTTTTTCGTCGTAGTAGTTGTCGGACTGGGCCAGAATCGTGCCGTTGGAATCCAGCAGTTCAACAACTGAGTCAAGACCTGTAGACGTGCGATCGATGTCGATCCAGACCTGGCTACCGGCGACTCCCGAGAAGCTATAGACATCCACATCGTTGCGGCTGTCAATAGAGCCCTGAAGGTCAATGCCCAGTCGCAGATTCTCATCACCCCATTGCTGCTTCTCTGCAAGAGAACCAATGAATTCTGCGTCCGTCGGAACAGAGTTCGTGTCCGCGGACTGGCGATCGGCAATTTCATTCTCGACGTAGACACCGACGTTGCGGTCATGGGAGTAGCGGTCAATCCTCACGCCACGCCAGTCGCCTGCCCTCCCGACACTCGCGCCATTTCCGTTGGTATCTTTCTGCAGAAATCCCTGCAGATTATACCCAGCTCCCACGGTATCGTCCGACAAAGAAGTCAGAACAACCGGTCGGCCTGGCTGGCCGACGAGGTGCAACATTCCGCCAATTCGATCCGTAATATCCAGAGTTGAACCGCCGGCAGTGAACCCTGCACTCGGGCCAGACAGCTTCACCACGAGGCTTTCCGTTGAACTGCTTTCGAGCCTGACTCCGCCGTAGGTATGCAGGTTCGGAACATAGATCTCGTCCTGCACGATGTGGACGATGTCCGTATCGTCCCAGATGCTTTGAGTCGTGATCGTCTCGCCACGGACAATCATGCCGTTCCGGCCATTGCCCTGCAACACGTTGTCCCGAATCAGCGGTCCCTGATTGTCGCCGTAGCTTAACTGGCGATCCGCGAGACCTGTCGATCGTCCGGTATCGGTCACAAAACTCTTGTTCAAAGCGTTCACATTGATATTAATCACTGCGCCGCTGTTGCCCACAAAGGTGTTGTCGATCAAAATTGGCTGAGCGCCTCGGACGAAGATGGTGCCGGGGTAATTCGAAAACAGTCCGGATCGAATTCCTGACGACAAGCCATCAGCATTTCTTTCAAAAGTGGTATTGCGGATACGCACTTCAGATTCATGAATTTCTACTGGATTAAAGGCAGCAAAGCCTCCTCCGACCGGCACGCTTCCTCCGGCAAACGTGATCAATGTACGGTCTACACTGCCCGAACCAAGGTGACCGAAATACAGCCCCCCCCAGTTCCCGGCCGACGGAACTTGTTCCGCAGTACCTGAGCTGTCATCGTTGTTCGTATCAAACGTGCCACCGGCACCGTAACGGTCATCCAGTCGGCTGGTGAAAGTTACCTGACGTCCGGCAACGCCTTCGGCAATCAACTGAGCGCCCATCTCGGCTTCAATACGCGCTCCCTGCAGTTTGACCACAATGCCCGGATCAATTGACAGGCGAGCATCCAAACGGGCTCGGTCGCGAGGGTTGCCCGGGGTAGCGGAAAGAGTTCGCTGCAGCGTTACTCCATTGTCCGTATAGGTGGTTGCAGTTCGGTCCAGATCCGCAATCAATGTGTAAGTGCCGGCACCTCCGATCGCACTTCGGTAAATCCGACGGCCGGTATAAACACTGCTTGCTGAAACCTGCGGAAGTTGTGCCAGTCGGACAGATCCGGTGGAGGCCAGCGTAACAAGTCCGGTTGCCGCTGATGCTGGACTTTCGAATCCATTCTCATCTGTAAACACAACGATATAACGATAGCCGCCTGCCGCCAATGTACCACCAACAGAACCTGCAAGAGGCGTCAGCGTGACCAGCGTTACGACAGGCGCCACTGTTTCCCGGTACGCCCCGCCCGGTGTTCCCTGAATTTCGAGGTTCTGTGCTACCAGATGAACGATGTCCGTATCGTTAAAGCGACCGGGAACAGTCAGCTTTTGTGTTCCGCCACCGGCAACGGTATCCATGCGAATGAACAGTGCGTTATTGCCATTGCTCAGCAGAGTGTTGCCGTTGATATCAGGACCGATACGCTTGTAGTCGACAGTGAAGGCTGGTTTTCCGGTCTGGAATCGTGGCGAATGAAATGTCAGCTCTTCGAAGCTGTCCGGGTCAGCGGACATTGCTGAATCGTTGGAATTCTGAATCGTGTTGTTGACGATGGTCGGCTGCGACCGATCCATGTGAATCGGATTAATCGTCTGAGTCGTCGAATCAATGGTGACGGTACCACCGCCCCATAGCAGTCGAGCGTTACTGACATAGTTAAGGAAAATTCCTTCGTTTTCGGCATTATGCCGATTCTGAGCGCGATCGATTTCATTGCGGAAAATAATCCCGCCCCAGTCGCCTTCGTCCGCAACGGTGGATGTGGATGTCGTATCGTTGCCGATCGTTTCATCGTTCCACGATGTCATGATGACCTGACGGCCGGGCGTCCCGAGAACCTGTAAGGCACTCCCGCTGCGGTCAACCGAAGTCGTGGAACTTCCCGTTCCAATCCATCCGCGACGCAGCTTGACAACGGCTCCTTTGTCAATCATGACGGTAACACCACGCGGAACTTCCAGAGCTGCCCCGTCAGTGAGCACTTGACCTGAATTATTGAGACCGATTTCGTAAGCGAAACTATCGTTGAGCGTGGACTCGATATTGTCCGCTCCACCATTTCCGACGATTCGCACAATCTGGCCGGGCGTTGTGGCCGCCGATGCGGCCGCCAAAGCATCTCCGATGAAACCATACGGTGTTACAAGATTGCCGACGGAAGTTACCTTTCGAATCGGCGCATCAACGCTGTGTGCCGCAGCAGACGTACCATTCTGAGCGCGGCTCACGGTCAAAGTGCGAGTCACCGAATTGATCGCGGTAATTCGTAACTGCTCGTTATCAATCCGAATATAGTCATTGACTGCATAGGGACTTGTGCGGGCAACAGTGATGTTGATCGCAGGAGGCACGGGGGCTGAAGATGCTGAAATAGTACTCTTAAGGAAGCTGGCTTCTGCTTTGTCGACAAACAACGTATTCGCTGCAGTGGCTGTCTTGAACCAGAAATTGTAGACGCCGCCCTGAACCCCATCACTATCGCCATCAAATGTGCGATCTGTGGTATCCACGATCGAAGAACCTGGCCCTGACACATTCGGCCGGAAGTTCACTCGCAGATCATAGGCCCCTTGCGACGTGCCGCCCATTCCCGTGTTCTGGATCGTAGGATCGTAGGCATCGTTCCCCGTTGATGACACGCCGATAAAATAAGTGCCCGGCTCAAGCGTCAGCTCGAGAAAGGAATCTTTGCTGAAGTAATTGTCATTCTGGGCGATCAGTTCACGCTGGCCATTCACTTCTCGGTACAGCCGAAGTACAGAATCCAGCGGGCTGGAGTTCTGCATACGCTCGGCCATAATCTCGGCCGAAAAGATGCTCGTCGCGGCTGTCTGAAACCTGTAGAGGTCGATGTCTACGCTGTCCGGACGATACATGTGCTGCATGTGCACGATGTCATGATCGCCGCCCAATGTCGATTCAATACCAGTCCCTGAAGATCCACTGGAGCCTGCACCCTGCACTGTCGGAGACGGCAAATCGTATGTGTGCCCCTGTCCCAGAAGGTGCCCAATTTCATGCAGAGCAGTGTTGAACCAGCTACCCCCTGGAAGGTTATCCCAGGTTTCTCCCATATCCATAATCGCGATACCGCCGCCAGCCAAACCAGCAACTCCGCCTGGTCCCGTTGGGATCGTAGGATCCAGCGCACGCATATCTCCAGTCACTACCGTCAAACCACCGGCAGCCGTTTCGACGAAATCAATGCCAGATATCTCACTGTAATACGCGAAGACTTCGCGAGCACGATCTTTCTGTGCATCCGTGATCGCGTTGCTGAGGGGGTTGTTCTGCGGATCGCGGCCGTAATCACTTCTGAAGTTATACTCGATCAAAGGAATCCCGCTCGCGCCAACATCGGCGGCACCCTCCAGATGATTCTCAACTTCAATTTCTCGGTGTCCCGGCTCATCGTTGGCACCGGGGAATGAGAACGCGACCAGCTGTGGGTTAATGTTCGAGCTGATGATAGTGCTGCTGTTCGTTGATGCATTGATTGCACCCAAACTCGTATTCGCCGTGCCAAAACTCGAACCAGGATCCGTCCCTGGAGTGACCTGAGTTGGCGCAACTGGAAGAGATTCGGAATTCCCAACTCGCAGCCGATAAGATCCCGCCCCCGACAGTAACTCGATGTCCTGCGCGAAGGTCAGCGTCACGGTATTATTCGCGGCACTGTACACAGCGCTTGTTGGGTTATGAACAATGTCACCGAGACTGCTTACCGTCTCGTTAGTATAGATCAACTGATAAAAGGCTAAGGTCTGTGCGGCATTAACATTCAAATCATCATCATTGAAATAGATCACAATCTGTTTGCGAGCCTGAACCAGATCGCCATTCGCGTTACGGGACACCGGCTGTGGGTCAACCGCCAGAATTCTTGCGCCCAGATCCAGTTCGTAGTCAAATGTCGAATTCGCGACAGGATCAACGACGACACCAGTCGAAGTGACGACCGTGGCAGAAAGAGAATTTGCCCCGGTACCGTTGACCACGATACGGTACTTGTCGTCAACTAATGTCTCTCCGAACCTCAGCACCACTTCATTCGGGACACTGCCAACACCCACATAACCCACAGTGATTGGTACGTCGTTGGCGTTTCCAAGTATCCCATCAGTCCCCGCACGGAAAACACTTATCGACTTGTTGGAGATCGTGGACGGGGTGATGGTTGACCCAAGGCTGAACTGCAGTGTCAACTCCTGAGGAGCCACTGTCCGAATCTCGCCTGGCGTCAGGAACTCGCCAACATTAGGACGGACCGCCTGGAGCGTTGTCGTTAGCAACGCCCGAGTTTCCAGGTTCTCAGAAGCGTGAGCGGCCTGCTTCTGGTTCATTCGACGTTTCACAACACGGGGAGCCTGAAGACGATTTCGGACTGCAGTCAACCAGGTGGAAATCAGCATTGCGTAAACCCTGAGAAAGGCACTGAAACAACAATCAATTTTGGACTCTGCGCTGTGGCAGGCATCGTATCGAGACTACCACGCCAAGCTGTACTGAACACAACTCTGCGCGCAATTCGACACAACAAAGCACTAGACGTCTATTTTCTCGTTATCGAACACCCCTAAGTCCAGAGGCAACACTGAAAATTTGCTCAATTGTTGCCAAGTGGTCATTTTTTCCCCAAAAAAAACCCGGGGAGAATTGCCTATGAGCCACCTTTCGGACCTGCGCACCCCAACGCTGCAGACTTGCCAACTTTCTGCGGAATTTGCCGAATCTTCCGCCCCCTCAACAACGCCGCCTTCCTAAATTCCCAAAGGAGAATCACTGTATTGATTCAATCCCGGATAATCGGCGTTTTTAACAGAGATCGCACTCAATACGAGGATCTTGCAACGTCGCGATCACAACCGAATCGCAATCGCCTGAATCAAATTACCCCAGCTGTTGGGTGGACTGCAGTTCAAAATAAACGTCTGACGGAGTTCCGGGCTACTCTCTGACCGGCAGACTTTCTACGATTCAGCCGTGCTATGCTTCACGCGGTTTCGCCTCGGAAATTCGTCTCATCCCAAGGGAAGCGACGCCCCTTGAAGGATCTCCTTTCGAACACTCAGGGGAATCCTCTTAACTCAACTTTCGCAATGACATTTTTCCACGACCTGATGACCACTGGTCATGGCAACCTCCAGTGTTGGCCGCCTCGAGCAAAGAGAACAGGCGGAAAGGCAGTCGAGTCGTCAAAGAGTTTAACAATGACTCACAAATTCTGTCAGATTTCTGTTCTCCCCGAATCTTGTCCCCATCGACGCCGACTCACTCTCGACCTCGACAGTCCCCGTTGTCTCGCTGGATTTGAACATTTGGCTTCCCAGACCATCTCTTTCCTGACTCCGAGGCTTTGATCAATGAAAATTGCCAAATCGCTTTTCCACGCCTTCAAGTCGGGATTCATCCCCTCCGCGACTCGACTGTCTCGCTGGCGATCGCTTGCGAATCACATCATCAAGCTAAGTGAAGGCCTGAAGGACCTGACCGACGAAGAATTGCTGACCCGCGGTCGCAAGATCCGCTGGGACGCGCGAGCCGGGACTTCGCTCGAAACGCTGATGCCTGACGCATATGCTCTGGTTCGCGAGTCCGCTCGACGGACTCTGCGGATGCAACACTTCCCGGTGCAGATTATGGGCGCAATCGCCATGTTCGAGGGCCATATCGCAGAAATGCAGACTGGCGAGGGCAAGACCCTGACGGCGACGATGACGTCGTTCCTGCGTGCTCTCCCGGGACAAGGATGCCACGTCGTCACGGTCAACGACTATCTGGCCAAACGCGATTCCGAACAAATGGGGCCGGTCCACGTACGCCTTGGCCTGACTGTTGGAACGATTCTGGAGAACATGGAGCCCGACGAACGCCGAAAAAATTACGCCGCCGACATTACTTACGGAACCAGTAAAGAAATGGGGTTTGATTTTCTCCGTGACAGACTTCGCAAAGGAGCAAGCCAGGAAGACGGGGGAAACCAGATTCGTCGCTACATTCGCACGCTGCAGGGTGGAGAGGAACCAGTCCAGCGAGGTCACAATTTTGCTTTAATCGACGAGGCCGACAGTATTCTGATCGATGAAGCCCGAACTCCGCTGATCATCGGGTTGACTCAACCAAACGATCCGGCCACCGTGAACCTGTTCCGCTGGAGCAACCGAGCGACATTCCAGCTTGAGCCTCGAACTGATTATATGTATGAGCCGGAACGTCGTACGGCATGGCTGACCGATACAGGCTGCCGTAAAGTCGTGCTGATGTCAAAGCCGTCGCTGCTGAGTTCCATGGACACCGAACGCATCTACAGCCAGGTAGAGAAAGCTCTGACGGCCAAGCACGCTTTCGAGCGTGACCGTGACTACGTGATCATCGAAAACAAGATCGTCATCGTCGACGAGGGCACGGGGCGAGTGATGGACGGACGTAAATGGCAGGACGGGCTCCACCAGGCCATCGAGGCGAAAGAGCTGGTGCCGATTACAGCAGCAACTGGCGAGGCCGCTCGCATCACGGTCCAAAGCTTCTTCCGTCAGTACACTCATCTGGCAGGTATGACCGGAACCGGAGTTCTCGCACGAGGCGAATTGCGAAAAACGTATCGCCTGAAGGTCACAAAGATCCCGACCAACAAACGGTGTATTCGCGCGGGATTGCCTTACCGTGTCTTCAAGACTCAGGAAGCCAAACGCGATGCCATTGTGGACGCAATTCAGACTTTGATCAAAGCCGGTCGCTCCATTCTGGTCGGAACCCCTTCGGTCGATGCATCCGAAGCCCTTGGTCTGCTGTTGAAAGACAAACGGATCCCGCACCAGATTCTGAACGCCAAGTACCACGAACAGGAAGCTGAGATCGTGTCTGCCGCCGGGGGGCCCGGTAACGTGACGATCGCCACCAATATGGCGGGCCGTGGAACCGACATCATCCTCGAAGAAGAGGTTCGCAAAGCTGGCGGTCTGCACGTGATCGCGACTGAAATGCACAGCTCCAAACGCATCGATCGACAGCTCGTCGGGCGATCTGCTCGTCAGGGTGATCCCGGCAGCTATCAGTTCTTTCTGTCATTGGAAGACGAACTCCTGCGTTGTCGCGAACCGAAGGAGATCCAGCGCAAGCAACGTCTGGCGATGGCGAATCGCGAAGGCGAACTTGGTCGATCATGGCTGCGTTACTTTCAACGTGTCCAAAGGTTCCTTGAAAAGACTCACCGCAAGCAGCGCAAGCACTTGCTGAAACAGGAACGTCATCGCCTGGAGCAGTACGAGAACATGGGGCTCGATCCTTATCTCGAGCTGACTGAATCATGACGTGGGTTATCGCCATCTGCGGAAGCATGGGCAGCGGCAAATCAACGCTGACAGAAAACGCCGCGGCTGCACTTCCGGATTGTTCCGTGGTGTTCGAAGACGATCACAACCGCATGACCGATCGATCGCTTGATAACATCGAAGATTGGTTCGCACGTGGCGGCAACGTCAGCGAGTTTGATCTGTCTGATGTGATCGCGCGGTTGTCGGAGCTGTGTCCTGACAAACGAATCGATATCGCAACGACGCGCGAGTCCGCAGGAGTTAGCACACCCTCACCGAACGCAGACACATGGCCTGTGTCGCGTGCTTCGGCTCATCGAATCGTGCTGCTGGAAACTCATTTTGGTCGACTTCATTCCGCTCTGAGTCCATGGATTGATTTCCAGGTCTGGATCAATACTCCGGCAGATATTGCCGTGGCTCGGAAGGTGCTGCAGCTTAGTCAGCAGATGACTGAGCATAATCCCCCACTCCCTGATTCAGACGGACTGCGGTGGATTGAGAAGTTTTGCAGCGGCTACCTGACGACTACCCGAAAACTGTTCAATTTGCAGCGACAACAGGTAGGTGCGGTTTCCGATGTGACGATCGATGGTGAAGGATCGCCATGGGATGTCTGCGGGCGTTTCATGGAGAATCTGCCGATTCGGTTCCGGCCCGAATGCTGCTGATACAGTGAGTGGTTCGGAGCAGGAACACCGATTGAAAAAAAGTCGGCGGGTGATTGGCCGGACAGCGCCATGTTCACGAGAACCATTGAGAATAAGCCCGAAGCGCCAGCGAGTGAATGAGTCGCAAAGTGTTCACTCGCTCGCGCTTCGGTCTTGTAAGGGAGCCGAACATGGCGCTGTCCAGTTAGGCTCACATCCCGCCCGTGATCGGCAGCAAAAACATAAAACCGACAATTCTTACGCCCTGCTCAAGGCTGCTCTTCATGGGTGAGATTCTGAATATTCGACCCGAATCTGTCACCGGACGGCTTCCTCGTCGAATCATCATCGTGGGCAACAACGAATCTGCCTGGATGGCCGCCGCATTGTTGTCCGCACACTCCGCTCCTTTGGAATGTCGAATCACCGTGCTGGCCAATGGTCCCGTGCAGTGCGAGTTCCCCGGCGAAGCTTCGCTGCCTTCCCTGAGAGGACTGCTGGCAAATCTTCGCATCGACGAACATGAGATGATGCGACACTGTCAGGCATCTTACTGTTTGGCCACCCAGTTCTCCGACTGGGTTCAATGCGAACGTGACTTCTGGAAACCGTTTGCTGCAGCGCCCCATCGTCCGTCCGCGATGTCACTCTTTGAAGGCTGGCATGTTGAACGCAGTCGAGGTCGCTTATTGCGTCCATTTCATTCTTATTCGCTTCACTGGGGCGCAGCTCTGGCGGGAAAAAGTCCGTATGGATTCTCCGGCCCGTCACCGATTTCTCAGTCCGGTTCGTATGCGTTCCATGTGGACGGTCAGGCGTTTGCTGGCTGGTTAAAAACGATTGCTCTGCAGTCGGGAACGGAAGAAGTTTCCGGAGAGATTCAGCACGTGGCCAGGAATGGTCGCGGCGGAATCGCTCAGGTGAAACTCACCAATGGGACCACTCTGGCCGGCGACTTTTTCATCGACGCGACTGGCTCAGAATCGCGGCTGATGCGGTCAACTCTGAACGATGATTTCATTCACTGGAACGATCGACTGCCGGTGGATCGAATGATCCGCATTCGCTTGCCCGGTCGGCGACAGATTCCTCCATACATTCGGGTGACAGGGCTGCCAGCCGGATGGTCGTGGCAAATTCCGTTGGTGAACTCGACCGACGCCGGGTATCTGTTCCAGTCGGCTCTGGCATCCGACGAAGAAGCTCTGCAGCAGTTTCAGTCCGTATTAAAGCTGGACGGATTCAAACTCGAAGAACTGCCGGAGACATCCATCTTGCCGTTCGCCTCCGGTCGTCAAACATCCTTCTGGCGCGACAATGTGCTGGCGCTGGGCACAGCCGCCTGTCGCATCGATCCGTTGACGTCTGCTGGTCGCCACCTGACTCAATTGGGGATCGAACTGTTCCTCGAACTGTTCCCGGATCGGTCCTGCAACCGAACCTTGTCTGAGTACTACAATGAACGCATGCGAGCAGCGACGGAAGAGATTTGCGACGCGACTCAACTGCATTACATCCTCAGCAAACGGAAAGATTCCGACTTCTGGCGTAACGTGACGGCGTTACCCGTTTCTCCCGAGCTGACCCAACGCCTGGCGCTGTATGACGCTGTCGGCCACGTCGGCCATCTGACTCCGGAAGCGTTGCCGGAGGCCGGATATTTGTACCTGCTGACAGGCTGTGGTCGACTGCCTGCCGCTCCTACCCTGGCAGCCCGAGCGGCCGATCCGAACCAGATTCAACAGGGCCTGCGTGATCTTCTGAAGTTCAACGAAACGACTCTGAAGAGCCTGCCGCTGCACGAAGAACTGCTGGATTGGATTCATACAGCGCCGAACCAGATTCAGAAATCAGCTTAAAACTCAAAACGCATGTTGGACATTCTTGTCCGACGAAGCACTTACGGGCAGGAATGCCCTTCCTCCGGTCAAATCACTTTATGACCTCAACCGATTTCCTGATCATCGAACCATTCCTGCACGATGCCATTCAAGCTCGGACATTGCAGGCCGCGTTCGAACTGGGAATCATTGATGTTCTGCAATCGAATGCCTGTTTGTCCGAGCCGGAACTTCTTCGAGGTCGCTCGTGTGATGCTGCCGGCGGAAAGTTTTTGCTGCAAGTACTGGCGCGATCGGGCGTTGTGCAGTTCAGCTTCGAGTCTGTGCGACTGACTGAGACCTTTCGCTCCGCGCTTCGCTTTCGAGATCTTCTGCTGACCAAATTGCAGTTCAGTGAACTTGTCGCCGCGGACTTCTTCAGTCGGATGCCGCAGTTGCTGAGCTCCTCTGAAGAGTTTATGGAGACTTCAAAGCTGTTCGAGCTTTTCGATTATGGTCGCTGCTTCGAAGTCACTCCGCAGAATTGTCTTCAGGCCGCACGATGGATGAAACTAACGACGACACTGACTCGCTATGAGGCTCCAGTGTGTGTTGAGCAATTTGATTTTTCCTCGCACCAGAAAATGCTGGATCTCGGCGGCAACAGCGGCGAATTCGCAATTCAAGTTTGCCAGAGAATTCCTGCGTTACAAGCCTGTGTCGCTGATCTCCCGGTCGTTTGCCATGTTGGTGCTCGACATGTGGCAGAACATGAAATGACCGCTCGGATTCAATTTCATCCGCTCAACTTTACACAAGACCGTATCCCCGATGGATATGATCTGATCACCTGTAAGTCTGTGTTGCATGACTGGCCCGATGAGTATGCGGCCCATATCATTGGAACTGTCTTCAACGCCCTCCCAGTGGGCGGGCGTTTTATGATTTTTGAACGGCAGCAGTGGGACTTTCAGACTGAGCCGACTCCGTACGGATCTTTGCCGGTGATGCTGTTTTTTCGTTCGTATCGCAAGCCCGAATTCTATACCTCAGCGTTGCAGACCGCAGGCTTCCGTGACATTGATGTGCAGACGATCCGTCTGGACCTGCCGTTCGTGTTGATCTCGGCGACGAGGTAAATGAATCGTATAAGTCCTATACGAGATACATGACCTATGACCTTACAACATACTTCTTCGCAACCTTCGCCGCGACGGCTCCGGTGGTGTAGTAACCGATCGAGATTTGCCCCACCTGCGTGAGCAGGTCATAGGCTTCCCATCGATTCCAGCCGTAGTCGGCTTCAAGCCACAAAATCAGCTTTGCATAGCTTTCCACGATCGCTCGCTCAAGAGGCAACGCCACGGCCACGGCCATCAACTCCGTCGGAGATTCAATACGCGGTGAAGGCAGATTGGCTCCCGGAACGAGGTCAATTCGAATCGTCGATCGCGCGGGCATTTCGAGTGCCGTGGCCGACAGTTCTCCATGCCCCTGAGCCGCATGAGCATCTCCGAGATACAGATAACCGCCCGGCACGAAGACCGGCAAATACACCGTGTTGCCCGGGCAGACTTCAATCAGGTCCAGATTGCCGCCATGATTTCCAGCCGGGCCGGTTGAAGGCACGCCCCAGTCCGGTGCAGTTCCCAGACAACCCAGCATGGGTGCGTACGGAATAGAAACCTGATCACTCCATTGGATCACTCCGTTGCGAATCGGACAAATGCGAGTTCCCGGCGGACAGTCAGGGCCGAGCCATTCGGTCAACATTCGGGGAGCCCCCGTGTAGGTTGCGCACTGCCCAATCAGGGGTTCGATTGATTCGATATGAACCGCCAGAGCATCGCCCGGCTTTGCTCCGCGGACCACGATCGGTCCATTCACCGGGTTACTCCACGGCATCGCTTTTTTATCACGACGATCTGCGGGCTTTCGCAATTGTCCCGAAAGCGCGTCTTCAGAATCGATGACAAGCCGAGCGCCTGAGTCGATCTCTGCTCGCGGTGTCGCGTGGCGGCTGAACTCATACTGCAAAGGAAGTGGACTAAGCGGATTCATGAGGGTCCTCAAGGAAGTGCAGAAAACAACGGCGGGGCGATGCGATGATTTTGTTGCGGTGGGCACCGTGCAGTTTAGAGATTTCCCGGAGAGACATAACCTAAGGCCTCCTCTTTCAACCAAACTTTCGCCTGAACGGAGCCCCTTGTGCGAGCATACGGTTCCGTGTTGCGGAAAGAACTGACCGAAGGATTTGGTTCCAGGAAGATTTGTTGACGGAAAGATTTAGGCTATTGAATCGGGTTGTTGTGCGACCAGTTTTTCGGTCGCCTAATTTTTCGGTCAGGTGTGTTCACGCGGCTTAAAAGAATCCATCGCAAGCTTGCCCGCATTTTGCTCGCGAATGGAGACGCGAACGCGAGGAAGATTGGAAAGCGAACAGCGGCAACAACGCGGAAGACGTTGATGAAACGGCCGATAGAAATCTGGCGCTGTCCGGAAACTCTTATCCGAGGCTATTGTTGCGACACACCGCGGGGAAACATCAGCCTCGCAAGGAGGCGGCCGAACTTTGTCGATTCAGCGTCATCATCGTGGCGTCATCATCACGGCCAGACAAGCGGCTGCGGCGGTGGCGACGTTCAGCGACGGCACAGGCCCCTGAGGTGGCAACGACACAAGCTGGTCGCAACGATCTCGAGTCAGTCGGCGAAGTCCGGTACCTTCATTGCCGAGAACCAGCATCCAGTTGCGATCTCGATGCACTGTGTAAATCGATGAATCGGCTCTTTCACAGGTTCCCAGAACCCAGACCTGATTCTCCTGAGCTTTCTCCATGGCCTGAGCAAGGTTGGCTACGACCGCAAAAGGAACATGCTCCGCGCCGCCAGCGGAAATATCACACACCGTCGCATTGACGGACGCGCTTCGATCCTTGGTGAGTACGATACCTTTCACGCCAAAGAATCCGGCAAGGCGAAACAACGCACCAAGGTTCTGAGGATCCTGAATCTGATCCAGAGCCAACCACAATCCTCGTTCACCTTCCGCGACATTCCACAGCCTTTCCAGCGGCAGAGGTGAGGGTGGTTCCACCGTTGCGGAACCAGCTCCGACACGTTCGGTATCGCGACCGGATTTGGCCGTTCGAGGATCCACCGCACCGACTCGCACCGGAATGCGAAACTTTTGAGCCGCTTCAATGACCGGCTCCCACGCCTCACCCGGATTCTCCGAATGCAGGCGAATCTGCTTCACAGCTTTCGGTCGAACCTGCAGGGCGGCAAGGATGCTATGAGGATTCCGGAGTTCGAGCATGATGGTGTCAGGTGCAACAAATGGTGGAAGAAAGGTCGTGGTGTGTTGAATGTTTTGAAGTTGCGCGTTTGCCGCCATCCCAACCCGAAACGTGAGTGAGGGATAGAGCATTTGCGTTTTATCAATGTTTCCGTAAATCCCTCGCTGACCAGACTGTTGATTTAATCAGCCGGAACGCGTTAGCGTCCGGTTTTCGCTCATGAAACCGAGGAAAAACAACCGGGGGCTACCGCCCTGCGGCTGATGAAGGGATTAAATCAACACGCCGTGACGCGTCGGGTTATGATAATTCCCTGTGTTTTCGCACTGTTGATCTCCCCGATTGTCGAATAGCGCAACTTCAAAAGTTAAGTATTGGTGAGAGAAAAAAATCCCGTCGGTGGAGGATCGTGTGTACGCAGACTGTTGCTCCGTCGACAGGGTTTCCGAAGTTCACCGGGGGACGGATTCTACCGGGCTGCCAATGCGGCTCGCATCAATTGATGTCGACCGAACTGGAAATTCTCATTCGGATTCTTTGCGAGCCTTCTCAATCACGCTCGCCAGAGTCACGGGTACTCCGTTTTGCCGCTTGCTCTCATCGGCCGCTTCAATAAACGCGAAGATCTCAAGCATGACATCTTCAGGGATGGGCGACTGTCGAGTCTTAAAGAATCGAGCGATCTCGATCACGAGTCCCTCATAATCGGCGGGCAGCGGCACATGCTGCTGAGCTTTGGTGCCGAAGATCATGGCTCCAAAGCCCGTTTTATGAGTATGCTCGCGGATGCCGCGATAGGTCCCAATTCGACCGTTGGACCAAAGCCCGGTGACTTGTTCGCTCTTGTCAGTTTGAACTCGAGTCACAGAAAGGCAGCCCGAGCCCATAACCGTGTAGAGCGTTTCGATGCCGTGCACTCCATACCAAGCAAGATCTGCATGGCCGAGGCCGGCACGTGATTGCCCGTAGCTGTCGCAGCCGATGATCTCACCCGCCACTTCACTGGCGAGAACGGATTGCAGTTCCTTCTGATATCGAAGTGCGGACGCGGTAAACCACGGCGTGCCGTATTTCTCCCCGAGAGCCTGGATCTTCAAAGCGTCTTTAAGATTATGCGCCAGGGGCTTGTCGATGAACACCGGCTTTCCGGCCTTGAAGATTGGTTCGGCCTGCGCCAGATGCTGTCGACCGTCGACGCTGCCAAGAATGACCACATCGACCCGGGGAAGCAGCGTGTCGATTGAATCAACAATCTCAACCCCCATCTCCGACATCTTCTGCGTGTATCCCTGAACTCGATCACGACTTAAAGGAAAGTCTTCACTGCCTCCCGGATACGCTGCCACGATCCGAACCCCGGCGAGTTCTCCGGTGTTACCTTCCCGATGCAATAGTTCGGTAAATGCGGTGCAGTGCGACGAATCGAGGCCAATAAAGCCGACACGAATTTCAGTCACGGGATCCGCTGCCGGAAGTTCCGCAAATGGAGCAAGGGATAACGCGGTGATGGCGGCAATAGTTCGATTCATCAGAATTTGGTCTTTCGTGCAGATCGACGATCCAAATCATCGGATCAATCATCCAGCCTTGCTCTTTTCTGCTCCATGCGACGAACGAACACCTCCATGATGCGGTTATACAGATCTTCTTTCAAAATCGCATCTTCACTGTCCGAATCGATGTTCGGATTATCATTCACTTCGATGATATAGAAGTTGCCGTTTGATTCCTTGACGTCCACGCCGTACAGACCATCGCCGATCAGATTGGCGGCTTTCAGAGCAAGCTTGACGGCTTTTCGAGGTGCCAGTTCAACCGGCAGAGTTTCCGTCTTGCCATATCGCCCGCGACCATCTCGCTCCTGCTTCACGATCTGCCAGTGCCCGGGAGCCATAAAATAGCGGCACGCGTATAAAGGCTTTTGATCCAGAATCCCAATACGCCAGTCAAACGTCGTCGGCAGAAATTCCTGCGCGATCAACAACTCGGAATCACCGGAGTAGTCCGCGAAGCGAGTTCGCAGATCCTCTTCGGACGCGATTTTCACAACTCCCTGTGAAAACGCGCTGTCCGGTTTTTTGAGCACGCATGGAAATCCCAGTTCTTCGACGATGCGATGAACATTGTCGCGATGCACGATGATGGATCGAGGAATATCAATCTTATGCCGAGCCAGCATCTCGGCCAGATACACCTTGTTGGTGCATCGCAGAATCGATACCGGATCGTCAATAACCACCATCCCTTCTTTGGCCGCTCGGCGAGCAAACCGGTAGGTGTGATGATTGACAAAGGTTGTCTCGCGAATAAACAGCGCATCAAACTCCAGCAGACGACCGTAGTCATCTTTGGTGATCAGTTCTGCGTAGACATCCTGCTCCTTGGCCGCTTTGATAAATCGCTTCAAAGCCGTTTCATTCGACGGTGCGTTCTGCTTCTCATCCGGATCATGCAGAATCGCCATGTCGAATCGAGTTCGCTTGCGTGACCGAGGTGAAGAAGCACGCCCCGAGAAATATCTCTGAGCCGACTCTTCGACGAACGGCTTATGACTGTCGGGAAGCTGATGAGCCGCGACCGTCTGAACTTTGCGAATCTGCCATTGCCCTTCTTCGTTTCTGGCAAACTCAAATCGCAGCAGCGGTGCCGCGAACAGGTTGAACAAATGCAGCGCCAGCCGATCATAACGGCGTGCCATGTTACGGCCGAAATAAACACTGAGAGTAAACTCGCTGGACTGCAGTGGATGAAGGTTCTGCTGGATCAGTTCATCCAGTTCATCCGAGAGAACCTTGACACTGGCACGCGTCTTCAGATCCTGCAAAGTGATCACGCCCGGCAACGGTTTCTGGCCTCGCGCTTCGGCCAAAAGGGAGACGTAATATCCGGTGCTTTGATAGCGATAAGATCGGCAGAGATTGACGACTCGGGAACTCCGAGCCCCCGTGGCGAATTCAGGAGACGTCAGATACGTCCATGCATCGACGACTTCTACACCGGGGATCTCAAACGGCCAGTCGGTCACGTCTGAGGCAACAATCAAAACGGTCATCAGTTCTCACCAAATCCGGTTCCACCCGCCAGCATCCTTCACCGGCTTCCATAGGGTGTCCCCTGTGTCAAATCCGGAGTGTAGTCGCAAGTGAATCGTCAGAACAGGCGGATCCTGACTGGTGCGAATTGCGGTGTATGAGGGAGGTGTTCCGGCGATCCGTTGATTTTGCGCAGTTCAACTTGTGGTGCTGACTTCAGCCGGTAGTCTCTTTTCACCACCAGCAAAAATGCTGACTGAATTCGGCACGCCAACCGCAATCCTCAACCCGCAGCACGCAGGCTTGACACCGCAGGAGTCTCGGGGGCTTCGACGGCGGTCAGAAGATCGGCCGCGTGAATTAACAGCAACTGGCGAGCTTCTCGAAAGACTTTGATCGCGTTTTCGTCGAGCGGCTCTAAGGTGACCCGACGGAGCACTTGATTCAATCGCGTGAACAGGCGCTGATCATCGGCATAGTCGAACAGAATCCGCGCTGAGTGAAAGTGCGAGACGAACTCGGCCAGACGATCTGTAGAACGACTGGCCAGACGATTTACGAGTTGCTCAATTTGTTGCGGCGAAACTTCTCCAAGTGCCTGATAGTAGTCGGAGAGCACTTCCGGAACCTGCTCCGCGATGACCCAGTCCAACAGCAGCTCGACAACGATATGTCCGAGAAACGGGGGACGATGATCGTAGGGATCCGGCATGAGTCTGCGAAAACGAACAGACAGCTCAGACTCCAGCATCATAAACGTGGGACACCGGTGAAACAGGTCATCATCGCGCAAATGCTGCAACATGCCTTCCGCCAAGGATTGCTCCTCCCCGGCCAGCAGGCCAATGTGCTGATTCACTCGATGAGATCGAATCCGGACCTTCCGATCCACAACGCTTAACCAATCGGGCACCGCCGTCCCCGCCAATTTATGCGGGTTGTCGAGAAACCTGTATCCGTGCGAAAGGTAATTCATCGCCGCATTTGAGCGAGTTCTGCAATTTATGGAAGAGCAATTGTCGGGAGGACGCACCAAGCTTCAAATCGGGCAGTCTGTGCGATGAACAAGCCACCACCTTCTTTCTCGTTATGTCTCGTTTCTTGAGACACGACATTCGACAAAAAATTGCTCTCCGTCACGTGCAATTCTTTTGCCCACATTCTGAGTTACCCCGCACTTGCGGCAAAGGCGTCTTCCCTATGAACGTACGCCATAGCCGTGATTTGCGCGGCTTTGGAACGAGCCAACTCTTTTCCACACCGTCAGCCGCTTCGGGCAGTTGCCATGTTCAGGACTGCCAGAGATAAATGGTTGAAAACGGAGAGAATGATCATCTATCGCCGCCTGAGCGAGGGATCTTCAGAGACAGTCGTAGAACACGACTGCGCAATGCTTCACTTATGTTTCGGGGGTGTGATGACCGCGAGCACGCAACGTCAGAACGGCCGCTTTGGGCTCATGCCGCCCTTCCTGACTGCCTCCAGCTCCGCTGCGAGTAAAGACCATCGGACTAACGAGCAGAATCACATCCGCATGGACGCTACTGCTCAAACCGCCACCGAATTAATTGAACGCCATCAACGCCATCATCGTAAACAAGCATTAGTTCACCAGATTTTGTGAACTGAATCGTGGGGGCCGCACTGACGATGTCGGGCTTTGCCGGGACTGGCTCGAACAACACTCCCAGAACTTCGCCGGTCTGACAATTCCAGAGGGCCACCTGCCCGGACTGATCAACGCTGGCAGCGAGACTTGACTGCTGATGCGCAACGATTTGCCGGACCTCGTTTCGATGTATTGAGTGTGGGCGAGTCATCAATCCTTTCACGGGGCAAACAGAGACGGAACCGTTTGAGAAACCAAGAAGCAGTGAGTCGCCGGAGTGATTCCATTGAATCGCAGTACACCGGTGGCCCGTGGGCAGGCTCTCTCGACTTGTAAGCGACGGAGCGTCGAAGATAAGGATTTCGTTGAACCTGCCACCCACCGCGATGTGGCTGGAGTCCGGCGAGAAGCACAGCGTGTTGACAAAGCCGTGCAAATCCAACTCCGTGGTTTCGGGAATTCCCACGGCCGTCTGAAGGACAAGTCGTTTCACTTTGCCGCTCCACGACAGATAACGCCCGTTGGGCGAAAAGCAGAGAGCGTCGACGCCGCCGTTGTATGTGTCTGCGTGAGCGGACACCTGACGAAATTCTCCGGACACCAGATCCTTAATTTGTACTTGAGTTGACCAGTTCGACCAGGAGACACTTGAGTTCTCCACATTGATGCTCAGACCATCCACTGCGAATTCATCTTTGTGTATAAGCTCGGTTTGTCCGACGCGTTCCAGGGCCGCAAAGGAGTACCTGCAGTCGCGGGTACGGGGCAGATTGTGAGGGGATAAGCGTGAGATTTTTCCGGTACTTGTTCCAACAAAGATGTCACCGTTTCCGGGGTCAATAGCGAATGACCGCACCGGCGCATGATGTTCGATGCGTTCTTCCGTGCTGGTAGACTCAGTAGGGAAACGCAGTACAACCACCCGACCACTTACGGTCGCGCAGTAAAGCGACTCATTGATGGCAAACATCGAGGTAATGGCCTGATCATCAAGCGACTGACTCTGGCTTAACCTGATCTCCATGAGGCCGGGTTTTGATGACGAAGCAGATGCCCTATAAGCCTCACCAGCGTCTGCCGGGATCTGCCAGGAGACAACGCTGCCGTCCTCACAACCAGCCAGCAGTCTGCTCCCAACTTCGGAGAAAGCGATGGCAGAGATTGCCTTCCCGGAATGACGGACACGAACTGCTGTCTGTCCGGAAATCTGATCCAGAATGTCAATGTACTGGCTTTGATAGCATGTGACAGCCAGCCTGTTTGTTTGAGGAATTCGAAGGCAGTGTTCAATGTCTTCAGGGAAGGTCAACACACGATTTGTGGACGGAGATGCGGGATCAGCCATGATGATGGAACGTTGACCCTCGTGAGCAATGATCTGGGTTCCATCAAGGTTTTCGAACAACCATTGGTTTCTGCGTGTTGTCGCCAGAGTATTCTCAGTTCCATTCTCCAGGTTGAAGATTTTGACAGACTCATACCGACAGCCGCACACAAGAAACTTGCCGTCGGAAGTAAACAACAGAGACTCAATCGTTGTCGGTTGCGGAGTCAACTCCCTGAGTAATGCTCCGTTCTCCAAAGAGTAAATGGCGGGGACAGCGACATCATTCGCATTCGCATTGCCACCAATCGCAATCCATTTCCCATCAGCCGACACAGCCATCGCGTGAATTTGGCTGACGTTAGTCTCGAAGGAATGTACGACTTGCTGAGTCCTCATATCGATCAGCGAAATCACAGGAGAGTCACCAGCAGCGGCAAGCAAGTTCGTGCCAGGCACAATTCTTAACTCCCGAAGTGGATAGGGGACCTCCATCAGGACTTCATAATGTCGTCGCAGTTCGCTCGATACTAATTGCCATTCAGGCAGCGATGTTTTCTCCGGCTGACTGACTTGCAGGCTCTCCAGCAGCTCGCGGACCGCAATATATTTGCGATCAAGGAGTCTCTCTAATGCTTCACGAATTGAACTATTCCATGCCAGAGTTCGAAACTTCGACTCATTCTCCGTGGCAACCGCGCGGCTCTCGCGGGCCAGCGAAAGCAATTCATCAGACCGCACTTTCTCCGATTTGAGTTGAGTCAGAGCCGAGGTCAGCATTCTGTTGCGATGCTCGCTGCGGTGACGATTGATGATGGCCTGCCCAAGCACGACGATTAGTGAAATGCAGATCAGACCAATTGCCGTCGCGATACCTCGGTTCCGTCGCGCCCAGCGCTGAAATTGCTCATGTACCGGCAATGGACACGCATGCGTGGGGCGACCATCAAGAAATCGAACGAGATCATCGCGTAATTCCCCGGCCGAGGCGTAGCGATCCTTCGAAAAGGGGCTGAGACATTTCAGGCAGATCGTTTCAAGGTCTTTGGGAATTCCCGGCCTCGTCGCCCGGAATGAGCGGACCGTTCGTTCGGCGGCAAGGATTCGCAGCGGCAGTGTATTGGCTTCAGGAAAAGGTACGAACCCTGTCAAAAGTTCATGAAGCACCACTCCAAGTGAATAGATATCCGTGGACGGCCCATGTGCTGCAGCACGTCCCTGCAGTTGCTCGGGAGCCATGTAGCTGGGCGTACCAATCAAGAGTCCGGACCGACTAACAGACACCTCATCATCAACAATTCTTGCGAGACCAAAGTCGATCAGCCGAGGTAGATAATGCAGATCCGTATTCGGCCCTGCGGACTTCGTACCATTGCTGCAGATTCCCGGCGTGAATTTCTCGAGGACGATGTTCTCAGGCTTAATATCGCGGTGAAGTACCCCTTGGTTATGGGCGTGATGAATGGCGTCAGCGAGCTGTTGCACGATCAATGCGGCCGTCCTGGATGACAGTGTCCCCCCAAAACTCTCTCGAAAGTCTTTCAGGTGACGTCCGGCGACGTATTCAGTGACTTGCCACGCCTGACCATTTGTTTCTCCGGAATCCAGAACCCGAACGATGTTCGGGTGACTTAAACGCGCGGCAGCGATGGATTCACGAAGGAAACGGACCTTCGCTTCATTGGATGCCGAACGCGAAAGATGTGGAACCTTGACGGCCACTTCACGCTTCAGCAGCGTGTCCGTAGCAAGGTACACTCCTCCAAATCCTCCTTCTCCCAGTAATCGCTGCAGAACAAAGCGGTCAGGCAACTGCTGTTGCACAGGGCCGAGATGCAGCGTTTGACTGGCACTGCGATGCGTTGATCTGCAACTGTCCGTGTCGTCGCGAGTTTCCTTCATCCCGCCAATCTCGATTGAACGGGTGACACTCTGAGCCCTTAACACGTCATGCAGCAGTCGCAGAGTCTTTGAATATGCCAGGTCCGGCAGCGGTTCCAGCGACTCGGGTGATTCATCTAATTGACGCAATTGTTCGTCATACCACACTTCGACAGGAACCTGACTCTCATGGAGACGGTCGTCCAGAACACCGGGACCTTTCGGCAGGTTTTCATCATGGGAATTCATTGAATCGACCACCTTCCCTGCATGTGCTCGGTCGGAGTTGGCCTCACTCCTTCAGGACTTGATGCAATGTCAACGTCGCCTCTCGAAATCGCCGCCAGACTGTGGAAAGGGGAAGGTTGAGCTTCATCGCGATGGACTCGAATGTTTCGTTCTCAACATACCTCATGTGGATCAGCTGCTGAGATTCTTCGGGAAGTTTCTGTACAGCCACTAACAGTTTGAGTGCCTCTTCCTGCATCATCAGGAGGCCAGAGGGCGACAGTCCACCGTCAGCGATTTCATCGAGCGGAGCCGCATGATGCTCCTGTCCCTGTCGACGCGATTCTGCGACTTGATGTCGGCGAAGACCATCGATCAGTCGAGATCTAAGAATCCGGACCAGCCAGGCTTCCAGCTCCAGAAATGTGCTGCCGCGAAAGTCTCGGAATCTGCAACATGCCGTCAGCATGGTCTCCTGAACGAGATCTGATAATGACATCCTGCGATGCATCTCAGCATTCAGATCTGACTTCGCTCGCTTTGACAGATCAGGCCGAAATATCGCAAGTAACGTGCCCAAACTCGAAATCGATCCGGCCCGTGATTTTTCGATCAGACGCGACACTTCGGTTTCATCGGCTGCCGCGGTTTCCCTGACTAATGCCGACACGTGTTGCCTCACAGATTCAAACGCCGAATTCACAGATAGCAGCGATTTGAGTCCGCTTCACTCCGGAAGTCAAGTCGATTCATTCGTCGCCTGACGAAAACGTCCGTTTTGGAGATCGATAGGGAGTCGAGTTTCGCCGTCCTCGAGTTCTCAACATTTGTCGTCAGTTTATCGGACTCGTTCGACCGCCCTCGCGCTGCCGTTTCAGGACAGAGGAGTTCCCCCCAAAGCTTTGCAATGGAATCTTCGTCGCTCAGTTCTCTTCGACAACCGAGATCTTCAAGCCTTTCCGTCAATTAGTATTCCTGCTTTGGCCGTCAAAGTTCCTGAGGTAGTCTGACCAGGTGATTCGAAGTTTGCCGTCATTGGCATCTGTGACCGCAACGCTTCCCGAGCCTGTCTTCGCACGGGCGTCTTTGGCCCAGGGATTGTACAGATCGACAAACCAGGCGCCGTTGACCTTCACGACATTGAGGACGGTGTAGGAGTGATTCGCAACGATTGGCCACAACGTCGTGGTCTTGCTGGAGGCCACGTAGATGCGTCCGGCATTAAGCTTGTCAGAGAAGTCCTGAGGACTGGCCCCCACGGAAGTATAGTAAGCCGTCGAATATCCGGAGATCATTTTCAACGCATGTGTTGCCACCTGCCAAGGTTGACCGGTAGCCGATTTCCATTGCGAAGGATCAATCAATCGCCCCGCACTATCCCAGATGTTAATCGCGTTCGCTTTCAGGTACGCCTTCAGATAAAGAGACGTCCACATTGCACCACCGGCCATAACCTGCTCAGTCCAGAACCCGTCCACCGTAATGCTCTGCCATTTTCCTGCAACAAAGAGCGGAACTGAGTACAAATCCGTCGACTTGTCGTAACCGATTCGACTAATCAAATCGCGATTTGCTGATCCCGCCGTACTGAATCTTCCCGTCCAGTTCGCCACAGCGGCCAACGAGGCCATGAAGGTACACACTGGACTTGCCTGCTGGTCAATATGGAAATAGCTATCAACAGTGGGCGGGCTTGAGTCGACAAGAAATGCCCCGGCAACTTGCTGTGGTTCGTCAACGTCCTCCCCTTCGTCATCTTTGTTTTCTCCAGCATCAGGTTTGTGTTTGTCAATCGCCGACGGAAACTCAGAGGACAAACCAAATCCACCTCTGGTCAGATACCTGCGGAATGTATCCAGCCCAGCACCACCGCTGATCTCATCAACCCCATCTCCGCCATCAAGCCAATCATTGCCGTTCCCACCGAACAAAGTGTCGACATGAGCCTCGCCAAAGAGGTGATCGTTTCCATCGCCACCATACAGCACGTCATTCCCTGAACCACCGTAAATCCAGTCGTTCCCACCACTACCGTTCAGCCGATTCGCGAGGCTATTGCCGCGAATGACATCGTTTCCATTCGTCCCTGTCAGGTTCTCAACACTCGTCAGGGTGTCCACGCGAGTGCTGTTCCCGGGAAAGCGAACAACCCCCGTCGAAAGATTCGCATCAATGGGTCCCGCAAAAAACGAGTACGACACTTCGTCAATGTCTTCGCCGCCGTTAATAACATCGTACCCAAAGCCACCGTCGAGATAGTCGTTCCCGGATCCGCCCTTTAGCGTGTCATCACCGTCGCCGCCGTAGAGGTAATCCTTGCCGGAGTTTCCATGCAACTCATCGTTACCTGCTTCTCCGTAAAGATAGTCAACGCCACCGCTTCCCCAAATCACATCGTTGCCCGCACCACCATAGACTTCAAGGCCCCTCGACAGCGAGACATAGCCCGCGAAATTGCCACTGTCGCCGCGAACAGTGTCATTTCCACCCAGTGATTTCACGACGATCTTATTACAGTTGGCCAGCGACAGACTCTTCAGCGATTTCGATCCCGACTTGATCGCAATCAGACCGGCCGAACTTCCGGCCGCGACATAAATCTCACCATTCTTCTCGAGCACAAACAGCGACTCTGAAGAGTTTGTTCCGGTAACGGTCAGCACTTTATTCTCAACAACAGCGGCGGCCAACAAGACGCGGGTTTCCAGTGTTTCCGCGGAGCGTGTGCCGGACTTCTGACGTCGTTTTCTCATTTTGAATTGGCCATCAACAGTTTTGATCGTGTAATTCTCCACGGCTGTTAGGACGCAGCGGGTTACAGATTTTTCATTCCAAATGGCCAAAACACGCGGAATGACGAAATTCCTGTCAAAGGGCTGGCAGGAGGCAAAACCGGTCGTTGGTTCACCCGGGCCAAAATAGCCGTCACGCGGATCACGTTAAAGGTTCAAACATGAGCCCGTTCAAACAGCAAGAGTCTGACGACTGAGGCGGCACCGGTGATGGATGCGGTACCGGTTCAGGATGATCGACAGGGGATGCTTCGCGATGATCGCACCCAGCAGCGCGATGGCCTCCGTCCGTTCAACACTTCACGCCCAGCATGATGGAATTCAATCCGCTGCCGATGCCGAGCAGTGCCAGTTGAGTTCCAGACTTGGGCGGATCCTGTTCGAGTCCCATGGACATCGCCATAGGCAGTGCGGCAGCGCCAGTGTTGCCGAAGATTTCGACCGTTGGAAAATCAAGAGCCGGGTTCAGCTTTAATCGCTCCATCAACAACGTGCGATGCTGGCGACCCACCTGATGAGTGAACACGCGATCGACGTCTTCGTTTTTCCAGCTCAGGGTCTGCTTTGCCTGCTCCCAGGCTTTTTCGGCCAGAGCGACTCCGGCATGCAGGAGTCCTTCCGAGTCCGTTTCCATGCGAGGTCTTCCGTCGCCGTGACGTCCCGCTTCGACTCCGCCGGCACACATCTTGTGAGCAGATGAATCCGACAAAAAGGCGCCGCCCAGAAGTCGACGTCCTGTCTTGCTCAGCTTTCGATCACACAAAAGAATCGCGGCAGAGCCGGAGCCGATGGTCAGCGACGCAAAGGCCGGCTTGATGCTTTGACGAGTCAGCGAGGGATCTTGCAAAAGACTGTCGATTGTTCCTTCGACGAGATCTCGCCCACTCTCTGTTCCCACGACAATGCCAGCTCGAATTCGTCCCAGTTCAATCATGTCGGCAATGATCAACATCCCGTTCAGAAGACCAAGACAGGCATTGCTGACATCCATCACTAACGACGAAGCTGGCAGGCCAACCCCTGCGTGCACGCCTGCGGCCGTCGCTGGCTCCATTTGATCTCGACAAACGGACCCGTGAATCAGGGCTCCGATATAACGATGATCAAGTCCGGATTTCTCCAGGACGGCTCGTGCTGTCTGAGTACTGATGGTGCCGGGCAAAGTGCCCGGCTCAAACCAGCGGCGTTCGCGGATCCCCGTCATCAGTTCCAATCGCCCCGGCGGCAGGCCAAGACGCTGATAAACCGGGGCTAATCGCTGTTCGATCTCGTCCGAGGAAATGACGCAAGGCGGCAACGTATGCGCGACGGCTTCGATGCAGACGTGTTCGTAACGCATACTGGGAACAGCTTCAAACATGACTTTGTTGCGAAAAAAATCAGGAATCGGGAAGTGTAGCGGCGACTTGCTTTCGCCTCAACCAGCCCTGCGAACGGGAAATTGTAGGGGCCAGTCAGTTGAGCCCGGCACTGCGAAGCCTAGAATGCGGGAAACCAGAAGGAATGATTTTTCCTGCTGAATGCTGACTGTTCAGCCAGCTCAAACTTCTGTGTTATCAGGATGAAGGATAATTCAAATGCCCTATACATTGCCCGCACTTCCCTACGCGTACGACGCGCTGGAACCCCACTTTGATGCTCGCACGATGGAAATCCATCACACCAAGCATCATCAGGCCTACATCAACAACGTGAACACAGCTCTGGCAGACTCACCACTGCTGAATAAGTCAGTGGAAGATCTCGTCAGCGATCTGAACGCAGTTCCTGAGAACGTTCGTACCGCTGTTCGCAACAACGGTGGCGGTCACGCAAATCATTCGCTGTTCTGGACCGTGCTGTCTCCAACCGGCGGCGGCAAGCCAGCTGGTGATCTGGCTGCAGCGATCGACAAGGCCTGCGGCAGCTTCGATGCTTTCAAGGAACAATTCAGCAAAGCGGCAACAACTCGCTTCGGCAGCGGCTGGGCGTGGTTGAGTGTTAAGTCTGACGGTTCTCTGGTTGTCGAAAGCACAGCCAACCAGGATTCCCCGCTGTCAGAAGGCCGCACACCAATTCTTGGGCTCGACGTCTGGGAACACGCTTACTACCTGCACTACCAGAACCGACGTCCTGACTACATCGGCGCGTTCTGGAACGTTGTGAACTGGGCCGAGGTTGCTCGCCGTTTCGCGGCAGCTAAAGGCTAGTGCTGAGTCGAAGCCTGATTCTCGAGTACGATGGGCATTCTTGCCCGTCGAGATTCGGTCGGACAAGAATGTCCAACCTACAAAAAAGCCGTGCGAATCGTTTGATTCGCACGGCTTTTCTTTTTTGGGCAATCTGCAATCTCAATCCCCGATGCCGCCTTCGGTCGCTCCCTGCATTTCTTCCATGCGTTTGAGCACATCTTTGTACTCATAGTCGACGGCCATGATTTCGCCGTAATGATGTTCAGCCTGCTCCGTTTTGCCGGCCTTTTCGTAAATCCGCCCCAGCAGATAATGAGCCGTCTTGAACGCGTCCGGACGATCCTGAGCACTCAAGCCATCCAGTGCTTTCTCAAGCTGTCGTCTGGCCAGATCAAGCTTGCCGTCGCGGACAAAGCATTCGCCCAGCAGCACGAGCACATCACTCTTCATCGTGGGATTGGCCACAGCCTGCTGCAGTAAAGGAATCGCCTTCGGATACTGCTTGGCGTCGAAGAGTCGTTTGGCAAGCTCGTATTTCTTCTTCAGGTCACTCGGGTTGTTTTCCACACCGTGCGTGTAAAACGCGATTTCCTTTTCGAGCAGTTCTGCCTTGAGAGACTTTGCTTTTTCAATCAGGCGTTCTTTGCCAGGATTCTTGCGAGCCCGTTCTTCGGCTTCCACCTGATCATTACGAAGCATCGTCAATTGAACTTCCTGAAGCTGCTCGCTGATGGCGGCGTTGCCCTTCGACAACTCCAACGCTTTATTCAGTTGATCAGCGGCCTTTGGAAATTCGCGAGCGCCTTTGTAGTGTTCCGCCAGCTTCAGATAAAGATTGACGTTCTGAGGATCTTTGCGAATCGCGTGGATCATATCCGACTCTTCGGATTCTCCGGGAGCATCCGCAGGTTTCGGGCCACCTCGCCGAGCCAATCGATCGGCTTCATAAGCATTCATCGGTGCAGCTGGCTGTTCGACCTTCACATCACGAGTGTTGTCAGCATCGTTATATCCGCTTTTCATTGTGGACTCTGCATCGCAGCGGCCCATCATTGTGCGAGCATCGCTGTCGGTCGGGACCAATTTATAGAGTCGCTCGAAATACGGCCGAGCCGCTTTGAACTCCTGACGCTCAAACAAAAAATGCCCCATCCGACGATTAAAGTCGACGTTATCTTTGTCATATTCAATCGCTCGCTCGAGAGCATATCGAGCAACATTCATGTTGTTCAGGTTGGCACAGGCATCGCCGAGATCAAACCAAAGCTGTGGATCCCAGGGATTCGTGAGTAATCCCTCTTCCGCTGTGATCTCGAGATTCTTCCAATCCTTCTGCATCCGCGATTTTTTCAGTCGCGTTTTCACGCCCATCAGACGCATCCCGGCCATCTTCGCGCCGGAGCCATTGTCGTTGTACAACTTGCGAAGGCATCCGTGTTTGGATTGTCGATACAGGAGATGCTCGGGCATCAGCCGAACGCAGTTGGTGAAACACTCAATTGCGTAATCCCAATTTTTGTGGTTCATGGCCTCAGTGCCTTTGCGGAACCAGTCCTGAGCCCCTTTTTCCCGTTCACTCATTGCTGAATTTGCCTTCACAGACAGGTTTAATCACGTCGGACGCATCGCCCAGAAGATCAGAAACGATTCTCGTGAGTCGATGTCGCTCAGAATCCCGGCAACGATTGCATGTTCTGCCAGAATTCTTCCATCAATCTAGCATAGCCTACCAGCCGCTGCCACAGTTCTATCGCCGGGGATCTGAAAAGGACGTCCTACGAAACGACACAACGGCTCAGGGGGCCATGACAAGTCATCCTGCAGAAACACCTCAGTGCACCTCGGCGAGCAGCATAGCGTCAGCTATTCGAGTTTCTGCGATTTGTCGCGATGGGCAACTCACAGAAGACAGGCAGAACACAGGCAGGGATAGACAGAACACAGGCCGCGACGGGCTCGGAGGGCTGACGCCCTGCCGCTCGCCAGTGCAGTGCACCTTCCTGGTGTGCCCCACGCTGATGGGTTGAGCGACAACTCGCTGCATTCGCCTTCAAGTCCGGCACTCTCCCTGCGGCTTCTCCGGCAGGCAGACAATGATGGCGGCAATCAGGGCTATCGTGAGATGTACCTCGTTGATGATTCGAGACTGATCATGCAGCGTGATGAACTGTTGAGTTCTCGCCTGGCCGGGCGGAGTGATCAGCGTCTGCAGCGGCAGGTACACCCACTTGTAATCAACGACGGCAATCACGGTGGAAAGCAAAGTCAGAAAAAAACAGGCCAGCAGTCGTTTCCGCAGGCAGCCCTTGTTCAACATCGCAGCGATCAATGATGCGAGCAACGTCGTCGCGAGGCAGCCCCAGCCAAAGATGTAGTACAGCGGAAATCGAATGGTGGCCAGCTGATCGCGAATCAGTGAATCGAATTGAGGATGTCGTTGTTCCGCCACGCTGGTGATCACAAACAGGATCGCTCCACCGACCCAGAAAGTGATGGCCAGACGAGTCATCATAACACAGAGATGACTCATGATTTTTGAGACATTAAGCACGAAAGAGACTTCCTAAGGAATTACACGATCAGCATCGCATCGCCGTAACTGTAAAAGCGATAACGCTCGGCGATCGCCCGGCGATACGCTTCCATAATCAAATCATATCCTGCCATAGCAGCGACGAGTACCAGCAGAGTTGATCCTGGCAGATGGAAATTCGTCAGCAAACAATCAACTGCCTGAAAATTGTAGCCGGGCTGAATAAACAAATTCGTTCTTCCCTGCCAGGGGTGCAACGAATCGCCAAAGTCCTTCGTTGCCAGAGCAGCCGATTCCAGCGTTCGGATCGACGTTGTTCCCACCGCGACAACTCGCCCCTGACTTTGTCGAGTCTGGTGAATCATGTCGCAGGTTTCCGGCGGCAGTCGACACCATTCCTCATGCATTTTGTGTTCATTCAGCCGTTCCGCCACGACTGGCCGAAACGTGCCGATCCCAACATGTAATGTCAACTCGGCCTTTTGAATTCCCCGGCAGCGACATTGTTCCAACAGCGATTCCGTAAAATGGAGTCCCGCCGTCGGCGCTGCGACAGCTCCGGGTTCGGATGCAAACTGAGTCTGATATCGCTGCCGGTCATCCTGATCCGCCAGCTTTCGGCCCATGTACGGCGGCAAAGGAAGACTACCGAACTGCTCCAGAAGTTCGATTGCCGGAACTGCAGTATTCGGCGCTGCTATCCAGCCTCCGTCCTCACGCTTTTCGATCAAGGTCAGGACAAGACTTGCGGAGCCTTCCGAATCACCCGCTCCATGAGTCAACTCATTTCCAGAACCATGGCCATACGCAGGATGCACCGTAATCGTTTCGCCCGGCTGTAGTCGACCTCGCGTATCGCTCAGGATATGCCAGCGCTGCGGCGAAACTTCTTCAACGTAAAGTCCTTCCCAGCGTCCTCTCGTCGCCGTGCGAAAACCAAACAAACGAGCCGGGAGGACTTTCGTGTTATTGAAGACCAGCAGATCACTCGGTCGCAGCAGTTCAGGCAGGTCACGAATCCGAGCATGGTTGATCGACGCCTTCTGCCGGTCAACCACGAGAAGCCTCGCTCCATCCCGAGTTTCCGCAGGACGCGATGCGATTAAGTCAGCAGGCAGTTCAAACTGCCAACTGCTAAGCAATTCCAGATCCGGTGGATTCATGACAGTCTAGCCGGCATCATGCACTGTGTTGATTGAAAAGCACCGCCAACGGTTCATGGTGACACGGCTTCTCCAGAATCGATGACTTCCATCAGCCTGGGAAAACGATTCGCTGTTTCCCGAAAGCAACGACTGGAAACAATCCTTACTTCCAAACTGCATCGGCAGCGAGCCGGCCATATTCATTCTTAAACCTTTTCTCGCGCCTCAAATTCTCTGCCGTACTCTAACGCGTTAGTGATTCCGCTACGAATTCGAACAAGGCTTTTGAACCAGGATCCTCGGGAACTCCTAAATCGTCATTCAGCCTGGAATGATTGGTGTCTCGACCACCGTACATCCGAACGGGGACTTCAGATTTCTTCAGGACGTCCCCCAGCCAGTTGGCCTGAGCCGATGTGTCTGGATGACTTGACACATACATGATCAAGAACGGCGGAATGCCCTTATCTTTAGCGACATGCGTTACTGCCGAAAAATCTTTGTGCAGTGCAGGATCATTCCCAAATTTTTCGCGATGTCCAAATTTTGATCGAGCTTGTCCGTGGAGACGCCAGCGAGTTTCCGCGAGTTCAATGATCGCCGGAATGTCGTAGGTGTCTCCATCAACCGGAACACAGCCTTTGAGCACGCTGAAAGGAACACCTTCCGCTTTCAGATAACGTTCGTCAGTACAGAGCAATGCGGCTAATTGAGCACCTGCGGAATGTCCCATGACGAAGATGCGATCCGGATCGCCACCACACTCCGAAATGTGTTTGTGCACCCAGCCGCAGGATTTTGCAACGTCGCGAGTGAGCGTTCCCATGTCAACATTCGGCAACAGGCGATAGTTCGTGGACACGAACACGAAGCCTCGATCCATAAACGCCTGTGGTTTCAGATTGACATCTGACTTGTCGCCGACCTGCCAGCCACCTCCATGAATCCAGAAAACCACCGGAAGGCTCTTTGCATCGGCAGGAGCATAGATATCCAGCACCTGCCGCTCGAGCGCAGGTTCGGCATAAGGAACATCTCGCTTGACCGTTTGCGCATGAGCTACGGAAGCCATTGTTATCACCACCAGCGACAGCGAAAGAACCGATTTCATCATGAATCCTCTAATCTGAAATCTTCGGGGATCGTGAATGGCTCAGCATAACAACACTTAACGCCATTGTTTAAGCCTCGACCGTACCCAACTGAACATCGCCGCTGCGGCAACACGGGATTGCGTGATTCTTTCGAGGATTTTTCTTATGCTTCTGGCCGCAAAAAATTGAGGAAACTCCGGGGAGTTGGTGAATGGATCTGCAGGAAGTCGAATCAATCGCAAAGCAGGAGTTGCTGAAGCATGGTCTGACGACATGGTCGTTTGCATGGGCCAGAACGAAACGTCGCCAGGGAGTCTGCAAGTATCGTTCTCGTCGAATCGAGATCGCCGAATACTACGCGCGCCATAATCCTCGAGAAAAAGTCCTCGACACTTTGATGCACGAAATCGCTCATGCTCTGGCCGGGCCAAAAGCTGGTCATGGCCCGGCGTGGAAAGCCATTGCCAGCAAACTCGGAGCCATCCCGCGAGCGTACGACACCTGTTCAGATACCGCTGTCATGCCGGGTGACTGGCAGGCGACCTGTGAAGCCTGCGGCCGAATATTTCACAAGTATCGTCGTCCACTCCAACTCGACGGATATCGCTGCCGGTGTGCTGCTCGCAGGATTCTGACATTTCAGTTTGCTGGAGATCCTTCAAGAAGACCTCCGGAGCGCCCGCCGGTCGAACAGTCTGCAAAATGGGAAGCCCTCTGTGTCGGATGTGGCACAATTCATCGCCGCCAGCGAAAACCCAAAGCCGGCCTTTGGCGCTGCCGGTGTCCTCAGCGATGCGAACTGGTCTGGAAATTTCGCGAAGCCCGAGACGCTCGCTGACTGAGATTCCAGAAAGGAATCTCTGCAGGGAATGCTTTGAATCGCTTGACTCTTCGAAAACCGGTTCGTCCGACCCGGTGGCTCGTCAGGTTTTGATTTGAGGGTTACCGGGTGGATCCGATTTTCGCCGCCGGAGCGGCGAACCTACGTAGCCGAGCCGCTCCGTCGGCTCGCATTGAACCCCAAATCTCGTTCTTGAAAGCGCACTACTTTGAAAATCAAACCTCGACTGCGGCCAATGTAACCAGTCGTGTGAGGCAGATTAGCAATTCACCCAAAGGATGAAACTGATCAAAAGTGCTCCGCGGGGAAATCCGTCTCGAAGTCGGCCAGTTTTCCGTGTTCGCCCTTCGCATAAGTTTCGCAAGGAGCCTACACTCAACAGGTCTAACTGCCCCCAAATTCCCGCCTTGGTCGTTTTTCCCGCCCCGATTTTGATCGCTCCCGGGCCATTCTGCGACGGAGACAATCTGCTATGCATGATCGCAGTTCTGCAAATCCGAATCATACGCGGCGTCATTTGCTCCACACGGGAACGGCTGGAATTCTCGGACTTTCGCTGCCGCAAATCCTGGCGACGGAATCGCGACTGGCCACAGCCAGCGCGGCGGCGAAGCGAGTGATCGTGATCTATGAACAAGGCGGGTTGTCGCATCTTGACACCTGGGATCCGAAACCCGAAGCCGTGATCGAACATCGCAGTCCGTTTGCTCCGATCTCGACCACCGTGCCCGGCATGCAATTCACGAGCCTGCTATCACGGACGGCAAAGATTGCTCACAAGCTGGCGGTTGTGCGTTCCATGCATCACAACAAAGCCGGAGCTGACGCGCATCCCAACGGTACCCAATACGCTCTCTCCGGTGCTCATCCTTCAAGTGCTGTGGAAATGCCGGACATCGGCTGCGTTGTGACGAAGTTATTGGGCCGAACCAATCCGTCGCTGCCGCCTTACGTCATGATCCCGGGCAATCATGAGCAGGCCGCGGAAACTCGCACAGGCTTTCTGCCTCGGTCGTTGTCTGTGTTCAAGACAGGCGGGCACGATCTGTCCGATCCGAAATGGGAAGTCGCCGATCTGCTCGCACGCGCGGACAATCATGGCTCACGGTTATCCGGGCGACACCAATTGCTTGCGAATCTGGACCAGAGATTTTCGAACGAGGCTGATCGCACTTCGTTGAATGGGATGGATCAGTTTTACGAACAGGCTTTCAACAGTCTGACCAGTCGCGAAGTCTCTGCGGCGTTCGATCTGAATCAGGAATCAGAACAAACCAGAGAGCAATACGGTCGAGGTCACCGTGGTTCGTGTTATTTGCTGGGTCGTCGCTTGCTGGAAGCCGGAGTCAGATTCGTCACCGTCGATGTGCGCTGGCCCTTGACTCAGGAAACCCCGGGCGGCTTTAATCTCAACTGGGATCATCACGATCTGATTTACACCTCGGCCTCTTGTGGCACCGTGCGAGACAAAGCCGGTGGTGAAGGTCGCTACGGGATTGGTCACTGGGTCATGATGGGCAGCACCGATCAGGCTTTTGCTGCTCTCGTCACGGATCTGGATAATCGCGGTCTACTGGATGAGACACTGGTGTGTTTCGTTACTGAGTTCGGCCGGACGCCGCGACTGAACAAGTTCGCCGGACGAGATCACTGGACCAACGCCTATTCGATCGCGTTCGCCGGAGCTGGAGTCCCCGGAGGACAGGTGATCGGCGAATCAGATCGCGACGGCGGTTATGTGATCTCACAAGCCTACACGCCGGAAGATTATGCCACGACAGTGTACGAGAAGCTGGGCATCGATCGTTCGAAGCCACTTTACACGTCCGCCAACCGCCCGGTTTATTTCGGACATCTTGGTCATCCGATGAAGGAATTGTTCTGAGCCATTCATGACTACAGAGATTTCTGTGTTCAGGACTGCCGAACACCAATGGGGCGAGAGCCAAGCGAATTATCACAAGCCGAAGCGTCGGTGAAGGATTGCCATTTCGCGTTCGGACTGTTTTTCCACAGCGATCCCTCGCTCACGCTCTTTGATGTTGCACAGTTCAAGACTGCCTGAGATCACGGCGTCAAAAACACAGGGAATTATCATAACCCGACGAGTCACGGCGTGTTGATTTAATGGGTTCTCACAACCCGAAATGTGAGTGAGGGATAAAAGTTGCCGCGTTTTTCAACAACAATCCCTCGCTGACGCATCGGGTTATGATTAAGAACCCGTAACAAAACCGTAGCTGAGCTCGTGAGAGCTCAGAAACTGCTCCGAATTTTCACGAATCCGGCTACGTGCACATGTTTTGTTAGGCGTTCTAAATCAACACGCCGTTACGTTTCGGGTTGTGATGGCCGCAAATGCGCAGGTTCATATGCGCTCAGCTCAGCTCAGCTCAGCAATTCCGGAATCTCTTTTCCGCCGTCGACGATCTTGAGAGGTCGCCCCTGAGGACTCATATTTTCATGGTCCGCGTTGACTCCAAGAGCTTTACAGACCGTTCGCATCAGGTCAGGAACGGTGACGGGATTCTCCGCAATGTCGTTGCCGTCTTTCGTGGTCGATCCGTAAACCTGGCCGCCACGAATCCCACTGCCAGCCATCATCATGCTAAAAGCTTTGGGGAAATGATCGCGACCTTCGCGAGGATTAATCCTTGGCGTACGTCCGAATTCTCCCATCCAGACCACCACGGTTTTCTCCAGGAGTCCTCGGTCCTTCAGATCTTTCAACAGCGTGGCCGTGGCCGGATCGACTTCTGCGGCATTCTTCGCGCAGTCTTCGAAGTTGTTCTGATGAGTATCCCAGGTGCCGGATCGCACTTCGACAAACGAAACGCCTCGTTCGACAAGTCGACGAGCCAACAGACATCCTCGACCAAAGTTGCTGTCACCATACTGAGCCTGCAATGACTGCGGCTCACCAGAGATATCGAACGTGTCTATCTCAGGCGTCAGCACCAGCCGCGATGTTTTTCCGTAAAGCGAATCATGCGTTGCCGCCAGTTGAGCCGAACCATGCTCGGCAAACTGCCCCGTAAGTTTCCCCATCAACTCCGTCCGGCGATCAAACCGTTCTCGTGAAACCGAGAGGGCAACGTTCTCCGGCAACTGGCCGGGACGCGCGACCACGAAGGGTTCGTAATCCATGCCCAGAAATCCGGCTCCCTGAGTTGCCCCGACAGACACAAACGAGGGAAGTTCCGAAGAAACATCGCCTAGTTGTTGAGCGATGTTGGAGCCGAAAGAAGGGTGTTTCACGCTGCCAGCCGGAACATATCCCGTATGAACCTGATAAGTGGCTCGTGGGTGGCTGCCTTCTTTGTTCGTCATTGAACGAACGATGGCGATATCAGACATTTGTTTCGCCACAAGCGGAAAATTGTCGGCGATACGAATGCCGGGAACGCTTGTCGCAATGGCTTCCGTTGGGCCGCCGTTCTCGTGCCCGGCTTTGGGATCAAGCGTTTCGAATTGACTGGGGCCGCCCTGCATCCAAAGCAGAATCATCGACTTACCCTGCTTCTGAAGTTCGCGCGACTGCTCCGCCAGCACGTTACGCATTCCAAACACGCCGGTCATCGCCGCGGCGGCCGATGCAGTTTGGAGGAACCGACGACGAAGGAACCGGCCCCCGACAGACACAATCGAGTCGACAGGATATGTGTGCATGACTTGCCTCGCTGATGTCTTGCTAAAGAGAGTTCGTTTGCGTTTCAGGACTGGTTCATTCAAAATCAGACATCGAAGTCCGGGACCGAATGTGCCTGGGATTCTGCGTGCCAGGAATTCAGCCAATTGGGCTCCAGTCAATTTCGCCATGTAACGAAAAAAGGGTGCGAAAGGGACGGGACTGAACGACCTTTGCCACCGAAGCCTGCAAACACGGCAGCTTGGGTTCGTTCAGCCCCTTCCCATTCGCACCCTGATTCATGCGGCCCTGAACGGACGCAGATCGAGAGCGGAACAAGTTGACTGCTGAACACCGAGAATGCCGAGGGGTGTCGCAGAATTTTGAAATAATTTTCCGAGGGTTAACGACGGGTAAAAAACTCAGGGGAATTTAACAGAGCCCACAACAAGTCCTCGAGTCCTTCTCGCAGACTGGGACTGCTTGTCACAAAGTCCATCGCAATTTTCAACTCTCCTTCCGTTGGCTCCCGCCCGAGTGAAGAAAGATACAGCTCACTGACAATGTCCTCCTCCGCCAGGACATTGGTAGAGATTCGAGTAATCAGGTTTGAATTGTCCGGGGTCGCGATAATTCGCGCCAGCAGTGTCGAATTCATCATAAACAGAGCTTCGGGAATTGATCCTGTCAGTTCATCACGCGGTGTCGAAGGATCGAAACCGAAGATTCTTGAAAATTCTTCACGCCCCGCATCCAACCGCTGCCTCTCGTAAGGCGACCTTCGCCCTTCCGACAGCCGTAACGGCAAAGTGGTCACACCCAGCGTCTGACAAAGCGAAGCGTAAATCTGATCAGATCGCAGACGAATGGGTTCGCACTTCGCGAATCCCTCAGCCGTACTATTGGGAGCTCGCTGATACATGCGAGTCGCTGCGATCGTGCGGATCAGCCATTTCAAATCGTAGTTATTGGCCATAAACCCATCGCTCAGCAGCTTGAGAGTTTCCTCGTTGACACATTCACGATCCGGGCCAATATCATCGATCGGTTGATAGAACGCAGTCGCTGTCATTTCAAACCAGATGCGATTGATAATCGCACGAGCAAACCAGGGATTGTTTTTACTGGTGATCATTTCTGAAACAAGTTCGCGACGATCAGCATCGGAAAGTCCGGAAGCAATCTCTTTCGTTGACAGGAAAAATCCCGGATCGATCCGCGTACCTTCCGAACCCGGATCAGCAAGATCAGGCATGAAGTGTTCGATCGATCCCCGGCCCGGTCGTTCAGGAGGCTCGGCCGTCATGATCTCTTCGATCGAAAGCTTGCCGTCAGAGTTCTTGTCGACAAAACCTTTTGCCGGGCCAGTAAACAGACGCGACAGTGGAGTATTCCGGGATTCCTGCTCTGAGATAATCTTGTCGCCGTTGCGATCGGCTCGAGTCAGCAGAAACTGTGAGGCCACCGGATTACGATTGCGGCCAGCGTTCACCGAAGTGATCTCATAGTCGAACATGTTGTCGGAACCTCGCTCACGCTGCACACTGACGCGAGGAAAGAACGCGGTAAACTCATGAAACTGATTGCGTTTCCAACTGTCCCAGGGATGATCGTGACAATTCGCGCATTGAATCTGAATGCCCAGAAACAAACGGGAGGCTTCTGCAGCGACTTCTTCTGCGACACCTTCATGAGCAAAGATCAATGCCGTCGCGCCGTTGTCGTTGACCGGGCCACTGGCGGTCAGCAGCGACGTAGTAATCTCATCCCAGCCGCGGCCTTCGTTTAATTGGCTCGTCATCCAGTCTCCAAACGCTGGTCGTACGATGCCGGCTCGAATGTTCGTCGCGCGGAGGAAAATTGCATCGCGCCAGTAACGCGACCAGTTTTCGCCATACTGCGATGACTTCAGGAGCTCATCAACAAGGTCCGTTCGGCGTGACTCTGAGGGATTGAGCCCGAACGCTGTGATCTCCCCGGGAGTCGCCGGGCGTCCGACGATGTCGAACATCACTCGACGCAGATAAGTGGAATCATCTGCTGGCGGAGCGGCAGCATCCACCGACTCTGCAAACAGACTCCGATCAATGGCCGCGGCGACAGAGGCAGAATCTTTTAATTCAGAGGCACCAACGAACGAGGTTGCAAGAGCAGCGAAAAGACCTGCCCAAACTCCTGCAGTGCTGAATCGAAAAGACATCATTTGACTCCGAAATGGCAGTTTCAGGACAGATTCAAATGGAGACCGTACGAGCCTGCCTGAAAACAATCAGTGACTCTGCACGTTGAACCTCGGTCGAACGTGCAAAGAGTCGCTGATTTCTGAAGATTTCCTCAACGGGCTGGCCGATTCGACGAGGAACGGGTCGTGCTCGCGACCAGGTTCAGAATATAGGTCCAGGCATCCACGGACAGAATTCTTCGTCACCGATGCCTTGTTGTTCACTCAGTGTTTTCTGGCCGCTGGCGGTCGCAATAATGCTCTCGAAGATTTCGCGCCCGACGGATTCCACGCTGGCCCCTTCGAGGATCGAACCGGCGTTAATGTCCATATCATCTCGCATGCGATTGTACATCATGGAGTTCGTGGCCACCTTAATCGTCGGAGCTGGCTTGCATCCAAAGCAGCTTCCACGACCAGTGGTAAACACAACGACCTGACAGCCACCGGCGACAAGTCCGGTCACAGAGATCGGGTCATAGCCCGGCGTATCCATGAACGTGAAGCCGCGTTCTGTAATCGGTTCGGCGAACTGATAGACGGCTTGCAAAGGAGCAGTTCCGCCTTTCGCCACAGCGCCGAGCGATTTTTCGATGATGGTCGTCAGCCCGCCCTGCTTGTTGCCATACGAGGGATTGTTGTCGATCGAAGCGTTGTTCTTGCGAGCGTACTCTTCCCACCAGTGAATTCGCTCCAGCAGCTTGTCCGCGACTTTGCGATTCACGGACCGACGCAGCAATAACTGTTCAGCTCCATAAATTTCCGGCGTCTCCGCCAAAACAGAACCGCCCCCGTGCGCGACGAGCAGATCGCTGGCAACTCCTAAAGCGGGATTCGCAGTGATGCCGCTCGCTCCGTCACTGCCACCGCATTGCAACCCGAGAATCAGTTCCGACAATGGAATCGGCTCGCGTTTCACAGCGTTGGCATTGGCCAATAGCTCGCGAAGAACTCCGACTGCGCGATCCACGGTTTTGCGAACTCCCCCAACCTCCTGGATGTTGAGCACCATCGGCAACGAATCATCCGGCTCACGTTTCTTTGCTCCGCTGAGCTGAACCAGGCCCTGAGTTTCCTGCAGGTGGCCGGCCTGAGCTGTCTCACAGCCCAATCCGAGTACCAGGCAGGCCGCAATATTCGGATGACGCGCGAAGCCGGCGAGTGTTCTGTTCAGCAAGTGGTGATCTTCGCCGTTGTACGCGAACGCACAGCCACTCTTGTGGACAATGGGGATGACGCCGTCGATGTTCGGATAGTTGCTCAGGTCAGACTTGGCGAGTTCCTGAGCCACGTATCGAGCTGTCGTCGCCGAACAATTCACCGTGCTGATAACGGCAATATAGTTTCGAGTTCCCGCGCGGCCGTCTTTGCGACGATAGCCCATGAACGTGCGTGGCTCGGCTGGTTTCGGTGGCGGCACAATCTCGGTGCAGAATTCGTAACCAGCCTGCTCACGTTCGATACTGACGTTCTGAACATGAATCCATTGGCCTACGGAAATCTGTGTCACTGCCGAACCGATGGGCTGGCCGAACTTTCGAATCGTCTGGCCTTTCGCAATCTCCTGGATCGCCACCTTGTGATTCGCAGGGACCGCTTCAGAGATCGTAATCGATTGACTGTCTAATGTGACCACTTCACCGGCCTTCACAGCGCGGCGAGTGACAGCGAGGTTATCGGACGGATGCAGACGAAGCAGAGGTTCCAGATTTGCCACGAGAATTGAGCCTGACTATTCAGAAGACGGGGTTAAGGAAGTGAGAGAGTTCTGGCGGTGCTGAATTATTGTCGACCGCCGATAAAGAGCGGGGGTCAGTCTCATCACCTGCCGAAACGCTTCTCCATTTCACATTCTGATCGGAAGCCGTTTTTTTGTCACGCGGAGTCCGTCGAACGGGCAGATGGCTTCACATCGTCCTGAAAACATGGGTCGGACAGCGAAAAATTCAGACAAATCACTGCGTGTCGGGGATCTGATTGATCGACTTGGGATCTGGGAGTAGACTGACAAAAGCAAAAACCGGCTTGCCTGAATGCACCGGCGTCCAAAATCTGGAGATTGAGATGTCGTCTGAACCTGTGGCGTTGACATTGTTGAATCGCGTGCAGGCACGCCTTCGAACGGTCAGCTTTGCACGATCTCTGCACCGATGGACGCTCGGCGGTCTCATCATCGCCTGCGTTGCAGTCCTGATTGTAAGGCTGGCCGGATTGCTGCCTCCCGATCGTCAACGCCCCGAGTGGTTGCTGGCATTTCCGGCGATTGCAGCACTGGCCGCGTGGCTGTTTCATCGACGAATCGAACGGACCGCGGCAGCTCGCGCGGTCGATCAACATGCGAAAACAGACGACCTGTTTTTGACGCTGGCAACCTTGTCTTCTTCGGCCGGCGAATATCAACCTCTGGTTGAACACTCAGCGGCCGCAGCAGCAACTCGGATCGTGCCGTCAGAAGTTGTTCCTTTCAAAGTGGAGCGTCCCGTTGGACTACAGGCGTGCGCTCTCTGCGTTCTGGCTTTACTGATTTGGTTGATCCCCACACTGGACCCATTTGGAAAAGTTGAAGCGGCCACGAAGGTCCAAAAGCAGAAGAAAGAAATCGAAGTCATTCGTAAAGTCATCAAGACGCGTGATGAAGAATTGAAGTCCGTTGTTCAGGTGGCCGAAGAGCGAGAATCAAAGATTTCAGACAAGATGCAGGAACTGATGGGGGCTCTGAGAAAAATGAAACCGGCGGAGAAAAAGCCGAACTCACAAGTCCTGCAGAATAACCGACAGAATCTGAATGAACTGTGGAAGAACGTGTCCAACGAAGAATTGCGTGAGATGCTCAGTCAGTCGATCTCTGACCAGCAGTTCGGCGGTTCACGTGCTCAAAAAATGAATGAATGGCTGAAGCAACTGCAGGAGGGCAATGCTGAACAACTGCAACAGCAGCTGGATCAGGCTCAGGAAACCATGCAGTCGATGCTGGAGGCGAGGACTCCTGAAGAACGACAGAAACTGGCGTCGCAGTTGCGAAAACAGCTGCAGGATTTGAAGAAGTTTTCGTCTGAGAAAGCGGGCTCGAAAGATCTCGAGAATGCTCTGAGCCAGGCGTTGAAGTCCCTGGAAGCGGTCGCCGGCCAGAAGAAAAAAGGTGAAGGCGAAAGCAGCGAGAGCGAGCAGGGTGAAGATGAGATGTCTCAGGAAGCCCAGCAGGCTTTGAAAGAATCATTGGAACTGTCGAAGAAGGAACTCCAGGAGATTGCTCGTTCTGCAAAGGACATGAAGCAACTTGAAGAAGCTCTGAAGACTCTTCAGCAGGCCGAGAAACTGAACAAAGAAGGTCAGTTGGATGGTGAACAATGCGAGAACTGCAATTCGTTGTCTGACTATGCAGCGATGTACAACCAGATGATGGGCGGACGAGGTACAAATGGCCAGGCTGAGCGAGATACGCCCGGTGCGATTCAGGATGAAGATGACAGCGATCCGGAAGGTTACAAGGACGAAAAATCAAAGACTCAGATCCAGGCCGGTAAGGTTCTGCTGTCCATCAAAACAAAAGAAGCGGCCACAGAAAAAGACTTTGATCCCGAAGAGCTGAAGAAGTACGAAAGCACCGTCACCGAAATCAAAGCCGGTGTGCAGGCCGCAATTGAAAACGAACAGATTCCGCCGGGCTATGTGGACGGCATCAAGAACTACTTCGATAATCTCGAAACGCCCGCAAAGCCAGCTCCTGAGCAAAAGTGAATGCCCCTGCAGACGGCTGACAACTTCACGATTAACCGAGAATTCGTTCGATTTGAAGGTTTATCGGTTTATGTCATTGAGTTGCAGCGGTCATGAGCGTCATGAATTTTCAGATCCGACCTCTGCGGTCCGTGCTTCTTCCATGATTTCTGCGGCGATCAATCGTGATCTGCCAGCACCCTGTATTTAACCCTGCCAGCGTTTTCGAGATATTCAGTGACCCAGTCAACAACTCCGTACGATGCAGTCCTGGTTTTGTCCTTTGGTGGCCCCGAAAAGCCGGATGACGTCATTCCCTTCCTGGAAAATGTGCTCCGGGGAAAACCGGTCCCGCGAGAACGGCTGCTGGAAGTTGCAGAGCATTATTACCACTTCGGTGGTATCAGCCCAATCAATCAGCAATGTCGTGATCTCATTAAGCTCCTGCGAGCCGAATTGGATGCGTACCAGATTTCGCTGCCAATCTATTGGGGAAACCGAAACTGGGAACCTTATCTGAACGACACACTGGTTCAGATGAAACGCGATGGCGTGAAGCGAGCGATCACTTATGTCACGTCAGGTTTCAGTTGTTATTCCGGATGTCGGCAGTATCGAGAAAACATTGCGGCGGCATTGCAGCAGCCGGAAGTGTCCGACCTGCAGGTGGATAAGTTGCGAGTCTTCTACAATCACCCGGATTTCATTCATGTGCTGAGCGAACAGGTGGGACTGGCACTCCAGAAATTTCCAGAGTCCGAGCGGAACAAAGTTCAGATCGCGTTCACGGCTCACAGTATTCCCATGAGCATGGCTCGCACTTCAGACTACGAAAAGCAACTTCGCGAATCCTGTCGACTGGTCGCAGAGTCACTGCATTTGCCTCCTTCGCAATGGCGGCTGGTTTACCAGAGTCGCAGTGGACGTCCGGAGGATCCATGGCTGGAGCCAGACATCCTGGATTACCTGCAGGAGCTTAAGGATCGCGGTGATACTTCGGTCGTGATCTCGCCGGTCGGATTTCTTTCTGATCATATGGAAGTCCTTTACGATCTTGATGATGCCGCAAAGCATGCCTGTGAGGAACGCGGAATCACGATGCATCGAGCAGGCACGCCGGGCTCACACCCTCGATTCATCAGCATGATCCGCAAGCTGATTCAGGAACGGCTGACCGGTTGCGAAAAAGAGTGCGTTGGTCAATTTCCAGCGAATCATGACGTATGTCCGGTCGACTGCTGTCCAGCGCCCGCGAGACCACCGGGGCGACCATCGCCGTAAACTGCTGTTTCGGATTTCCCGTGGCTGAACGCAGGACCGTTCAAGAAGTTGCAGGCACACCTCGTGTAGCGTCGGCTGATTCTCAAAAGCCTTGCTTTATGAGGATTGCGGCACATGGAACATGCCAACGACTTTGCTTCATTGAACGCGATCGGGGCTAAGCACAGAGTCTCTGGCGGAAAACGTAGCAGGACCTTGGCGGGTTCTCAGCACTTGTAATCCCGCGATCTCCGGGCTGTCGCCCCGCACCGTGATAAGTTGGCTCGTTTCCGGCTTCGCTTCCTGCGTCAAAATGCGTCGTTGGATTGCTTGCACCAGACGGTGAGGCGTTCGAATTGGTCTCGGCATTCTCAGTCCCATTCGCTGCCCTCGACGTGCCGTCTGAAGTCATTAGAATCACCGCAGTTTTGACGATCTTGTTTTCTCTCCAAGAAACTGTGTTGGACTCATGCCGCAGCCAGACTTTGGCGTAATTTTCGACGTCGATGGTGTCCTGATCGACTCATATGGGGCTCATTTGAAGACGTGGCAGATTTGCTGTCAGCGGCACGGGCGTGAATGCACAGAGGCTCAGTTTGCCGCCGGGTTCGGTCGCACCAGCCGAGAAGTGATTCGCGACACATGGCCCAATCCACCAAGCGACGTGGAAATTGCCTCGTTCGATGAAGAGAAGGAAATCCTCTATCGAGAACTCGTGGCGAATGATTTTCCTCACATGCCCGGCGCCATCGAACTCATTCAAGCCCTGCATGCGTTGAACATCCCCATGGCGATCGGTTCCAGCGGTCCCCCGAGAAACGTCGAACTGGCCATTGAGAAGCTTGAAGCCAAAAACATCATTCGCACCGTCATTACGGGCCGCGATGTCGTGAAGGGAAAGCCGCACCCGGACGTGTTTCTCAAAGGTGCACAGGGAATGGGGATCGATCCGTCCCGCTGTATTGTTCTGGAAGATGCTCCACCTGGCATTGAGGCCGCACTGGCCGCTGGCGCAAAATGCCTTGGGATTGTTTCTCGTGGTCACAAGTGGGACGACCTCCATCGTGCCCATGACCGTGTGATGGATGATCTCCGCCAGGTGACACCACAACTGCTGAAACGAATTGTGTGTTCCTGATCAGCCAGCCGTCGCGTCGCAAATGACGACCAGAACGGATTCAAGAGTAATTGACGGTATACGGAAGGACTCGGTTCATGGCGACTGTAAACGACACAACAATTCTGATCTTTGGAGCGTCCGGTGACCTGACATCGCGAAAGCTGATACCGGCATTGTTTCGCCTGTCTCAGCAGCAGTACCTGTCGGAAAAATGCCCGATCATCGGAGTCGCTCGCCGCCCCAAAAGTCACGATGAGTTTCGTGCAGAGATGAAAGAAGCCGTTCAGGCTCGCGTCGGCGCCGAAAAGTTCGACGACGCGGCCTGGGGAATCTTCGCGAAGCAGCTGTTCTATCAACAACTCGATATCAGCAACAGTGCCGAATACGCAGGGCTCAATACGTCGACGTCCGAGATCGAAGCGTCACTCGGTGGCAGCGGAAATTCGACTCGCGTTGTCTACATGGCGACAACTCCTGATCTGTTCGCACCAGCCGTGGAAGGATTGCACGAAGCTGGCATGATTCCTCCACGCGAAGAAGATTCGCGTCTGCGAGTCGTCGTGGAAAAGCCTTTTGGTCGAGACCTGAAGTCAGCTCAGGAACTGACTGTCCAGCTGGCTCGTCGTCTGCAGGAAAGCCAGATTTATCGGATCGACCATTATCTGGGCAAAGAGACCGTGCAGAACATTTTGTTGTTCCGCTTCGGTAATGCGATTTTCGAGCCGCTGCTGAATCGTAATCATGTTGAGCATATCCAGATCACGGTTGCAGAGTCGCAGGGCATGGAAGGTGCTCGCGGAGGTTACTACGACACTTCCGGCGCAATGCGCGATGTGTTGCAGAATCATGTACTTCAGCTCTTGTGTCTGATTGCGATGGATCCGCCCTCGTTATTTCAGGCTCGCGAGATTCGCGACGAAAAAATGAAGGTCCTTCAGGCGTTGCGGCCCGGGACGAGCGGTCCAATCGGCAATTGGGCCATTCGCGGCCAATACTCCGCAGGACTCGTCAATCGTCAGCCCGCGCTGGCGTACCGCGAAGAGCAGCGAGTCAGTCCGACGTCCAATCGAGAAACCTATGTCGCGATGCGAGTCGCTCTCGACAACTGGCGCTGGGCCGGTGTTCCGTTTTATCTGCGGACCGGAAAACGTCTGCCCAAACAGCTGACGGAAGTCGCCATCCAGTTCAAGAATCCGCCATTGAATTTATTTTCCACAGTGGAGTGCGACGGTGATCTTTGCGACCTTGTGGAGACTCGTCCAAATCAGTTGATTCTTCGCATTCAACCGCAGGAAGCCATCTCACTGCGATTCTCCACGAAGCGGCCTGGAATGAATTATCAGGTCCAGCCCGTGTCCATGGATTTCGCGTATGACGAACACTTCGATGCCCAGTTGCCGGAAGCTTATGAGCGTCTGCTGCTGGATGTGATGCGAGGCGACTCGACACTGTTTACTCGCAGCGATGAACTGGAAGCGGCCTGGCGATTTGTCACGCCGATTCTGGAGGCATGGGAAGGCAGTTCATCGGCTCCTGAGTTCTACCCGGCCGGCACTTGGGGACCAGCCGCAGCTGATCGCCTGATCTCGGACAGCAAAGCCCTCTGGCGTGCGCCTCGCTGAACCGCGGCCCTTGGCGTCGGGTTATGATAATTCCCTGTGTCTTCCAACTGTAGATCTCCCCGATTGTCGAATAACGCAACTTCAAAATGCATCCGCGAGGGATTGTTGCTGAAAAACGCGGCAACTTTTATCCCTCACTCACCAGCCTGTTGAATAAATCAGCCGGAACGCGTTAGCGTCCGGTTTTCATTGCGAAACTGCGGCAAAAAACCGGGGGCTAATGCTTAGGTTTAACCACATTTATTCATTATTTTCATGGCATCAGCGCCGCAGAGCATTGCCTGAAGTTCATGCCAGCCTCTCCAGATGGTTTGCCATCCGGGCGGATGATCGTTCTTTCGGTTCTGA
>JBPOIW010000238.1:0-9028 GCA_052034165.1 Planctomycetota bacterium | reverse complement strand
AGGTTCGATTCCTCGGTGGGGTAATGAAGCATAATCGGTCCTTGGAGTGTGAGGGACAGCACGCGACTCTGCGAAGGTCGTAGATCAGGTTCAACTCCTGACGAGGACGTTTTTCAATCATGGCGGCCGGGCTACCAACTCCTGGGGCGGTCATTGCTTTTTCGCCGAGGTCGAAGTGTAAACACTTTAGGGCAGCGACAGACCCCTTGCTTGAATAACGCTCGATGGGCTGGAAATAACCGGCCTGTCGAGCGTTTTTTCTTTGCCGTAATACCCCTCACACCATCCCTTACTCGATATCGTAAGCCAAGATTCTCTCCCTGCCACCAATACAGCGAGTGGACCTGTCGGAGAGAGCGAAACACCGCGTTGGAAACTGCACCGGGGTGTAGAAACCGGAGTAGCGAAGTGAAACCAAGTTCGCCGCCCCTGTCGCGACCCCCGACGCGCCTTGCTAGATTAGTGGTCCGATTTACGCGCCACTGTTAGTCACGAATCTTGAATACCTCCAACTTTCGGGCAAACGAACTACTCGGTTCGGAATTGCCATGAGTACATGCTTTGCTGAATCACCGAATAGAATAAAGTTCGTTCGCCGGCAACACAGTGAGACAGAGCCGAGGATCTGATTGAGTAGTTTTTCGGAAACAGGCGACTCAAATGGGACACCGCTATCCTCAACCAGACAATGAAGACGGGTTCGAGCAACTCTGTGTAAGATTCTATCGAAAGCTTTGGGACAATATGGGCCTGAAGCTCTATGCCAAGCGTGGTGAAAAGCAGGATGGTATCGACATCTTTGACCCATTCTCGATCAATCCGGTCGGGGCAATTCAATGTAAGTTCCACGAGCCCCATAAAACGCTTCCGCCTGCTGAGATCAAAGCAGAAGTCATTAAGGCTGAAAACTCAGCATTCAAACTAGAACGGTACGTCATTGCTACGACCGCCCAGAAGACCAAGAACGCTCAAGATACCGTGGTGGAACTCAATCGACGTAGAGAGAAACAATTCGAGGTCGACATTCACTTCTGGGAAGACATCTGTGCCGATGTCGGCGAGTTTGGCCGCGTGGTGGCTGAGTTGATCATCTACGGCGAAAACATCCTTGCTGGCGCGCTTCTAGTTGACACAACCCATTTGCTTGTTGGGTACAAAACGCCTGATTCTACCGACCAAGGCCATGTGGTAACTACAAGCAGAACTCTCGCAGAAATTGAGAAACTTCTTGACGAACGACGCTTCGCGGCTGCTCGTCACGAAATGGAGAAACAACCCGACACAGAAGCGGCTAAATCACTTCCTGTTAATGATCAATATCTGTTGTTGCGATTTCGTGGTCGCCTTGCCATGGAAGATGGTGACTGGGCAGCGGCCAGCAAGTTGTTTGTCGCAGCTTATGAGGTAGCCCCAGATTCGGATCAAGCCAAACAAAATCACGTTCTTGGACTCAGTTTGGGCGGGAACCGGGATAAAGCGTATGAAGCAGCAAAAGAGCACATTGGGGGCGGAGTGCGGACCAACGTTATGGCGGCGCGAGTGATCGATTGCGTTTCGTCTCTAGATCAACTTGCAGAGCAGTCATCACTAATTGACCAGTACCGCGAGATCGACGCCGATCTAAATACGGCACTCTGCCACAAGTACATTGAATTTGGCGCATTCGACGATGCCATTCATGCCGCAGAACAGGCGTTGCTAATTGCGCCAGATTCGCCGCATGCCCACCTGGCAACAGCGATGGCAGCTCATACCGCAGCCGTGCACCTCCAGTCACATCGGCGGGTTGCACGGCTCAAGAGTGCTGTAGAGCATTACGACAAGGCACAGAAGAGAGCCGCAGAGGACGGCTACCGACACATCATTCCAGAAGCAGTCATCAACCGCGGTGCGGCGTACGTGCTGCTTGACCGAAAAGAAAAGGCCGCTGCAGACTTCCGTGGGATCGTCAATGTTGTGGAAACACCCTCGCCTTATGCAAACCGTTCTGTTGAGTTCTTTCTGCAAGAGGAAGACTACCGCAGCGCATGGGATTTGCTGGACGCAATTGACCGCACTACGAATGAAGGTCAGTACCTTGCTCTTGTGACGGAATACCACAACGGGACCGCCGAAGAACGTGAAACGGCCCTTGTTGAAATGCTGAAACTTGCTGATACCACATTGGATCGAGAAGTTGATTGCCGAAGTTTTTGTGTGCAATGGAGTATCGACCTCAAGGACTATGAACGCGCCAAGACGTGTTTGTCTCAGGACTTTGTCCAGAGGCATGCATTTCAAGCAAAGACTCTGTTTGCTTGGATTCACCGCAGCGCTGGGGAAGAGGCGGAAGCTCGGAACGCGGCGGATGAGGCCCTTGCCTCAAGCATCGAGAATGCCCGCAAACAAGACCTTCGACTCCTTGCTCGGATTCTCATCGAACTCAAAGACGATGCGAGCGCACTTGGACTTCTGGAAGAGGTTGCTCAGCCGGGATTTCTCGATGATGATATGAAGGCCCTGATCAATTGCGCACAGCGTCTTGAGCGTCACGATCTGCTTCTGCGCTTGTGCGAGGAACTTCGGGAAGCCGGCACATCCGACAGTAAGCTGCAACGTTTGGAAGTCGACCTTCTCAATCGTTATGCACCGGAACGAGCACTTGAAGTCACCAAAGAGCTCAAGAGCGACGGTGAATCGAAAGCGTTGTTTACCGCGTACCACAACTACCTTCTCGTGCGGCTGAACCGGGCCAATGAAATCATCCTCGACGCTACAGCGCTGCCCTCAGCGAGTCAGCTTAGACTGCAAGATGCCCACCTTGTCGTCGGACCGTATATCGTAGCACATCGCCACAATGACGCATTAGAGTTTCTATACGCTCAACGGCGCCAGTATTTCGAGAAAGAACAGGCCCACGGAGCGTACATGGCCTACTTTCTTACGTATTCAAATCAGCTTTCCATCCTTGAACCGCCCCAAACGGTAACAGACAACTGTGCGGTCCTGCTGACGCTTGCAAGCAACGAACACCGATGGGTAATCATCGAAAATGACGATCCACTCGCCAGTCGGGGTGAGTTTCCGGTTACAAACGAGTTGTCACAACGACTGATCGGGCGCAAGGTCGATGACACCATTGCGTTACCCGGAATTGTACACGAAGAGAAGGCGACTATTTACGAACTTCAATCAAAGTACGTTCGCGCGTTTCAGGATTGCATTCAGAATTTTCGCCTGCGTTTTCCCGAAACATCAGCCCTACAGCAAATCGACGTGGGCACGCCAGACAACTTTGATCCGTCTAAAATCATCGACAGCTTGGAGCGAAGACGCCAGCACGTTGATGAGTGCTTGAAACTCTACCGCGAGCGTTTGTGTTCGGTCTACCTGTTTGCCAGTCGCGTAGGTATCAACGAGGTAGATGCTATTCGGTCATTGGCTAGCCATGAAAGTGGCATCGTGAAGTGCTGCCAAACCACGCCGGATGAATTCGAGGACGCTGCAAGTGCCGGATTTACGCCGCAGCCGATCGTTCTTGACTTGTCCGCAATCATTACGCTAACACTTTTTGATGCGTGGTCACAATTAAGTGTGCGTTATGAGTACTTTGTCTCGCAACTTACTTCTGAGCGAATCGATGCTTGGCTCCACGAGGCAGAGCACCGGGAAACAAAAGATGGCGGAACACTCATGCTTGACGATTCCGGCGGGCTTGTTGTTCTAGAGGCGACTCCCGACGAACGGACTTACCGACTTGAGCGAATACAACGGATGCGTAGTAAGACCGATCAGTACTGCCAAAAGAAGTCTTCTCTTACTGTGGCCAAGATCGATCCGAAGAAACGCGAGTTATACGAACACGTTCTTGGGATGCATAACCTTGAAACAATCGGTGTTGCATCGGAGTGCGACGGCGTTCTGTGGAGTGATGACGTGGTTGTTGGCTTCATCGGCAAATCAGATTTTGGCGTTGGTCATGTTTGGACACAATTGGCGTTGAAACGATTTCATATGGGCGGATCCGTGCAGGCCGCCGAGTACAATTTGATTACTGCGAAACTCCTATCGTGGCAATACAGTACCATCATCTGGAACGCTCACACACTGATTGCAGCGGGCGAGGAGGCAAAGTGGGACTCCGAAGCGTGGCCATTGAAACAGTGCTTCGCTCTTGTAAGAAAGTCTCGGCACCAAGGCGTTGTCAATGCACGAATTGTCTTCGAATTCTTCAAGCTTCTTCGGCGATCCAGTTGCATCGAACTCAAGCAAAGTTTCGTGATACGAGCCGCCCTAGATGCCTTGGGATCACCACGGGCCACCCGGTGGATGCTGGAGCGGATCCATACCATGTTTTTGGTAGACATCGCGTCTGCTGAATTCGTGCAGCTGGAACTTCAATTCTGGCTCAGAAGTCGCTTGCAATAGCACAGTCCGCGAAACCTATCGGAGCGAACGCGTACCCTGCCGTTTGCCGCTCTGGTCACATCGAATGAACGCACTCCGGTGTGTCGGACCGGAGTAGCGAAGCGAACGCCGGTTTCTCACTTCGGTCTTGACCGAAGCTGTAAACGGGTGTCTGTTTTCCAGAGCTGGCCGATGTCGTCGATGCACGCTGAAGGATACAGCAATGCTGATTAATCGCGGTAACACCTTGATTCGACAGTTGCAGGAGATCGCACCACTTTTCTCGTAATTCCCCCTGCGCCGGTCTGGCCCGTCTGTAGTTGAATTTCGGCATTTGAGCGTCTACCCTAGAAATATGGCGGAAATCACTCAGGCTCTCAGGGGAATAGCAAACGAATGCCCGGAGGCGGCGAGGGAATTGTTGCCGCTTGTTTATGACGAACTCCGCCGGTTGGCTGTTAACAAGATGTCAGGTGAGAAGCCCGGGCAAACGTTGCAGGCAACTGCGCTCGTCCATGATGCCTATCTGCGGCTTACCAGAACGGAAGGGGAGATGCGGTGGGAAAGCCGACGGCATTTTTTTGCCGCCGCCGCGGATGCGATGCGGTTAATTCTCATCGACAAAGCTCGCAGCAAAGGCAGGCTCAAGAAGGGCGGGGAGCTGAACCGCGTTGAGCTGACGGATGTCGCTATCGAATTCGCATTTCCTGATATTGAGCTGCTCGAATTGGACAAAGCGTTGATGAAACTGGCAGTCGAACACGCTGCCGCAGCCGAGGTGGTGCGACTTAGATTCTTCGTTGGACTCAGCCATGAGGAAACCGCAGAGATACTGAACACTTCCGCAGTGACCGTGAAGCGAACGTGGCGGTTTGCACGGGCTTGGCTACATCGCGAAATGTGCGGATCATCAGAAAATTCAGAATCTCACGAAAAACCATGATCCTCACCACTGGCAGGTAGCGCCTCAATCTGTGGGTAACTTACTTCACAATGGTGCGACATGGCGCTCGATCTGCAATCTAAACAGGAACTGTTCAACGCGGCATTGGACATTGGGAATGTTGCTGAGCGAGAAGCATTCCTGAAGCAGGCCTGTGGTTCTGACCATGTCCTACGCTCAGAAATTGAAGACCTGTTGCGGCACGACGTCGTGGACCCCGAATTTTTGCCTGACAAGATGCCGGAGTTTTCTGTTTTCACCAACTCAATTCTCGGTATGGAAAAACCGGGGACGAAAATCGGACCGTATACACTGCATGAACAGATTGGCGAAGGTGGTTTCGGCGTAGTATTCATGGCCGAACAATCGCAACCCGTTTGCCGCAAAGTTGCCTTGAAAATCATCAAACCGGGCATGGATTCGAAGCAGGTCATCGCGCGGTTTGCCGCAGAACAACACGCTTTGGCTTTGATGGATCACCCGAATATTGCTCGCGTTTTGGACGCCGGTACAACTGCCGCAGGCCGTCCATATTTCGTGATGGAATTGCTGTCGGGCAAACCGATTACCGAATATTGCCACCAACATTCAGCAGCACTTTGTGATGTCCTGATCCTGTTTCTGGATGTTTGCCGAGCCGTCCAGCATGCTCACCAAAAGGGTGTGATCCATCGGGACCTCAAACCGTCGAATGTTCTTGTCACCGAACAGAACGGCGAACCGTACGTCAAGGTGATTGATTTCGGAATCGCAAAAGCAATTCATCAGGACATCATTGACGGCAGCAACGACACGGGGTTCTCCCAAATGCTGGGAACGCCGATGTACATGAGTCCCGAACAGGCAGCGACGAGTACTGATATCGATACTCGAAGCGATATTTATTCGCTCGGAGTTTTGCTTTACGAACTCCTTTCCGGGCTGCCGCCGTTTGATAGCCATCGCCTGAAACACTTAGGTATTGACGACCTCCGGCAGATCATTCAGGAAGAAGAACCACCTTTGCCCAGCGTCCGGGCATTGAAAAACTTAGCTGAACAGGCGGCGACAATTGGTGACGGAGGACAACCCTTTCGGCGATCAAGACAGTTAAGGCACGACCTGGACTGGATCGTCCTGAAGGCAATGGACAAGGATCGAAAGCGGCGGTACGACTCAGTCGGCGATCTGGAGAACGACATTCGACGATATCTGGCGAATGAACCAGTGCTGGCTCGACCTAGGTCTCTTCGCTACCGCGTTCTGAAATTTGCTCGCAGAAACTGGTTGGGCCTGTCGCTGACTGCCACGGCTCTGCTTTTCATTGCATTTTCAATTGGCAATCTGGTACTCAGCAATGCCGCGATCCGCAGAGAACAGGCTCGAGCCGAATACGCCAGGCAGCGCACGGAACAGGCTCTCAAACTCGCAGAGGATCGCGCCATTGAGGTTCGCGAAGGCCTTGAACGATTGATCGCGGCGAATGCACAACTTGAACGCGGCTATTGGTATGCCGAACGCCAGCACTGGGACGACGCTGACAAGGCTTACAGTAAAGCGGTTCAACTGCTGCCCGATAACACGAATGCACTTGTGGTGCGCAGTGAATTGCGTGGTCTTCTGGGGCTTTGGGAATTTGCCGCCGCTGATTATGCGAAAGAAATGGAATTGCGTGAATCAGAATTGACGTGGCGATGGTTTCGACATGCTCTGCTGCGGCTGAAGGTTGGAGACGAAGCGGGATATCAACACGCACGTCAGCGCATGAACGAACTGTTTCGTGGGACCACTGCAAAGGATATGGCTCCGGAGGTTGTGCGAACCTCGGTACTCTTGCCGATTGCAAACGAGGACATCGCACAGTTGCTGAGAATCCAGGAGCGTGCGGTTGCCAATGATCCTGGTTCGTGGCTGATGCATTACATATTGGGAATGGCGCGGTATCGTGCGAACGACTTCGACGGTGCCGTTTTATCTTTGAAAACGTCGTTTTCATCGACAAATGGAACCGTTCGTGGTCTTTGCAATCCGATTCTCGCAATGTCATATGCTCGAAAGGGGCAGATGACGGAGGCCCGTGAGGCTCTTGTTGAGTCCGCAAAGACTCTCGATGAGTGGACGCAGTATCGGTGTAACATCAGTGACGGACACTGGGTGGTTCACCGAGGCGCGACGGTTAGCTGGCCGGTTGCATGGTGGGATTGGGTTGAGTTTCAAATCTACTATCGCGAAGCCTGCATGCTGATCGATGGCAACGCTCCGAAAGAAGATGGTCGCGAGCATGTGCTCAAAGCGCGATCGCTGGCAGCGCTGCGATGGCGCGATCTAGCGGAGAAAGAATATGAGACTGCACTGAAACTAATGGCTGATGACGATCAGGTCCGGACGGAGTCGTATTGCAATCTCGGAGATCGCGCCATTGATCTCCGAGAGTTCAACTCGGCGATCGGGAATTTCCAGCACGCCCTTGAACTTCAGCCTCGAAATGCGTGGCTCTGGAGATTCCTCGCGGTCTCGCACATCGCTGCTCACGATGACGTGGGCTACCGCAAACTGTGCGAGAAACTGGTAACGCGTTTTTTGGAAACACAGGATCGCGTCGAAGCCTGCAATGTGCTGCAGGTCTGCCTGTTGAAGCCTGATGCTCTCGAAGATTTCACCCGGCTGGAACCGTTGCTTACTGTTGCGGAACCAGACTGGCACTGTGGCACGTGGACTCGTGCAGCTGCGTTTTATCGCATGGGACGAATTGAGGAAGCACTCCAACTTCTGGAATCGGCGTCTCAGATTTATCGACCGACCGCGTGGGACTGGGCATTTCGCAGCATGGCGAGCTTGCGAACTGGAAAGAGAGCAGAGGCAGAACGATGTCTCGAGAAAGCACGACAATGGATTCAGTCCGCAAACGAACGCCGTGATGAAGATCTCAGCAGAACCCGGCCCGCGTGGGGCGCATGGGACGAACACGTGCAGTTCCCGTTGTTGGTCGAAGAAGCTGAAGATTTATTGAAGTCAAATTGATCGGCGTGAGGATGCGCGCCTGTCGGTTTGATTGGAGTTCGAACATTTGCCGTTTAGGCCGTGGCCGACAGGCCAGGATGCACACGGCCTGGCCTGTCGGCCACGGGTTAAACGATTACACCAGGAAACGAAAGGCCCAGTTGGGCGAAAACTGAAAACTGAAAACTTCCCAGATTTCCTGTAACAAACCCCTTCCTCGCCTCCACTGGTGTAGCAAACGCCATGCAAACAACCGCAACGACTGAATCCTTCCAAAACTTCCGCCGAGGCGACATGAAGGCGCTCGGGGAACTGCTGGACAGCTTGCGGCCGTACGTTCACGTCATTGTTCGCAGCGTCAGTCGCGGTCAGGCCGTTTCACTGGCAGACGAGTCCGATTTGATACAGGAATCACTCATGCAGGCTTCACTGTGTTCCCATACGTTTCACGGAGAATCGCCCGCCGAATGGCTCGGCTGGTTGCGGACAATTACGGTCCGCACGACAGGTCGTATTCTGCAGACTCGAAGTCAGCGTTCCGTCGCCGCTTTCGATGCGGCGGAACTTGGGACTGTGATAATTGATAAGGCACTGGCTCCCAACGCTCGGCTGATGCAGCAGGAAACGGCCGATCGAATGGCGCTGGTCATGGCTCGACTTCCGGAAGATATGCAGCAAGTGCTGCTGGCGCGAGTGGTCGATGGGCTGGACTATGAAACC
>JBPOIW010000048.1:0-14113 GCA_052034165.1 Planctomycetota bacterium | reverse complement strand
CACATCAATTGGTGAGATGGAGTCTGTCATCACCGGTTTCTAGCGCAGCTCATCCCTGCCCGCCAGGCCAGATGCCTTCAAAATTTGACATACAGAACGTAAAAACTCACAACCTCGACGCGTCACGGCCTGCTGATTTCATGGGTTTTCACAACCCGAAACGTCAGTGAGGGATAAAAGTTGCCGCGTGTTTCAACAACAATCCCTCGCTGGCGCTTTTTGAAGTTGCGCAATTCGACAATGGAGGAGATCAACAGGGCGAAAACACAGGGAATTATCATAACCCGACGCGTCAGCGAGGGATTGACGGAAACATTGACAAAACGCAAATGCTCAATCCCTCACTTACGTTTCGGGTTGGTATGGCGGCAAAGGCGCAACTTCAAAACTGGCGCTTCGGGTTTGTATTCTCAATGGTTTTCGTGAACATGGCGCTGGCCTGCTGGTGTTCTGTCAAGAACACGATTTGAGGTTCAATGCGAGCCGACGGAGCGGCTCGACTACGTAGTTTCGCCGCTCTGTCGGCGAAAATGGGATCCACCAGTAACCTCCAAATCAAAACTTGACGAGCCACCAGAACGGATCGACACATGCAAACGTTATGGTTTGCATCATCATCCGCAACGTCGGTTGTCAAGCTGGGAGCTCGGTTGAAACCGGGACAATCTGCCGCCGTATTCCTGTCGATCGCGACCAGCCAAATGATTCAAACTGGAAGCTGATTCCGGCATTTCCTTACGGTGAAGGGGGCTTCGATTGCGCCGCGGGCTGCTTCTCGTTGTCCGGCGGTGTGTTTCCGTTGTGTTTCGACAAACGAGCCTGCGCACCGGCGTGCGTGGGATCCAGTCCAAGCGCCGCCCGGTACCACGCCTCCGCCAGTTCTTGTCGGCCGAGCGCGGCGGCGGCCTCACCGATGCGGTAACGCAGATCAGCATCGTCCGTTTGTTCCATTGCCTGGTTCTGCAGTTCGTGCAATTGGTCGTAGCGGGCACGATTCGCCTGCATGGCTTCAAGTTCGCGCTGTGCATCATCATTGCGTCCGGCTCGAGCATAGGCCGAAGACAATTTGTAGCGAGGAATAAAGTCCAGCGGATCAATTTTCGCCGCTTGTTCATACGCCGCAATCGCTTCGGACTGCTTACCGCCTGACTCATAAAAGTCCCCCAGTGCCAGGCAGAGAGTCGCAGGGGGAGCTTTCAGAGTTCGCGCCGACGCGACAATCGCTTCCGCCTCCGCGCGACGATCGAGAGACTCAAAGCACTGCAGCCGCACGGTCAGGGCATCCGGAGTTTGATCGTCAGCAGCCAGAGCCGTTAATGCAGCGGCATACTCACGCTGCGCGAGAAGTGACTGAGCCAGCTCGAGGCGAATCTCCGCGGCCAGCGCCGGTTGCGGCTTACGAGCCAGAGCCGCCTGATATGCTTGAACCGCAGCGGGATAGTCCTGAAAATCCTTCCTCATCAGACCAATAAGTCGGTGTGGTCGGGGATCCTGAAGATCCAGTCGAGCGACCGTTTCCAGATGATGAATCGCGCGGGGATTAATTCCCAGATCGTAATTGAGCGCCGCCAGCAGGCGGTGGGCGTCAATGTTCTCCGGTTGCTGCTGGAGCAAGTCGTTTAAAACCTGCTGAACGGCCTGAAACTGCCCAAGGTCGTAGTAGGCCTGAGCTGCAGCAAGCGCTGCGCGTGGCCTGAGCGATTCTGAACGAGCGGCATCCCGCAACGGAACCAGCGACGCCTCGGGAGATCCCGAGCGAATCAGAAAAAGGCCTCGCAGAAATCGGACTTCAACAGAACGCTTGTCACGCTTGATTGCCGCTGTCATCACAGAATGCAGCGTCTCAACGTCCTGAGCCTGATAGGCCGCCCATCCCTCTTCCACGAGTCCAGGAAGCTCTGGCGGCGCTGTGCAGCCGCACAGCAACCACAGGCAGATGCCGCAGAACGAGAACAAATCGTGAAGTCTTCGTTCTGTGTGTATCATGGTTCGATCGCCAGTAACTCGGAACGCCCTTCAATCGCAAGCCACTCCGTCTCCAGCGAGGGAACTGCAAATCGCTGCTCAGCGCCCGATGGCCATCGGACCACCATCCAGTCCGCGGTCGAACCTTCGGGGACGCCCCAATGCAGAGTTCTCGATGATTGGGAAAGATAGCTGCCTCCACTCGTCACTTGCCGCACTCGCAAACCGCTTGACGTTTCCAACGTCACCTGAGCACCGATCGCGTCTCGTGGCGACTTCGTTGCTACCATGGCCACCTGCAACCAGCGCCCCTTTCGAGGCGACGTGTTGACAAGTACGGCGACGGATTCGTTTGTTGGCGTCGAGACAAGGTCCAGATCTCCGTCCCGATCAAGATCGCCCGACGCGATTCCGCGACCGATGTGGCTCTCGTCAAAATACTCGCCCGCTCCGGCTGTCACATTTATCAGACGACGCCCGGCCTGATTACCAAGCAGCAAGGGACGCTGTCGCACTGGCGCGTTCGACGGGAGCATCTGCACGTGTCCGTTCGATACCACGAGATCCTCATCACCATCAAGATCCCAGTCACCGAAAACCGTACCGAAGCCAACGTAGTTCGCACCCAACGCTCCAATTCCTGTTGCCTGACTCACGTGTTGGAACAACCCGGCTCCAAGGTTGCGATACATCGCAAAAAGTTCGCGTTCGTAGTTGGCAACCCAAAGATCAGGGCGACCATCCAGATCGAAATCGCCAAAGCTTACACCCATACTTCCATCCGGGGTCCCGACATCACTGAGTGCGGTGCCGCTGAACATTCCGTTCTCAAGCATTGTGCCATCCGGTTGCGCTCGATAGAAGAAATTGGGCACCGTATCATTCGCAACGTAGACATCCAGCAGGCCGTTCGCATCAAGATCGGCGATCAATACCCCAAGGCCCTTGCCGTCTTCACGCAATCCCAGTTCTTTGCGTCCCGAGCGAAAACTTCCATCCCCATTCCCCAGGAAAACCTCATCCGGAAGCGGATTGAACTGACGTGGAGGACATACATCTCGCTCCCCGGCCGTGTTCGGGCATAGGGGATGATTCAGCACCGACCAGTCGACATAGTGGGCAACGTACAAGTCGAGAACTCCGTCACGATTGAGGTCGCCCCAGGCCGCAGAAGAACTCCAGAGTGTGTCGAGCTGCAAGCCCGTCGAACGAGTTGACTCCTGCCACGTTCCATCACCCTGATTTTTCCAATACTGCAACCCCTGATAGCCAGTGATGACGAGATCCGGAAAACCGTCGTCATCCACATCGGCGATGGCCACACCATGAGTATAAGACGTGGTCAAAACGAAGCCTGCCACCCCAGTCACGTCTTCAGCGGTGAGGTCAGGTCTTCCTCGGTGAATGCGAGTTGCTCCCGGAAGCACGGACAGCTCCGGGGAAATCTCTCCACCTCTTGGAAAGACAGCGTCCAGCCAGCCGTCGCGGTCAAAGTCTGCGAGACCAACGCCCCCGCCGAGAGATTCCAGAATGGCACGATGCCCCGTCATCTCGCCATTTTGGTAGCTTGGCAAGCCTTCAGCACACCAACGGGGACCAACACTTTCAAAGCGAAACAGGCTCGGCGCAGCACTTCCCTCAGGCGTAGTCTGAACGGCCGAACCTTCTACCGCCGGAGATGATGAACTGCTGGCCGAAGACTTTGCCGCTTCCTGCGTACACCCAATCAGAAGTGCGAAGAACATCAGAACAGGACAAGCGACGAGTGCTCTGTCCGCTTGAAACCTTGCATTGATCTTCTCACAACGAGCCCCGACACGACCGAGCGGCGTCAATGCAGCCGACTTTAAACGACGCGGAACATGGACCGCAGAGTGGGCCCAGACCTTGCGAAATCCCTCGGACAGTTGTTGGTTGAGCACACGTATTCCGATCAAAGCCGAGCTGTCGGGGTGGGGTAGGCGGCGGAGAACGTTCCATGGATATTCGTGGAAATTTGTCGAATCAAGAAACAATTCTCAAAAGTGGTCGGGATCCCTTGAGAGTTCTGACGATGCAAGCGTATACTCAGGCATGGTGTTAGGACAATTTCGCGGTGCGCGTACGATTCTCCTTGTGATTTTGCCTCCGTCCTCCACTACGCCATTCCTTTCATCGCCCTTATCGGCCAGCGTCGGCCGAATTTCTGCCCGTTCGGGTTTATTATTTCCCACGGAGTTATTTATGGTCAAGGTTCGTTTTCACAAGTGGGGCAAGTCTGGCTTCACGCTGATCGAATTGCTGGTGGTCATCGCGATCATTGCAATTCTGATTGCGTTGCTGCTGCCAGCCGTTCAACAAGCACGCGAAGCCGCTCGCCGTACACAGTGCAAGAACAATCTCAAACAGTACGGCCTCGCGCTTCATAACTACCACGACACTTTTGGCCGGTTTGCCATCGGCGGAAGTAACTGGACCGGAAACCGCATTGGCTGGCAGGCGAGAATCCTTCCGTACGTTGAGCAGGCTCCGTTGTACAACGGTATTGACTTCAACGGAGTGAACACCTACGACCAGACGATCGGTGGTAAACTCCTGAGCCGAACTCGATTACCGTACCTGAACTGCCCATCCGACCCCATTGGCATGGGCACAATGCCGAGTGACCGAGTGCAGTCGAACTACAGTGGAAGTCTTGGGAACACTGTTGTGACTTCCGCCAATGCAGCCTGCGATGTCCTCAGCAACACTTATGCTGCACCGGGGACGGCCGGTCATGGCGGCGGGCTTCAGTCGAACAACGTGGATGGCATCTTCTCTCGTGCAGGATTTGGTGCCACGATCGCTGACATCACAGACGGGACCAGCAACGTTCTGCTCGTTGGCGAAATTTTGCCTGAAGGTAACGACCATGAAGGTGGTGGTTGGCCTCACGACAACAATATGTCGAATGCCCACGCATCGACACTCATTACACCAAACGACTTCACAACCTGTGCAAATATTCCCGGTGGTGCAGGCAAGCCTCCAGCGACTCCGGATTGTTCTGCAAGAAACAACTGGACGTACTCTTGGGGATTCCGCTCACGCCATACCGGTGGCTGCCAAATCTTGCTGTGCGATGGCAGTGTCAGGTTCGTCAGTGGTAACATCAGCGCACAAACATGGCGGAACCTTGGCGGCAAGTCCGACGGTCGAGTTTTGGGCGAGTTCTAGCCTCAAGATGGTGAATGGCTAAACCGAATGACGCGCGTCGGGGAACTAAGGTTCCCCGTCGTTTTACGTTTCCGATTTTGATATCTCCGAGATTCTTATTCCCTCATCGCACAGATTATTGATTGGAGTCGATTTCTCATGGCAGGCACAGGGATTACCCCCCATTGGAAGTGGATCGTCGGGTTGTTGTTACTGGCAGCGGTTGGCTGTGGTTCCGAAGGGACTCCGCCAAGAAAATTAGCGCCGACGAGAGGGGTGGTAAAGTACAAGGGCCAGCCAATCGGTGGAGCAACGGTGCTCTTCTCTCCAGCTAACGGCACACCCGGAAATGGAATGACTGATGACGCTGGAAACTTCGTGATTACCACCGGCGGTCGCCCCGGCGCGGAGCTGGGGAAATGCAAAGTTATGGTTTCTAAACCTGCTGGTGGTGCCGGAGTACGTCCGGATATGACTCCGAAAGACATGGAAGAGATGATTAAGGCCGGGAAATCGTTGGCCCCGGCGAAAGACCCGATCCCGACACGTTACGCCTCAGAAAAAACATCTCCCCTGGAAGCCGATATCGCCGCTGATGGCGAATCAAACGTCTTCGAGTTCAATCTGGTTGATTGAAGTTTCAGATTCTGCGAGTCCAACGTGACAATTCAGCGCCCCGCGCGGTGTTCCCGCTGCGGGGCGTTTGCGTTCATTCCTGCTTAAGAATGCGTCCCTGTGTGGCCAGCAATTGCTTTGCGTTTTCATGGTCTGGCTCGAGCAACAGGACAGATCGAGCCCAGGCCATCGCCTGATCCGGTGTGTCATACCGTCGATAGAGTTCTGCGATCTCCCATCGAGTCTCCACATCACGCGGGGCCTTTTCTGCGGAGTCCTCCAGCAGCCTCAGTCGCTCCAGATCGGCCACCGCACGGGCCGTGTAGTCCAGATGGGGCTGGGCCGCATCACCTCTTCCTGCTGCCGCAAGCATTGTTCCCAAAGCTTGTCGAGCAGACACAGTCGCTGGTTGAAGTACAACGGCTTTCTCCAGAGATTGAATCGCTTCGTTCGTAGCACCGCGATCAAACTGTGCGCGTCCCAGCTCTTCCCAAACCTCTGCGCGTTCGGGGGAGCGACTCGTGATATCGATCAATAATCGTTCGGCGGTCGCAGAATCACCCTGTCGACGAGCTGATCGTGCCCAACCGAGTCGTGCGCGGTCCGCATCCGCAAAGTCCGAAGCTTCGGCCGCGCGTTGAAAATAGGGTAGCGCATCCTCCGGTCGTTGCAGTTCCAGCAGCGATTCGGCGAGACCCAAAGCGGCATCAGTTCGCTCGGGCGCCAATTTCAACGCCTGGCGAAAGGCCAGTTCTGCAGCGGCAAACTGTTTCACCGAGGCATGTGCCTGGCCCTGCAGATAATACGCCTGATGGGCCGACGGTTCATCTTTCAGCCAGGCATCAATGAGCTGCAATGCTTCGCCGGGACGAGCGGTCAGAAGAAATCCGGCCGCATACGCGGCACACGTTTCACCAACGGGAATGTCCTGCGATACCAGAAGATCGGACAGGTGAGGTTCAGCGATCTCCATCTGGCCTGACAGTGCAAACGCCAGCCACTCCTCACGTTCAATGCGTTGTCGCGGGACCCCCGATTCGTTCGCCAGCAGCAGTTGTTCACGCACCTTTTCGAACTGCGCGAGCTGGAGAAACGCACGAGTTCTCGCGAGCGCCAGCGTTCCCTCGTCTGTACCGCAGCGTTCCGCCCAGCTTAGCCAACCCAGTGCGGCATTGGCATCTCGCTGCCGGAGCGATCGCATGGCAAGCCAACAAGGCGCCTGCGATCCGACAAAGCCGATCACAAGCGTTATGACGGCCACAACCAACCAACGTCGACGCGATCGACGCGTTCCAGCCCCCGACGACGCAGCCGAACCAGAGTGAGGTTTAGGGCGGTCTGGTTTTCGTGGCATGAAGAAGACCGAAGTCAGCAGGAACAACGTGTTGAAAAGACCGTCGACGTCCGCGCAGCGACGCACACCAGCCTCGATTCAAATGGTAAGAATCCGACGCCGGGAGTGCCATCCATTTCAACGACAGATTTCAAAACCACGCTTCTCTCGCCACGCGTCGTTCTCGCCCCATTGTGAGCTCATTCACGATCTGTCGACGCCTGCAACAGCGACGGTGCACGAGTTGAGTGTCATCGCTGTCCAGTGTCAACGACGGTCTGTTTTGCCGGACTCATCATTTCCCACATTTCTTCGGGACAGCCTGTTGATTCGGGACAGCATCATAGACGCGAAGAACGTGGAGGACCTCCCGAAGTTCATCGCTGCACCCGTTTGGTCAGACGTTCGTCCGGGTCGCTCGTCATTGTCGTACAGGAAAGTTACATTCATGAACCTCTGCGAGCTGACTCGCCCCCACCGCTACTTCTTCTGCCTGCCGACCAACCAAGGTGATTGTATGACTCTGTCTTTTCGAAGCATCCCTCAGTGCATTTCATTTTTCGCTCCGGGTATTGCCTTCCTGTTTGCCTTCCATGCAGTAGCGCCAAACGCACTTGCATCGGACGGCGCGTTAAAGGTTGGAGTAGCGGAAGCCGACATCACTCCGCCGGTCGGTTTCCCGATGGCAGGCTATTATCATGAGCGACTGGCGGAAGGCGAAATCGATCCTCTGAAAGCCCGTGCGATCGTGTTTGCTGACGGCCAGACCAGTGGAGCAATCGTCGTGTGCGACCTCATTGGTATCTCAACAGATCTCAAGAACGAAGTACGCAAACGTGCATCAGAGAAGACCGGGATTCCTGCCGAACATATTGCGATCTCCGCGACTCATTCGCATACCGCTCCCGACTACATGAAAGAGCTTTATTTGCGAATTGGAAATGAGCCGCAGCCGGAAATGCGAGCCACCTACATCGACAAGCTGATTGGTGGTCCGGTCGATGCGATCTGCACGGCCTTCGCCAACGCAAAGCCATCAATTATTGAAACAGGGTCGGGAACTCAGAATGAAGCCGTCGCATTCAATCGCCGCGCCGTGACACGAGATGGCAGCGTGAAGACCTGGATGGCGGCCAGTCATCCGGATTTTGTGCGAACTGCCGGACCGATCGATCCACAAATCGGACTGGTCATGATTCGCGATGAAGACAAAAAGCCCGTTGGAGTGCTGAGTAACTTCGCCCTGCATCTGGACACCGTCGGCGGGATGAAATGGAGCGCTGACTATCCGTTTTTTATTGAGCGAACACTGCAGCAGTCGTTAGGCGCTGGAGTGATCTCAATCTTTGGCAATGGCTGCTGCGGCGACATCAATCATGTCAATCCCCGCAGCACGGAACGTAACACGGCGGCGGTGATTGGCCAGTCGATTGGCAATTCAATTGTGCGTGATCTGTCCGGATTGCAGCCGCTTGGAAGTCCGAAACTGACAGTGAAATCGCGAGTCGTCCAGTTGCCGTTGCAGGATGCGACGAAGGAAGAAGTGGCTCAGTCAATTGAAGTGCTCAACAAGGCGAAGCGTAAGGAACCGGTTGAGTTTCTGGAACACGTCACCGCGTACAAGAAACTGATCATCGATCAGATGCGACACAAAGAGCCGTTTGCAAAGACGGGGGAGCACATCACGTGGGGCCTGAGCCGTTCGTTGGCCGGAATCGGTGACAATCTGCCGGTTGACATGACGGTGATAACTCTGGGAACAGACGTCGCGATCGTCGCGCTTCCGGGCGAAGCTTTTGTTGAACTCGGGCTATCAATCAAGCAGGCATCGCCGTTCAGAACAACGCTCGTGATTGAGCTGTCGAACTGCGTGGAGACGATCTACGTTCCAACACGAGTTGCCGCTGCCGGCGGAAGTTACGAAGTGACGAATTCGACAACCCTGCCGGGTTCCGGCGAGCTGATCGTCGAGACCGCGATTTCTCTTTTGCGCGAAGCCGCCACAGAGGCCATCGCACAAACGCCCGCGACTCCATGATGGCGAGGTGCTGATTCAATCACAACCCGCTGTGTCAGCGCGGGATTGTCGTTGAGTACTCAGCACATCAGAGCGTGCCTTCCAGGGCGCCGACCGTCTACTTCACAGGATACGCCGGTAGTTCCGCGGCAAACTGATGCAGTCGAAGCCACACGGCGGCTCGCTCAGACCAGTCGCGGGCTCCCGGAGGAGGTGTTCTGTGTCTCATCCCGAAACCGTGACCACCGGTTTCGTAAATATGCAGTTCCGTGGGAATCCCGCGTTTCACAAGCTCCATCAACAGCATTGCGCTGCCTTGTGGAGGAGACGCCTTATCATCGAGCGACTGTGCAAGGAACACGGGAGGCAGTCCGGAATCCAGATCGACGTCAGTTCGAATCGCCGTCGCTTCTGAATTCATGACCTGATAAGGATAGATCAACAGTGCCAGATTTGGACGAATTCGCTGGGGATCGCCGTCGAAGGCGATGACCTTTTTGCCCGCCATGGCCACCAGAGCTGTTTGCCCACCGGCGGAGAACCCCATGACTCCGACTTTATCAGGATCAATGCTCAGCTCTTTCGCCTTCTCACGAACGGTCAGTAACGCTTGTTGTAAATCCTGCGCCGGGCCTTCGACAGGATTGGCATGCTTATTCGTGGGAGTTCGATAAGCCAGCTCGATACTGACAATTCCCAGTGATGCCAGCCAGCGGCAAACGTCTGAGCCTTCGTGCTCATCGGAAAGGCGACCGAAGCCTCCGCCAGGAACAACAATTATCGCTGCTCCCGTCGCCAGATGCTTCTCAGGACGATAGACAAGCAGGCGAGGCGTCGACACGTTGAATCGGCGAGTCAGACCATCGGGCCCTTTGACCAATTCCTCCGGTGGATCAGGGCTGACCTGAGGTTCCGGATGTCCATTTGGCCAGATGATCAGTTCTATAGGGTCATCTGCGTCCGCCACAGTGACTGAGATCAGGCAAGACAATGCCACAACAATTGGAGCTAGAAGAAGTCTCATGATCAGCCCTTGTTGGGTTCAGTGCCCTTGCGAGATTCGCTATGGAAACGGCTGGAGTCACTCTCGCTTCGCAACAAACCGGCTGACGATTCGAAGAACTTCCGCCGGCGGCCAGGCACATGATCGACTTGCGTCGACTGTTCTTCGAGATCATGCATGTTCGCCTGGCAGACTCTGCAGCCGACGGTCTGCAGATGAAATTCGATGTAGGCCGCCGCGGCTTCGCTCAGTGTCCCCAGCAAAAAACCGCCCATTTCGGACCGAGTCGGACAGCTGAGTCGTCCTCGTTGCCAGACTTCGCCGATGGAGTTTCCTCCCTGGTCGCGGTGACGAATCACTTGAGCAACACGGGCCTGGAGCGTTTTATCGGCCCTGAGCTGCGTTTCAAACTCTACCATGCGAGCAGCCGGGAGCAATTCATCGAGCCAGGCAGCTAATTCTCGGTCGGTCCAGGTCACGGATCGGTCCAATCCACCAAAGGTTGGCGTAAGAGAAGAATGCACGCCTTGCCTCAATAGCATATGTCGGCTAGATTCGCGTTTTCCAGTCAGAGGCGGTCCGGTTGGATTTTATTGAAACCACTCCTCGGAAATTTCGCAAACGCTGTAATGTTCACTGTTCAGCGGACTGAATTGCGAGAACACTTCACGAAAACTGCAACTCCAGACGGTCGCCGCCCCGGCGGCAAACCGGGGCTCACGGATAGTGCAATATCGTACTTATCACAACTCGGATCCTCCTCGCCTTCATCAGCTCTGGCATGCCTGCGCGCTGGGGCGGAATGCTGCGGAGGGATTTTCCTGTGACGTGTTTGAGCTCTTCGCCTGCTCCCCGCCGTATTTTGATCGCAAGGGACTCATCCTTGCTGTGGATGGCCAGCGAGTCGTCGGGTATGTCCACGCCAGCTTTGCTGTAAACGCCACGGAAAGTAATCTGGACAAGACCCAGGGGATCATTTCGGCTCTGATGGTGCACCCCGAGTATCGCCGTCAGAAGATTGGGACTGAACTGGTTCGACTGGCTGAAGTCTATTTAAGAGCGAATGGTGCTCTCACAATTGAAGCGGGCGGCGGCTTAAACCGGAACGGGTTTTATTGCGGTATCTATGGCGGTCTGGAACCGTCGGGCTTTTGCGGTTCGTTTGCCGGTTGGAAAGAATTCTTTGGTTCATGCGGGTACGTTCGTGGCAAAGAGACGTTCGTGTTTCGCCGCGATCTGTTGCAGAGCCGTGACCCGGTGAACGCGAAACTACTTCGACATCGACGCCATTTGAATCTGGTCATTACTGACCGCCCATCCAAAGAATCCTGGTGGTGGTTTGTTCGCTTTGGTCACCTGGATTCGCTGCGGTTTGAGCTGCAGGAGAAGACGAATCTGGATGTTGTGGCAAGCGGCCAGATTATTGGCATGGACCTGTTCATTCCCAAGTGGGGAGTCCGCAGCGTCGGCATCCGCGAAATCTTCGTCCCCGAATCTCAGCGCCGCCACGGTTTTGCTCAGGCTCTCGTGCTGGAAATCTGTCGGCGGCTGCGAGGCGAATCCGTGCAGCTCGTTGAGGCGCATGTGGATTCCGACAACAAGGCCGCGATTGATCTGTTTACTTCGGCCAAGTTCGAATTGAACGACCGTTTGCTGACATTTGTCAAGACGCTGTAAGTGGACAACGCCATGTTCACGAAAACCAATGAGATTACAAGCCGTAGCGCCAGCGAGTGATTGAGTCGCAAAGTGTTCACTCGTTCGCACTTCGGGCTTGTAAGGGAGCCGAACATGGCGCTGTCCAGCTAAGTGACTAAAAGTAAGTGACTCAAAACGGACTGGGATTTACTGAAGATCAGGTCCGTGCACGATGAGTCTTAGCGAGCAAACACCACATGCCTGAGTCCCAATGTCGTGAACTCAATCAGCCGCTCGGCGCTAGTGGCTCGTCAAGTTTTGATTTGGGGGTTACCGGTGGATCCCATTTTCGCCGACAGAGCGGCGAAGCTACGTAGTCGAGCCGCTCCGTCAGCTCGCATTGAACCCGAAATCTGGTTCTTGACAGAACAGTAGCCCACGGTTCAATTCATCGAGTTTGTTGGGAAACTCGGGGCCAGCGCCCTGTGGCTAATACACCCGCTTACTAAGCGCACGCCATTGCGATTGGGGTCCCCTGTTGATGGCAGTTGCGGGGAGTTGCTTCAGGTTGGCCGGGCCGGGGACGCGGCATTCGCGAATGCTCAACAGTGCCGCCAGGTTCCTTGATTGACGCCCGGCCAGCCGTTGCTGATCGCTTTTTTCGTCACAAACAGACCGTTAGCGAGCCCATTTCTGTCCGATATTGTTCCCGGAAACGCAGCATGGTCTTGGAAAATCCGAGTCTGGTTTGTGTCAACACTGAAAGCCTGCTAAACTCTTCGGTTTCGAAAATCCTGCGACGGTGCGGCATTTGCTGTTCCGGTCGCGGCTGGTGCATCTCATTTCCAGTGATATGCATCTTCCGTAGTGGGTTTGGCAAAGGTGTTTTGCCGGCACGATTCAGCGTGTCCACATGTTTTTCGATCTGACAGGAAACCAGAGAAGTGCCTCAAGCGATTATGGTCAACATCAAAGAATTCCTCGAGTCTGAAGGTCCACTTTCAGCAAGCGACCTTTCGATGCTGGAGAACGCCGTCAGTGGATCACAATTGACGGAAGTGCGACAAGGCGTCGGCGAATTGTCTCGCCGAGTTGAAGCGGGCGAAAAATCAGAAGGTCTTCTGGCGCGAGCGGGTGTAGGAGCTTACCTGCTGGCTCGTCAGTCTCAGGCCGACAAGATTTTGTCCGGAGTGACTCGCGACGGCGTCGCCATGTTCATTCATGGACAGTGTCTGACATCTTTGCATCGCCCTGCAGAAGCGGCCGACCGATTCGAACAGGCAGGCAAAGCGGGATATGATCCGGTCGGATGTGCTCTCCGTCGAGCTGGCGCGATCCGTGCCTCCGGCAAGATCGACGATGCGGAAAAGCTTCTGCGAAGTGTTGCGGCCTCTGCAGCCAGCCGTGCTGAATACTCCTTCCAGATGGGATGCATCTGGGCCGATCGTGGTGACTCTCTGACAGCCGTAGAGTACTTCGAGCGTGCTGTGGACATGGATCCTCATCACTCCCGCGCTCTGTTCTGGCTGGCCGCAGAAAACTGCCTGCGTGGTAATGATGATGAGGCGATTCGACTGTACGAGCGATCGCTGTCGCGTCCTCCGTTCTTTACCGGAGCGATGTTGAATCTGGGGCTGCTGTACGAAGACAAAGAAAACTATCAGGCCGCAGCATTCTGCTTCCGTCGTGTTCGAGAGTACGATCCGAACAACGAGTTTGCAGCGTTGTACCTGAAGGACATCGACGCGACTCAGGGCATGTACTACGACGAAGATCAGGCACGCCAGGAAGCTCGCATGAAGCACCTGCTGAGCCGTCCGGTTACGGATTTCGAACTGTCGGTTCGAAGCCGCAACTGCCTGCAGGCGATGAACATCAATTCGCTGGGCGACCTGACAGAAGTCAGCGAACAGGAACTGCTGGCGGGCAAGAATTTCGGCGAAACATCGCTGATGGAAATTCGCGAACTGCTGGCTGCTCATGGTCTGCGAATCGGCCAGCACCTGCACAAGATTCATTCACGCGATCATGTTGTTGACCAGAGCCTCTCGCCAGAAGAGCAGGCGATGATGAACAAGCTGGTTGTGGATCTGAACCTGTCGGTTCGTTCACGCAAGTGCATGAGCCGTCTGAACATTCAGACAATTGGTCAGCTGGTTTCACGAACTCCGGACGAGCTGTTGGCAAGCCGCAATTTCGGCGTAACCTCGCTCAACGAAATCCGCCAAAAGCTTGGCGAAGTTGGTATTCGTCTGCGAAACGACTAATCTCGTTCAACAGCGAACTCTTCGCCGTCGACAATCAATCTGCCGACGGCAAAGTAACCCGGTGGTGTAATGGTAACACATCAGATTTTGGTTCTGATTTT
>JBPOIW010000080.1:0-66865 GCA_052034165.1 Planctomycetota bacterium | reverse complement strand
AATTCCACAACGATTGCTGCCAACTCCGCGTAACTCGGTCGTTTTGCTCTTCCGCCCATGAAACGCGGTGTAGCACACATCACATTTCTACAATACCCCGGTTTTCACGGCAGAATGGACAGCTACTTTCAGCAATCACTGCTGGCGCATAACTAATGAATTGCCCCGGATGGCCTTCACAAAGAACCGAAACATCCGGACGAACGACCGTGTAGGGACTGATCTGCCAGTCGAGCTCCGAAACAACAGTACATTCAAAACTGCGACAATTCTCCAGCTGCAACAGGAGCCTGGCGGCCAGTCGCGTCGCAGCCGACTGATGCTCGAAACCCAGTGATGGCGACATATTAATTGCCATGCCATCCCACAATTCCCAGTCACCCTCCCACAACCGGTAGTCGCTCGCCGTATAGCGTGGCTGATAACGAATGGCTTCTGAACTCATATTCGTCCAACCTGCTTGAAGACACTCCTGGTAGATCGACCTGCCCTCATTGGCGTCGCACGCCGCTCCACATACGCTCCCTTCACAACGGAAAGAGCCCTAGTTAACGCGATTGTACCCATTCAGCGCTGCGACTCGATAGGCTTCTGCCATTGTCGGGTAATTGAAGGTCGTGTTGATGAAGTACAGCAGAGTATTCGCTGCTCCTGGCTGCGCCATGATGGCTTGTCCGATGTGGATAATCTCCGTCGCATTCACGCCGAAACAATGGACTCCCAGAATCTCCAACGTGTCTCGATGAAACAGAATCTTCAGCATCCCGATCGGACGCCCCATGATCTGAGCACGCGCGAGATTCTTGAACATTGAATGCCCGACTTCATACGGCACACATTCGTCAGTCAATTCGCGTTCAGTTTTGCCAACGCTGCTGATTTCGGGGCTGGTATAGATCCCAGTGGGAATGTCCTGAATCCGAAACTGGTCCGCATCACTGTTGCCAAGGTGACGTGCAGCAAATCGCCCCTGAATATAGGCCGCACTGGCCAAAGCCGGCACCCCGATCACATCACCGACCGCATAAATGTGCGGCTGTGAAGTCTGAAAGTGAGTGTTGACTTCCAGTTGGCCTCGATGATTCGGCTTAATTCCGACCTGTTCCAGCCCCAAACTATCCGTGTTCCCGGTACGACCGTTTGCCCATAACAAGACATCGCTCTTGAGCTGCTTGCCCGATTTCAAATGCAGGACAACATGGTCATCGAAGGCCTCCAGCTTATCGAAGGTCTCGTTGTGACGAATTCGAACGCCGGTATCACGCATATGATAGGCGAGTGCGTCGCAGATTTCGTCATCCAGAAACTCCAGCATTCGAGCTCTGGTATTCACGAGATTCAACTTCACCTGCAGGTTGCGAAACATTGACGCATATTCGCAGCCAATCACGCCCGCTCCGTAGATGGTCATTGAGCGAGGAGTCTCTGGCAGATTGAGAATTGTGTCACTGTCGAACACACGAGGATGACTAAAGTCGATCTCCGGAGGACGATAAGGACGCGAACCAGTCGCGATCACAAAGTTCTTCGCGTGAGCGATTGTGACGCTGCCGTCTGGATGCTCGACCTGAATTCGATGCGGATCAAGAAACTTTGCCTGCCCCAGCAACACTTCGACATCGTTGCGATCGTAGAAGCTCCGACGCATGGCGACCTGTTGATCAATCACCGATTGAGCACTACGACGAAGATCTCGAAAACTCACCTCCAGATTAATCCCCAGTTGTTTGAATACTGGAGCCGAATTGACGTCCATCAGACGGTAAATGGCCGCTCGAAGGGACTTGCTGGGAATCGTTCCCAAATGAGTACACGCGCCGCCAATCTGCGTCATTCGCTCGATGGCACCAACACGTTTGCCCTGCTTGGTCGCTTCCATAGCGGCCCCTTCACCACCAGGGCCGGTACCTATCACGAGCACATCAAAATGTTTTTCTGGAGGAGCTTGCATAAGAAATCACAGTCAGTAAAACGATCGAGTCAGGGTGTCTATCGCGGTTTTTGTCAGAGCGTTTCAATTTCTGACACAGCATGTTTAATTCTTATTGAAGCCCACAGTGTCGCAGCAGGGCATTCGGATCCGGCTCCCGTCCTCTGAAATCACGGAAGATATCCATCGGATGTCGACTGCCACCTTGTGCCAGAATTGTGTCCCGAAAACGCCGCCCCGTCTCAACAACGGACTTCTCGTCATCAAGTCCGGCATCTTCGAAAGCACCAAAAGCGTCCGCACTTAGCACCTCAGCCCACTTGTAACTGTAGTAACCGGCGGAATAGCCGCCCGCAAAAATGTGCTGGAATGAACAAAGAAATCGATTCTCCGGAAGTGGCGGCAGGATACTCGTGATCGACAGAATCCGACGCTCGACATCAAACGGCGTCTCACTACTTTCAGGATCGTACCCATAATGCAGAGCCATGTCCGTCATGCCCAACTGCAGCTGTCGCAACATCACACTGGCGGCTCGATACGTTTTTGCATCACGCAGTTTCTGGTACAGCTCATCCGGCAATACTTCACCGGTCTGATAATGAATGGCCATGTTCATCAGCGTTGGACGATGCAGACACCAGTTCTCCATAAATTGACTTGGCAACTCAACGGCGTCCCACTCCACGCCATTGATGCCGGCAGCGTCACGGTAGTCGACAGTGGTCAGCATATGTTGCAGACCGTGACCAAATTCGTGAAACAGTGTTTCAACTTCACGAAACGTCATCAGTGAAGGAACACCATCTGCTGGCGGAGTACTATTGCAAACCAGATGTGCAACGGGCAAACGCAGACCATGTTTACCGCATGACCGAGTGATACAGTCATTCATCCAGGCGCCACCACGTTTATCTTTGGGTCGTGAGTACGGATCCAGATAGAACGCGGCAATCTGCTCTCCCGCATCATTGAAGATCTGGTAAAACCGCACATCCGAGTTCCAAATCGGCGCTATGCCATCTGCAGCACGAACGGTGATCCCGAACAACGAGTGGCAAAGCCGAAACAAACCAGCAAGGACTCGATCGAGCGAAAAATACGGCCTCAGTTGTTCGTCGGTAAACGAATAACGTTGCTCACGCAGTCGTTCCGCCCAGAATGCGATATCCCAGTGAGCCAGTAATCCCTCATGACCACTGCTTTGCGCAAACTCCTGCAGTTCTTCCAACTCTTTCTTGGCCACATGATGCGATGACGCCAGCAGCCGATCGAACATCTGCTGAACGGCAGCCACATCTCCGGCCATCTTGCGAGACAGGCTCAGATCTGCATAACACTCAAATCCCAGCAGCTTTGCCTGCTCTTTCTTTAACTTCAGGATTTGAGAGATCAATGGCGAATTATCGGTCTGACCAAAACCCGCACGCATCACATAGGCACGATACAGAGTTTCGCGAAGGTCTCGATTGCGACAGTGCTCCATGAACGGCCCGAAGCACGGATGATCCAGAGTAATCCGCCACGGCCCGGCCTCAGGCGTTGCAGGTGGCTTTCCGGAATTCTCGTCGGCTCGCGACCAGGACGAGGCTGCAATTCGGCGAAGACTGGAAGGAAATCCATCAGCATCTGCGGACTCTGTAATGTCCAGGAAAAACGCTTTGGTGGCATCCAGCAGGTTGTTGGAATAGTCCGTACCCAGTTGGGAAAGTTCCTGTTCTATTTCATTGAATCGCTCGCGATCTTTGCCTGTAAGGCTGATCCCGGACTGCTCTGCACTCTGAATCATACGATCGATTATTCGCTGCTGAGCGCTTGTGAAAGTGGTCCAGTCTGCGGAGTCGCGAAGAGCCCGCAACTTTCGAAAAATCGCCTCACTCTGTCGAATCTGCAGACCAAACTCCACGACCTTGGGCATCGAAGCGTCATGCGCTACGCGAAGCTCGTCAGAATTAGCCACACTCAATAAATGCCCGATCGGAGACCAGCCGTACTCAAACAGTAAATCAATCTCTTCCAGCGGTTCCATCAATGCCGACCAGGATGTTTCGGCAGACGACTCAACCTTCCGCAGGATTTCTCGACAACGGCCCAGAAACTCCTCCACTGCAGAGCCAATGTGCTCAGGCAGAACTCGATCGTAGGCAGGAAACCCCTCTTTGATAAGGAGCGGATTCAAATCAGCATTCATGGAGCAAACTTCTCGCAAACAACGGGCCAAAAAACTCGAGTGAATCGCAGAAAACTGACAAACAGCAAAGTCAAGTTTCAAAATCTCGCAGTTAATACAGGAGTTGTATGCGGTCCGCGATCTGTCGCGAAGCATGAAGCCTGCAATTGTCCCATTGAAGATCGAACCTCGAAAAATTTCGCAACTTTCACAGGCGAGACTGCTTAGTTCATCAGCAAAGCGAAAGACATTTCACGCGGAATAACTTTTCGCCGGATTTAAAGTGATCTCGCAAAAAAATTCTGCAGCAAAAAAAAGCTGCCATGAACCTGAAACAGATTTCCAAATCGCGATTGATGGATTGAGATGTCGTCGGTATAACGCCCACACCTTTTCAGGGATCGTCGTAAGTTTCTGGTTATTGAAGGTTCATATCAGACGTTCTGTCTGGTTCTTCATTGCGACATCCGAAAGTCTTTCGCACTGCACTTTTCATATTGTTGTCTTCACGACCATCGAAGTGTCAGTGTTGTCTTTTTTAGAGGTACTCTCCCATCATGCTGCTCCACCAGATTGAACTTGTCCCGGGCGAGTCGATTCGAGTTGGACAATTGATCGTAACGCTGATTGCGGTCAACGGAACCGTAGCTGAACTGCATGTGGAAGACCCCGACAACGGCAACTCATGGATTGACCCAGTTGTCTTTTCCGGCTGCGAAACTGAAGAGCCTGCTTTGGTTTAGAGCACAGTCTTGCGACTGGCTGGCTCTCAAACACTTACCGCGTCTGCAAAACTGCTTGCGGCGGTCAGCAAGTGCTTGTTGATCAGTGATCATTCAGCAGCGAGTCGCTGTGTGCCGGTCGTTGGTCACGCACGGAGTGACTCGCCCCGCGCGCAGGCCTGTTCGTGGCACGAAACCACCTCGCTGCACTCCTGAGCGTCACGGCCAAAGTATGGTCGCGTTTATCGGTACGGAGCAGGGCGGCACAGCCACTCACTTCTCTTCATCGCAGGGCTCTGTAAAGTGCGGCCTTCTCCCACTGAAGGACTGCCATGTTCCGCTTCGCCCTGACCATTTTTGTAAGCGCCTTTCTGCTTTTTCAGGTGCAACCCCTGATTGGCCGGTTCATTTTGCCCTGGTTTGGCGGTGGTCCATCCATCTGGACCAGCTGCATGTTGTTCTTCCAGATCATTCTGCTGGGAGGCTATCTCTACGCTCACCTGCTCAGCGTCTACCTAAAGGCCCGCGCGCAGGTCATCACTCACACCGTTCTTCTGGCCGCCTCGTTGCTGTTTCTGCCAATTTCACCAAGCGACAGCTGGAAGCCCACCTCTGATCAGTCTCCTCTCCTGCATATTCTTCTGCTGTTGATGGCAACGGTTGGCGGACCATACTTCATGCTGTCGTCGACAGGTCCGCTGATGCAGAAGTGGTTCAGTCAGACATCGCCCGGTCGTTCTCCTTACAGACTTTACGCGTTATCAAACATCGGATCTCTTCTGGCACTGTTGAGTTACCCATTTGTCTTTGAACCCTGGCTGACACTGCGACAGCAGGTGTTCTCATGGTCGTCCGTCTATGGCGGTTACGTGCTTTTAGCCGGGTGGTGTGCTGCAGCACTATGGAAAGTGTCAAACTCAGAAGCAGCGATGGAAACATCCACAGAAACCCGTTCTGCAGAATTGACGACAGCCGCTGATAATCGCGCTCCTCGCCCGAGCATCACATCAATGTTATTGTGGCTCGGACTTGCAGCAGGCAGTTCTGCAATGCTGCTGGCCACGACGAATCAGCTCTGCATCGACGTAGCGACGGTTCCGTTTCTTTGGGTACTGCCTCTTAGCCTCTATCTCATCTCGTTCATCGTATGCTTCGACAGCCCTCAATGGTATGACCGACGAGCCTGGGGCCTCCTGCTGATTGTCTGCTGCCCGGTGGCCTGCTGGGTGATCGAAGAAGCCGCTGACGTCAACATTACGAAGCAGGTCGTGATTTACTCAACGATACTTTTCGCCTGCTGCATGACATGCCATGGTGAACTTGTCAGCAGCAAACCACATCCACGATATCTCACCTTGTTTTATGTTCTGACTTCAGCCGGCGGTGCACTGGGTGGAGTTTTCGTCGCAATCGTGGCTCCTTACCTGTTCAAAGGATATTGGGAGTATCACATTAGTCTCGTCGCTTGCACATTAATGACTCTGCTGGCGTGGTGCGGACAACGAGTCTGGCTTCGAGGCCCCTCGCCGCAGTTCTGGATCTGGACGCTTACCGCCACTGGCCAGGTTGCCACCTGCATCCACTATGTTTACTCGCCGATTTCAGCATCGATCAGCGACAAGAACGAAGTCATACTCGTGGGAGTATTCACGCTGATCCAACTGATCGGCCTGATTTCCATCGGCAGCCGCGAACGAAATCTACCGGGATTTCTGACTGCCGTGACAGCATTCTCGGCTCTTCAGTCTGCCTGGATATTTTGGTTCGGTAGCTGGCGATTTCCGGGCCTTGTCGGAACAGAAATTAAGACGGCTCTCACCCTGATCCCAGTCATTTCGATCTTCGCAGCGCTGGCCTTGTACGGACTCACTCGCATTCCCGGTGAAAGAGCACGCCGCTTCTGGGTTCTCGGGGCGATCTATGTCGCGATCGCCGGAATCGCATGGACCGTCCTTGAATTTGAATGGATGGAGAACTGGCAGATCTATTCTCTCGCGTACACAGCTGCCGCAGCAGTACTAATGGAATGGTCTTCGATTGGGATTCGCGGCCCGGATAAAGCCTCAGTCGGTTTCTGGTTCTGGATCCCGGCGATCACCTTGCTTTTGCTCCTTTCGAACTATCTTGCCGAAATTGTGGAATCGGATAACAAGACAACCGATGACTCCAGAGTCGTTCATATCTCTCGCAACTTCTACGGAGTGCTCCGGGTCAAGTATGAAGCGTCGGATCCGGACGACGAAGACTTTATCCCCCCCAAGAATGCACTCACACACGGCCAGATTCGACACGGCTTCCAGTTTATTGATGACTACTGGAAGCGACAGCCGACGACTTATTACGGTCGTGAGAGCGGTGTTGGCCTCGCAGTAAAAGTAGCTCGACGCATGGCAGCAGAATCCGACCAGCACGCTCTTAAAGTCGGTGTCGTCGGACTGGGCACGGGAACCATGGCTGCTTACGCCGAAAAAGGAGAATTCTTTCGGTTCTACGAGATTAATCCAGACGTTGTCCAGCTTTCCGACACGATCTTCACTTACCTGAACGATGCTCCACAGCGACCTCAGGTCATCATCGGTGACGCTCGCATTGAGATGGAACGAGAGCTTGCCAGGGCGGAAAGCCAGCAATTCGATGTTCTGGCCATCGATGCCTTCAGCAGCGACGCTATCCCAGTGCATCTCCTGACCAGCGAATGCGGTGAGATCTACCGCCAACATCTTCGCAAAGGTGGGGTGTTGGCGATTCACATTTCGAATCGATTTCTGGATCTGAATCCCGTATCACGCGGGATGGCCGAGAAGCTGGGCTGGCAGGCCATCAGAATCGATAACAGTGATGAATACCTGAGCGGAGTTTTCAGTTCGACCTGGATTCTGCTGACGGAAGACCCAGAGTTCGTAAATGACTCCGAAATCACAGAAGCCACCGATCCGTGGGGCGAAGACGAACGAATCCTTCACTGGACCGATGACTATTCCGGCTTGTGGCAGGTTCTGAGTTTTTGAAAACCGGTCAATGCTCTCCACCCTTGGACTGCTGCAGCCCGCTGCAGCTTTTCGTTCCACAGCCTGCTGTGGACGATCGTTCTGAATTCAACGGACCTTCAAACCGATGCTTGGCAGCAGGCTGCCTGCACCAAAGCGGCAGCAGGCTGCCGCAGCCCAGGAGGGGGTATCTCATTCTTGTCCAGCTGCCGTAGCCTTCGACGGGTCTTGAGCATCCTGGCCTACATCTGCAGACGCGGACTGCTCCGCGGTTGCATCAAGAACCAACTCATAACAGGCTGCTTCTTCCGCGTTACGCAGGTAAAGACGATTGCCAATCAACACAGGATGATTCCAGGTCTTTCCTGTCAGCGCCTGGATCTTCCCCAACTCAACGTGTTTGGCCGGATCCGCTTTCAAAAGCACAAGTTCCCCGGTCTCCGAAATGACCAGCAACTGACCGGCGTCCGGAAGCAGCAGAACCTGACCATTACCGTAGCGACCTTTCTTCCAATTTCGCTTGCCTGTCGCACAATCAACGCAGCTAAAGATGTTGCCATCAAAGCCGTAGACGCAACCTTCATACTCAACGAAGTCATTAAAGTCAGGCTTCATGTCTTTCGCCGTCCATGCCTCGATGATCTTCCAGGACTCACCCTCATGCGACACATTGATTCTTCGAGTTCCGACGCCCAAACTGGTCCCGATCAGAACTGAGTCACCGAAAACCAGCGGCTGGATGGCTCGATAATTCTCAACGGGCCATTCATGATTCCAGATCGTACTACCATCAGTGACGGACAGAAACTGCAAGCCCAGATTGGTCGCCATCAGTATTCCGGACACATGATCAAAGACAGCCGGATGCGCGGAACAGTAGCTGTGATTGCCCGAAGAAACCTTCCAGCGAACATCGCCAGTCTTTGCATCGTAGGCCACCACAGCACCATCACCCGTCGCGGCTCCCGCGTGAAGAATTACCAGACCATCCTGCACGAGTGGCGAAGCAGAAAACCCCCATTGAGGCGGCTTGCAGCCTGCATCGACCTGAAGATCTTTCGTCCAGCGAACTTCTCCTGTGATCGGATCCAGACACAATACATGCCCATTCGCTCCCAGCGAGTAAATTCCCTCGTCGCCGACCGTCGGTGTCGCACGAGGACCAGCTCCGGCAATCGCTTCCCAAAAGCGGCTGGCGTATTCATGTGCCCAAAGGACGTTGCCCGTCTCAGCACTTAAACACACAACCGCTTCATTGTCGCCTCTTTGTTCCTGAGTAAACAATCTCTGGCCAGCAACCGTGAAAGAGGACCATCCGGGCCCGATCGGGGTCTTCCAGATTTCTTTCGGTGGTGACGCAGTCCAATCTTCTTTCAATCGTAACCCCGGCTGTTTCCCATCACGCATTGGTCCGCGAAAGTCAGACCATTCAGAAGTCGCCCGAGTAATTGGCTCATTGGTATCGGCTGAATCTGACGCCGATGGACTTCCGGAAGCAGACTCAGAGCGTTCCGCAAGACCACGCAGATATTCTTCCTCCGGAGTCGGTGCCCATCGCCACGAGAACTCGGCATCGAACTTGCCTGTAACTCCATGCAACTGAACCAGATCCCACATCCCGAATCCAATCGCCGATAAGAACAATGCTGCACGCAATCTCGATTTCGGACGGTTGGCCATAACGACCAGCACCAAAGCAAACGCGCTGATTCCACAGGGAATCTGGTAAAGGATTGAGCTCATACCCTTCATGGAGAAATGCAGCAATACTGTGCTGAGCACGCCTATCCCGATAACCCCCAACAGCCCAATCACTTTCTCTTTCGTACCCGCTCGGCTGGCGAAGGTCCACCACAGCAGGATTACTCCACACAATCCAGCGGGCCCCATGAACGCCGCCATCAGCAGCGCCATCGGAGGTGCTTCGACAACAACCATACTGAGCTTCAGCGCTGCAATGATGATTAAGCAAATCGCAGCAGGCCACCATCGCAGTGTGGTTGTAGACGCCCTATTTGCGGCAACGTCGGGAGACTTCTTATCCGCAGCTGGAACTTCGTGGGCAAAGGGGTTTTCCGGATGACTCATGACTATTCCTGACAGTTCACTCTGTTAACGACACGTTTTGAAAATTCAGCGATGGTGGTTTGTTCAAGATTTCTCCGAAAGCGTGCTTCGGATTCAGCGACCACTTCTTTCAGTACAGCCTCAATATGCGGTCCAATCGGGCAGACTCCGACATCAGGCTCCGGCGGGAATGAGATCAATGATGCACCGGGCTCTGCGACCGCATCAAAAGCGTCTCCCAGATGGATATCCCTTGCCGGACGCGCCAGACGACTACCACCGCCGGCACCGCGACGCGTTTCAATCAAACCGCTGGACCGGAGCTTTGACAAAACTCTTCGGACAACAACCGAATGAGTATTAATGCTGTGCCCCAGTTCCTCAGACGATACCCAGGTCGCGCCTTCAGCATCCCGCCATGCGAGATATCCCAGAACGTGAGCCGCAGTTGTAAATTGAGTATCCATACAAGCCTCTTATTGTATCAGATTCAGTTACAATAATCCGCAGACCTGAATTGGTCAATGGCTTAATTGGAAGTTTCGTGCTCATCCAATCTCATGATGAATGAACGCACAGGTCTCAGATGCAGGCCACGTTATGACCGGATCAGGAACACTCTGGTTTTCACTTTCCAGCATTCTCATCGCCAACGGCAATAACTCGGAATCCCTTGACGATCGTCGCAAAATTGGGCCCGGGAAAACTACGACTATCGGTCAGGTAACGATGTGATGAGCGGAGCCGGACATCAGAGGAACTACATGCGCCGCCGCGTACGACAGACGGCTGAGCGGGATCTATCGCGCCCACGGGATCGACGGCGATGTCAGGGGTGTATTGAATCCCGGAATCAAAGCAGATTTCATTCAGGTTCCCGTGCATATCGAAAAGACCGAAAGGATTTGGAGGAAACTCGGCCACGGGATGTAATGGGCCTGCCTGCCCGGCAATTCGGCCCGCTGCCAGGGACTCATCCATGGTATCGCCAATGAAATACCGAGTTGAAGTGCCAGCTCGACATGAATACTCCCATTCCGCCTCAGTCGGGAGTCGGTACTTCCTTGATTCGGATTGATTTAACCACTCACAAAACTGACGAGCATCCTCCCAACTTACACCGCGCACCGGCAAGTTATCATCTCGCTCGACACGATCCTCATCCACTCGATGCCAAACCATCTCCGAGTTTCGAGTCTGTGCTGGCTCCGAAACAATAAATGCACCCTGACCATCTGACTCTGCCTCGGTGACATAACCAGTGGCTTCAACAAACTTTCGAAACTGACCGACTGTGACTTCTGTCGTACCCATATAGAAGGGCCTGGATAATCTCACAAGATGCTGAGGCTTCTCTTCGGGCGCCGCGTCGACATCGTCTTCCGGTGCACCCATGAGGAATTCTCCCGGTGGAATAAGCCGCAGCGTCATTCCGGTCTGATTGGTAATTTCGAGGGGCAATGAATACTTCGCAGCCGCCTGCTCCTGACGCTTCAAGGCGACAGCGTAAGTATCTACAGCGTCGCGCAGATCCCAATTCAGATTGAAGGCAATGCCGTGATGGTTGTAACCGGAACTGTCGCGTAGTTCGTTTCCGGATCCTTCATCACAGCGATAGAGGGCAAGCGTTTCGGAGTCGCACTCAAAGCGAGTAACGGGAACAAATTCGTTTCGATATCTGGGAACCGAGGACATCCGAATCTCGTCGAGGTGTCCCTGAAAGAAATATCCGATTCGTGAAGGATCCGGATGAGACTCTTTCGGATGACCGCCCAACCACGTCCCCCCAAAACTGTGTCCAATTTCAGACGGATTCACGCGCGGCAACTGATGGGTTATTTTTCCATCAATGTAGAAGCGAACTTCGTTCAGTTCGACAACGATCGCCAAATGGACCCACTTCTGTAGTGTCCTCACCGGCTTATCGCGAGCATCTGGAATATCTCTCTCGATCGGGTAGAAACCTCGATAATCCTTCCCAAACTGCAGGAAAGGGTCGCCGGACATGACAACTACCGCTTCGCTCGCATTTCGATAACTTGGCAAGACCCATGCCTCAAGCGTATACGGCACAGTCCCATCTCTTGAGAGACTCGGAATTGAAACATAACTCTTTTCTCCATCGAACCGAATAGCCCGGTTCTCTGACGGTGCAGGTGAATCGGCTGCAACGTCTTTCGTTTCCAATCTCTGTGCTTCGATGCGAGCCACAGATTCAGCGCCCGTCCCGCTGAGGGGCCGGGCTGTCACAGTCGCATTCACCGAGCCACCAAGTCGGCGTAATTCAAAACGCGATGTCGTCAACTCCAGTCCGCCTGGAGCCGTTACGATTAATTCGTATTCGCCATTCGGGAGTTGATTGGGCCCTGGCATGAGCGTGTAGGAAGCCTTCGTGGCTTTGTTCTCCACTACTAGTCCGCCCGCAGCATTAATCTGAGTTGCGATGGCCGGATCCTTTGTCGTCAAAACAAACTCACCCTTATTCGTGCGAATGATGAACACGGCCGCGAAGAGTGCGATCGGCAAGAACACCATCGAGACCAGTCGCAACTTTATCTTGACTCCACGATCGTCCATAGAAGCAGTCGACGGCGCAATCTGTGGCGTCAGCAAGGAGCTCGAATCGCTTGAAGGACTCTGACATGCGATCTCGTACTCGCGACTTAAAGCTTCAACAACTTCACCGGCTGACTGGAAGCGATCTTCAGGCTTCTTGGCCATCAACCTTTCGATGATTGCCAACATCCAGTCCGGGATCTTTCTGTTCCGTTCACGAAGCGAGGGCGGAGCAAAATCCGACACCTGTCTCAGGATTCCCAGTGCAGAATCTGCATGAAACGGAGCACGGCCGGCACACATCGCATACATCACGCTTCCCAGACTGAACAAGTCCGAGCGATGATCAATAGCCTTACCTTCAGCCTGCTCCGGGGACATGTATTGAGGTGTCCCGGCAATGAGTCCGGAATTCGTCAACGACTCCTCTGATGCGACACGGGCCAGGCCAAAATCGGTGATCTTTGCTCTGCAATAGCCGCGTTGCGATGTCCTGCCCTGTATTGCAGGAACTTCCTCAGTCGCCTCAAGAAGAATATTTCCCGGCTTAATGTCCCGATGAATCAGGGCTCGTTTATGAGCCGCATCAAGTCCCCGAGCAACTTGTATTGCAAGCCGAGCCACTTCAAGAGCCGACATGGCACCGGCTCGCTGTATTCGTTCCGCAAGTGATTCCCCGTGGATCAACTCCATCTCCAGGAGAGGCACTCCATCGACCTCACGAACCGAGTAAATCGTGACGACGTTATCATGGCGTACCGCCGCTGCGGCTCGGGCTTCCCGTAAAAATCGCTCCCGAGCAGCCTCATGGCGGGCCAACTCTGGAACGAGGAACTTAATCGCCACATCTCGATCGAGTTTCTTATCCCGTGCCCGAACGACGACCCCCATCCCGCCTTTACCCACGACACCTCGAATTTGATAATCGCTCAGGAGTTCAGGCGCGATGGGCAGATCTCGCGGCGATACAGTCATCGGTGCTGTTGAAGATTCGATTAACGTGCTGACAGCAGATACCGGGAGTCCTGCGAATTCACTTCTGTCTATAAACTGCTGAGTCACTTCAAGATTCGAATCCGCTGTCTGAGGCAATTCAGCAATTCTTGACTCGACTTCAAGTGCCCACTCGGGAAATCGTCGAGCATACTCGTTCGAAGTCGGCGACTCACCGGCACGTCGACGACACTCAATTTCGCTCTGTATTAACTCGAGAGCAATCACCCGACGCAGCGATTCCGGTGCGTTGCCGATCAAGTCCTCCAGTGAAAGTCGCTCGCCCCGCTCCCATGAAGCGACAAACGCATCACACACGACGTCAACCCGTTCAAGGTCATCCAGCGAGAGCATCGAAAGTTCGTCATTCATTACCGAGGGACCTCGTTAAGCGTTGTGTGACCAGCGCGTCAGCTGGAGTCGAACCAATCTGGACATCGCCGACACCTGTTCGCCGATTTCTTTCCGCGACTCCCTTATGTCCTTTTGTATAAGATTTGCGACATGAATTTACAGAACTTGCGACGTCTTCAGCCAAACTTAAGCACCGCAATCGCCAAATGAATCAGGCTCCAGGAATTCCATTTCAGCAGACCATTCCCGCAGAGCAACTTAGAGATTCTACTTCTCTTCTGACAACAATTTTTCCCAGCGGCCACGGATGATCAGGAGTTTCCTCTCAACCGTTCGGCGACTCAGGCTAAGCGTATTCGCGATGTCATCCGAATCGTAGTTTTTCAGTCTTAGCTGGGCGATTTGCTTCAAGGTGTCATCACCCAGAGCGTCCAACATCGCCCCGCAAAGATCTGCGAATTCCGCCGCGAACTCCGGCGTAGGTTCTCGATCGGGCAATGATGCAATACCTCCGGATTTCTCACCCGTCGAAACAAAGCACGACTCTCCGACAGTTCTTCGGATGTCCCGTTTGCCACGAATCTCGTGACGCAATCGAGCGTTCACTTTGCGTTCCGTGATGGTCACAAGTAATCGCCATAGGTTATCGCGATCACCGAGATCCGCATGACGACGCTCCGAGATCACTCGACACAGGCTATGAAACGCGCTGAGTGCTGCATCTTCTTCGTCATAGCTGCGGCGGAGTTTTGAGGACAGCTTCTGACCAGCCAAATGCATCAGCTTTTGACAGAAATGTTCCCATAACGGCTGGGCAGCCGCAGTCTGTCCGCTCTCAAGCTGCCTGATCCACAGGGAAACAGGTTCATCGTTTTTTTCTGGACCGGCAGGCATGAACCAAACTCAGCAACTCTGGAAAGTAAGCGATGGCGCAAGGCACCTCTAAAGGTGCAGTCAGCGATTTCGGTAGGTCCTCCTTGCCGAGGAGGACTTCGCGGCTGGCCGCGAGCTCTGTGCAACGGGATTGATCAAGCCAGTTGCAAGCCTCAGCCAGGTTGCCCACATGGTTCGCCTTGCGGCGAAAGTCCTTTCCGGCAGAAAGGACCTACTTTGACAATCACGCCGACTACCACCACTTTTACCTTAACGCCGGGTTGCAGAAGCATATCGACAGAAAACCCTCGCGCTGAGCAAAAAGCCCATTTTTTCGGGCCTTTTTGGCATCAAACGGCCCTGAGCTTGGGCAAAAAAGAGAGACAGACTGCTGATTTCCTCGAAGAGCCGGGAATTTCTCTAAATCTTTGTCGCGAAGAAAACATGAAAGTTCATTAGCTCGATGAAGGCCGTCAGCAACGTCCAGGAACCGAGCAGGAACTGATGAACCGCATTCACAACATAGATCCCAAAGTTATTGTTATTCGGTGCCTGAAGACCAATGAAATCAACGCTCTTAACCTGCCTGAAATCCAATCAGCTGTGACGTTTGTCGCCAGACACATTGACCGAGAACTTACCGTCAAACAAATCGCCGACGAACAAGGGATCTCCCGCCGGACTCTCGAGCTGCGGTTTCGAACTCATCTGAAATGCACCGTTGGCAACATGCTGACTCGACTTCGAGTAGCAGCCGCCTGTCAACTGCTGGAGGAGACCGAACTATCAGCCAGCGACATCAGCGTCGACGTCGGCTTTGCCTCTGCTTCCAGCATGGCAAATGCCCTCCGACGCCACGTCAACATGACCGCAACGGAAATTCGAGAGCGCCATCGAGCCGGAAACCCTCGGGCAGCGGGGCTTGATCATTCCTGATAATTCACCTGCGCGATGACCTTCCGTGACTCAACAATCTGGATGGCATTTTCCAGGAATCTTCTCACTTTGCGCTCTGAGTGAAACGTGTTTGAGAATTGCTGCTACCGTCTCGATCTAATAACCACTGTCTTTAAGTTTTGAGGTATCGCTGCAATGCGTTTGATTGGGGTATTTGCCCTCGGCAGTCTTCTCCAAATCTATCTACCCAGCACCGCAGAAGCGGGGATTATGATTGATAACTTGAGTCTGTCGGAGCCCGCATTTTCTGCAGTCAATGGGCCATTGGGAGCTGCTGAGTCCTGGACGGCAATTCGGTTCACAACCGGAACTGGCACATGGCAGCTCAATAGCCTGACAGCTCGATTCGCTGACCAAAGTAACGGAAGCACTGGATTGACCCCCGACGGTCTAAAGATCGAAGTTCGTAGTGACGCAGGAGCGAACCCTGGCGGAACTCTTCTGGGAACACTAACTTCGACAACAGACATTGCCGCTGTAGCCAACTATTCATTTTCGCCAACAGCGTCCATCAGCCTTAACGGGCTGACGAACTATTGGCTGGTTGCCATGCCAACCAACACGGCTTCGCTCTACGGCTGGTTTGTAACGACATCCAGCGATGACAATGGTCAGTCCGGCTGGTCTCTGGCCGACGACTACGTTGGATCACCAAATTCAGGAACGACCTGGACCATCCCGCTGCCGGCAGTCCCCGTCCTGAGCATCGACGCAACACTAACATCAGCGGCCGTCCCTGAACCTTCCTCGGTTGCAATTATTGGTCTTTCCTTCGTCGGATTTTCAATCCGCCGTCGCCCACGTCACTCAGCGAAGTGAAGGCCTGAAAATCCAATTCGCCCCGCAGCACGCTCTTTTGCTGATGCAAGTCCAACCAACGTTCCCCCCGCCTCCTCTCAACATTCTGCACAAAGTTAGAAAATCGTTGTCGCAGATTCTGCCAGAATGTTCATAAGGAGTTAGCAAGTACCCTCCACTCGACTCGACGAATCCTTAACTTCCGGGATCAAAAAATGGCAAAGATCACAGTCTTTTGGCGGTTTCTTTACAACTAATATGCAGACTGCATTAGAACGCCGACCCGCCAATCCTGAAGTGAAATTTGATGCAAATCCTGAGGCGAGTGAAGTGTTCATCAAACATGCAGCAGGAAGCAAAGATGGTCCAAAAACAATCACCTGCAAGAAGAAAAATGCAGCGCCCTGATTCCAATCAACAGCAATCGATCGCGGGCTCGTGTCAACCCCGTGGATTCACCCTGATCGAACTGCTTGTCGTCATTACTCTGATCTCGATTCTTGTCGGGCTGCTACTACCTGCAGTCCAGCAGACTCGTGAGTCCGCAAGGAAGATGAAGTGCCAGTCGAATCTTCGCCAAATGGGAATCGCCCTTCAGAACTTTCACAGCACACACAATCGGTTTCCAGCTGGCAAACTCGGTTTCAACTCTGTTGATCACTCCTGGTGCACTTTTCTGCTTCCGTACATTGAGCAAACTTCCCTGTCCACGCAGTTCGATTTAGCAAAACAATGGAATGACGAAGTATCGTCAAAAAATGGACCCACGGCGAAGACTCAGGTTGCCTTATTCCGCTGCCCAACATCAGCCTTTGAATATGCCGGTGTAATCGATTACTGCGGGATATCAGGCGGCACACAGGGAGGACTTCAGATCGGCAACAATCGTGATCAGGCTCTTGGTTCGGGAGTGCTTGTCACCGTCAATGAAGAGACTCCAACGTACGTATCGTATCGCGACATTATCGATGGCAGCTCGAACACCATCTGCATTGCCGAGTCAGTTGGACGAGATGACGAAACAGGCCGATGGGCCTGTGGGAATAATCTCGTTGTTACCGATGTCAACCCGGTGGGTACCCCCGGGAAGCTGGCCTCTTTTCATTCTAACGGAGTGCACGCACTACGGGCCGACGGCAGTGGGATGTTCATCTCTGAAGATATCGACCTGACTGTTCTGGGGGCGATTTCAACTCGGAACGGTGGCGAAGTTGTCAGCCCTTGAGATCAGTCCCGTAATCATGCCCTCGATCAGGTTCCGAACAGTCTCTCTGGAAACGTTTTGCCGTGATGTATTGGCTGTGACATCCGAAATCCCAGAAGCTTGTAACTCATCGCTCAATGCTTGAATCTCAGCATAAAATGATCCGTTGAATAACTCTGACAGAGGAACTGTCAGATTAACCATATTGAGATGGAGTTCTGATTTCTTGTGAGGAAAGTGAGTTAGATATGTTGAATCGTTTTCTTATGGTGGCCCTGGCACTCACACTGCTCAATAGTGAGGTTTTCGCTGGCGGTGGTGGAAAAAGCAACGGTACGCTGGTCGTTAAGTCGACTTCTCAAAGCGAAGTCGCTGTCGTCATTGACCCACCCGCAAGCCTGCTGGCACTCAGGCCACCTTTCGACACGGCCGATCGTGACGCAATCGCCAAGCGAGCCACCGTGATCGCAGCCGGCGGGTCTCATAACTTTACATTGAAGAAGGGGGCTCACAAGGTATTGGCAATCGACCTCGCTCTGGAAACCTTTCAGACCGTCAATGTAACGATCGCCAGTAAGGCGACCAAGACGATCACGGTGGAACCAAAATAATCTTGAGCCGCGGACTGAATTATTGATGTGCATGGGAGATCTGCGAGATCGTTTTGCTCGCAGATCTCTCTGTAGTAGTTCAGATCTTCCTGGCTGAGGCATCAAAGAATCACGAACACATGCCGACGTTACCCTTCACAAATGCGGCTGCCGCATGAAAGCAATTAATCTTCAGAATGAAAGGCAGACACTGTCTCATTTTGGATCAAGAGCCAACTTAACCAGCGACTCCATAAGCGTCGCCATCATTACGCTCCTCGGGGCCGTATTGGGAACATGTTGGTTTGATATTCCTGATAAAGGAATTTCGACCCTCGCCTGGTCACTCTGGACCGCAATCATTCTTCTATGCACCGGCACTTCGCCTCGTTCAAGCGGATGGCGATTGTTCATAGCTGGAATGGCGGTGAGGGGTACCGCATTTCATTGGGTGCCCGGAGTTGTTGCCGAGAACTTCGATATTGGCTCCCACCTGGCATTACTCTTCTTCCTGCTGATGATCGCATTCGAATCTCTGGGCTGGATGATTCTTGGCAGGCTGTCGTTTCTCACCTTCCGAGCTCGCAAAATCCCAATATGGATTCTGCCCTCGACAGTCATCGTCTTCGATCACTTCTGGCCACGTGTATTCCCCTGGACCATGGGGCATATGCTGATTGGCTACGGTTCATTGATTCAGATCGTTGATTTTTCTGGCACTATGGGATTAACGTGGCTCATGACTGCCACCTCCTGTGCAGTCGCCCGAATCGTCCTTAACCCACACGCGGAGTTCGTTAAGGAAGGCAGTGAATCCCCGCTTCGAGGTCTCTCTGCGAAGAGTTTTGCTGTTGCAATGGCAGCCTTATTGGCAACAGCCAGCATCTACGGAGTGGTTCAAAACAGAAACTGGCAATCTCCTGGTCCGCCGGAGCGCGCAGTGCGGGTTGCTGCACTGCAGGTAGATTCGTCATTCGTCGGAGCAGAGAACGTTCTGCTGAATCATTCGCTGAAACTGAATCCTAGCCCCGATGTCGTTATTTGGCCGGAATCATCACTTGGATACTACAGCGATCGATTGGACCATTTTCGAAGTGAAGATCATGTGTACTCGTTGTCTCGCGAACCTCATTGCAGTCTGCCAGGTCTCGCAATCACTGGAACGTCGCTTCTGGCTTGTGGTGTTCTCTACAGTGATGACGCAGGGCCGGAGGGTCCTTATCGAAATACAGCACTCCTGATTGACCATGAGCAGAACATTATCGGAAAGCAGACGAAACGGTCATTGCTTCCGTTCGGCGAATATGTTCCCGGACAATCGTGGCTTCCAGCACTGCGCAGTTTTGCAAATATCGACACAATTCGAGAACCCGGTAGTTCCAGCGTTCCGATATCAACATCTACGGGATTGCAAATTGGAGCCATGGTATGTTACGACGACATCAACCCTGCCATTGCAAGAGAGACCGTAGCTGCCGGAGCAGAAATACTCACTGTTCAGGTTAACGCCGCTGATTACAACAACCCGATTGCGCTGCGTCAGCACTGCATGCTGGCAATGCTGAGATCAGCAGAGAATCGTCGTTTCTTCATCCGATGCGCATCAACAGGCGTCACGTGCATCATCGGTCCATCAGGAAGAATTCTGTCTGAATGCCCTGTCCAGCAGGAAGGCGCTGTAACAGGGACTGTCTTTCCAATCTCAGCCAGGACAATCTATACAAGAATCGGTGATTGGCCGGTTTTCCTTAGCCTGTCTTCTCTTCTTTTGTGGTTCATCCTGCAAAGACCGAGCTTCCCGAAAAAAACTCAATTGGCGAGCGAGAATTCCGTCACACCAGCGACCAAAGGAGCCAGTTTCTGATCAAACGTTCGCTTGGCGATGAGCAGCTGGATTGCCAGTGGAATTGCGACTGCGACCAGGCGCAGAGCTACCTTGCGACGACTTTTCATTTGACGGAAAGCTGGAAACTCGCTGACCCAACAAAGTGTCGGAGCCAAAAAGATGATAATCGCATCTACGGTTGGCAATTGACCAAAGAAAGAACCGATCCATAGCAAACTAAACAGCGATGTGACCCCGAGACCGATCAGAGATTGGAACGAACAACCATTCCAAACACAGACCTCCGGCCGAACGATTGAATTCGTCATCACTACGCCGATGAGGGATGCGGCAATCGGAAACGCAGTAACGCCACCTCTGATATATCCAGCCAGCATGATGGACATTCCCGCCGTCATGAGTGAAAGAGAAAGACTCGCTATAACACTTTCCGGCACATCGTGCTTTGCAAGACTGGAAAGCATCATCCGCATCGACGTCAGCAAAACAGCACTGGTTGTCAGCAGAACGAGTATCTGCCAGCCAGACAACGTCCCTGCGATATTCGGAGATGCGCCCAGATAGACGGAATTGTGCAGCAAGATTCGGCCAATCGAGGCGAAGAATCCAATTCGCAGGATCAACACAAAAAACGAAAGAAGCCCGGCATCTTTGAGACGCCGGGCTTCACACTGAGTTGGAATACGGGCAACGCCAGAAATCAGTTCGATGATGACAGCCGCAGGCAGAACAATTGTCAGGAATCTATTGATCGCGTTGGCTGGTGGCCACACCAATTCAAATTGCAAAACGCGATAGCCAGCAACTAGTCCGGCCGTGACTCCAAATACTTCAAAGACATTCGCCAGCCGATGGGCTCGCAAAGGTAAAACTCTCCGAGCTCCCGCAACGGCAATGACGCTGACTGCGAACGCAGCCAGCAATGCCATCGTATACTGAAACGGATCCGGCATCCGTTACTTTCTCATCCCTTCACAGTCGATCAGAATAATCGCTTCATCACCAATCGCACCGATTGCACTCTTGTCGAAGTTGAAGTCACTTCGTTTGAGCTTCAGCTCCGTCGAAAAGCCGACTCGCTTCACGCCTCGGGATTCGATTTCCTTGCCACCCATTAGCTTCACGACAATTTTCTTTGTCGTGCCATGCATTGTGAAGTCTCCCGTGACTTCGTAGCCTTCTTCAATGGCTTTGACGGCCGTGCTCTTGAACTCAATCGTCGGGAACTGTTTGGTGTCGAAATAATCGGGCTGACGAAGATGCTCGTCCCGAGCGGGATTTGCCGTATCAACACTGTCCGCCTTAATCGTCAGCTGAAATGAAGACTTCGCCACATCATCACGATCAATGATGAACTTGCCGGAAACATCATTGAACCGGCCATGGATCCAGCTGATGTCCAGATGCCGTGCTTTGAAACTGACGGAGGAATGGACCAGATCGTAATCGTATTCGTCAGCACTCCACGCAACTCCTGCACCGATGCAGCAGGTCAACAGGAGGCTCAATGGCTTCAGGACTAATGTCATCATTCGAACCATAGCGTACGGACCTTATGTGAGAATTGTGTTCTGAAATGAAACGGGGATTGGCTTTCGCCAGGGTCAAACAGACAAACGCCAACGATTCCCGAGGATCATCGTAGAAGGCACCGTGCTGTCCGTAAAGCAATCGGGACAAGTCTTCGAAGACTCAGTCGTGGGCGATTTTTCCTCCATGAGGGCGAAAAGACCGCCATAGAGAATGCGCCCGAAACTGGCCTCACGCCGCATTCCTGCAAATTCCTCGATGGCACGCGATTTGCCAAACGTTCTTCTGCAGAGAGGGTGCCCCTTCGATCGCATCAGACGAATTCCATAGGCCACAGCTGGGTAAGTAATGATGTCGCTACAACAAAGACCAAAACGACACGGATTTACCCTGATTGAGCTACTCGTTGTGATTGCCATCATTGCCATACTGATTGCCTTGCTGCTGCCAGCCGTACAACAGGCTCGCGAGGCGGCCAGGAGAACCCAGTGCAAAAACAACCTCAAACAGATCGCGTTGGGTATGCACAACTATGAATCCACTAACAATGCGCTGCCGCCGAGTATGGCGATCGTTCCGACACTCACGAGTAATGCTTCGTGGTCAATTCACGGGCGGCTGTTGCCGTTCATGGAACAGGGGAATCTGTATTCCCAGATCGATCTCAGCAAGTCCTGGGGCAACTTCCCGATCATAAGCAATTATCGCGTGCCTGTTTACGTCTGCTCGTCGGATCCCAAATCGGACCGTGCTCGTGACACCGGGACCAATGGAATCTTCCTGATGCCCACCTGTTATGGTTTCAATTTCGGAACATGGCTGGTCTACAACCCAACAACAGGGCAGGGCGGTGATGGAATCACCTATCCAAATTCCAAAATCCGGATCTCATCCATCACAGACGGCACCAGCAATACATTGCTGGCCTCAGAGGTTCATGCATGGAGTGCATATACTCGAAACGGCGGACCACCCTCGACAACTGTGCCTGCCGATAAAGCTACAGTCGCACTCTACGCTGCGTCAGGACTGAGAGACCGCATTCTGCCAGCGACACAAGATGGCACGGGCCACACCGAATGGGCAAATGGTCACTCACATCACAGCGGTTTCACAACAACATTGACTCCGAATTCTGACGTCATCTTTGTTGATGCGGGAGTGACCTATCACAACACGGATTATGCCTCACGCCAGGAAGGCAGCAACACATCGTCGGTCAGCTATTCTGCTGTCAACTCCCGAAGCTATCACACCGGAATTGTTCAGTCAGCTCTCTGTGATGGATCGGTACGATCTTTCAGCTCAAATATTGATCTGAGCATCTGGCGTGCGCTGGGAACCCGAGATGGCGGCGAAGTGCTCGGTGAGTTCTGACGAGAACCATTTTCAATCTGCCCAATTCTATTAATCGCGATCTATTCTTGCCCAGAGAGTCAAATGTCACGAATCCTCGCATTTCTGCTCGCCATCTTTTCAGCATACGTCCTGACGCCGATTTCGATGGCACAGGACATTAACTCCATGCGGCAAAAGGCTATTCAGTTTCTTGAGGTCACTCAAAGTGCTGATGGCTCCTGGTCAAGCTCCTCGGCCGTGGGCATCAGCGGTCTGGTGACAACATCTTTACTGCAAAACGGCAAAACTGCAGATGACCCGATTGCTGCGAGGGGCCTTGAATTTCTTCTTCGAAATCAGCAACCGAGCGGAGGAATTCATACACCGGAAAGCCGGCATCAGAGCTATGAAACCTGCATCGCGATGCTGGCTCTGAGTGAAGCGAATTCAAACGGGAAGTACGATGAGCCACTGAAGAAAGCCGAATTGTTTCTGCGAGGACTTCAGTGGGACGAAGGCGAAGGCATTGAATCCTCAGAAGGCGCCTACGGGGGAGCTGGTTATGACAGCAAACAACGTCCGGACATGTCGAATACTCAATTCCTGATCGAGGCTCTCAAAAAATCGGGGGTTGCGCCGGATGACCCGGCGATGCAGAAAGCTCTCCAGTTTGTGTCCCGCGCTCAAAACCTGGAATCGTCCCACAACACATTAGACTTCGCAGGCAAGGTGAACGACGGAGGTTTCATTTACACCCCTGCCAAAGGCGGTGAATCCAAGGCTGGGACAACCGAAAACGGCGGTCACAAATCTTACGGCAGCATTACCTATGCCGGTCTCAAGAGTATGATCTATGCTGGCCTGACGAAGGATGATGATCGAGTCAAAGCAGCCACGGAATGGATTCGCAGGAACTATACATTGACGGAAAATCCGGGCATGGGGCAACAGGGACTGTATTACTATTTCCAGACGTTTGCCAAAACAATGTCATCGCTCGAAAGTGAGTCGTTTACGACGACCGATGGCAGTGAGCACTTCTGGAAACAGGAACTGGCAACGAAACTGGCCGAGCTCCAGCAATCCAATGGTAGCTGGATCAACCCGGCTGATCGTTGGTACGAGGGAGATCCCAATCTTGTTACTGCCTATTGCCTTATGGCACTTTCACATTGCGATTAAGCTACGGTGCGATTCCCACGAATCAAACCTTGCGTGTTGTTTCGCGAATGCTGTAGCTGTCCGTGCTTCTGGTCGTGTAGGCCACAATCAGCTCGGCCAGCAAACCCAATGACAGAGCTTGTCCTCCCAGCAGTGTGGCGGCCACAGAATAGGCCAGCAGCGGACGATTGCCGATCGGGGATGCCGTGAATATTCCGACTCGCATCGCGACCCACAGCAAACTCAGGTACATCAGACCGAGAATACCCACCGTAAAAAAGCCGAGTCCGATTGTCCCGAGTGCATGTTGCGGACGTCGCCCAAAACTGGTCAGAAACGTAACGGTCAGCAGATCCAGCAACCCGCGCAGAAATCTCCGCATGCCGTACTTGGAATGCCCATGTTGGCGTGAACGATGATTGACAGCAACCTCCGTAACTCGAAATCCGCGCGAATGAGCGAGCACCGGAATAAACCGATGGAGTTCACCATAGATCTGAACCTCCTGCGCGACCTCAGCTCGAAACAACTTGAGCCCACAATTGTGATCATGGAGTCGTAGTCCGGTCATTAATCCAACAAGACCATTGAAGACTTTGCTGGGATAAACTTTGTGCCACGGATCGAGCCGACGTTGCTTCCATCCGTTGACGACGTCGTATCCCGCCTGAATCTGCTGCAGCAGAGCAGGGAACTCAGCCGGGTCATCCTGGAGATCTGCATCGAGCATCAGAATCAGATCTCCAGTCGCGACTTTCATTCCCGCCGTTAGGGCTGCAGCCTTGCCGAAATTTCGTCGCAGGCGGATACCAGAGACGACAGCCTCGCGATTCGCCAACTCCTCGATCTTCTTCCACGAATCATCCGTTGAGCCATCATCGACAAAAATGATTTCGTAGCTCGAAACGGATGAACGAACACCCGCCTGTAATTCATCAACCAACTGAACAAGACTGTCTCGTTCGTTGTACACGGGGACAATAACCGAGAGCGTCAGGCTGTCAGAACGGAGTGTTTCGGTGGATATTGACATAAGGTGTGTTCTTTAACAGCCAACGCTACTTCTCGACGACCGGTTTGCGAGTCCTGACAGGGCCCGGCACGGGAGCTGCTGGCTCCGGAGTGCTCGTGGCGACAATCGCACGCTCTCGCAGCGCTTCAGCTGAAATCAGATGGACCAGTTCCTGTCCAAGCCTGTCCATCTCCATCACCACTGAATCAATCCGCCCGGCGAGATAAAGATAAGCAGCCATCGCAGGAATAGCGATGATCAAACCCACGGCAGTCGTCAACAAGGCAAGGGCGATCCCGTTAGCCAAAGTTTGAGTTTGTCCCATAGCCCCCGCAGTGGCGATGTCATTGAACGATCGAATCATCCCGACCACAGTCCCCAACAGACCAATCAAAGGACTCAGAGTCGATACGCCGTTAAGAACTCGCAAACCCTTTTTCAGTTGAGTGACCTGCCGCTCTCCACCATCGGTCACGGCCTGCTCAACCTCAGTACTCGGACGGCCCCATTTGCGGAGCCCGTGAATAAAAATGTCGGCCATCGGACTCATGTTTTGCTGACAGACTTTCAGAGCTTCCGCTTTGTCCAGACGACCAGCTCTTAAGTGCATCAGAAATCTGTCGACGAAACCTCGCGGGATCACTCGGTGACGGCGCAGTACAACGAGTCGTTCGATCACGGACCATACTCCAATAACCGATGCAATGATGAAGGCCGCTGTGAACGGCCGCCCCATCGCGTCTGCTATCCCCAGCGGATCTGTTGGAATCCCGGAGATTACCGGTTCGGTCGCCACGGCTGCGGCCGAGGGATTTGACGGCTTAACGTTCTCTGGCGGAACCGCAGCAGCCGGGGCGACCCCTGCATCCTGCGCCAGCGACTGACACGCCATCAACAATCCAAGAAGCGCGACGACCATAAGCGAAACGCGAGCTTTCAACGACGAACGGACGTGACTCTTCATGGCTTCTGCACTTCTAATTTTCCGAGTTCTTCACGGGCCTTCTCAACCAGACTGGACGTGGGAAACTCTGCAATCAACTCTTTGAAATCTCGAATCGCAAAATCATTCTTCATCAGACGAGCCTCGCAGACGGCCGCCTGAAACAAAGCCTGTGCCCGCAGATCCGGATAGCTGTAATTGACATACACCTTGAAGTATTCCTTTACGGCCTCATCCATCTTCATCTCCAGAAGCAACGTCTCGGCCATCAAGAATTGACAGCGGGCAGCAGTTTCTGTCCCTGCTCCTTCGGTACTGGATGTCACCTTTCCGAAGTACTCGCGAGCTTTCAAAAAATCAGGAGGAGCCTGCTGTTTCCAGCGTCGCCCCTGAATGTCCATGATCTGAAACTCAAACTTTGATTGAGGACTTTGCTGCTTCAACTCTGCTTCAAGCACATCAATTCGTTCATAGTCCATGGTTGCCAATGCGGATTCTGCCATCACAACCCAGACCCGATCCGTCCATTCCTGTGCCGGTATTTTTCCGGAGATGATCTCCTGGCTTAGAGTTGTCAGCAGCTTGGTCGCGTCTTCATGACGTCCCAACTCCACCATCGCGTTACCGGAGAACAATCGAACCTGTGCCGCCAACGGGCTACTTGCATAGCTTGTAAGAAACTGATCAGCAGCAGCAACAAGAGCCAGCCATTGCCGTCTTGTGGCTTGAATCTCGATCACATGAAACAGGGCACGCTCTTTTTCTGTGGCCCCATAGCGAGCATCTTTGACAATCGCCTCCATTTCCTTCAGCGATTCTTCAAGCTTGCTGGCCGACATCAAACTTTCGGCGAGTGACAACCGAGCCTGCCCGGCATAAGGGCTGTCGGGGAACTTCTCGAGCAACTGCTGATGTACAGCGTCCGATCGATCAAATCGTTCAGCCGAAACATTCATCCAGGCCCACTCATCAAGCAGTCGATCCAGATCTTTTGCATTTGGAAACGCCAACACCAGTTTGCCCCACGCTTTGTCCGCATCATCGAAGCGTTTTAGCTTCTCCAGCGACCGGGCCACCTGCCGCCCGGCATCGAATGCGTACTGCATTGGTGGCTTCGTCTCGCTACCGGCCTCAACGGGCGGCTGATCCTTCGTCAGCTTCTCAAAAACGCCGGAGTAAGCTGCAGCAGTTCTTTCGACGTCTCCCTGTTCCTCAATGCATCGAGCCAGCATAAACAAAGACTGAGCGGCATCTTCCGACGCCGGGTAGTCAGCAACAACTTTCGTAAAGGAAACTTCAGCCTCAGAATACTTAGCGGCCTTGAACTGACACCACGCAAGACCCGTCACACCGGCCTCTTTAACCTCGGGATCTTTTTCACACGTGGAGGCCAGTTGAAAAAACGCCACAGCCTCATCCGGAGCATTTTGTTCCAGTGCAGCCTCACCGGATTTCAGTACGGCCGTCCAGGTCTGCCCCAGATCGGGAAGATTCGCGACCAACACTTTCAGATCCTCGATCGCCTCCGGAAATCTTCTGAGATGACTTAACGTCACAGCACGAGCCGCCATGACGTCGGCTTTCTGAGTCTTATCAACAGCGACCGGAATAAACTCATCAGCAAACTTCAAGGCTTCTTCAAAACGCTTCTGCTCAAGGCAGCTCACAGTAGCCAGTGCGAGTGCGCCACGAACTTCACTGAGCGCTTCAATCTGAAACAACTCGCTCATCTGCAACGTTTGATCAATTACTTTGTCGAACTGTTTCGCTTCATAGAAAGCTCGCACAAGGTAATATCGGCCCACAGCGGTGACGCGACTTTTGGGATCGTCAGAAGCTGCGATAGCTTTTTGTAGCGTCTCCACAGACTGATCAACTTCACCCCGCACCAAATACATTCGCCCCAACAAAATCTGCTCTCTGGGTCGAGCCGCTGCATCCGGGAAATCTGTCTTCAACCGATTCCAGATGCGTTCAGCCGGTTCTCGCTGCGCTAACTCAAGATTCAACTCCGCCGCATTGAATAAACATTCCGCAACTCGAGTGGACGTTGGCCAGCGGTCACAGATATCTAGAAAGATCTGAGCAGCTGCCGGCTTGTTTCCAGAGACACGTTCCATTTGTGCCTGCTGAAACAGCACGTCTGCGGCAAGGGGCGTGTCTCCCGCAGCCAAAAGTGCTTCTGCAAAAACCAATCGAGACTCTTCAAGTCGTCCCAATTCCTTGAGAGTCATCGCCGTCATCAAAACGCCCTGAGCCGATGACGTTGTCCCCCTGGGAATCTTCTGGAGCCAAGCCAAAGCCTGTTCGAATTCTCGCTGCCGATATAGCGACATCCCAACTCCCAATGTCGCCGAAGGCACCAATGAGTTCTTCGGGTAACTGGTCACAACCTTCTCGAACGAGACAGCAGCTTCCTTGTATTCACCCCTCGCATACTGAATTGCAGCAATCCGATTGAGTGCTCTCGGAGCAGGGGTTGAGTTAACATCGGCAACGACCATCTTGTATTGCGCGAGTGCCTCCTGTGGTTTGCTCAAGCCTTCCAGAGCCTTGCCCAGACTGAATCGGCAGTCTGCAAGAATTCCCGGATCTGTCTTACTGGAGGCCAGTGGATTCAAAATCGCAACGGCCTTCTCGTGGTCCTTTTGCGAAACATACGAATCGCCCAGCAACAGCTTCGCCCAGTCTCCATGAGAATGCCCTGAGTGTTTCTCCAGGTATTCTGTCAGCTGCAAAATCGCAGCCGGATAGTCCTTCAAAAAATAACTGCACTCGCCCAAACGATATCGCGCATCGGCAACGTCCTTGCTGTCGGGTTCGGCCGTTATGTAACGCTGAAATTCCTCACGAGCAGCTCCGTACTTCTCCAGAACACTCAAAGTGCGAGCATGATAAAGTCGCGCCAAGTTGGCACGAGAATGTTCCGGAAACTCTTTGAGAAACTGGCTGAGCGTTTCTTCCGCCTGCTCCCAACGTTTGCCTCGATAAAAGCCAAGGCCAAGGTTGAAGTCGTCCGTCGCCTTGTCAGCAGCAGCCATCTCCGGGAACAGGACCATCACCAACAGAACCCGAATCAAGGTTCGGCCGACCGATGATGTTGTGACCAGCCGAAGAAAACGGCGCAGTCCTGATTCCTCAAGGACCTGACGCCTCTCTCCGCGGAACAAACTGGAGGTCACCATGTATTCGTTTTCCACTTAGAAACCTGAATCAGAGCTTTCTGGCTTGAGTCACACCAGAACAACGCTTCGCCCCAAATGCCGAAATCGAGGGAGAGTCCCACCATCGTATCTGACTCCGTTTACCATAGTACGCACGAAAATGCTGATTCCGAAGTCTGATCGGCGTCAAATTAGCACGACTCCCAATCTGCATGCCGCAACCACACCTGGAATACTCACCCCCATTTGCGTAAACCGCCGTTGGGTGGTCCAATTGTGTGCCCGAGGTGTGCTTCAACTCAACATTTATTCATTGCCAAGCCGCCCGCCATACAACGAATCACAAGGGCTTCTGCAACGTGCACCGGGTTATTTCCAGTCGAAAATTGACGGCCCCGCTTCCCCAACAGTATCCTTCAGGACCTCCTACCGAGTTTAGTACCCCGCCCGTACGCTGTTCCGGCGTTGTGTCCCGCCTTTACTTTCTGCCCCAATCGAGCCAACGCTCAGGAGCAACTCATGCTTCGAATTCACACCGGCCGAACGTCCGCCTATTGTGATGGAAGTTCGCGTCGAAGTTTTGTGCAATTAGGAGTTGCTGGCATGGCCAGCGTCGGTCTGTCTCGGATCCTGGCTGCAAAAGAGCAGGCTCAGGCGACCGGGATGTCGTCAAAAGATACCTCGGTAATTCTGCTCTGGCTCGATGGCGGCCCGGGACATATGGACACCTACGATATGAAGCCGGAAGCTCCGGCGGAATATCGAGGCATCTGGAAACCAATCCCAACCAATGTTCCGGGAATGGAGGTTACAGAACTCTTCCCGCTGCAGGCCAAAATCGCAGACAAGTTTTCCGTTGTTCGCTCACTTCATCATGACAGCGGCGATCACTTTACCGGCGGCCATTGGATGCTGACGGGCCGAGGCGAAGGTGTCAGCGGAGCAAATACCAAGGGCAAATATCCGTTTTTCGGATCCGTGGCCACCAAGGTCACGGGAGCTCGTCGGCCAGGCATGCCGGCTCATGTCGCCGTACCTTATGGAATGAGCATTGGACTTCGCCCCGGATACTTCGCTGGAAACTATCTCGGAGTGCATCACAATCCGTTTGAGACTGAAGGGGATCCTAACGCGGATAACTTTCAGGTCAGAAATGTGGGACTGAGCCAGGACCTGACTCTCGATCGGCTGAACGATCGCCGCGCGCTTCTGACGTCAGTCGACAGCCTGCGTCGCGAAGCTGATGCCTCCGGCATGTTTGAGTCGATGGATCGTTTCGACCGCACTGCTTTTGAAATGGTTACCGGTGCGAAGACTCGTGAGGCATTCGACCTGACAAAAGAAGACGCCAAGACCCGAGAACTTTACGGACGCCATTCATGGGGCCAGAGCACTCTGCTGGCGCGGCGGCTTGTTGAGGCCGGTACGACGTTTGTCTCGTGCCACTTCGGAGGCTGGGATCACCATTGGGATCTTAAGTCCGGCATGGAGAACTATCTGCCAAAAATCGACCAGCTCGTTTATGGCCTGTTGACAGATCTTTCTGATCGAGGACTTCTTGAGAAGACTCTTGTCGTGCTTTGCGGAGAATTCAGTCGCACTCCGCGAATGAACGACGGTGGCAATGGCGGTCCTCCACTCAGCCAGGGAACGCCGGGGCGTGATCACTGGGGAAATGCCATGTTCTGCTTCCTGGCCGGCGGAGGAGTGCAGGGCGGTCGCCTGATTGGTTCAACCGACCACCTGGGAGAAGCCCCCAAGGAGCATCCTCTGCGACCGGGCGACATTCACCACACGATTTACCAGGTGCTTGGTGTGGATCCATCACAACATTTCCTTGATCACTCCGGCCGACCCGTTGTCGCGGTCGACCATGGCGCTGTGATCAACGAGCTGTTTTAGTCCTCTGTCACGCGAAGAGCTCTTCGCCACCGACTTTACGTCGGTGGTTTACCGGCTTTTGCACTACCGATGTCGTCCCCGCTGATGACAATCGAAGCATGCAGGCCGGTCCGAGCGGAGCGAGTTCCGGCTTATTCATGGGTCGCTGAATTGCCGGAACTCGCTGACGCTCGGTCCGGCCTACGAAATATGTCAGCCCACTGCCAGGCAAGCCTCTGACGGTAACCATTGATCTAACTGCGCACGAATGTCATCAGTTGGATGCAACAAATCGGCGATTGAATCGACAACCAGATCCGGCCGAAACGCGAAGTTCTGCAGGTCAGCTCGTGACGTCGTCCCGGAAAGCACCAGTACCGTGCGATAGCCCATCTGAACTCCGCCCAGAATATCGGTATCCATCGTGTCGCCGATCATCACAGTGTTCGCCGCATCAAGCCCCAACTCCTTCCGAGCAGCTCGCATCATCACAGGACTTGGCTTTCCAACACTGAAAGCTTTAACTCCAGTGGCTTTCTCCAGCAGAGCAACGACGGCACCGCAACCAGGTCGAGTTCCCGTCGACGTTGGACAGTTTGGATCCAGATTCGTCGCAATTAATTTCGCGCCTTCCATGATCAACTGCACGGCTCGCTCAACCATTTCGAACGAGAGCGTCCGTCCTTCCCCGACGACAACATAGTCTGCGTGGCTGTCGACGATCGAATAGCCGTTGCTGTGCAGCGCATTCATCAGGCCGCTTTCACCGATGACGAACGCAGTGCCGTTCGGGAGCTGACGCGCAAGAAATCGAGCGGTTGCCATGGCACAAGTAAAGACATGCTTCTCCTCGATGGGGATCCCCATGCGATTGAGCTTCGTCGCCACATCGCGCCGACTGCGCTGACTGTTGTTGGTCAAAAAGAGAAACGGAACATTCTCTTCCAGCAGCTTCACAATGAACTGTTGTGCTCCCGGAATGAGTTCAGTGCCTCGATAGATTACCCCGTCCATGTCAATCAAAAAACCGGAACTCATCTGATGTCTTTCTCTGCCAAACCAATTGCAAAACGGCTCCCTGCAGCGTTCCATTGCCGCAGAGTTCACACGTCTCAGGGATTGGCAAGTCACGTGCCATTTCGCGTTCGATTGCGATATCACGCTATAAACACGGTACTTTGCAACATGCTGCCTCTCGCGTTTTCAGGATTCGATCACCACCAGGTACGGTGAACGAAGCGAATCAAACGGTCTGAAAAAATGCGAGTATGCTGAAATCAAGCGCAGGCGTTTTGACAATGAGTTCAGACTCAAGAACAGTCCCTGACGCAGCATCCTGTGCAAGCTCTCTAAACCGACGCACGTAATGATCTGATCATGCCTGAGGCTTTGTGCAGCGTCTCGCGATATTCTTCCAGAGGATCGGAATCAGCAACAATGCCTCCGCCAACCGGGAACTGCACCCATCCGTTTTGAAGGGTAAACGTGCGAATCAATATGCTGCTGTCAAAGTCGCCACCAGGCCCTAAACAAAACAGACTTCCGCAGTAGGCGCCGCGCACTGTCGGCTCAAGCTCAGCAATAATCTGCATCGCTCGAATCTTTGGCGCGCCTGTGATGGAACCGCCGGGAAAACAACCGGCCATCAGGTCCCAGACATCGCACTCGTCACGCAACTGACCGACAACCGTAGAAACAAGATGTAGCACCGTTTCGAAACGCTCAATCTCACACAAGCCTGTGACTCGAACAGACCCCGACTTGCAGCTCCGCGAAATATCGTTTCGCAGGAGGTCGACAATCATGACGTTTTCCGATCGATCCTTCTCACTGGTTGCCAGTTCCGTCCCGGCATAAAGATCGGCAATCGGAGATCGAGGTCGACGACGCGTGCCTTTGATCGGTCGAGTCTCCACAGTTCCGTTTCGGTCAACCTTCAAGAATCGCTCTGGCGACGCACTGACGATCGCCGTTTGGCCAGCCTGAAACAATCCACAGAACGGTGCCGGATTGTTGGTGCGAATGGCGGAGTACAATTGCAGAGCAGTCCCTGACCACGGAGCCATTAATCGCTGCGAAAGATTGGCCTGAAAGATATCCCCGGCGCGAATGTATTCGATGACTCGACTAACCGCCTGCACATATTCGTCACGAGTAAAATCTGAATAGATCTCGGTCGATGGTTCGATGCGATGCAGGCAACTGAACTGAGACTCCGGAACAATCTGTGATCGCCGCAATTCAACATCGGGTTCTCTCGTGTCGTCACGAGTTTGCAGTCGCCCCAGTAGCCATTCTTCACGTTCCGCGACCGTAAACTTTCGCAACGATGCAGGCATGTCGATCACATAGGCTCTGACAGTGCCGTCAATGTGATCCCAGACGATCGCCCAGTCGTACAACCCGGCCAGCAAGGCGGGCGTTTCGAAATCATCGATCGCCGGAGTCGGCAGCTTTTCAAAAGCTCGCCCCAGCTCATAACCCATCAGCCCGGCAGTTCCTCCGAAGAAGGGAGGCAACTCGGCCAACTCACGATCCTCAGGCTTGCCCAAACGCTGCTGCCAGTCACGCAGCTTTTGGAAGGGCGATGTTCCGTATTCTGCCGCTCGGATCTCTAAAACATCAACAGGGTCAGCCGTCAGGAATGTGTAACGAGCATCCCGCTCCCGGTGTCGAGCAGCGCTATCCAGCAACAGTAAATACTGCGCATCTTCGAAGGCTGCAACAGTCTGCAGTACCGGAAGGGCGGGATCGAGTTCAATAGTTCGAATGAACAGTGACACACTCACACTTTGAACGAGAGGACAACGGGCACAAGCCGATTGCTGTTTGAATTGATCTTCACAACCTGACACGTCAGTAAGTGATAAAAGTTGTCACGCTTTCAGCAACAATCCGTCGCTGCCGCAGCGGATTAGGATTCAATCAACAGCCCGCACAGGAATCAGTCTGACTTACCGAAAACACTTCTGAAAAGTAACCATGGTCTGTCGTGCCGTCGTCAAAGAATCGGGAATTGGAAACGCTTCCACCGACGCATAGCCGTCATACTGGATCTCACGCAAGGCCGTCACAATGGGAGCATAGTCCATGTGACCGCGACCGGCCGCCTGCCGATTCGAATCCACGAAATGCACGTGCCCAACGAAGGCTCCACCATCCGTGAGCCCGCCGGCGATCGAGGTTTCTTCAATGTTCATGTGGAACAGATCCGCGAGCAGACGCACGTTTCGACTGGCCAGCGGCTTCAGAAGGTCGACACCGGCCGCCATCGTCGTCGCCATGTTGGTTTCGTACCGATTTAATGGCTCATAGTGCAGAACCGTCCCGCATCGTTCAGCATGATCACCCAGCGATTGCAATGCATCACGTAAGTATCCAATCGCGGTCTCTCGATCAACAACATCGTCCCACTTGCCCTGCATCGATCCAATAATCGCCGGAGCCCCGTACTCAGCACCAGCGGAAATGATATTGCGAATGAACTCTGTGGCTTCCTGCCGACGTCCCGCATCTGCATCGCACAACGACAACTTGTGGACAACCATGCCCGCACCAGTTCCAACCGCAGCTAGTTTCAAACCATGCTCGCTCAGCAGTTGCGCCAACGGCAGCGAGCGAATCATGGCTCCCGATGGGGCAAACAGCTCGATCGCATCGAAGCCAATCTCCGCAGCCGCTCGACACGCTCCGAGCAGATCATCATGAAACACAAAAGGCCCCTTGCGAGCCTGCTCGACAAGACTGACGGTGACTGCGGACTTAATCATGAAACACGAACCAAAGTTGAGTTTTGAAATCTGAGATTTGAAATTTGAGATTGGGATCTTTAGCCATGGTTGCCTCCCGCAACCACGAAAAATCTCAACTACGCACCGGCACGTCCGGATGATAACTCAAACGCAGCGCCAGCAGTTGCTCGAAGATCAGGACCGCAATCAGCAACCCAATCAATACCCAGCGGATCTCGCGACCCGCTTCTGATCCACCCAAGGCCTGAGCAGCATCCGCATCCAGAACTCGCACATGCCCCAGATCGGCCTGCTGCATTAATTGCTCTGCATCAGCAACGGCCAATGCACTTTCCGATGATGCGACATTCAGAGCCACCGACAGGTCTGCTCCGGTTCCCTCCGCGTCGAAGCGTCGGATCTTGTAGACACCGGGCCGATCGGCCTGAGCAATCGTTACTCCCAGCTTTTCTTCCTGAACCGCCTTCGTCGCGTTCTTCTGATCTGGCTCTACAGCTTTGCTGTCGTCGTTGGTCACTGCCGGAGCAACAGTCTTCTCCGCCGAAAGGATGGTGGCCTGAAGACGCACGAAGGTTTCCGCAATCGGTTCATCGTCATTCGCCGCCTCCGGAAGGAAGACTTCGACATTCTCGGTGAAACGTCCGACCTGCCATTCGAGCTTCACGGGTTCAGTCAGTTCTCGCAACTCAACCGTGTCCGTTTGCTTTTGCAAGTACTGATGCATCAACAGGTGCATCACCACATATCCCGGCGCGGCAGGCGAAACTGGCCAGTTCGACCAGCGCCGACCGGCACCTGTCAGAAACGTAAGTACTTTTCCTTTTCCAAGGCTATGCTCAAAAGCCACCGGTTGCCGATTCTTCAGCCGAACCAAAGTCCGAACGCCATCTTTCCGTTCGGCATCATCAGGCTTAAAGTCGTCCGTCACCTGCATCCAACGGGCAATCTGCACGGTATCCGGGAATGGACTGTCCGGCGTGTTGTAGATCACGAAAATCGGATGCGGCTCAAAGACGGGGCTGACGAATGCCTGCTCAGTAGGTATGGTGCCTGCTGAATTCTCTGCAACGGCCTCATGCAAAGTCCCCAACGGAACAGGGAATAACTGCAACGATGGCTCTCGCAAGGTTTCAGAATACCAGCGAGTATTCGCCTGATCTCCGGGAAACCACGCGATGCCTCCGCCAGCTCGCACATATTCAGCAAGCAGCACAGAAGCATCAGCCGGAAGGTCACGAATGTTAAGCAGATAGATGCAGTCGTAACCGTTGAGATTCGAAGACGTCAGTGCCGACGATGTTCGCACCTCGGTCGCTAAACCCGTCAACGCCGGGTCAGCACTTAAAGCAGCCGCCACGAAAGACGCATCTTCCTGCTGACCTTCGTCATCGACAATCAAAACGGTACGTCGCTCGGTCACGTCCACCGCAAGAAAACGGCGATTGTCTTCACGCAGAGCATCGTCTTCCAGGCGGACTTCAACCTGATGTCGACCTTCTGAATCGAAGGCCAAGTCATGAGAAATCTGCAGCTCAGCTGCCGGCTCAATATCCGGAACAAGCACCTTCCCGGGAAGAGGATTTCCATCGACCAGCACGGTCCCACGCAAACCACTGGCTTTGGTCGCGCTGTGGTTACGCACCGTCAACGTCATTCGCCACGGAACTCCCTGAGCAACGGCCAGAGTTTCCGCCGACAATTGCTGCAGGCCAATATTCGGGCGAGCATCCTTCACGACTTTGACCAGGTCCACGGAGGCCTTGATGGTCTTCAAGGACTCCAGGGCCGCAGCGACTTCGGGACGACTATTCCAGTCCGACGCGCGAAGATCTGTCAGGATATGAACCTGTGGCGACGCGCTGCCATCAGCCGCCAGAATATCCTTCGCCGCATTAATCGCATCGACTGGCGAAGCAGCACGCCACGAACAAGTCAGGTTCCGCAGCCTCGGCAACAATTCCTGAACCAGAGCACCGTCCAAAGTGCGATCGGAAACGATCGGACGGCGAGGATCCGTGATCGACAGAATCGTAACTCGAGATGCCCCCGGCTGACGACTTCCTTCAGCGAGCATGTTCTCCAGCGTCGTCAACGCTTGTCGAAAGACCGAAGAATCACCTTCGCGATCGCGCATCGAAAGCGAATCATCCAGCAGCACCACATGGTGCATACTGGCACCGCGCAACATCAACAATCGGCTTGGGTCCAGCACCAGGCGAGCAATCAGCAGCACGATTAACAGCACCGCGAGAACTCGCAGGAGCAGAAGCAGCAACTGCTCCAGAATAATTCGACGTCGGTTCAGTTCCTCGCTCTCAAGGAGAAACTCCATCGCCGCAAAGCGAACTCGTTTGTACCTGAGCCGACTCAGAATATGAATCAGAATCGGCACCGACACCAGCGCAGCCCCGGGCAGCACGAAAGCTGGATTGAGGAAGAACTGGGTAAGCCAGGACATGAGACACAGGGATTTCGGATTAAGGTTTAGCGTCCGGTTTTTATGGTTGGAACTCTAACATTATCTGCGTGCGACGGCAGTTCACTAATCACTTCTTTCGTCGCTGCATCAGAACATGAGCCAGCGAAGCATCCAGATTGTCAGACGTGCGGATCAGCTTGTAGTCGATTGCACTCCCAGCGCAGCGGCGTCGAATGGCGTCCAAAAACTTGTCAAGAGCCTGCATATAACCGGCACGCAATGCGGCCGGGTCACAAGTCAGCTTGCCGCCGTCTTCGAGACCCTCGAAGCGCAAAGTGCCGGAGTAACGAAATTCCAGCTCTTCGTCATCCATGATGTGCATCGCGATGACTTCATGCCCTCGCTGACGTAGCATCGTGAGCCCCTTGAAGAGGTCTTCTCGCGGGCAGAACAGGTCAGACATCAGGATGACAATACTGCGCCGAGTCAGCGACTCGTTCACTCGACGAAGCACACCGAGAATATCGGTCTTGCCGCCAGCCGTCTGAGTTTCAAGGCCCGACAAGATCGCTTGCAGATGATTGTTTCGACTGCTCGCCGGAATCTGACTACGGATCGTCGAATCAAATACGCTCACACCAACGGAATCATGCTGCTTCAAAGCCAGCATTCCAAACGCCGCAGCGATCGTCTGTGCGTAGTCAAACTTGGACATCGCGCCGGACTTGAACTGCATCGATTCGCTGCCGTCAACGACCAGCATGATGCGAACGTTCGTGTCTTCTTCGAATTGCTTCAGATAGTATCGATCGGAACGCGACCACAGCTTCCAGTCAATACGGCGCAGGTCATCTCCGGCCACGTATTCACGGTGCTGCAAAAACTCGAGCGACTGACCAAAGTACGGACTGCGATGTAACCCCGAGACGAAGCCTTCGACGACTCGCCGTGCCCGCAGCTCAAGACGCGAGATCCTCGCAATCTCCTCAGGCCGCAAAAATCTTTCCAAGTCCTGGGTCACTCGTCAGTTCACTTTCGCGAGCAGGTGTTTCCTGAATCAGCCGTTCAATAACCTTGTCCGAGGTTATGCCTTCGCTCTGAGCCGTAAAGTTCGGCACGATACGATGACGCAGGACCGGACCAGCCAGCTTCTGAATATCGTCTGTTGAGACCGTCGTTCGTCCATTCAGCAACGCTCGTGTCTTCGCGCCGAGCAGAAGATTCTGGACTGCTCGCGGCCCCGCTCCCCAGCCGAGCCAGTCGTTGATCCACTGCGGAGTTCCGGGTTCTCGAACGCGAGTCTGTCGGACAATCGCCAGCGTATAGTTGATCACATGGTCTGAAACGGGAACCTGACGAACTGTCGACTGGATCTGCATGACCTGCTCTCCAGTGAGCACGGGCTGAACCTCCGGCCGGAAGTTGGATGTCGTTTGTCGAGCAATCTGTCGTTCTTCTTCGAACGTTGGGTACTTCACAAAAACCTTGAACATGAATCGGTCCTGCTGTGCTTCCGGCAGAGTATAGGTCCCTTCCTGCTCAATTGGATTCTGAGTCGCCAACACAAAGAATGGTGAGCTGAGTTTGTGAATGGTCTGGCCGACTGTGACCTGTCGTTCCTGCATCGCTTCCAGCAAGGCTGCCTGAGTTTTGGGCGGCGTGCGATTGATTTCGTCGGCCAGTACGACATTGTGAAACAGTGGACCCGGAATGAATCGAAATTCACGCTGCCCGGTACTGCGATTCTCCTGAAGGATGTCGGTTCCTGTGATGTCGGCGGGCATCAGGTCAGGCGTAAACTGGATTCGGGAAAACGTCATCGACAAACTGCGAGCCAGCGTACTGACCATCAGAGTTTTGGCGAGTCCCGGTACTCCTTCCAGCAGAACATGGCCCTGACTGAACAAGCCAATCAGAAGCTGCTCAATAACTTCGTCCTGACCCACAATCACTTTGCGAATCTGTTCCTGAAGCTGACCATACGCTTTATGCAGAACATCAACCGCCTCTGCGGAGATGTCGTTCTGGTTCTGTTCCGACATTTCAAATTCTCCGGCCTGCATTGAGGCCGTTACATGGGTGTGGCCGGCAAACGCCAGCTTCAAGACTGCTCGATGGTTTCCCCCGAACACCCTCTCGAAAAGACGGTGATTAGCCCGAAAAATCGCTCGGATGCTGGAATCACCGACCAATGGTGGCTGAGACTATAGCAGACGGCGTACCATTGAGAATTCAACGGGGAATTTCTCCCGGCAAACTCTATATCACCGCGTTCAGGACCTGACATCACTGAACCCTGAAATGGGCCTAAGTTGAATTTCGGGACAAACTTGACTCCCGCGCAGCGAAGGCGACACTGAGGACCTCGACTGTCAGCAGTCTGTATTCTTGATTCTTGCGAAATGCGGTGCCCAAATGAAACCGTCGAATCAGTTGTCTCGCCGTGGAGCACTTGGCGCTATTGCCATCGGTAGCCTTTGTTCGTCGCTCTCAGCCTGCCCAACGGCCTTCGCCGATCCGGAAAAACCCGCGAATTCAGCGAAGAGAAAAACGCGGTTCGGCGTGTCGACATATTCCTTTTGGCAGTTCAATCGTGAAGAGTTTCGGGACATTAATACCTGCATCGATATGGCCGCCGAATGGGGGTTCGATGGAGTTGAAATTCTTCATCGCCAGATGACCGACGAAAGCAATGCGACTCTGCAAAAGATCAAGCAGCGAGCCTTCATCAACGGCCTGGACCTGTGCGGCTTTTCGACTCATCAGGGCTGGGTTTCGCCCGATCCGGAAGTTCGCAGAAAGAATACCGAGCACACGATTCACTGCATAGAACTGTCATACGCACTTGGCATTCCTACGATGCGAGTCAACACGGGGCGATGGGGAACCAGCGGGAATTTCGATGAGCTGATGAAGAATCGCGGCATCGAACCGGTTCTTGAGGGCCACTCAGAAGACGAAGGTTTCAAGTGGGTGATCGATGGACTCACAGAGTGCCTGCCAGCCGCCGAACGTTGTGGAGTGACTCTGGGCCTGGAGAATCACTGGGGACTCGGACGCACACCGGAAGGCGTCATGAAGATCGTCAAAGCGATCAACTCACCACGGCTCAAGACGACACTGGATACCGGCAACTTTCTGGAAGATCCTTACGATCGACTGGAACTCATGGCCGACGACGCAGTCCTCGTTCAGGCCAAGACTTATTACGGCGGCGGGCTGTGGTATTCGCTGGAGCTCGACTACCCGCGAATCGCCGCTTTGCTGCGGAGGCACAAATTCGGTGGATACGTGTCACTGGAATTCGAAGGGAAGGAAGACCCCAAAGTGGCCATCCCGAAAAGCCTTGAAATGCTGAGATCCGCCTTTGCGTGATGGAAGTCTGATTAGCTTCGTTGACACGAATGGCAAACAGACGAATATGCAATGAGCCTGAGACACTGCCGAATTGATGTACAACATCGGCTCGCGTCTCAGGCTCAAGTTGAACGTGTTCCTGCGAATCGACTTAGAGCATTTGCTTCTCAGCGATCAGGTCCTTCACAAAGCCGACTGTCTCGGCCAGTGCCACCTTCTTCGGATCGGCCTCTGTACGCCATTTGACTTCGGCGATGCCTTCGGCCAGGCCTTTACCGCCGATGGTGATGCGGAGTGGAATCCCGATCAGATCCGCGTCCTTGAACTTGAAGCCCGGGCGCTGATCACGATCGTCCATTAAGACGTCAATACCGGCGGCCATCAGTTCACCATAGATACGATTGGTGGTTTGCATGACTTCCGCGTCGCTGACATTCAGAGGAATAATCTGAACCGTATAAGGAGCAACATTGATTGGCCAGATGATGCCATTGTCATCGTGGCATGTTTCCACGATGGAAGCGACCACGCGTGTCACCCCGATGCCGTAACAACCCATGATGATCGGGTGAGAAACTTCTTTGTCATCGACAAACTTCGCATCCATCGACACGCTGTACTTTGTGCCCAGCTTGAAGACATGTCCGACTTCGATGCCATGAACCATGCTCAGAGTCCCCGGACACTTCGGACATGGGTCGCCCGATTCTGCATTTCGCAGGTCAAACGTTTCTGTCAGATCAAAATGCGTGCCCGGGATAACTCCCGTGAGATGTGCATCCTTCGCATTGGCCCCCAAGATCGAGGATTTGATCAGGGCAACATCATGATCCGCGATGTACGGACATTGAATTCCCACCGGCCCCGCAAAGCCAACAGGAGCACCAGTGACTTTCAGGATCGTGGCTTCATCTGCCAGTTCCACAGTCTTCGCTTTGGTGGCTCGACGAATCTTGCCTTCATTGGCCGTGTGGTCGCCGCGCAGCAAGACCGCAATCGGCTTTCCGTCGGCCTGATAGATCAGCGTTTTGATAAACGATGTGGCGTCTGACTTCAACAGCTTGCTGACCTGATCGATGCTGCCCGCGTTCGGTGTGGACACGTTGACAGGGGCTGCCGCGTTGTCAACTTTCGGCGGGATCACAGACACACGGCCTGTTTCTGCGCGTTCCTGATTAGCCGCGTAGCTACAGGTGGGGCAGTGGATGACGAAGTCTTCGCCATTGCTCGCGGGCACCATGAATTCGTGGGACGCATCGCCGCCGATCGGACCGCTCTCAGCTTCGACCGGCAAATACTTCAGGCCGCAACGTTCGAAGATACGACAGTAAGCTTTGTACATCGAGTCGTAGGCGGAGTTGAGCTGCTCAATCGATGAACCAAAGCTGTAGGCATCTTTCATCAGGAATTCGCTGGTTCGCAGAACGCCGAAACGAGGCCTCTCTTCGTTACGGAACTTTGTCTGAATCTGATACAGCGTGATCGGCAACTGACGATAGCTGCTAATGTGTTTGGCCATGAGGTCAGTGATGACTTCTTCGTGAGTAGGGCCGAGGGCGAAGTGCAGCTTTCGGTCACCACGCTTGGCTTCGAAGTTGAACAGCACGTTGCCGAAGGCTTCACGTCGTCCGGTGCGTTCGAAGATCTCCATCGGCTGCAGAGCCGGCATGAAGAGTTCCACCGCGCCGGCCTTGTCCATTTCCTGACGGACGATCTCGGACACCTTGCGGACTGAACGGTATCCCAGCGGCAGATAGGTGTACGATCCGGCCATCAACTGGCGAATCAGCCCGGCTCGCAGCATCAACTGATGGCTGGGCACTTCGGCTTCGGCAGGAACTTCTTTCATCGTCGGGATAAACGTTTGTGACCAGCGCATCGGTGGACCTTGAGCAGATAAAAGTCGTTAAGGAGCAATAATCGGTCGGATTCTAGCAAAGTCCGCCAAACGGCAAACCTTGATTCTGAGGTGGTAAGGGTTTCCGGTTTTCCCGGGTTCTCTGGGACAAAATCATGTTTACAGAATGATGGAGGGCGATGAGGATCGAAAGATTGTGATTTGTGGGCCGCACCAAACATTTGAGTTCGGGCATACTCGTGTGGCGAGGTTTCTTGGCGACAAAATGATGTTTACAAAATCATGAATCGCAATCACGATTGCGAGTACCCGGCAGGGTGGTGACAACGGTATCATTACGAATTGCGAGAAATGCCAATCATTACCTCAGTACCAATCACTCAGTTCAGCCAAGCGGCGTTCCATCGGGTTGACTCGGTGGTGACGGGGCTTGCATTTGACATTCAGAATGAGCTTGGACGATTTCTGGGGGAGGAACTGTATCAGGCAGAACTCGTCAGACGTCTGAGGCTGGGCGGATTCGATGCCGAGCCGGAGATGAAGATCATCGTCAGGCATGGCAGTTTCGAAAAACACTACCTCGTTGATATTCTGGTCGACGGCGGGGTGATTGTGGAAACGAAGGCTGTTGAATCCATCGGTTCCTCCCACCGTGCGCAAGTGATGAATTACTTGTATCTCTGCGACCTCAATCATGGCACTCTGCTGAACTTTCGGACGTCGCGTGTTCAAAAAGAGTTTGTATCCACCCAGTGGAATTCTGAGACACGCAAGATCGTAAAGCTCGATCTAGAGCAATGGTCTCCGATGACGGGAAAATGCGATCTCCTAAAACGTTTACTGACGCTGGCTTTGGCGGAATTCGGACTTGGTCTCGATCTTGCGATCTATAGGGATCTCATTACCCACGGCCTTGGTGGAGTTTCGATCGTCGCTGGAGAAACGGAAGTCTTTTCCGGAGGTGTCATTCTTGGAACTCAAAAGGTGCTTCTCCTATGTGCCGATGTTACGTTCTCGATCACAGCATCGAATCACGGTTCTCAGAACATAAGAGAGCACCAGCAGAGATTCCTGTCCCATACGACATTGAAAGCCATTCAATGGATCAACATAACCCACGATGTTGTCACCTTCACCAGCATTCGACGCTAATCGCTCCCCACGAGAGCCCACACCATTCTGCCAGTAAATTTACAGCACGCCGGAATCGCCGTTGAGCATTTTGACAAGATGATGAGTACAAAATGATGAAGATCGCCCAACGGAAAGACAGGCACCGCCAAATCACCGTACGTTGTGTGTCTGTGCGATTCATCATTTTGTCACCCATCATTTTGTCCACTTGTTCCCACCGGGCATGCCAAAATCGATGCTGAGCATTTTGACAAAATGATGAGTACAAAATAATGAGAACCACCGGACTGCAGAACTCGCATCGCTGATGCGACAAAACGCTGTGCTTCTGTGCGATTCATCATTTTGTCACCCATCATTTTGTCCACTTGTTCCCACCGGGCATGCCAAAATCGATGCTGAGCATTTTGACAAAATGATGAGTACAAAATAATCAGAACCACCAGACTGCAGAACTCGCATCGCTGATGCGAAAAAACGCTGTGCTTCTTTGCGATTCATCATTTTGTCACCCACCATTTTGTCCACTTGTTCCCACCGGGCTGCAAGATTGACACCGCCAAGCGCCCGTGGGTTGTGTGTGTGTGTGTGCGATTTATCATTTTGTCACCCATCATTCTGTCCCCTCCGACCTTCTATCCCACGCTTTAAGCCACCAGCACACCGACCAAAAGCGTGTTTTCTTCTTCACGGCAGAAAATCCGGGTCTGACCTGTCAGAATTGGGTTCAGCCTGTGTTCTTGGGCTGGAGGAGAGAAGGTGGACGAGATTCCGGAAACGCGTGACAGCCTGCTGATTCGAGTCGCCGACGCGCGCGATCAGGCGGCGTGGGAACAGTTTGCCCGGATTTATCGGCCGGTGGTGTATAACGTGGCTCGAATGCGAGGGTTGCAGGATGCGGACGCTCAGGATGTCGCTCAACAGGTTCTGGTTTCCGTCTCGAAAGCACTACCGAACTGGGAACGGCGAAACGAGTCGACTCGATTTCGTCACTGGCTGTGCCGGATTGCTCGCAATGCAACCATCAACATGCTGACGCGACAACAGAAAGATCGGGCCGCTGGAGGAGACATAAATCTGGTCGACATTGCCGAACGTCCTGTTGACAGTGATCTGGACTCACAGCTTGAACGCGAATACCGACGACAATTGTTCCGCGAGGCCGCCGAACAAGTGCGTAGCCGAGCTGACACAATCACGTGGCAGGCCTTTGCCATGACAATGATCGACGGACTGTCCATCACGGAAACTGCCGAGCGGCTGCAACGATCCGAAGCAGTCGTCTATGCCGCACGCAGCCGCATCATGAGACGATTGAAAGACGCCGCACAAGCATTGGAGGATGAACCTGATGAACGCTCATCCTGAAATCTGTAGTCCCGCGACGATCGAGAGCTATCTGGAAGAGCAACTCGATCCGGAGAAGGAATCAAGACTGCTCCAGCACCTGGCAACGTGTGAGACTTGTCGGCAACGAATGCAGCTGGCGGCTGCGGAGCCATCGGCATGGAGCGAGGCCGAAGAATTCCTCCGTGATCAGCCTTGTGACTCAGTTTCGTTTGGCTCTTCAGCGGATAGTTCTCACGACGAACGCGAACCTGGGAACGGTCGCAAAGCGTCAGCCTCGGCTGAAGTTGCTCAGGTGCTGTCGATGCTGAACGCCACAGACGACCCTGAGATGCTGGGACGAATCGGAGGCTATGAAGTTTCCGGTGTCGTTGGATCTGGTGGCATGGGGATTGTGCTCAAAGCGTTCGACCGGCCACTTGATCGCACTGTTGCCATCAAAGTTCTGGCACCGAGACTGGCTTCCAGCGGGGCTGCTCGAAGACGATTCGCTCGTGAAGCCAAAGCGGCAGCGACTGTGCTGCATCCGAACGTAATTGTGATTCACGGAGTCTCCAACGACGGCGCGTTGCCATTCTTAGTGATGCCGTATCTGCGAGGCGAATCGCTGCAACGACGGCTCGATCGACAAGGCCCATTGCCGACGGAGGAGATCGTTCGGATTGCTCAGCAGGTTGCCTCAGGACTCGCGGCTGCTCATGGACAGGGGCTGGTGCATCGCGATATCAAGCCCGCGAACATTCTTCTGGAAGATGGCGTCGAACGAGTCACTCTGACGGACTTCGGGCTGGCTCGAGCCGTTGATGATGCCAGCATGACTCGTAGCGGAATCATCGCCGGAACGCCGCAATACATGTCCCCCGAGCAGGCGCGCGGCGACAACGTGGATGCTCGCAGCGATCTGTTCAGCCTCGGCAGCGTGATGTACGCCATGTGTACCGGCCGACCTCCGTTTCGAGCGGAATCCAGCTACGGCATTCTGCGCCGCATTACGGATACGGAGCCTCGACTGATCCGCGAGGTGAACCCCAACATTCCAGAGTGGCTGGAACGCCTCATTCAGCGGCTTTTGGCAAAGTCTCTGAATGATCGAATCCAGACGGCGGAACACATCGCCCATTTGCTTCAAAGATGTCTCGCACATCTTCAGCAGCCGACAATCGTGGAGTTGCCAGAAGAATGTCGTGTGCCAGCGCGTCGCCGAGCACATTGGCTAACATCTTCTGGACCGATTCGCGCATTGGCAATGATTACGGTGAGTTGTCTGGTGATTGGTGGAGTCTATTCCATCAGTCAATCACTGTCTGAAAATTCAGCCCCGGCAACGGCACCTGGCTCAGCATCATCCAGTTCGATAACAGCCAGCGAAGAAGATTCATCGACGCTCGAGGAGTGGGATTCGATTCAGGTGGACATCGACGCCTTTGAAAACGACCTGATCCCGTCTGAAGGCGACGCGTTCCAACTCGGGCCCGCATCATCAGCGAGAAAGCCACCATGACCCACCAACCCGGCGAGCGGCAGGGTGTCAGCCCTGCGTGTCGGCTTTTCGTTTGCGACATTTCAGCAACCTCTACATTTCGAAACAAAACTCAGGATGCCCCCGATGTCTGTTGTCTCAAAATCGCTGATCGCCGCAATCACACTCTGCACGTTAGTTGCATGCACGGCCATCATGGCGCAGGAAACGCAACAAGGTCCCGAAGCGTCCCCCGGCAGCAACGCGAAGCCCACACTTGCTGAACTCATGGCGAGGTTTGCGGAAATAGAAGCTGGCTACCTGCCGTTTCACATTGAGTATCGGGGAACCGGTGATGTGGTTGAAGGACCCTATAAAGCAGGCGCGGTGGCTGAATCAAAACAACGCATCCTGTACACAACTCAGCGAGGACATCAAAGCCCAAACGTCTGGATGCGTGAGTCGACCGCGAACCTCGGGGGTGATGCATGGGCAGAGCGACGGCTTTGGCAAGACTCCAGACTTTATCTCCAGGGAACTTCGCGGACAGTCAGCTATCCCAGTGATTTTGATGAATCGATAGAAACCTCCGTTCCACCCCTTGAAGGCATTTTCCCACTCCTATTCGCCATCAAGTCCCCGATTCGTGTTTCAGAACATTTCGCTGCGTCACCATCTGAGTTCACGATGGAGTGGCATGAGGAACTTGCACGAGTCATGTGTCATTATCGTCCAAAACAAGAAGAACACATCGCTGTCGAACTTTGGCTGGATCCTGATTACGGATGGCATCCGGTCTTCATGCGGAGATATGTGTTCCATACCGGAGGGAGATTTCCCGACGAGTGGAAAGCACTGCAGTTCATTCGACTCGCCGAACAAGTACGTATTGCGCTCGGCGATTTCAACCGCCCCCTCATTCGCAGGTATGATTCGACAGATGCATTTTCTCTCCGGTTTATGCGAATACGATTTGAGGTTCTGAAATCGGCTTATCAGGATCGAGTTGCTGCAGCCGTATTTTCACCTGATACGCCAGTTGGCGGCAGCCCGATTGCAGAACTTGAGCCCATCGGCGGAGAACAAGTTGAAGTAAAAAGCTCTGACATTGCTGAACTTTCACCCCCTGCATTAACACCGGAGCAGATACTCGCGTTCGCCGCGGTCATAAATCAACAGTCTGCCACAGAAATGCGACCTGCAGCTTCGTTGAATCCAGCCTCCACAGCACTACCGGATGAAATTCAATCGCAGATCGCGGCACTGGAAGTGGAACTCGCGGTCCAGAAAGCTGAACTGGGCGAACGACACCCCACCATCAAGAAACTCAATGACAAAATCACATCGCTGCGAGAGGCCGAGGCAGAGTTGCTGGGTAAGGTGACTGTACTCTATTTAAAAAACGCCAGAGCAAAGGATGCGGCCGAGAAAATCGAACAGTTGTTTCCTGAGAAGGCACGCAACCTTGTTGTTGACGAACGAACCAATTCTCTCATGCTTCGAGGTGAAGAGAAACTGATCAGAGACGTGGAACAGATTGTCCAGATTCTAGACGAGGACGTGCCTGTAGCTGGAGAACAAGTAAACGCCGATCTGAATTCTGTCCCTTCAATGAAGACTTCTGGAGAGACGCTGCCAGTTCCAGCCATACGATCGCCGTTTGGTGGAGAAAACTCCGAGCGCATGAGTGCCGTCGAAGGTTCACTGGCTTCGAATCCGCCAGTGCCCATCACAGAGTACCGCCGTCGTCTGGCCGACTTGGAAACACCCGTGATGCAGCTTGCGGAGAAGGTGCGAGCCGTTGAAACATCGCTCGGCAAAGCTCATCCGGATGCAGTCAAGCAGCGAGCCGAACTTCGAGCCCTCGTCCAAAAAACCTTTGCCCAGCGGCAGGAAATCCAGCGGGCCGAACTTGCGGAGTTCACTCGCCGCCTCGAAAGAATGCAGCGATCGATTGAGACTCGCGAAAAGATTGCAGACAAGGTCATAGATCGACGAGTCGAAGTATTGCTTAATCCCGACATTGACTGGGGGGATTCAATTTCTACGGCGCGTCCTCCGGATTCCGCGGATGACATAGTTCGCCCTGAATCCAATTCAGACATGAAGAAAGCGCCTCCTGTTCATTCGCAAGAACCGTTTACTATCGACGGTCCTTTGGAGGAGCGTCCTTCCGTTTCAGGCTCAGTGACAGATCATCAAACTCAGCTTCGCCTCTGTTTAGATGCACTTGTCAGAGACGTCGATGAGTTCGAGGATCGAACGCCGCTAAAATTGTTAATGGAATTCAAAGACCAGCCTGTGCTTCAAATCACGGATGACTTCAAAGCCGCCGTTTCAAGTTTCCGACAGCAGGTTAAGCTTGATGCTCCGCGAGCGAAGCTTGAAGAGTGTTTTGCCCCTGTCAGTCAACACGGCGCCGCATTTGTTCAAGCGTGGAACAACGTGAAGTCGCAACCTGCAATGGTGGTGCTGGATGAGATTGCTGAGGACCTTGTCTGTCTTGAGCGTTGTATTGAGTCTCTGGCTCAAAGCGAGCATGATGGCGCAAAGTTGAATTCAGCCCCCGAGCCCGTCGCCGTAAAACAAAACGTAGCAGATTTGGAAGCCGACAAGGAAACGGTATCGCTCACACTCTTCGAAGTAACCGATGCGAAGTTCATGCCATCGGACGATACGAATGTCGGACAGACAGCGGCTCCGGTGGACTTTGACGATCAGCTGGCCAACATGCTGAAAAACAAGACAGCAAAGTTGATAGGAAAGCACGCCATCGAAACCACGGAAAATCAACTGGCAACTTTGCACAGCGGCGGCAAATTCGAAGTACCGTCCTCTTCGCCGGAAAGAATGGCAGAGGTTGTGTTTGGTACAACGATCGAGATTACTCCTCGAACGCTAAATGGCGAACGAGTGTTTCAGATTGTCTGGAACGAACGCGTAAGGAATTTCGAGAATGATGTGTCCGGATTACCAGGCATCGACGAAAAACGAATCGAAGTCAACATTACTTCACCATCGCCCGGCGGGGCTGGATATCTGTTTGGACCGCTCAAAGGGAAAAACCAGACCCGTCGCCTCTTCGTTCATTTCCTGCTTAATGCTGCTTCTTCAGATATTCCTCCGGTATCACGACATGATCCATCAATGGAAACTCCATTCAGCGATCCCAACGCTGCGTTGCAGTCGAGACTTCAGGGAGTGACGGAAGAGACAACCGCAGACCTACCGTTCGTCAGGGGAGAACTTCCACCGAAGTCTGATGCCGAGAAATCCATAGGTCGGCTGGTTCTGGTGTTCGCGAACGACTCTGCTCGTCGTATGGTTCCAGTGTTGATGGTGAAGCACGGTGAGCGGACGCTTGCTCTGACCGTCGGCCCGGCGACGATTGTTCCTGACGATACGCCGCACGCGATTGATCGCACGTTTCTGGAGTTCTACAACCGCGATGATGTTCCGACCGAGTATTCGCCGGAACTCGAATTCCCGGATCTGCGGGCCTACGAGGCGAAGGAGTCGCTGACAGAGTTTCGGCTTGAGAATCCTGTCTCTGTGGATCTGTCGGATCAACTTTCGGCCATCATCAATCATGGCCAGGCGGACTTTATGATGACGTCCCGTGCAGCCAGAGTCACCGCCATGGAGCAATCCACAACATGGGAGCTTCCCAGCCACAATGTGACTCGCGAATTCACCGGCCTCGTTCAAATCGATCAGCGACTCCCCGAAGGCACACCGTTGTTCAAAAACGGCGAGCTGGCGGGGATCACGCTGCTGGGAACTCGTTTCATGAAAGACGATGTGCCAGGTTCTTATGTCGTGCCGGCAAGTCGCATCTTCGAAGTACTGCAGCAGGTGGAGACGGAGTAGGGCTGCCGAAAACAGGCGTGTCGAATGTAGTGCCTTTCTGCCAAAAAGGAACTTCGCCGCGAGACGAACCTGAGCGATGTTGAATCAGAATTCTCGGCCGGTTCTGAAATGCATGATGCACTCAGGTCGTGGCAAGCCACGAAATCCTGCCCGGCAGGCAGGATCTACTTTCAGCGGCGCACTTTCTGTACTGCCTACAGCTTTTTCCGCAAGCTGCTAGACTCCCGCCCAACTGATTTCCGAACGCGCGAAGACTGGTGTTGGTGGCGGGCGGGAACGACTCTCTGAAAGCGGCAAAATGGCTCGGGTGTTTGTGAAGGAACTGAAGGACGGTGATTCCGTCAATGAGGTCTATCTGCTGGCTGATAAACAACTTCGAGCCAACCGTAATGCAAACCTCTACCTGCTGGCGACACTTCGAGACCGAACCGGAGTTGTCAGCGGCTTGATGTGGAATATTGTCGAAGAAAACGTCCAGCACATTTCTTCCGGAGATTACGTTCGAGTGCGTGGCAAAGTGCAGCTCTATCAGGGCGGGCTGCAGATGATCGTGACTCATATCGATCCGGTTCCCGAAACCACCTGCAATCCGGAAGACTTCAACGTTCAGGCTCAGGCCAATGCGGCTCCGCTGCTGGCACGACTGAAAGAGCTTCTCTTCTCCATCAAGAGCACTGAACTGCTGACTCTGGCCAGCGCGTTTATGGAAGATGATGCACTGGTCACGGGACTGTGTTCCGCTCCCGCCGGCGTGAAAGCTCATCATGCTTACATGGGCGGACTGATCGAACATGTCGTCGGCATGTCAGAAGTGGCCGATCGCATTTGCACCTTGTATCCGACTCTGAACCGCGACTTACTGATGCTTGGCGTGTTACTCCACGACATCGGCAAAGTGAAGGAGCTCTCATGGGATCCGACGTTGGCCTACACTGATGAAGGGCAGTTGCTCGGTCACATCAACATCGCCATTGAGATGCTGAACGAGAAACTCAAGGTCGTGGAAACTCGCCTTGGTCGACCGGTCGAAACGGAAGACATCTTACGCCTGAAGCACATGATTCTCAGCCATCATGGCACTCGAGAATTCGGCAGCCCGACGATTCCGATGACTCCGGAAGCCATCACTTTGCACCACATTGATAATCTGGATGCGAAGCTGAATGAGTTCACTCGAGCCATCGAAGACGACCTGAACGCCGAGTCGGCCTGGACCCCTTTCAATCCTCGCACGGATCGAAGACTGTTCAAAGGCTTGCCAAAACAGCCTTAAAATCGTGTGAGGTAACGATTACACCCCACGAATTTCAGCGATCCAGCGTATTCTCGCTCACAGCCTGTTTCTGGTTGGCTTATACTGCCCGGTTCAGTTTCTGAAGAAGCTGCTAGAGGAACCTGACCGGTCGTGGGATTGCCGATTCAAAACCGTGAAATCGTCTCCCTGGCTCAACCGCCTTAAAACGGACGTGATTGACAATGATCTGCGTAAGTCTCGGACGAACTCGGCATTCGTCCATTATGGAAGAACATAAAGCACTGGCAACCAAGGGTGCGGAGCTGGTTGAGCTGCGCGTCGACTACATGCGGAAGAAGCCGGATATCGGCCTTCTGCTGAAAGAGCGACCAACACCCGTTGTAGTGACATGCCGACGGCGTTCAGATCGAGGCCGCTGGTTTGGAACCGAAGAGCAGCGTCTGTCAATCCTCCGCGAAGCCATTATCGCAGGCGCTGAGTACGTCGACCTTGAAGATGACATTGCGAAGTCTATTCGACGGTATGGCAAGACGAAGCGAATCGTCAGCTACCACAATTTCGAAGAGACTCCGATGGAGCTATACGACATCCATCGACGTTTGTCTCAGTGCGATCCTGATGTGATCAAGATCGTGACGATGGCGAATTCTCCGGCAGACAATGTCCGGATGCTGGAAATGGTCAGCGCAGCACAGGTTCCTACGGTGGGATTCTGCATGGGCGAACTGGGAACCATCAGTCGCATTCTTTGTGGTCGAGCTGGCTCACCATTCACTTACGCCAGCTTCAGCCGCGAGCGTGAGATGGCTCCGGGGCAATTGTCTTATGCCGAAGTGCGCAATCTTTATCGGTTCAACAAGATCACGAAGGACACAAAAGTCTTCGGTGTGATCGGTGATCCGATCGCTCAAAGCAAAAGCCCATTAATCCACAACGCCGCGTTCCGCAAGCTTGGGATTGATGCGGTTTATCTTCCACTCCGAGTACCCGCTGACGGACTTCTAGCTTCGCTCAAGGAATACGACGCCCTTGGAATCAGCGGTTACAGTGTCACGATTCCGCATAAGGAAGCGGTGCTGCAGTTCTGCGATTCCCTTGATGCGGAGACTGATGAAATCGGTGCGGCGAATACGCTCTACAAGTCCGATGGCGAATGGAAAGCCACCAATACAGATGCGTCGGCAGCCATGGAAGCGATCCAGTCCGGAATGCTGAAAGCCGGTGGTTCTCACGAGTTGGTGGGGCGCAAGGTACTGATTCTTGGTGCAGGCGGTGTTGCTCGAGCGATTGCCTTCGCCCTGCAAAACGATGGTGCCACTGTGACCATCACGAATCGCTCGCGAGACCGAGGGAAAGCTCTGGCCGCCGAGCTGAAATGCCAGTTTGCCTCATGGGAAAATCGTGGCGCAGAAAGCTGCGAAATTCTGATCAATTGCACCTCTGTCGGCATGCATCCGAACCTGAACGAAACGCCATTCGAACCGAATTGGCTTAGCGATTCGACTCTGGTCTTTGACACCGTTTACAACCCGGAGCAGACACTGCTCCTGAAGTACGCTCGCGAGCGGGGCTGTACAACTGTGGGCGGGATTGAGATGTTCGTTCGACAGGCAGGACGTCAGTTTGAACTCTTCACGGGGGAATCGGCACCCCTCGAGTACATGACGGAGACATTGCGTCGGGCGATGTCAGCGGCCCGAATGGTTGTCGCATCGGCGCCAGAGAAGTCAGAGGAGGATGAAAGTGAGTCGGACGACTAAGATGTGCGTTTTCGCACGAGGTTGATCGCGCGATATTGATTTGTCCAAGAGTATTGATTGGCACGACATGGTTGTCACATTGATTGGTTATCGAGCCAGTGGAAAATCCAGCGTCGCGCCCAGACTGGCGAAGCGCCTGGGATGGTCGTGGTTCGATAGTGACGTTGTGATTGAACAGCAGGCCGGCGTGTCAATCAAAGATATCTTCCAGCATGAAGGCGAAGCCGGGTTCCGAAAACGCGAATCTGAGGTGTTGGCAGACTTGCTGCAAAAATCCAATTCGGTAATCGCGAGTGGCGGTGGAGCGATACTGTCGGAGGAGAACCGTCGACTCATAAAAGCAGCTGGCCCAGTTGTCTGGCTTCAGGCCCCAGTGGATGTGCTCGTTCGTCGTCTTGGCGGAGATCACATGTCGACTCAACGACGCCCAAGTCTAACTGGGAAGCCAATCGGAACTGAAGTCGCTGAGGTGCTGGCCTTCCGAGAGCCACTCTACCGGGAATGTGCGACTCTGACCGTTGATGCAGGAATAGAGCGTCCGGATCAAATGGCCCGGCGAATCGCCGACTATGTCACAAGCCTTCAAGCGACGCAGGAACAATCAACATGATGTTGTACGACCTGCCGCGATCGTTTGTTCTGGGATTCCTCTTCGTGCTTGGTTGCTGCATCGGCAGTTTCCTGAATGTCTGCATCCACAGATTTCCCTCCAAGGTCAGTCTCTGGGAGCAATTGAAGGCGCTCAACAGTCATGGCTCCGGATGTCCTCGCTGCGCGGCATCCATTAAGTGGTATGACAACATCCCGTTGCTTGGATGGCTGATGCTCCGGGGGAGATGTCGGAACTGCCGCAAATCAATCTCAAAGAGATATCCACTGGTAGAACTTCTGACTGGAGTCATCTTCGTAGTTGTCTATCAAATCGAGATGCCTGCCAATTTCTGGACTGCAGCATCAGACTTCGGCGTGCATTCCCCCGATGGACCTCAGACGATCACAACTCTTTGGTCAGCTCCGACATGGTTGCACATACGTTATTTGCTGCACATCGGAATGATCTGCTGCCTGATCGTAGCTACTTTTATCGATTTCGAACTCCGCATCATCCCGGATGGTTGCACGATTCCAATGCTGCTGTTCGCGATCATCGTGTCGACCGCATGTGGGCAGACGTTTCTGGTTCCGGTCTGGACTCAGGATCAAAGTGTGATCACAACACTGCGATCCATTTCACCGGAATGGCTCAAACCTCTGATTTTTGCCTGGGACGCCTCCACATTTGCCGTAAAACACCCGTTCCTTCATGGGTTCCTTGTCAGCACAGCCGGAGCCATTGTTGGCGGCGGAGTTGTCTGGATGGTGCGCGTTATTGGCGTGCTGGTCCTCAAAGAAGAAGCGATGGGGTTTGGTGACGTTACTCTGATGGCCATGGTTGGAAGTGTCGTGGGTTGGCAGCCGGTGACGGCCATTTTTTTTGTTGCTCCCGTCCTCGCAATCGTGGCTGCGCTCGTCGCGTGGCTGACGAAGCGCGACCGACAAATTCCGTATGGACCATGGCTCAGCCTCGCAACTTTCCTGTTACTGATGGCGTGGTCCGTCGTCTGGCCGTTCGCCGACAGAATTTTCGATATGGGGCCTTTTGTACCGCTGCTCGCGTTGATCATGGCGTTGTCACTGGCGGCTTCCTTACAGTTGATTCAATTGGTCAAACGTGCGTTCGGTGTCGCACCGGTGGTCGACGGATTGCGAATTCGTGACCTCGAAGAGTTTCGCATTCTGCGGCGATGCCTTGGACTTCCTGTCGAAGAACTACGTGTGAAGTCCGACGGTGGCTGGACGTCCGCCGACCACCTGATGTTCTACAACGGCGAACGCCCCGATGAGCAGTCCGGGCTGTGGAATCGTCCACAGTGGCCGGGCAGTCGAGCAGGGCAGGGCGGAGCAGCCTACGATCGATGGCGATACGGTGACCGAAATCGCTAAGATGATGCGGCTGGAGTAGTCATTGAGAATGACACAGATTTGTGTCAGCTCGCGCGCCTTCAATGACTTCGAATATATCGTCGAATGCAATTTACTCTCGACCCACGGCTCGAATGCTATGAACTCTCTGCCCCGCCCTGTTGCGTTGATTGCTATCCTGCTGACCAGCTTGATGGCAGAGTCCAGGCCCGTTCTCGCGCAATCGGTCGATGTGAAGAACGTTGATGCACGGTTTGGCGCAGAGTTTGATGCCTTCCTGAAAACGCACTGCCTGCAATGCCACAATCAGGCGAAACAGGAAGGCAAGCTGGATCTGACTCAGGCTGTTTCAGTCGATGCTGTGCGAGCTAATCATCCCTTGTGGGAGATCGTCCTGCATCGGCTGCAGCAGCAGGAAATGCCGCCCGCTGATTTTTCGCCACAGCCATCCGAAGAATCGCGTCTATTGGCGATCAACTGGTTGAAGGATCTGCGGAAACTTGAGGCTGATCGGAATGCGGGCGACCCGGGTCCGGTTCTGGCCAGACGACTCAGCAATGCCGAGTACGACTACTCGATACGCGACCTCACAGGCGTCGACATTCGACCAACTCGTGAGTTCCCCGTTGACCCGGCGAATGAAGCAGGCTTCGACAATTCGGGCGAATCGCTTTCGATGTCGCCGGGTTTGCTGACGAAGTATTTGACCGCCGCAAGACTGGTGGCAGACCACGCCGTCCTGACTCCCAAAGAAATCATCTTTGCGCCGTATCCTGTTATTACCGAAACAGACCGGGACAAGTTTTGCGTTCAGAGAATTGTTGACTTCTACGAAAAGCACTGCGTGGATTATGGTCAATACTTCTTGATGCTCTGGAAGTATCAGCATCGCGAACAGGCGGGAAAAAACTTATTGACTCTGCAGGACTTTGCAGAGGAATCACATCTCAGCGGAAAATACGCAGATCTTCTGTGGCAAATGCTGCAATTAAAGGATGCCATCGGCCCGCAGAAAGAACTTCAGGAAGCATGGGCGAAGCTGCCTTCCGACATTACGCAGATCGAAAACTGTCGCAGCGCATGTGACAATATGTCGCAACTTGTTAAGGAGATTCGCTCAGACCTTGATGTTCCAATAGAACGGTTGAAGGTCAACGGAATGTCCGCTGGCAGTCAGCCGTTGATACTCTGGTGGAATCGAAAAGTGGCTGAGAACCGTCGATCTTTTCCCGGCGATGGCGATGACGCCGCGATGGACAATGCACGAAAGCAGTTCTGCCTGCTCTTTCCAAATGCATTTTCCGTTTCAAGTCGAGGACACTATTCCAATGCAGAACTCGGGGCCAACATTAGGCTTCTCTCGGCGGGCTTCCATTTGATGCAGGGATACTTTCGTGATGATCAGCCTCTCCGAGATCTGGTTTTGACCGACACCGAGAACCACGAACTCGACGAACTGTGGCAGGATCTGAATTATGTGACAGAGGCTCCAATCCGCCAGTATAAGGACTTCCTGTTTTTTGAGCGTGCAGAACCGCCGCAGTTTGCCGGAGACGAAGAATTTGACTTCGCTCGCCCTGAAAACCGTAACGTGACATCGCAGGAGAACGTGCAGCGCCTTAAGAAGCTGTTTCTCAACAAGGTTGTCGCACAGGGCGCTAAACAGGAAGCCCAGGAGGCGATCGAACAATACTTCGAAGACATGAATCAGTCGTTTCGCTGGATCGAGGAAACTCAACAAGCAGCTGAGTCAATCCACATCCAATCGCTGTTGAAATTTGCCGAACGAGCATGGCGCCGACCTTTGACATCAGACGAACAAACAGAGATACGGGAAACTTATCGCTCGTTGAGAGAGCACGAAATGCTCAGTCACGAAGCCGCGATTCGGGACTCTCTTGCTGGCGTGCTGATGTCACCGCACTTTAGTTACCGTCTGGCATTGGTAGCGACTGCGAACGGATCAGGCTCAACGATTGAGAAAACTGCACCGCTCACGGATTATGAACTTGCCAGTCGCCTGAGCTATTTTCTTTGGGCCAGTATTCCGGATCAGGAATTATTGCAGCATGCTGCCGCAGGAGATCTGCATGAAACTTCGGTGCTGACTTCTCAGGTTCGTCGAATGATGAACGATTCCAGAATACGTGGGCTTGCCACCGAGTTCCTCGGAAACTGGCTGGACTTTCGACGGTTTGAGGAACACAACGCCGTTGATCGGGAACGCTTCCCCGAGTTCAACAATGCGCTGCGACAAGCGATGTATGAGGAGCCCATCCGGTTCTTTGTAGACCTTGCGGGACGAGACGGTTCTCTGACGGAATTCATTGGCGCCGACCACACATTTGCAAACGTGTCTTTGGCAGCACACTACGGTTTTGACGTGACGAGATTCTCGGCGCGGAAATCGGTTTCGTCAGAAACAGATAACGAATGGCTGCGGTTTGACAATGTCGCGGCGCGTGGGCGTGGCGGTTTGCTGCCGATGGCCGTCTTCCTCACGAAAAACTCACCGGGACAGCGCACGAGCCCAGTTAAGCGTGGTTACTGGATCGTTCGCAGGCTTCTCGGCGAACACATTCCCGCGCCGCCGCCCAATGTTCCGGAACTGCCAAAGGCCGAAGCAGAGTTTGGCGACCTGACTTTGTCTCAGTTGCTGGCAAAGCATCGCGATCACACCGCGTGTTCCGGATGCCATCAAAAATTCGATTCGTTCGGATTGGTGTTTGAGGGCTATGGTCCCGTCGGTGAAAAACGGGAACTCGATCTTGGGGAACATCCCGTGCAAACCCACGCCACGTTTCCAGATGGAACCGAAGGAGATGGACTTGAGAGTCTGCGCAGTTACCTGATCAGTAATCGCCGCGATGAGTTCATCGACAATATCGTTAGGCAAACGTTTGCCTACGGCCTTGGAAGAAGTTTGCAGCTTTCGGATACGTCAGCAATTGAGTCAACGAAGGAAAAGCTTCGTGAGCAAAACTATAAGTTGAGTACTCTGCTGGAAGCGGTGGCCATCAGCCCACAATTCGTCAACAAACGCGCCGTTGAAACCTCATCATCACTTCACGTTGGCAAACTTCCGGTCAATCGAATTCTATTCCTCGGAAACAGCATCACACTTCATGGCCCTCTGGAAAGCATTGGCTGGACCGGCAACTGGGGCATGGCAGCCAGTGAGCAGTCCAAAGACTATGTCCACTTGCTGACAAAGCAAATAGCGGAAGCAGCTCAGGGATCACCAGAAACGATGGTGCGAAATATCGCAGACTTTGAAAGAAATTATTCTGCGTACGACGTTCCCGGGACCTTGCGTGAAGCCATCAACTTCAATGCCGACCTGATTATTGTTGCGATTGGTGAAAACGTCGGGCAGCTGAAAACAGAAGATGATCAGGCGGCATTTTCCGAAGCTGTGAAGAAGTTGCTGGTTGAACTTAAAGGTGACAACAATCCAACGATTCTGTTACGAAGCACATTTTGGAGCGACGCAGGAAAGAATGCGGCCATGCAGACAGCATGCACTGCGACAGACGTTCAATTTGTAGATCTCGGAGGTCTGGATGCAGATGAAGCCAACTTTGCTCGCTCAGAACGAAAGATTGAGCACGCAGGCGTGGCTGGTCATCCCGGCGATCGAGGGATGCGAGCGATCGCCGACGCTTTGTGGATCGCAATCAAGAAAATCTCAGCTCATCCTTAGTCGCTACGACTCAGCGAAGTCAATCGCTCGCCCCGAGGGTACAATGTGGACGGCTAATGTATGCCGCCGAGCTGCCGCACCGCCTCATAAGCAACAGTATTGGCAGTACTGGCCAGATTCAAACTTCGAACGAGATCGCTCATGGGCAATTTCAGATTTCTCGACGGCACTTCCTGAAGAATCGAAGCCGGAAGCCCGCGGGATTCACTTCCAAACAGAAGAATATCGCCGCGTTGAAACGTAGCCTCCCAGACCAGTCGAGTTGCGGTCTTTGTCAGACACCAGACCTGAGCGGCGGGCAGACGGCCACGGATTTCATCCCAGCTGTCAACCACCTCCCAGTCAAGGTGCTGCCAGTAATCCATCCCGGCACGTTTCAAAGAGCGATCATCAACTTTGAATCCGAGGGGGCGAATCAGCCACAACCTGGCTCCGATGGCAACACAAGTTCGTCCGATGTTGCCGGTGTTCTGTGGAATCTCGGGCTGATAGAGCACGATATTCAGAATCGGATCAGATTCCGACCGGACAAGTGAAGAGTGATCTTCTGACGACGAAGCAGATTCAGACATTGGTAATTGGCTCTGTACTGTCAATCAGCGTCCGAATGCATTGAGACGGAAGGACGGATCGCTTTGTCCCTTCAATTCATCGATACCAGCCATTCGAATCATGAGGAGATTTTCGGAGCCAGCGCTGCCGGTGTCCGGCAGAAAGAATAAGCGTCCAAGATTCCATTCAGAGGATTCATGATACCCAATGACGGCAACCTCGCCAGTCAACAACTTCACTGTAAACTGTTGGTCGTAGATGGGGATCACGTTTTGCCGCACCGGAAGCTGATCATTCGCTCCTTGTACACTGAGACGCGCGGTTTCGGTGCCCGCATGAATCTGAGGCAGGATATTCAACAGCACCCAGTCTTCATTCAGCTCTTTGACGGTGACTTCGAAGACACACTTCATATTGGATCTATCACGCAGTGCCGACAATTGCGAGATCTGGCTGAGTGGCAGCTTGCCCGAATCAAGTGGCCCCTGAACTTCCAGCAGACTTTTGCCTTCCAGCATCAGACTGAATACGGGACCAACAGAGACCTGATTTTGTGTTCCTGCGATCTGCCGAAGATCGCTGGGACGATTGGCGGCGACGGCTTCCTGAGCAAGACTTTGCAGAGCCCATGGAGCCGTGCTTCCAGCGACTCCAACGCGAAACCCATGTTCGTTGAGCCGCTGTCGAACCTCCGGTGACATCAGCCCGCTTTCGTCCAGTTCCTCCCAGACATGTCGACGAACCCGAGCATCATTAACAGGGCGTCGCACAATACTGGCTTCCAGTCGAACCATGCTCAATGTTGGAGCGTTATCAACAATGGAAGCCGATTTGCGTTTTGACCACGGCATACCGGAAGACGGAGCCGATGTATTTGAATTCTCTGGCGTAAACAGCGCGCAGCCGGGCAGAAACAACAGGAGCGTTGCTACCGCACAGACTCGGGCTGAAAACATAGAGGTTACTTACAGAGGGACAAACCTGGTCCATTCGATGTCGCGATTCGGAAAGATTTTCAATAACCTCCCCCAAAGCGAGGCGGAAAACTAAGGCATTTTGCCACACTGAGTCAACGGCAGGTTCGGTCAACGAACACCATCGAGGCAATCTGGACAGTATAGGGGTAAACTCAAATCATAAACCGGGACTCGCACCGGCAGTGGTTGCCGTTCACCGCAAGCAGGATGATCTCAATGATCGCTCATTTGTTCAACGAAATGCGAGTTGGCGAAGGCCATGATACCCACCGAACCATCTGTGGACGTCCGCTGATCATTGGAGGTGTCTCAATCTCTGATGCTCCTTTCGGCCTTGACGGCCACAGCGATGCTGACGTTCTGTTGCACGCAATTATTGACGCCATACTTGGTGCATCAGGGCAGGGTGATATTGGGGAATGGTTTCCGAATTCAGATTCGCAATGGAAGGATGCTGATTCCACGAGATTATTGGAGGCGGTCTGGAGGAGCGTTCAGGATCAAGGTTGGCGAATCATTAACCTCGACTGTACGATCCATGCAGAGCAACCCAGAATGTCGGTGTGGAAGCCTCAGATTCGGCAGCGACTAAGTGAGTTGCTGGATGTTGCGCCTGAACAACTGAACGTCAAAGCGAAGTCCGGGGAAAAAGTCGGGCCGGTTGGAAGAGGTGAGTCGATCTCCGCCGACGCTGTTGTGCTTCTTGGCAGATTCCGGACTTGAGCGATCAGTCTTCGTATGCCACCGCCCTTCGCAGATTTCACAGAGCAACCAGCCCCGCTTCCGGGATCACAGGGATGTGAACATGACATTTGAGATTCGCACACAGAATTTGATTTCACCTCAAACTCGGTACCTCGGGATCGACCCGGGGCTGAACCGTACAGGATATGCGTTGATAGAGAGAACATCGCGCGGCCCGGTACTCCGAGAGGGAGGAGTGATCCAGTCAACGCGGGCACTTACACTTCATCAACGAGTTCACGAGATCGGGACAGGCATTCGAGATGTCATCCTGGAACTCAAGCCCGAGATTGTGGCCATTGAACAGATTTTCTCGAACGCCGTGAACGTTCGTTCGTCGTTACTCCTGGCGCATGCTCGTGGTGCCATTCTGATGGCAGTCGTAGAGGCTGGCCTTCCCGTCATTCATTACACTCCTGCCGAGATCAAGCGATTGCTGACAGGCAGTGGAAAAGCTCCCAAGGATCAGATCCAGCACGCCATCAAGGCGGAACTGAGACTTTTGGAGATCCCTGAACCCAACGACGTTGCAGATGCTTCTGCGGTGGCGTTGTGCCTGTACCATTCCGTCCGAGTCGCGGCGTGATCTTTTGCGATCAGATGTTCGAAGATGTTCTTAAATTGATCGAGGTGTTGTTTGATTACTCGCGTCACTGGCAAACTCGTAGGACTCAATGAATTCTGTGCAACAATTCGCATCGGCGGATTCGACTACGAAGTTCTGCTTCCTGATATTGTACGTCGGCAACTGCAGTCAAAAGTCGATGAAGACGTTAGCCTCCGGACCATCGAATATCTCGAAGGCAATCCTCAGCAGGGTCGCCTGACACCGCGCATTATTGGATTCACCAACGAAGCGGAACTCGAGTTCTTTGATCTGGTCTGCTCGGTCGATGGGCTGGGTGTAAAGAAGGCCCTGAGGGCGATGATTCGCCCGGTGCGAGAGATTGCCGAGGCGATCGAGGAAAAAGATATCAAGACGCTCAGTACATTGCCCGGAATCGGTCCCGCGATGGCCGAAAGAATTGTGGCCAAGCTGCGTCGCAAAATGACGAAATTTGCCCTGATGATAGCCGCCCGAATACCTGATTCCCCGGACGCTGCGTCTGATCTGATGTCTGAAACTTACGAGGCGCTGCTGAGTGTTGGTCACGCGCCGCAGGATGCTCGTGAACGAATTGAAACGGTGATGCAGGCTGGCAAGAAATTTAAGTCTGTTGAAGATCTCCTGGCAGAGATCTACCAACGCCAAAGAAAATGAGCCTCGCACGCAAAACTGCGTTGCAAGGCTCACTCTGACGAAAGCGGTTCGAAGCCAATCGCCTCGGCAACATCCGGGGGGATCAGTTCACCTGACGAATCTGGATTTTCGTTGGGATCACAGCAGCCTGTTTTGGGATTGTCACCCTCAGGACCCCATTGCCGTACTCAGCATCAATCCCGGCGACATCGGCATCCTTAGACAACTGCAGGCGCCGCATAAATCGAGAGTAACGTCGCTCGTCCACAACAACGGTACCGCCCTCAGGAACCTGCGGAACGGCACGCTCTCCAGCAATCACCAGCATGCCGTCTTCCACCTGAATGGAAACAGCGTCTGTCGGAACCCCCGGCAGGTCGCATTCCACCAGATAGTTTCCCGGAAACTCGACAACCCGTAACGCGGGAGCCCGAGCGGGAACGGCCTCGGCATTAAAGACATCCCGGACAATTTGATTCAACCCGCGATCCAGTTCTTCAAGGACATTGGTTCGGCAGTTTCTTTTTGACTGGCAGTTCATGACAACGCTCCTCATTCGAAACGAAGACTTCATTCACTGCAACGAGCATCACATCGATCGCTCCATCACTACTTGCAGTTCAGAGGCCCAATCAGCAACCCACGTTCCAATTCAAAAACAAAAAACATAAACGCATAAATTAAAACGACTTACAAAGAACGAAGAGAAAAGGCAGCCAATACGACACCCAAGAAAGCCCGAAGAAAAAGGCCATAATGGCACCCGCTATTTCAGGAAGACAAACTTGGCAGCCTTGTGAGTGTTGTCAGCCATGTGCCCCTGCCAAAAACGACTTCGTCTCCCAAGTATCAACGTCCGCAATGCCACGACTCGCTGAACTGGGGGAATCTCCCGCCCCGTGAACAGCTAACAAGCCCCCTCGTATTTTTGTGAGGTCACTGGAACGTGAATTTTCACGGCCTCGGGAAGCCGAGCGATTGCCTTTGGCGACGGATCACCTGACCGTTATGCTGCGTTATCAACGGGATAAAGTTAAAGAGAGGGAGTACTTGCGGTTCGCTTCCCGCATTACCTCTCAATTTCGTCCATTTTCAATCTGTTTTCCTCAGACCGGTCTGAACGTCGTATTTCCCGAACGCCTGACGTGGATCGAGTGGCAAGGCACCCAGAGCCCATCATGACGAAAACGACCTTTCAGGGTCATTTGGACGACCTCAGAACAATCGTGGAACCTGCTCTCAGGTCTGCGTTGTCCCACACTGACTGGCCGGATAGCCTCAGAACAGCGGTCGAGTACAGCCTGATGGCGGGCGGCAAAAGACTTCGTCCAGTTCTGGTGCTTTTGGCGAACGAAGTCTGCGGAGGTCCTGCAGAGGCTGCGATCCCCGCCGCGGTCGCAATCGAGATGATTCACACCTACTCGCTCATTCACGATGACCTGCCATCCATGGATGACGATGATTTTCGAAGAGGCCGACCGACAAGTCACAAGGTCTTTGGTGAGGCTCTTGCAGTACTGGCGGGCGATTGCCTGCTGACCTGCGCTTTTGAAACGGTGGCGTCCACTCCGTTGTCTTCGGGACAGATTGCTGAACTGATTCGTATTCTTGCTTCAGCCGCTGGCGGAAGCGGGATGGTCGGGGGACAGGTACTTGACCTTGAGGCGGAACGAGGCTCGTTTGTCCGAGCAGAGAACTCTGCATTGCTTTCAGAGATGACTGCAAATGCCAGTTGCGGCATCAACAAAACAACGGTTGCTGAGCAGGCGGTTTTGCTGGGTTCTCCGGCGGAATCAAAATCTCCGGGTTCGCCAAATTCAGATTTCGTGACGATCGATTCCAACCGAACAGCAGAGTCTCGCGTAGTAGAACTCACAAGAATTCATAAAATGAAGACCGGTGCTCTGATTGCAGGAGCACTGGAACTTGGCGCGGTCTGTGCATCCGCCGATTCTGAAAGCCGAAACCAGCTTCGCCAGTACGGACACTGTATTGGCCTGGCGTTTCAAATCGCAGATGACTTGCTGGACGTAACTGGGGAACAGACGAAACTCGGTAAAAAGCCCGGTCGTGATGTTGATCTTGGAAAGCTAACCTACCCGGGCCTGCTTGGAATTGACGAAAGCCGCCAGAAGGCGGAACAGCTGATTCAGGAAGCGTGTCGAGCTGTTGATGTGTTTGGGGACCGCAGCAGATGGCTAAAGGATTTGGCCCGATTCATTGTTGAAAGAGACCACTAATGGCATTTGAGATACTCAGCAACGTCCGATCCCCAAAAGATCTGGCCCACCTAACCGACACAGAACTGGTCAGCCTTTCAGACGAAATTCGCGAAGCACTGCTCACGATCGTCTCGGATCGTGCGGCTCATTTTGCCAGCAATCTGGGTGTTATTGAACTCTGCATTGCGCTTCACCTGACATTCGATTTTTCGAAGGATCGTTTGATCTGGGATACGGGCCACCAAATTTATCCGCACAAACTCATCACGGGGCGATTCGATCAATTCTCCAGCATCCGTCGTCGAGGTGGCCTGATGGGCTACCCGAATCCTGCGGAAAGTGACTACGATCTTTTCGTAACCGGGCATGCGGGTAGCAGCGTTTCGACGGTCCTTGGGATGAAGGCGGCAGATGACTTGCTGTTTAAAGATGGCCGCAAAAGCGTCGCAGTTATCGGCGATGGCGCATTGCCATCCGGAATCGTGTTCGAGGCTATGAACAATGCCGCAGGGCTGAAAAAAGACCTGCTCGTCATTCTGAATGACAACAAGATGGGGATCTGCCCTCGCGTCGGAGGGTTGGCCAGTTATCTGGACAAGGCACGAGTCGCGCCGTTTTACAACGGACTGAAGCGGGATGTTTCATGGCTGCTGAACAAACTGCCTCTCGTGGGTGAATCCACTGAAAAGGTGCTTGGCGGCTTTAAAGATGCCCTGAAGTCGTTCCTGCACGGCGGTATGTTGTTCGAAGAAATGGGCTTTCGTTATATCGGCCCGGTCGACGGCCACGACATCAAATCACTTCGCAGCTATCTTGAGATGGTTCGCGATGTCAAAGGACCGGTTCTTCTGCATGTGTTCACAGAAAAAGGGCATGGTTTTGAACCGGCGTGTAAAGACCCGGTGAAGTTTCACACGCCGTCTCCTTTCAAACGTGATACGGAGAATGAAATCGTCCCCGTGAAGAAATCATCAGAGATTTCTTACACTGAGATCGTCTCGGACGCGATTCACGAGGCCATGAGCGAGGATGAAAAAGTCTGCGTACTGACAGCCGCTATGTGTGCAGGCAACAAGCTGGAACGAATTCGCGACGAGTTCCCTGATCGCTTTTTTGACACCGGGATTTGTGAAAGCCACGCCGTCGCGTTTGCCGGAGGCATGGCCAAGTCCGGGATGAAGCCCATTGTGGACATTTACAGCACCTTTCTGCAGCGGAGTTTTGACCAGATCTTTCAGGAGGTCGCTCTTCAGAACTTGCCGGTCATCTTTTGCCTTGATCGTGCTGGACTATGCGGCCCTGATGGACCGACTCATCATGGTGTGTTTGACAACAGCTATATGCGAATCTTCCCGAACATGATCGTCACGGCACCTGGCGATGAACTGGAAGTGCGACCACTGCTGGATTTTGCTCTGCAAAGCGCCTCTCCGGTATCGATTCGGTATCCGAAAACCAAAGTGGAACAAGTCCAGCGTGATGTCGCTCCTGTCAGACTTGGAAAGGCTGAGGTGCTTTCCTGGGGCCAGGATGGAACGATCATCGCCTGCGGGACAATGCTCTCCCAGGCAGTGTCCGCTTCTGAGCAATTGATGGCTTTGGGACTGAACGTAGGAGTCGTTAACGCGAGGTTCATCAAACCGATCGACGAAGAAGTGATAGCGAAGGCGGCGGGGACAGGCTTTGTGATTACAATCGAGGAAAACGCGGCACTGGGCGGCTTCGGAAGTGCCGTCCTGGAAGCGGCCAACCGACTGAGCCTTAACACGGAACGCTTTAGAATTCTGGCAATTCCGGACTCGTTCGTTGAACACGGCGACCGCGATGAACTTCTGGCCGACCTCGGACTGGATGCTGCGGGCCTTGTTCGCGTCGCCAGGGAACTAAGCCAGCCTGCGGTGGCCCTCTGAGAGCGTAACCCTCAGCAGGCATTGGAATGCAAAAGACGCTGGTGAATCATATGCCAGGAATATGCCATTCTCGGATTGGGAGTCATTGGAAGTCACGAATAGCTGTCCTCGCAATTTGAGGTAAGTCGGCAGAGGGTGATGGCTTAGGTTTAACCACATTTATTCATTATTTTCATGGCATCAGCGCCGCAGAGCATTGCCTGAAGTTCATGCCAGCCTCTCCAGATGGTTTGCCATCCGGGCGGATGATCGTTCTTTCGGTTCTGAT